>QHYH01000272.1 GCA_003223215.1 Acidobacteriota bacterium
TCTCAACACGACACTCTCCGAGGGAGAGGCTCTAAGGGTCTACTCAGAGCTTCTGGATAAAGTCAAAAGTTCCTGATTGGAACGTGTTTCAAAATCTTAGAGATGGAATAAGAACCCCAAGGCGATTGTGACTGCCATGGCTGTGAAAGCGAGTGCAGCCATTGCATCGTCGAACTTTTCGACGCTCATCTTACTGTCACCGTCAACCGCATCATAGACAGAATTGTTGCAACCTTGGGAGAGATTCTCGTCTTCTTTCCGGACATCAACCATCATCAAAATGATCAGTGGATGATGGGTCAAAAGTAATTTCGATGTAACGGGGAAGACTCTAACGATTCGTCCATGATTCTTTAATAGGATGAGTGATCGATCACAAGTTGGCCGTCGCGTGGCGTCTAGTTGCGACCCAACGTTCTAGAAAATGGTGGAGACTAGCGCCAACTGTTCAGCTTAGTTGCGGCCGGCTCTTTGGCCTCGGAGCCATTGTGGCCCGTCACCCACTCGGGAACGATGACAGCTCTGATCAGCTCCTGAATAGAAATGCCTCTCTTCTTTGCTATCTTCTCTAGCTCTCGGAAGATAGTATCGTCGAGTGTTTGCATGAACTTGGGCAAAGCAGGTACCACGGTTTCTTCGGATATCAGTATCATTTCTGGGGTTGAAATAAAGTGCTGATGTAACTTCTAGAATTCTGACCTAGTGACAGAACGGGAAGCGAGAGTTGCTAGAGGGAAACCTTCACTGAAGATGGTGTCTCTCCGAGGATCTGTCTCGATGCGGCTTCAACTCTGGAACGGTACTGTTCTTTGGTGTAGACCCGGACGAGATTCATGAAGGTCCTGAGCACGCCGATTATTCTCGAGATCTCCGAGAGCTGTACGATCTCTTTCTTACCAGTCGGTCCATGTCTGAAGACTGGTATATCGAGGGGCTGTATCTCCACCGCGTTGTGGTAAGGCACTGAGGGAAGGGTTGGTACATCAATCATCACATCGTCGATCCCGACATGTGCCTTCTTGGCGATCTCGTCTCGGATCTTGTCTCGCACGCTCTCCTTCGTTATCACGTTTGAAACGAGCTCTTCCTGAGCGAAGAGAGTCTTCTCATACGAACACTTTAGCAGTCTTCTAGCTTCTAGATCCTGCATTATTTTCTTGGACTGCTTGCACTCCCTCAGATTAGTCCATACCTTGTAATCGTCGAGGCGCAAGTAGTCTTCAGGCTCGTCAAAAGAAAGTAGGTTCAGCTCGTCCTTTGCCGCCTCTAGGGCTTGGACTATCATGATCTGGACTGCTCTTGAGGCTCGGTGGAAGTAGATGGTCCTGAAGGATTCGAGTCTGGCTAACAAGAAGCTCTCGAGTGTGGCGACGGCTCTTCCATCAACGGACAGGTTCCCATGGATTACGTCCATGGTGTAGATGAGTCTGTGAACGTCCACGGAACCGTACCCTGCTCCGGTGTGGAAGGAGTCCCGGACTAGAAAGTCCATCTTGTCAACGTCGACGCTGCTGCTGATGATCTGGTCGAGATAGGGTCTCTTTCCGTCCCTGAGACGGCCTACGGCCAGTAGCCCGAGCTTCCGGGGATCAAACCCGGCGTTGTCGAGCTTTGCTTTGATTTCTGTCTCATTTACAAGCCATGGAACGAAGTCTTCATGTGTCTTTTTCAGATGGCGAACCATGAGGGGCTCAAACACGTGTGAGAATGGACCATGCCCGATGTCGTGTAGTAGAGCGGCTAGGCGCATCTGCTCTTGCGTGTGAACGTCGAGGTGTGTAGGCAGGACTTCGGAGAGAACGCCCGCAAGGTGCGTCGCTCCGATGACATGTTCAAACCGAGTATGGTTTGCAGCGGGGTAGACGAACTCTGATCCCGCGAGCTGGCGTAGTCGTCGAAGTCTCTGCACAGGTCGAGTATCAATTATCGTCTTTTCGGCTTCGCTAATTCGAACGTATCCGTGAATTGGGTCTTTGATGAAGCCCCAAGCCTTAGACATTGGTCATCTGCCTACAGCGCCGTCTTCTAAACTTCTCAGTCGTTCTTCGGTCTGGAAGATGAGAAATAGTATGGACCGGACAGACACTCGACAACGTCTGACGCGTTACTTTTTCTTCTTTTTCGGATTGTGTGCGACGCATGTGTCACACAACGAGCTTTCGCCTCCAGGCTATCGCCCAGCGTTCCGTTTGCTAACTTCATCCATAAGGCGTTCGGTTGCTACTCCGCAAAGGCGAGGTTTCCAGCTCTTGATATTAGTTGAGGGATTGACATTCAAGTCCTTCCCCATCCTACGGATCCGACTCTCTTGGAGAGCTTGTGCTTCTCGGTCCAAGTTCTCTTTTTATTCCCCTTCCCGCAAGACTAGTTAGTAGATATCGTGGTCCACGTTGGTGAAGGACAAGATTCTATGCTTTGTCTGTGCTGTGAAGAACATTGAACGGACCTTCAACACTTACTACGAGCTTCAGGAACATCTGTACCGCGATCACGACATGAAGAAAGACCCTGCAATGGATATTTTCAACAAATACAAACCCGCGGTGGCAAAGACTCCGCCTGCCGAACAGTAAGCCTCGCCTCGTGTTACGGTTAACGATTTCTAGATGGCGCTCAACAGAGAGGCAACAAATCCATAGCCGAGGAGAACGATGAACGCGACTATGATGAATGTCACAAGGCTGCGCTGAGTATCCAATCCCATAGCGCTCTTCACCGCGATCACTGTCGAAATCGCTATCCAAGCCACACCGATCGCTCGTGCAACGTCTGGGATTGGTGACACGGGGATCGACATGATGAGGAAGATTAGGCCGGGAGAGGTTGAGAAGAATACTGGCCTCGCCAGTGACCAGTAGTTCGCTCTTCCTCCGAAGAGGCTTCTTCCGATAAGAAACGTCAAGGATACCCAGACGATGCCCAGAGCCATACTCACAACTGCGCCGAAGACAGCTCCTAGCAGAATCCCTATCGTATTGTATCCGATCGCCGCTGCGAATCCGAATCCGAAACTAGCTCCAGCGAGAGCCAGGACAGTGAGAGCCTGAACTGTCGCTGTGGAATCTTCTTTCAACTCCAGGAAAGTGTCGCGGTTGAGCCGGGCCGATTTCACCATTCGATCCAACATCGTTCGGAATCTGTCAATACTAAGGGGACCAGAACGGGAGATCATGGACGAGTTCTGGAACAAATGTATGCTGACCCGGATTATCAACGTATACGTGGACTCTGTTCAGCCTGTTCCGAATTGTAAACCGATGAAGGCCAGAATGAGGAGGCCTACCGCAACTGTGAGGACTGTTCTTCGCAGATTTAGTCCCATGACTTGTTTCAGAGCAAAGACTTGTGAGAGGAAGAGCCAGACTACAGCAACGACTGCGATGGTCCCCTGGAACCAGTAGATTGGAAGGTTTCCTTGGACTAGGATTGGAGGAACAGGGATTGTGATAAGGAGGAATAGGAGGAAGGGGCTGCTCGCGAAGAATAGAGGTCGTGCAAGTTCCCAGTAGCCTGTTTTGCCCTGGAATAGCTTCGTCCCGACAAGAAAAGCTGTGGCTGACCATACGAAGGCCGCGAAGCATACGGTGACCGTGTTCGCGAGGCTGCCGACAATTATGCCGTAGATTGACAGGTCGTGCCTCTGGAACTGTGTTTGTTCAGTGTAGCCGATGCCGTAGGCGAGAGCTGAAAGAACTAGAACTGCGACGGCTTGCCCGGTTGATGTAGTGTCCATCTTCAGCTCTAAGACTCCTTGCTGGTCCAGTCTGGATGCTTTCTTCATCCGAGACCACATCAGACCCAACTGGAGTCTTGATGCGGGTATCTCGGTTTCGATGGACATTTTGGATAAGCCAGGCTTAAGTCGTGATTTCAGTCCATGCTTATGAACGAATAGTCAATCCGATACTCTGGAGCTTGGAGGCGTGTCGAGAGCTAAAGAATCCGTAGACCCTGTTGCAGGGCTGAAAGAGACTCTCACCCATGCGAAGCCCAGCTTCAGGGTCGTAGTGATGCCGGATTTCTACCTCGACTACATTCTCACTTATCCGGGCAAGCTTGAGGACCTGACCGCTTCCTTCCTTGAGGTGGCCCAGAGGGGAGGAGGGAACCTTCTGGGCTGGGGACACACGGTTGGGCGGGGAGGAAACGCGTCGAATGTGGTGGCTCAGCTCTCGAAGCTTGGCTGTCAGGTCGTTCCGATTATTGAGACTGACCAACTGGGCAAGACAGTACTCCAACACTTTCTCGCGGGTGTAGACCTTTCGCACGTCAGGACTACGGGAACAATGTCCCGGACAATGTCGTTCGAGACGGAACACTCGGGCAGGCGTGTCAACATCATGGTCAGCGACCCGGGGTCTCTATCCCAGTTTGGCCCCGAGAAGCTGACAGAGGAGGACAAGCAGATCATATCCGAAGCCGACTTTGTCTGTGTTCTAAACTGGAACCAGAACATGAAGGGAACCGATCTCGCCGAGAAAGTCTTCTCGATAGCCAAAGAGCAGGGAAAGGCTGTCACGTTCTTCGACCCCGGAGATCCCGCTTTACGGACGGGTGAGATAGAGGGACTGAACGAACGGGTCCTGACTCCTGGACTGGTGGATGTTTTGAGCGTGAACGAAAACGAGCTGGTCCATCTGGCGAAGGGGGTAGCCGAGGACACGTCGGAGATTGAGGGGGCTGAGGACCCGCTGTTCGGAGCTGCGAGCGTGTTTAGCATGATGATTCCGAGAGTTGATCTGCATACACCAGAGTTCTCGGCTACATTTGTGGATGGGCAGAGGGTTCGCGTTCCTTGCGCGAAGATCAAGCCTGCAAAGGTTACGGGTGCGGGAGATGTCTGGAACGCGGCGGACATCTATGCTCAAGGCGTTGGTCTGGGGCATAAGGATCGGCTGATATTCGCCAATGCTGCCGGAGCGGCGTATCTGGAGGGACGCGGGCTTGAACCTCCTACGCTGGGAGAGGTTGTCGGTAGAGTCGACAGTGTCGTGGCGGCGCGGAAGCCCTAGGGTTTCACGAGTCTTAAATTGGATAGGCCGATTACTTGGGCTGGCGAAGAGTTCGAGCTGCGACTGTGACTGTTAGAGGGACGAGTTAGCATTGTTGAAAGTGGCTGAAGGGGTCTATAGGGTACCTGCTCGTCATGCTAACACCTACCTTGTCGAGGCGGACAATGGACTCGTGCTTGTCGATACGGGGATGCCGGGTAGTGAGAATCGGATACTGAAAGCAGTGGCGGATCTCGGCCGCGAGTCTAGCGATGTTAAGCTGATTCTTCTGACTCATCGACACTGGGATAACATCGGAAGTGCTGCCGCGCTGAAGAAAGCGACTTCTGGAATGCTCGTCTCTCATGGGTTCGAAAAGCCGTACGTTGCTGGGACCCTTGTGGTAATAACGCCGCGAGCATGGAGTCTCTACGGACGGATAGCCAGGCGTGCTCTGGCTATTGCCTCTTCAACGAAGAAGTTGCTTCGGCTCGTCAAGTATCACCCGGTGCTCGT
>QHYH01000108.1 GCA_003223215.1 Acidobacteriota bacterium
CTGGCGAGCAAGATCCTGGCGCTCGCCGCGCGGCAACTTCCAGCAGATTGGGAAAGTCACTACGGCCATCGTCCGCTGCTGTTGGAAACCCTCGTGGATGCCAGCCGCTTTCGTGGAACCTGCTATCGAGCGGCCAACTGGATCTATGTGGGGCAGACCACCGGGCGCGGTCGCATGGATCGCGAGCACAAGGCTCACGGCCAAGCCATCAAAGACATCTACGTCTATCCGTTGGTCCGCAACGCGAAGCACCGGCTATGCAGCGGGCCCACCCGGTAAACAAATCCGAATGAAACAAGTAATAAGTGCCCGCCACAGCGCTCGCCATGCTCGCAATGTTGAAAGCCACATGGATCGGCTTGGGCCAGCTCTTAGGTTTCCAGTAACACTGAATCATCGTGCCCAGTACGCCCATCAAAAGCGTTTGTGCCAGAGTCAGCTCTCGGACGCCGATGAGAATGAACAGAAAGATGACCGACATCGTTCCATGCACGCCCGGTAGATTCACTTTCATCCCAGAGGCGAGAAGAGCTAGGGCGAGGTAGCAGAGGTAACGCGAGGGCTCAGTCCACTGACCATGAAAGAGGCCAAGAGACAAGGACAAAAGTCCGCCAAGAAGAGTAATCCCGATATAAACCGAGCTTTCGTCGGAAGCATTAAGGTTGTACCAGCGAATAGGACGGGAGCAACCGGGCTGCCATAATCGCTCTGGGAGGTTGGCCAACCGCAACTTGTTGTAAGTTCACGACTTCGCATTCTGGCAGCACGTTTGCGAGGCGCGCCGCTCAATCGCCAAGCGGAGACAACTTGTCGCAGCCCTCTCGGACACAGTCAAAGTGTCTCTGCTATTTGCCTACGACTTCAATGGACCCCTTGGTGCTTCCGCGTTGCCTAGGTGGTTAAGAAATAAAGGGTTAGCTCCTATTTCCGAGAGTACTTTCGGGCCATATCTTCAGTTCAGAAGTACCATAGTCAATTTGTCCTTCTCGGAGCATCCTTTAAAAAGTTTCGACGCTCCATAGATCACTTAGCGGGATTTCTGGGAGCAACAACTATGAGTTGTAGTCCGGGATCGATTCTCGGGTTACCGGCCGTCATCCACAGCGCAGCGATGCGGCGCGTAATGGACATGGTCAAGCGCGTCGCCCAAACCGATGCCTCGGTCCTCATCACGGGCGAAAGCGGGGTCGGCAAAGAACTTGTTGCTCGTGCTTTGCACGAGCAATCCCTTCGTTGCAATTCGCCCTGGGTGGACCTCAACTGCGGGGCGCTTCCAGAACATCTGGTCGAGAGTGAGCTATTTGGTTATGAGAGAGGCGCCTTCAGCGGTGCCACGCAGACCAAGCAGGGTCTCCTCGAACTAGCTGACCCCGGCACACTCTTCCTGGACGAGATTGGCGACCTTGACGCCCGTTTGCAAGTGAAACTGTTGCGAGTTTTGGATGGCGCCCCATACTATCGCCTCGGTGGACTAAAAAAGATCTCCCCGGACGTCCGCATCGTGGCCGCCACGAACCGTGACCTGGAGAAAGATATTGAAGCGGGAAAATTCCGCAGCGACCTCTTCCATCGGTTAACCCAGGTTCACATTCATGTGCCACCCCTGCGCGAGAGGCCGGAAGACATTCCCGTGCTTGCCGAGTTCTTCTTGCGCGAGCAGAATCACAATAATGTGCGTATCGCCCCGGCCGCACTCGACGAGCTTCGTAGCTTCCCGTGGCCTGGCAACGTACGGGAACTCCGCAATGCCGTGATTCGCGCTGCGATCATGAGGTCGGGAAACGAAATCCAGCCAGAGGACTTACCGCTGGGAAAGCAGAAGATCCCGCTGCAATCGGGCTCCGTCGTTACAAGTCTCGACGAGATGGAACGCCAGCTGATTTTCCGCGCTTTGGATCAGACCTGCGGCCACCACGAGAAAGCTGCAAAAGTCCTCGGGATTTCTCGGCGAACACTCACTCGTAAGCTGAAAAAGTATGAGGCCGCTAATGTATTTGAAGCAGTCGCCGCTGGTTGATTGCCTTCCAGCACATCCGGAAGAACGTCGGAGGAATCCACGCCGGGAAGTCCAGGGCGTGATTTTCCTCAAGATTCTGAAGTCAGATTTGCGTTCTGAGCCTATTCGTAGTTGCTTGATAGACTTGAGCGCGGCAGGATTTCGCGCGTCCCATTCCTCCAAAGAACTCTGCTCCGGTCAAGAAGTTGCCTTCTGCCATGACGCAGGGAAAGGCATGGCCAGGGTGGTTTGGACTCGCATCGTTGGTCAAAGCGTGGAGAGCGGCTTCTTGATTTGTCAGGAAAAACGCAAAGAGTAAGTGCGACGGAAGTGGCTGCCCCCGAGCCGTCCTGCCGCCATGGCCCGCACTTACATCGGATCGTCGCCGTGGCTCGCGTATCTGAGGCTTTCCTTCCCTCTAAGGCTTTGCCCCGAATGTTGCAGCTTGTTTAAGGGACATCTTGTCGAATAGCGGAGCAAAACTGGTAACCTGTAAAATCCAAAGGGATTAGCTCGCCGAACCTTCTTCGGCGAGTCGCGACTGGCGACAAATTGTCGCAACGACCGCCGCGACCAATTTCCTGTAACGCGTTCATTCTAAAAGAATCCTTTGAATAATCCAGTTGGGAGATCCAAATGCCTTAACACAATCTCAGTACACCCAGGAGGGTTCTGTGACTGCAACAAAGCGCTTGCAGATCGTTGCATTCCTATTTAGCACCATCCTGGCAGTTGGCGTGCATTCCGCCCCCGGCCCCCAGTTCGCGAAGGACCTCAACGAGCAAAATTCCAAACAAATCGACGTAATCATTCAATTCAAACACTCTCATAAATCGAATGAAAAAGAAGATGATGAAGCTATTCGTCAGGTGGGTGGAGTCTTCAAGGCCGAGCTCGGTTTAATTGACGGTGGCCTGTACTCAGTGCCAGAGAACAGATTAGAGCATCTCTCCAAGAATCCCAACGTTTTGTACATCTCGCAAGATCGTCCACTCACCTCACTCCTTAACAATACGGCGCTAGCCGTAAATGCCAACATCGCGTGGAGCCAAGGTTGGGACGGAACGGGAATTGGCGTGGCGGTGATCGACAGTGGTGTCAGCAATGATAAGGATTTCCAGATTTCCGGCAAATCGACATCGCGCATCTCGTATTCGCAAGCGTTCTACGGGGGAGCTAAAACGTACGATGAATACGGTCACGGCACCCATGTGGCCGGCATTGTGGCGAGCAGCGGCACGAATTCGACGGGTTCCCAATACATCTACACGTTCAAGGGCATCGCGCCCAATGCGAATCTCATTAACCTCCGCGCCCTCGATCAAAACGGCTCCGGCACAGACAGCACCGTGATTTCTGCGATCCAGGCAGCCATTCAGCTCAAGAGCAAGTACAACATTCGCGTGATTAATCTCTCTTTGGGCCGCCCAGTCTTTGAGAGCTACAAACTCGATCCCCTTTGCCAAGCCGTCGAGGCTGCGTGGAAAGCGGGAATCGTCGTTGTTGTTGCCTCAGGAAACTCAGGCCGCGATAACTCGCAGGGCACAAACGGCTACGCCACGATTACCTCGCCGGGCAACGACCCGTATGTCATTACTGTGGGGGCCATGAAAACGATGGGCACGCCCACTCGCAACGATGACTTGATCACAAGCTACAGCTCGAAAGGTCCGACGCTTTTTGATCACGTAGTGAAGCCCGACATCGTCGCCCCGGGCAATCGCACCGTCTCAGTGCTCGATGCGAAAGGGTCGCTGCAATTCGCCTACCCGGCTAACGATGTCCCAGCGTCTTATTACCAAAAGAATCCTTCCAACAGTGGATCTCCTTATTACATTTTGAGCGGCACGAGCATGGCTGCCGCAGTCGTCAGCGGCGGCGTAGCGGTTCTCCTGCATACTCAACCGAACTTGACGCCGGACCAGGTCAAGGCCAGGCTAATGAAGACGGCCTCAAAGAGCTTCCCCGCGTACAGCACAGCGACCGACCCGATCACAGGAGCCACCTATGCCAGTCAGTACGACATTTTCACGGTCGGCGCGGGCTACTTGGATGTCGCGGCGGCCCTCGCCGATTCCGACGTGGCGACTGGCAATGCGCTCTCTCCCACAGCTGCCTACGACTCAAGTAACGGCAACGTCTACTTAGTCTTTGGTTCCGGTGCCGTTTGGGGTAGCGGCGCAGTGTGGGGCACGAATGTGTTCATCAGCGGGTCCGGTGCGGTCTGGGGCAGTGGTGCCGCTTGGGGCACGAACACGGACAGTGGCTTTGGCGCGGTCTGGGGTAGCGGTGCCGTCTGGGGCAGCAGCACACAACAATCAGTGGAAAGCATCAACGTTGCGATTACAGGCGAAAATTAAGATGCAACCCCGACGCAGGCCCATAGCGGTCCGAGACAGGTTGTCCCTGGCACCCTCACCGAGCGACAAATTGTCTTCTCGACTCCGCGGCTTGGATCGCCCTAACTGTTTCAATCACAAGGAATTGCCGTTCGAGTCCGTTGGCATTGCAGATGCACTTCCTACACGAGTTGGCCCGATACCAGAAAGGCGAGCAAACCTGTGAATGGGTTGGACGGTAGAGCGAAACTGATGGACCCGACCTTCACGTGCCTGGCCGCTTGCGAATCGCTTTTCGATGCAAACAACAATTCCAAGATCTACGTTTCGACCAACTTTGCACAACTTGGGAGTTCCTTCATAAGACGGTTCGAGCGCGAAAAGAAGCTCATCAATTCCCCGGTGTTCAGCGCTGCGACGTGGGGCGCTCGGGTATTGATGGCGATTGTAATTTGCCTGCTTGCCCCTGGCCTCTCCCTTGCTGACGGGAAGAAGCACAAGTTGTCCAAAGATCTTGACGCTATGCAAGGCGCCTCGAAAGGCCCAATCGTTGATGTCATCATTCAATTCAAGCAGGCGCCCACGGACGCCCAGCACGCGAAAGTACAGGCGAAGGGCGGCGTGCTAAAGACGAAACTCGACGTAATCAAGGGCGCCCATTATTCCGTGCCCTTGGAATCGCTCGAAAGCTTGGCGGATGATTCTGACGTTGCCTACATTAGTCCTGACCGCGCGGTGAATGGATCGCTGGACTATGTAACTTCCGCAGTGGGCGCTCCCGTAGCTTGGAACGTATACGGCCTGTACGGAGACGGCATCGGCGTCGCCATCATCGACAGCGGCATCCACAACCTGAACGATTTCCAGGATTTGAGCGGGAAGAACAAACTTGTCTATAACCAGGATTTTGCTGGAGGCGGGGGACCTGCAGCAGACGACCTCTACGGTCATGGTACGCATGTTGCCGGGATCGCCAGCAGCTCAGGGAAGGGATCGACCTGCAAGACGTGCACACGCACGTTCATGGGAATCGCGCCGAACGTCCAGCTGGTCAACCTTCGCGTGTTGAATCAGTACGGCGCGGGCACCGATAGTCTGGTGATTTCCGCCATTCAGAAGGCCATCGCACTCAAGAGCACCTACAACATCCGGGTGATCAATCTTTCGCTGGGCCGGCAAGTGTACGAGTCGTACGTCTATGATCCCCTCTGCCAGGCCGTCGAATCCGCCTGGCGAGCGGGAATCGTTGTGGTCGTGGCGGCAGGAAACCAGGGGCGCAACGACTCCATGGGAACCAACGGTTACGGCACCATCGCCGCTCCGGGGAACGACCCTTACGTAATTACCGTTGGCGCGATGAAAACCAACGGAACCTATTCCGTGGTGGACGACACGATCGCGACTTATAGCTCGAAGGGCCCCACAGGGTTCGACCAAATCGTGAAGCCGGACTTAGTCGCGCCGGGCAATCGGGTTGTTTCCGACCAAAACATGGCTGCGACGCTGGCGAAAAACTATCCTACTAACAAAGCCCTTTTGCAGTACTATCAGACCACAATCAACACGGGGACCTCGAACCAGTACTACGCACTGAGCGGCACGAGCATGGCCACGCCAGTGGTGAGCGGAGCTGCTGCAATACTTATCCAGCAAAATCCGAGCCTCACTCCGGACCAGGTCAAGGCGCGTCTGATGAAGACTGCGTCCAAGACATTTCCGGTCAGCAGCACGGTCACGGATCCGGCGACGGGGATCACCTACACGGACTACTACGACATCTTCACCATCGGGGCTGGCTACGTGAAAACCGCTGCCGCGCTGGCCAATAACGATTTAGCCGTGGGATCGGCAATGTCTCCCGCGGTGAGTTTCGATCCAAGCACCGGGAACGTTACGTTGGTCGAGAGCACAGCGGTGACCTGGGGCAGCAGTGTCGTATGGAGCGACTCCGTGGTGTGGGGCACCAACGTATTTGTAAACGGCACCGCGGTGCTGTGGGGCTCAGGCGTTTGCTGGGGCGATAGCACGAACGTAAGCTTCAGTGTCATCTGGGGCACTGGGGTGGTGTGGGGCGATGCAACGAATTCAGCGTATTCCTTGATCGACGGCGAGAATTAAATTGAAGGAGTTATCCACGTATGAGACCGCATAGCTCAGGGAAACTCGTTCCCACCAAGAAGACGCCCAGCACGACGACGTGGGGTGCCAGGATCTTATTGACATTGCTGTTCTGCCTGCTTGCGGCTGGCTTCTCCCTTGCTGATGGGAAGCACAAATTGTCCAAAGATCTTGAGGCTCTGAAAGACGGCCATAACGGTGCCACCGTTGATGTGATCGTTCAATTTAACCAAACGCCGACCGTTGCACATCACCAAAAGGTGCAGGACAAGGGCGGGGTGCTGAAAACGAAGCTCGACGCCATCAAGGGTGCCCATTATTCCGTCCCTGTTGAATCACTCCAATCGCTCGCCGACGATCCCGACGTTGCTTACATCTCGCCCAATCGTCCGCTTAGCGGCACTTCCACATCGACTCTCGATTACACCCCAGAAAGCGTCAATGCTCAAGTCGCTTGGCAGCAGTGGGGTTTGGATGGCACGGGCGTCGGAGTGGCGGTCATTGACAGCGGCGTTACCGCCGTTGGCGATCTCTACTGGTGGATTCCGTCGAATCAGACCTACGGTTCGCGCGTGGTCTATAGCCAGAACTTTGTTCCTGGCACAACGGATTCTTCGGACCAATATGGCCACGGAACGCATGTGGCCGGGATCATTGCGAGTCAAGGGTGGTTTTCCACCGGTTCGAACTTTACGCACACATTTAAAGGAATTGCGCCGAACACAAACGTCATTAACCTGCGAGTGCTAGACCAGAACGGCGCCGGTACCGACAGCAGTGTAATTGCGGCGATCCAGACGGCCATCAGCCTGAAGTCTACGTACAACATCCGAGTGATCAACCTTTCGCTTGGCCGCCAAGTCTTCGAGAGTTATACGCTCGATCCGCTCTGCCAGGCTGTCGAGGCCGCTTGGAGTGCGGGCATCGTCGTCGTTGCTGCGGCTGGCAACCAGGGCCGCAATGACAGCGCGGGCACGGAAGGTTACGGCACCATCGCGGCTCCAGGCAACGATCCGTACGCGATCACTGTGGGTGTGATGAAGACGGCAGAGACTCCCACCCGCAGCGACGACACCATTGCCAGTTACAGCTCGAAAGGACCAACGGCATACGACTTTGTCGTAAAACCTGACATCGTCGCGCCTGGAAATCAGGTCGTCTCCACGCTGGCGCCGAATGCGTCCCTATTGAGTACTCCCACCGACGTTTATCTGAGCGAGTACTCCTCCGCGACGACCTCCAGCACCGGCGGCAATACCAAGAATAATAAGAAGAACTCCACGTCGAGCCTGACCGCGAACACGATCTCGACCTCATATATGCGGCTGAGCGGCACCAGCATGGCCACTCCTGTGGTCAGTGGCGCGGCCGTACTGCTGCTTCAGCAAAATCCGAACCTTACGCCCGATCAAGTGAAGGCCCGTTTGATGAAAACGGCCTCCAAGAACTTTCCTGCTTACAGCACAGTCACGGACTCGACTACGGGCATCACCTACACCGATTACTACGACATTTTCACGATCGGTGCCGGCTATCTGGACATTGGCGCTGCCCTCTCCAGCAATGACCTGGCCGATGCTTCGGCTGTATCTCCGGCCGCGGTCTTTGATCCTACGACACAAAGCGTTTATCTCGTTACTGGCCAGGGCGTCGTTTGGGGAGATTCTTCACCGTGGGCCACTTCGCTTGTTTGGGGCACAAACGTCTTCGTGAACGGAACTGCGGTGCTATGGGGAAGTAGCGTTTGCTGGGGCGCGAGTTCCAACGCGGGCTTCAGCGTCGTGTGGGGCACCGGCGTTGTGTGGGGTGACACATCGAACCAAGCGACTTCCAAAGCGCTAAGCATTTTGGTTGGCGGCGAGAATTGAACGTGCAGAGTTGGCGCGAGGCCTGACTAATGACAACTAAAGCCAAACTCTACATATCGTGGATCGCCGCCGTCGGCCTCATCGTGTTGGTCGCAGGCTTGTCTCACTGGCAGTCCACGGGACTCCCACGCCTCCTCGCATTCCTTTTCCTAGCGATGGTGCTCTCTACACAAAAGATCCGTCTCCCAGGAATGAAAGGCACGATGTCGCTCAGCTTCCCGTTCATCCTGGTCGGGATCGCCGACTTCGGCTTCGGCGAAACACTTCTGCTGGGTTGCACCGTTGCGTTCGTGCAGACCCTGTGGCACGCCAAAACCCCGCCCAGACCGGAGCAGATCGTGTTCAACATGGGGACGTTAGTGCTGTCCGCTGGATTGGCGGACTGGCTCAGCCACGCGATACTCCGGCTACTGCATCTTAATTCTCTCGTTCTGCTTCTTGCCTCTGCTTCTCTAATTTATCTGCTCCTGAACACAGGCCTGGTTGCAGGAGTCATTTCGCTGACGGAAGAAAAGCCTTTTCAGAAGGAATGGCTTCACTGCTTCTATTGGGCGTTTCCTTATTTCCTGGTGAGCGCGGTTGCTGCCGGTCTGGTCAGCACACTGAGCCACTCCGCCAGCTGGGTCGCGGGGCTCTTGGTGCTGCCGCTGATCTATCTGTGCCATTTCTGGTATCAGATTCATGTAGAGAGAACCGTCCGCGTTCAAGCCGCCGTCCCCGGTTCGGACGAGATTTCTCCGGTCCTCGTTCAAGACTGACCGTTTGGTTTCTCAACTCGCGACGAGGATAACTGCCCCCGTCAGGGCCCTTGCTTCCGAATTTCTGGAGTCGGCTGCTATTCCCGAAGAGGATACCACCCAAGGACTTTTCGGCTTTAGCATGCTTGTATGTACCTATCAAGTTCAGTTGATGCGAACAACACACGTACCATTGTGAGTTATGGCAGCCCCGTCTAAGCTTCGCATACGGGAAATCGGAAAGGGGAAGCTAGGAGGCTCGGAGTGGCTCCCAACAAGTGGAAAGAGTTGTTAAGTGTCATCGAGGATGCTCGACGCTCGTCCGACACAGAGAGCAACCCAAGACCGTACGTTATCGAAGGTAACGCAAGCTCTTCGAGACCTGGTAGGGCCAGTAAAGATAAGGCGTTGGGTGGGTGGCGGCGCAGCGAGCGCGTCCGCATCGCAATCCCCTTAGACGTTTACGTCCTTATTTAATCCCCGTTTGTCTCCATTCTCTTGGAGGATTGCAAGCCGGCGCATAGCTCCGACGACGTCGCCTTCACTGAATTCACTAATTTTATCAGCAACGCCTTGTCGCTCCAACCACAAACAGAATAAGAAAACGCAGTCCTAGATTTCGCCTGGATAGGATGGGACCAAGTGTGGCCTTCGCGCGAACTATGGGTTGTGCGCCGCTCGGCCCTCGGTCAATCGGGAGAATGAGAAATCTCAATAGTGAACTAAGCGAAAGTATCGCAGCGCGAACCGCAAAAGAAGATCACTAAGACGGCGCGCCTGACTCAAGTTATGCGGCTCGCGTGTCTCACGGGCGCTTCTACCAAGTGCCCGACGAAATCCCGCCGGGGAGCTGATTTATTTCAGCTCCCATCGCGCGAGATGTGTCAGCATCGACGATTCATTGGCGATCAGAAATAGAAGCGCAGCGAAAGCTGCAGGTTGCGCTCACCGTTTCCTGAACTGCCGCTGCCCTTCGTGAGTACTTTGCCGAAAGTGCTGAGGTTCGCGGGATTAAGGCTTGGATTGTTCCAATTGGGGTGGTTCCAAACGTTGAAGGCCTCGGCGCGGAACTGGAGCCCGTAGCGCTCAGTGATCGGAAAGCTCTTGAAGAGTCCCATGTTCCAGTTCTCGAGTCCGGGTTGATAGAGGACGTCGCGTACACGTTGGGTGACGAACGTTCCGGCAGCTGGTTTAGTGAAAATCGGGGATCCGTCGGGATTGGTGGTGGAGAGCCACTGGCCGTTCGGGCCGAACGTCTTGACAAGATGGGGAGTACCGTTCATGGCCCAAAATTGGCCGTTATTGCCGCAACCAAAGTTGGCGTCCTGGCCGACGCCAGCGAAGTCTTGGCCGCTCTGGATCGCATTACAAGGAGTTCCGGTCTGGTACTGGACGATGCCGCTGATTTGCCAGTCGCCCAGAGCCTTGCCGAGGAAGCCGTTGTGTCCATGAAGGAACGGAAGCTGGTACAAGTAGTTAGCGACGAAGATATGACGGACGTCGAATTCCGACGGCCCCCACAACATACTTATGTCGTAGGTATCGGGGACGACGTCGCGCTGGTTCGAGCCACTATCCATACTCTTGGACAGAGTATAGGAGGCGCCGAACTGGAGGCCGTTTCTGAAGCGGCGGCTCCAGTTCACCTGAAGCGAGTTGTACAGGGAGTTCGCGACGTTGTCTGTCCGGCGGATGGTGCCGAAACCCTGGTACGGCCGGACGGCATTGATGTTGGCGGTGGGGTTGGCAGCCCGTTGGGCGAGGGTTGGCTGATTGATATCGGCCTCGCGCTGCTGATGCAAACCTCGGTGCGCAACATAGCCAACGCTGACTATGGAATTCCAAGGGAGTTGGCGCTCGACGGTGACATTCCATGCCCAGGACTCGGGATTCTTGAAAGCTTTGCTTTGGGTGGTCACAACCAGCGGAACCGCATTTGTTCCGCCCCCTCCGGGGTTGTCCACGGAGCCAAACGACACGCTGGCGTTGGGCTGGAAGGGCGGGTTGCCGCCGAGGAAGATGGAGTCGCTGACGCCCAGGCGAGTGAAGAAGCGACCTGCGCCGGTGCGGATCACGGTTTTGTTGTTGAGCTGATAGGCGATACCCACGCGCGGCTGGATATCACCCCACTGAATGTCCGAGTAGTGGTCGGGTACGCCTCGAAACAGGCCATTGTAAAGACCGGAACTCGCTTCGGGGAAATGGCTAGATGCATTGGACGGGAAGCCGCTGCCGGGAATCACCATGCCGTTGTAAAGCTGAGCGATGGTGGGGGTTCCGGTAATGAGTCCGGTCGTCGGGCTGACAGTCGGCGCCAAAGTCGAGTCATAGAACGCGGGGTCGAAGACGATCATGTTTCCCCAGGTGGCGTGATAAGGAACGATTACTGAATATCGCGCGCCCAAGGTGAGGGTTAGGTTCTGCTTGACCTTCCACGTATCCTGACCGAAGCCCTCCCACATGCTGCCGCGGAAGATGGTGTAAGCGCGGTGGCCGATTTCGGAATAGGTGTCAAACAGGCCGAGGGCGGCGTTGGCAACGGCGGCATTCGAAGTCGCAGCCTGGTATCCTGGGCGGATGAATTTTCCGCCATTGTCGCTAAAACCAAATTGGCCATTCTGGTTGTTCGTGCAGGTAGAGCAGGCTGAAACGTTGATTTCGTCGTTATCATTTTCACCGGAGTGCTCATATAAGCCACCGAACTTGAAGGTATGATTGCCGCGAATCCAGGTGACACTGTCAGATATGTCGAAGATGGGACCCGTGGAATGAGACGGGTAAGGCCCACCGTTCAAGGTAGAGAAGTTCGTCATATTGACCGAAGGAATGCGGGTGGGAAGCAACTTTTCGCTAGCCGGGAAAATGTACGGGTAGTTGAGGCCGAAGAATCCCGGACCTTGCGCGGCGCCTTTTGTGCGATCCAGAAAGTGTGCAGCATCAATGGGGATATAGACCTGGTCCAAGCTAAAGGTGAACAAGACCTCGTTCACCTTGTTCGGGCTGAGGGTCCAGACGTGGTCGATGGAGTTGGTTTGATTTGGGCGATTAAAGTATTTAGGAGTTTCGTTGGTGTTGCCGTCAAGCGGCTGATACTCCCAGAAAGTGAAATACGTACGCCGGAACTGAAGGCGCTGCTTGCTGCTCAAATTGAGATCGACGGCGTAAGTATCTTTGCGTTGATTTTGCGGGTGTGAGGCGGAGAAGAACCAGTTGAAGGTGCCGATGGGCGTAGTCAGATTTGGTACAGGCCAAGCGTTGAGGATTCCCAGCCCATTTGGTGTAGCCGTTGAACCGGTGGTAGCTGTACCTGGCGCGGGGATAATGTTCCCGGGAAAAGGCAGGTTCGTTTTCGGATCGACCAACTGCACGGGGTCGCCAGTGAAAATGTTTTTGACCAACAATTCGCTGAAATTGCCCTGGCGCATCAGCAGAGTCGGGACGGTCTGAAGCTGAGTATCGGTGAAAACATACCTCACCCACTCCTGGCCCCAGTACCAAAAGACTTTGTTCTTGCCAGTGTTGAAGTGGTTAGGGATATAAAACGGCCCGCCGATGTTGTATCCAAACTGGTTGTAATGAACGGGGGCGGTGATTTTGGTGAAGAGCGGGTTGGCATTGCGCTGCCAGGGATTAGCGTTGAAGATGGTATTTCGCGCGTACTCGTAGACGGCGCCGTGGAAGTCTTGGCCTCCCGCTTTGGAGACGATGCGAATCTGCCCGCCGGAGGACCTGCCGTATTCGGCACCGTAATCGGTGGTCAGGATCTGAATTTCCTGGGTGGAATCCACGTCGGCGGACCCGAGGCTGGTTCCATTCGACCGAGTACGAACGGCAGGAGCGCCGTCAAACGTAATCAAACTTTCCGGCGTGCGTGCGCCGTTGATGTTCGAGGGTCCCTGGCTGAAGCTGAAACTTAGGTTGGCGAGGTTGCCGCCGCGCGTTCCGGGCACCAAGTTGGCCATGAAGATGGGGTTGCGGCCGTTAAGCTCGAGGGAATCGATCTGTTCGCGGGTGACGAGCTTTTGGACTGTGGCAGATTCCGTTTGCAGAGTGACCGCCGAGGCTGACACTTCCACTGTTTGGCTCGCCACTCCTACCGTCAGCGACGCGTCGATCACCAGGTCGGCGGCTGGGTCCAGCTTGTTGTCCTTGCTTTCGAACTTCTGGAATCCTGACGCTTCCACTGTCAACGTATACAGCCCTGGCGGAACGTTCGTGATGACGTAGTAGCCCGATTCATTAGTGGCCGCCTGCCGTTCCACGCCGCCATTGTTACTTCGCACGGTGACCTTGGCGTTCGGAACCGTCGCCCCTGACGGATCTTTTGCGAATCCCGAGATCCTTCCGAGGTCCGATTGCGCCCGCAGAATTCCTGGCGTGCATACGACCGCCCAAAGCGCCAGCACGCCCGCCAACACAACTAGCCACGAAACACGTCCGTTTCGAATCATCACCCCTCCTCAAACGGCTTCAGCCAACGCTCGCATTCGCGATGCATGCAGATTTGGTTTCACTCGGAATACACCCACTTGCTCGGACAACCAAAAGGGCAGCGCCGTCTTTTGACCTGCCCTCGCCGGAGCCTGAATGGACCAGCGACGAAGCAAGGCACTCTTACACCCAGACGCGCACCAGGTCAATACCCGAAATGGAAAATTCAAGAGGCAGAAAACACGATTTTACATTTTGCGACAGCGCCAATGGCCAGTTACGCAATCGCTCCAGCAGAGCAAGCTACCCGCGCCGGTGAGTCTGTGGGATTCCGCTAAGAAATAAATCAGGTAAACACCAAATTGCTTCTCAGGTGGCTCCCCGGATGTGGCAAGGCTGAGGAAATGCACAGCTCGCTGAAAGCTATTGAATTTCAGCACACGTGAAAACTCCCACTCGCTGAAAGCAACGGGTTGTTGCACTTAGCCGAGCGCCGGTGCGCAGGACTCGCAAACTGCTTCGAGAACCGCAGCGTCGAAGAGTCCGGGGTCCCCTTTTTCCACAGGCCTCTCCAGCATCGAAAGCCGATGGCACCCAAAAACCGACGGAGATCCGGTCGCTTACCGAAGTCCGGGAGGAATGGAACGAATCAGCGAGTGAATCGGCTCGCCGCAAGCGGCAGCCTTTTTTACGGACGGCGTCTCATTTGATTCGTCGCGGAGCGCCCGCTCGTCAGTTGCGTAAAGTCAGCCACTTGACTGTCGCGCGCGGCGCAGCGTCACGTCAGAACGACTTCGCGAGTGCTGGGGCGGCGCTTGCGCTTCCACTCGTAATCCTTGCGCAGTTTCTCTTGGTGCTTTTTCACCTGAGCTTCCAGGTCGCTGAATGCTTTCTTGCAGCTTGTGCGCACCGTGGCGGCTTCGCCGGTGGCGCGAAGGGTCCCCGACGGCAGCGAAAGCGTCAGGGCGCAGCAAAGTTCCTGCGTGTGGGGGTTCACAGAAAACCCGCCATGCAGCTGGACCAGGTCGGGGGAGTAGCTCTTTAGCAGTTTCTGCAGTTTGGCAACGTGGCGCTCGACTTCAACTTCCACCGGCTTGTGCGATTCGACATGCTTGTAATTGATGGAGAGTTTCATGTTTGCACCTGTAGAACTTCTCAGGAAGGGGCAGGCGAACGAGGTCTCGCAAGTTGGACCGCATCAGCCACAGCATAGCAGCCTGTCACCTCCGGGGCAACGGTGTCTATCACTGCCATCACTCCTATCACTCCTCTGGGATTTTGTGTTACCTCACGGTTGCCAGCTGCCGCGTGCTGATCGAATCAAACGAAAATCGCCAGCGACTGCCGCCCGCGCCGACACGGCGCAAGCCGTACATTGACACTTCTCTGCCCTTCTTACTACTCTGCTCGCGGCGCAAACCCATTTATAGTCAGGCAGTAGTAGCGACGTACGTGTATATAATGACCAGCGGAGCACCCATGCAGCCGCGCAAACGCAAAACCTCATTGCCCGCCAGGGTGTTTGCACCGAGGGCGCCTAACGAGGCGAACACAGGCCCCGATTCCCTTCCGCATCTCGGCGCTCACGAGCCGCACGCGGCGCCGGACAACGCCTCCCGGCACATGCTCCGCATCGGCCCCGCGGGATGGTCGTATCCGGACTGGGACGGTTTCGTTTATCCCTCTCGGCGGCCGCGCGGCTTCCATGAGGCCGCGTATCTGTCCGAGTTTTTCGACACCATCGAAATCAATACTTCGTTTTACCAGCCGCTCAAACTGGAGACTGCCAAGCAATGGGTTGACCTCGTCTCCGGTAATCGCAGCTTTGTTTTTACCGCGAAACTTTGGCGGCGCTTCACCCACGACATCGCTTTCACCACCTCCGGCTCGGCCGAGGACGAGCGCGCCGTCCGCGCCGGCTTCGACGTGTTGTGCGCTGCCGGCAAACTCGGCGCCGTACTACTGCAATTCCCTTTTTCCTTCCATCGCACCAAGGAGAACATGGCGTATCTTTCCGCGGTGCTGCTGCGCTTTCGCGATTATCCGCTGGTCGTCGAAGTGCGCCACGATACCTGGAACGCCCCCGAAACGCTGGCCCTGCTGCATGAGCACGGCGCCGGCATTTGCAACATCGATCAGCCCATCATTGGGCGTTCGCTCGCGCCTTCCGCGCAAGCGACTTCGCCTGTCGGCTATGTCCGCCTGCACGGCCGCCGCTACGATACTTGGTTCACCGACGACGAAAATGTTCCGGCGCACGAGCGCTACAACTATCTGTACTCGCCGGAAGAGCTCGACCCGTGGATCGCGCGCGTCCGCAAAGTCAGCGAGCATACGCAGCGGTCGTTCGTCATCACCAACAACCATTTTCAAGGGAAGGCCGTCGTCAATGCGCTCGAGCTCATCAGCATCCTGAAGAACCAAAAAGTGAAAGTGCCGGAGCCGTTGCGCCAGCATTATCCCGAACTCAACGCCATTGCCGACCAGCCTCCCGCCGAACCCCTGCTGTTTGTTTTGGACCGACCAAGGACACCATAAAGTAAAGACGCGTGGCTTCCGGCTCGCGAGTTAAAGCGCCTGGGCGTGCTCTCGGTGCCAGGGTTCTATGACCACCTTCGCGCTCCCATCCACGAACGGATGGTTCTCCGAGCCCCCCCGACCATGCCGTAGCCTCCTCGGCAAACATCAGCTGGTAGCCGCTCTGTGGTCGGGCTACAGCAGGCTCCAAGTCGCGGATGGCCTGCGTCCCACCAAATTTGCGCGCCATTACCTGATTTATTGCTGCGACCTAGACCACGCTCAGGTAGGGTGCCACTGGGCTAGTCGCCGGAGAATTTCCGAATCTTCACGTTACAAGGGAGTCCGAGGCGGCCCGAAACCTCAAGGCGGGCCGCGCCTTTTGCTGGAAGAAGCGAATGAATCTCTCGACGGCTGCGGCCCTTCGGGGGACAAGTTGGCAACCAACGTAGAAAAGCCTTGAATCGACATCTTAACGCCTCCTACCGTCGCGAACGCTTCTTGCTCTTCGGCGCCTTTTTGCTGGCCGTTTTGGCCCGGCTCGTGGCCTTCATCCACTGCTGCTCGGTCGGCTTGCCGGCAATCATCTTGTAATCGGTGAACGCCACATCGCCACCCACCAACTCGGGCGAATACACGGACTCAAACTGGCTCACCGCAGCGGACGCTCCGTGGCGTGCGTGCGCCGCCTCATCCTCAAAAATAAACAGGTGCAAAAAGCGCGTCGGATCATTCTTTTCCTGCCAGGCTAGATACATCTTTGTTCCCGGCTCATTCTCTTGCACGTAACGCACAAACACCTTGATCGCCTGCTTGACTTTGCCCACCGCAGACGGTTTTACTCGATATCCCCCGGTCTGGTAGATAGCCATTGCCACTCTCCTGATGTTTTGAAGCGTTTTGAAGTGTTAAACCCCTTTGCGGGTAGAGACTCCCAAGGGGCTTGGACTATTCCTGCCTTTGTGATGCGTGACCCGTGACCCGCTGAAGAGGAGCGGCCGCGTCGGGATGCGGGGAACCAAGGTAGGGACCTTCGATTGACCGGGATCATTTGGATGCCTCCTTAGGAAAACGACAGCGTCGGAGCTGTTCAGCGCCGGGGAATGTTCCGCACCGGCGGGAGCGGCGTAGGGGCCGTCGCGAGTGGCCAAGTTCTCGTAAAGGGCGCGTTCGGGATCGTGGAGGCGTTGCGCCTCATGGCGTTCCGTTGGCACAGTTGAAATCAGTCACGGTGCCTCTGGCCTGAACCAAGCCTTCGAAGCGTGGGTACGGAAACCGTATTGTGCGGGTAGGAGGCCCAAGTAGGCTTCGGCGCGCGAAGGGCGGAATGCCTGCCCGACGAAGAGAAACGAGCCGACCTGACAGGTCGGCTTCTGCAAAGGAAGGACACGGTCTACGGTTCTCCTGCGAAACGACGAAAGCTCCGTGCAGAAGCTCCAATGCATCCAAGGGAACGAAAAGGAGGCCTCCATGCCATACGTTACGGTAGGTAAAGAAAACTCAGGTGACATCCAACTCTATTACGAAGATCATGGTTCCGGTGACCCCGTTGTTCTGATCCACGGCTATCCGCTCAGCGGCGCTTCCTGGGAGAAGCAGGTTCCCGTTCTTTTGGAAGCAGGTCACCGCGTCATCACCTATGACCGCCGGGGATTCGGCAAATCCAGCCAGCCCACGACGGGCTACAACTACAACACCTTCGCAGAAGACCTGCACAAGGTGGTGATCCGTCTCAAGCTGAAGAATTTCGCACTTGTCGGCTTTTCGATGGGCGGCGGCGAAGTGGCACGCTATATCGGGAAATACGGATCGAAGGGCGTGAGCAAGGCGGTGATTATCGGAGGCATTCCGCCGTACTTGTTGAAAACAAACGACAACGCCGATGGCGTGGACGGCAGTGTGTTCGAGGGGATTCAAAAAGCTATTACTGCGGACCGTTATGCGTTCTTCACCGAGTTCTTTAAGAACTTCTTCAACGCGGATGTCTTCCTCGGCAAGCGCATCAGCGAACAGGTCGTCGAAGCCAGTTGGAACGTAGCCGCCAGTGCCTCTGCCACGGCGAGCCTCGCCGGCGTCCCCACATGGCATGAGGACTTCCGCAAGGACGTCCCTCGTATAAACGTACCCACTTTGATCATTCACGGCGACGCCGACCGCATCGTACCGATCAAAGCCTCGGGCGAAAAGACCGCCAAGCTGGTCACGGGCGCCCGCTTGGCCGCCATAAAAGATGGGCCGCACGCCGTAAATTGGACGCATGCCGACGAAGTGAACGCGGAACTTGTGAACTTCCTCGGGAAGGGTGCGGCGAAACGAGCGTCCGCGAGGTCTTCGCGTTGATCCCCCGCGCCAACACAAGGATGGGCGCAGCGCTGCTGCGCCCAGACAAAAGAAAAGGCAAGAAGGAAATGGGAAATCAGGCATCAGAAAGCAAAAGTTGGGATGTGGAGATGGAAGGGCGGGAATTGAAACAGGGGAGCCGCGGCCGGAGTTGAGGCGGCTCCCCTAGTGCGGTGAGTGAGCTACAGCAAGACGTTCTTAGCTGTGAACTTTGGCTTTGTGCTTGCCCTTTTTCTCCCAGCCTTCATGCTTGCCGTGGCTCCGGCCGTCTTTGGACCTATCCTTGTCACCCTTCTTGTTCTCGTTCTGAACCTGCTCAGCACGGTCCTGGCCGCGCTGCTTACCGGCACCACTATTGGCGCGCCCTCTCCTGCGCCGCAGCGGGGATCGCGAGCAGAGAAACGGCAACCAGAGCCAAGCAGGGGTTTTTCAGAGGCTTCATGCAAGCCTCCATCGAGCCGTGTGCCTTTGACCACGCCTAGGCCCACGGGCGTGTGGAGATCGGGCGCAAATCGCATGCCATGGTGTAATTCGTTGTTCGCGAAGGAGTTAGGAGTGACAAGCCGCAGGCGGAGGCTTCCGGACGTGGTTCAAAATGTAACCAGGCGGCGAAAGATTTACGGTAGGACCTGCGAGCGAAAAGAAACAGGACCGACAATCCCGTAAAGAGGGATCTCGCGCTCCCTCGAAATGACGCGTGGCGTCCTTACAAGGCGGAGGACAGGCACGAATGGCTGTCCCAGGGGATCGAGCCGACCTGACGATCCTTCGTTCTGACTAACTCAAGCGAAGGTCGCCCGCTGCAAGAGAGGCGGAGAGTATAATCGGGCCATGATCACCATGACACGAAGAGAGACTCTTGCGGGAGCCATTGCATTGCTGTCCGGATGGAGCGCGGCCGAAGTCCGCGGGCGAGCCGGAATAACCGGTCAGCGGTCCGCATCGGGATCGGAAACCGCGCCACGGTTGCAGTCCGCCGGGCAGTCACGAACTTCTACGCGGACGCAAAGCGGGGAGCGGGCGGAAGCGGGCCTGGTTTTTGAGCACGACTTGCCGAACCTCACGATGGACGACTGGGAGGTTACCGTCAGTGTCGTGGACTACGCGCCGGGAAGAGTGGGCAAGGTGCATCACCATGCGGGATTCGTGCTGGCGTACGTGCTCGAAGGAATGATCGTGACCAAGATTTCCGGGCAGGAAGAGAAAACTTATCAGCCGGGAGAGATGTTCTACGAGCCGCCCGGAAGCACGCACGAAGTATCGCGCAACGCGAGCGAAACTCAGCCGGCAAAGCTGCTGGCGATGATCTTCGCGAAAAAAGGTGTTCCGCTGACGATGCCCGGGCCGGCGTGAGGTTTGGCCAACCAAAAGATGTCCGAAAGGCTTTGAGACTACTGTCATTCCGCAGGCGAAGCAAAAAGGCGTCTCCTATATATCTTCGCGAAATCCAAAAGCAGATCCTTCGCTGCGCCCGCGATGAGATAGAGAGATTTCCGCGATAACAGGTGAGAAGAATTTATCCGCAAGCTCCTAGCGTTTTCTCCGGCTAATCCTTTGGCGCGACGGAGGCGTAGATTTTCGTTTCGGGATGGAATTCCGACCAAGCAAACCAATATTCCGGCTCCAGGATCAGCGATTCGAGCTGTGAACCCTTCAACGGACCGGAAAGGCACTTCCCGTAAGCGTCCCAACGCGAGCCGGTTTCCTTGTCGGTGAGTTCGGTGGCGTCAGCGTTGGCGGCGCGGAATTGCAGGGTCTTCCCTTTTGCGCGCGCGATGAAGGCGGTGGTGGTGTCGGATGACGGCTGATGGACGATGAGGATTGGCTGGCCGCCGAGATGGTCATGAATGACGCGTGTTTCGCGGAGAACGGATAGGGGAAACGCTTCGCTCGACTCGCCCACGTCGAGGCCGAGGATCATGGTGCGCGGCTTGAGCCGGTCGTCCAGGCGGAGCACTCCGGGAGGCGCACTCCCTCCGCCCGAAAGGCCGCGGCGAATCATTTCATTTTTTTCGGGGATGCGGTCGGCATAACCCGGCAAAGGCTTGAGGACCAGCGTATCGGGATGCAAGCGGCGCCATTCGTTCCAATCGGTGAGAAGAAAAGGATACAGCTCGAGCCGTTCGCCTTTGAGCGGCCCGGAAATCGCTTGCAGGCTGGACTGCTGCCAGCGACTTCCGGTTTCGCGGTCCTGGAAAACCTCGTTGCCACCGATGACGCCGGCATTGTCCATGTACAGCTCGCGCCCTTTGCTGGCGGCCCTGAACACGAGGGCCGTGTTGCAGTAGCTTCACCAGGTGACGGCGATGGGTCCGGAGGGCGATTGATCTTCGACAAGGCCGTGTTGAGAGAGAATGGCGGCGGGGTAAGCTTTGGCGACGGTTCCGGCCATGACGCCGATGACGCGGTCCGGGTCGTGCAAAAAGTTGGCGGACGAAGCGGGAATAAATTGCGGATCGTGGACCGCGGTGTAGGGTAAGAGCGGCTCTGCTTGCTTCTGCCGAGCGCCGGTTGCGCCAAGGGCAAGGGCCAGCCACACCAAGGCGAGGGCACACCGTCTCTTCATGAGCGAGCCTTCTTCGGGTTGAGAATTCCAGCACGTGCAGGCTCCATTGTGCACAGAAACAAAGCAAAACGCCACTTCGCGAAGACTTTGACGCGAATGAAAGGAATGAAAGAAACGGACGATTCGGCCAAACAGCAAATCATCGACAGGAGGAAGCTTGTAACCAAAACGGGTGAGGAGTCGTTTGCTTAAGCAGGAAGGGCAGACCGGAAAATCGAGAAGTAGAAATTCGAGATAGGGAGGAGCGGGAAAAGAAAGGGGTTGGCCTATGACGAGTACCGGGGTTCGAACAGCGGAACATCCGGAGAGCAACGGGGATTGCATGACGGCGGTGGCGTCGCTGCTGGTGGGCGCGGGATTTTTTTCGTTGTGGTTCTGGCTGTTGCCGGGCTGGCTGGGGTTTCATGTGGAAACGACGGGCGCGGCGCGCTGGCGGTGGATCGCGGCGGTGCCGTCGGTGCTGGGATTTGCCGTGGCATTGCGGTGCGTGTGGGACTTCGGGCGCACGGGACACGGAACGCCGGCGCCGATCGCTCCGCCGAAGCGGCTGGTGGTGGTGGGATTCTACCGCTACGTGCGTAATCCCATGTACGTGGGATTCCTTGCGGGATGGACCGGGCTGTGGGTGGTGTTCGGACGGTGCAACTTGGCAGCGATCGCGGTGGCGTGCCTGGTGGTGCTGGGAGTGCACCTGTTTGTGCTGGGATACGAGGAACCGACGCTACGCCGGATGTTTGCCGCGGAGTATGAGGAATACTGCCGGAATGTGCCGCGGTGGCTGCCGCGCGTGCGGCCATGGGAGAGGGCAAGAAAAAACCTGGATGGAATGGGGGTGTGAAACGTTCCAGAAGAAGATGCCAGGGCAGAAAGTCAGAGACGCAGAAAGACAGGAGAGAATAAGTTTTCCAGTCTGCAGACACACAGGCCGCACGTGGGTACCACGCCGATAGTACCGAAGGGCCATTACAGCGAAATATCGCAGAATTCATGATAGTTGACCCTAGCCCTCTCATGCAAACGCCACCGGAAAATGACGGTTCCACTGGGCACGAGACACATGTCCCCGAGGGCCGAGCGAGCGGGCGCCCAAGAAACCAAGCAAGAAGACCGAGGCTGGTTCGGGTGACCGTTGAACGAACCCAGGAGTTCGCGGGGCAAATGAAACTGCGCAGCAAGTTCTTGCTCTCGCTGGTACTGGTCATCGCCACGATGACCGGCGGCACGCTGCTCACGGTGCGCCAATCGATGCAGGCGCAAGTGCAGCAACAAGTCGGAGAGGACGCGCGCAATTCCATCCTAACCTTTCAGGTCATGGAGCAGCAGCGCCGGCTGGTTTTGGGCCGCAAGGCGGAGCTGCTGGCCACGCTCGCGTATATGCGGAACGGTGATCCGACGGTGATCCGCGAAGTGAGCCAGAACCCGTGGCAGTCGGAAGAATGCGACCTGTTCGCGCTGGTGGACAGCAAGGGCAAAATTACCGCGCTGCAGAGCAGGATTTCGGACTTTCCTGCGGATGTGTCGGGCGAAGGCATCAAGGATCTGGTTGGAGGCGCGGGCAGCCGGGACTGGTGGGTGAATGGGAAGCAGATCTATCAAGTGGTGGTGAAGCGGTTCTTTAAAGACCCGCCGATCAACAGCATGCCCATGGGGGCGGTAGTTGTGGGCCGGGAAATCGATCCCGCGCGAGCGAAGGATTTGGGGCGGATTCTGGCGAGCGAAGTAGTGTTTGAGGCCGGAGAGGACCTAAGGGTGAGTTCGCTCTCGGCGGTGGGGGAACAACAAATCGCGGCTCAGCTCAAGACCGGAGACAAGCCCGAGGAGGCGCGACTCGGAGAGAAACACTTCTATACCAGCTCGCTCGACCTGCTGCCGGGCGCCCAACCGAACCTGAGTCTTATCGTACTGAAATCGGATGAAGAAGCGCTGGCGTCGCTCGGGCGGCTCAACCACACGCTCGTGGGCCTCGGGCTGATCGTGGTGCTGGCGGGAGTGATGCTGGTGTACGTGATTTCGGATACGTTTACGAAGCCTCTGGGCTCGCTCGTGGATGGCGTACGCGCGCTCGAAGAAGGAGATTTCCGCTACCCCCTGACGGCGGCGGGCGGTGACGAAGTGGCGCGCGTGACGCGCGCCTTCGAAAGCATGCGCGACACGCTCGAACGGAACCAGGAGCAGCGGGAACAGCTCGAGGAACAGCTTCGGCAAGCGCAGAAGATGGATGCGCTGGGACGGCTGGCAGGAGGCGTGGCACACGACTTCAACAATTTGCTGACGGTGATCAAGGGAAACAGCGACCTGGCACTGGAGCGCCTGAAGTCGACCGATGCGGTGCGCGGGAATTGCGAACAGATTCGGCGCGTGGCGGACCGGGCGGCGCTGTTGACGCGGCAGTTGCTGGCATTCAGCCGCAGGCAGATGCTGCAACCGAAGATTTTGGACCTGAACGAATTGATCGTGGAGATGGGCAGGCTGCTGCAGCGGCTCTTGCGCGAGGACATCGAATACAAGGTGCAGCTGGGCAAGCCGCTCGGGCGCGTGCAAGCCGATCCGGGGCAGATGGAGCAGGTGCTATTGAATTTGATCGTGAATGCTTCCGATGCCATGCCAAAGGGCGGAACGCTGACCATTGAGACGGAGAATGTTTGTGTAGATGCACGGTACGCGCAATCGCGCGCGCCGCTGGCCCCGGGGGATTACGTGATGCTTGCGGTGAGCGACACCGGCTTTGGAATGGACGCAAACATCAAGGCGCGGATCTTCGAGCCGTTCTTCACGACCAAGGAACCGGGCAAAGGCACGGGGCTCGGATTGGCTACCGTGTACGGCGTAGTGAAGCAGAGTTCCGGCTATATTTTAGTGGATTCCGCACCGGGGGCGGGAGCGCGCTTTGAGATATACCTGCCGCAGGTGGCGGACAAGGTGGAGACCGTTCCGGCGGAGGAGCGCGCCGCCAAGGTACGCGGCGGACGAGAGACGGTGCTGCTGGTCGAGGATGAAGCGGATGTGCGAACGCTGACATGCGAATTCCTAAACGCAGCCGGTTACCAGGTGTTGACCGCAGTGGACGGCGAAGATGGCCTCGACATCGGACATAAATTCGCGGATTCAATCGATGTCTTGGTTACGGATGTGGTCATGCCGCGAATGCGCGGCCCGGAATTGGCAAAGCGGCTGAAGCGGCGGCTGCCGGACCTGAAAGTGGTTTACATGTCGGGGTACACGGAAGAATTCAGCGAGGGGCAGAGTCTTTTGGAAGGGGCGTCCTTCCTACAGAAACCGTTCTCGCGCGATGCGTTGCTGCGGCAAATCCACGACACTTTGAAGGGGAAACCTGCCGAGCAAGTCGAGCGCCCCACCTTTTCGTTGCGGATGAACTGAAGTCCGGCTCCAGAAGACACTTACCGCCCTGCGGTCAGATCTCTCGCGCATCTCGAGCAGTCTTATCAACGCGACCTCAAGAACCGTACAAGAAAAGACGAAACGCCGGCAGATCCTGGGACAATGCCCGGAAAACCACTCCCTCGTGGTCGGCAGGCAGCGGCGTCCGCAAAAGAGTCGGGGATTCCGACACGAGCGGCGATTCGATCAAGGGAGAGACGCAGTACCTGTTCAGCGCAAAACCAGCGTTTTGAGACTGGGGGCAGGAAGAACAGCGGAGCGCGCGTTGGCAGATATTGACACCATGAAGAGTGATGGTCATAGTGCGGGGCTATGTTCCTGGGGCGTTTTGCGGTGGCCATGGCAGGGAAGAAGTTTGCGTCGACGGCGTCGCTAGGCACGCTGGTATTGTCCACGCAATTCGCCGATTGCCTTTGGCCGGTACTGCTTCTCCTGGGCATCGAACAAGTGCGGATTGTGCCGGGGACCACGCGGGTCACTCCGCTCGATTTCATCTCCTATCCCATATCGCATAGCCTGTTGCTGCAGTTGGTGTGGGGTTTGCTGCTCGGCGGAGCATATTTTTTCTGGCGGCGCGACCTTCGCACGGCGCCGGTGGTTGGCGCACTGCTCCCGACACATTGGCTGCTGGATTATTTTGCCCATCGCCCGGACATGCCGCTTTATCCCGGGGGCCCAAAAGTCGGGCTGGGAATGTGGAATTCGCTTCCCTTAACTTTACTGGTTGAATTTGGGCTCTTCCTAATCGGCTTGCTTGTCTATTTGACCGCAACGCGTTCGAAAGGCCCCAGGGAGCTATGGTCTCTGGTCCTTTGTCCTCTTTCTGGCCGTGGTCTATGCCGCTTCCCTGCTCGGGCCACCGCCTCCCAACGTTCGCATGGTGGCCCTGAGCGCGTTGGCGCTATGGCTGACGGTTCCTTGGACTGCTTGGGCGGACCGCCAGCGCGAACGGAGAATCGGCTAACGTCTGACCATGAAAAAAACATTTTGCAGCAAAATGGATAAGCGGCCTTTGGGGGTTTTTTCGATGAAGTTTTGGCGCGTTGTCAGGGCTGGTCTTTGTGCTGCTGTGGCCTTGCCGGCAGCGGTTCGGCTGACCATGCGAAGGATCCTGCGGACTTGATGGTTTCTCGGCGCCTGCCCTGGCCATTGCGAACGGCTCGCAAGCTGGTGGACGACCCGGCGGCTGAATTTCAAACCGAGAATGGAAAGTCTTTGTTTCGTCGGAAGCTGACGGGGGATGGGATTTGGATTTTGGAACTGGAAGGCCGGTGAAGCGCGTTCCGTAAGACACGCGTCGGTTGGAGGTGAAAGGATGCGAAAGATCGCCACGGTTGTGCTTTGCGTTTTGGGTGCGGTAGCGCTGGTAACGGGGAATAGGCTCCCGGCAGCCGACGAGGCCGATGAGAAGGTGGACGCGTTGGTCCAGGGCGAGCTCGCAAGACAACGCATTCCGGGCGTAGAGCTGGGAGTGTATCGCGACGGAAAGTTGACGAAGGCACAGGGCTACGGAGTAGCGAATGTGGAGTGGAATGCGGCGGTAACACCGGACACGATCTTTCAATCGGGGTCCGTCGGGAAACAGTTCACGGCTACGGCGGTGATGATGTTGGTGGAGGAAGCCAAGGTGGGACTGGATGATCCCATCAAGAAATACTTTCCGGATGCGCCCGAAACATGGAACGACATCAAGGTGCACAACCTGCTGAGCCACACTTCGGGATTGAGCGAGTACGAAACGGGAGCGCGCACGAAAGCAGGCGGCCCGTTTTATGTGCGTCTGGACTACACGGAAGACGAGCTGTACAAGAAAATCACCGAGATGCCCATGGATTTCAAGGCGGGCGAGGACTGGGCTTACCGGAATACGAACTACGTGCTGCTGGGCATTTTGATTCACCGGCTGACCGGAAAATTTTACGGCGATTTTCTGCAAGAACGGATCTTTAAGCCCCTGGGGATGACACGCACGCGCATCATCAGCGAAGAAGACATTATTCCGAGGCGGGCTGCCGGGTACCGGCTGGTGAAGGGCGAATTGAAAAACCAGGAATGGGTTTCACCTTCGCTGAATTCGACGGCGGACGGCGCGCTGTATTTCACGGTGGAGGATTTGCAGAAATGGGATGGGGCGCTTTACACCGAGCGACTGCTGACGAAAGCGAGCTTGGAGAGGATGTGGACGGTCGAGAAGTTGAACAATGGGAAGCCGAACAAAGCGAATTACGGGTTCGCCTGGGAAATCGACAGCGCGAATGGACATCGGGTGATCGCGCACGGCGGAGCATGGCAGGGGTTCACCTGCTACATTGCGCGATACGTGGATGACCGACTGACCGTCGTGGCGCTGACGAATCTGGATTCGGGGCACTCGAATCCGAAAAAGATCGTGACGGGAGTGGCGACGATCTATAATCCCGCGCTCAAACCAGCGGAAGAGAAGCCGATAAGAGATAAAGAACCTCAAGTCACGCTGATGGTGAGGGGGCTGCTGCGGGACATTGCCGATGGGAGAGCCAAGCCGGACGGGTTCACCGAAGAGCTGCAGAAACAGCTTTTTCCGGACGAGATCGCAGCGCTGGGGCCGGCGCTGAAGGAGTTTGGAGAGGTGAAGACGCTGGAATTGATGGAGAGAACAGAGGAAGGCGGGCAGAGGAATTACCGGTATCGGGCGAGGTATTCGCAAAGGACGATCATGCTTTCGATTGGGTTGACGAAGGATGACAAGATTGCAAGGTTGGATTTTTCGGGGGAGTGAGGAGCCTGGCGCCGCACCGGCTTGCCGTCAATGGGAACCAGGCCGTCGCGGTCGTGCCCCGATGTCTCCCATCTAAGTGACGGCTTTTAGTCTTTGGCGCTGGCGGCTTTGCGTTGCTTCAGTTCCCTTTCGTGTTCGAGATAGGTTTCGCCGTTGGTAATCCAGGCTTGTGCAGGCTCGTCCTTCAAGTAGTGGCCAAACCACTGAAATATGCGACGCTGGTAATCGATTTGATTGGCTTTTTTGCTCAGGCCGTGGTCCTCGCCGGCATATTCGATGAGGACAACATCTTTTCTGGCGCGTCGGGCGATGTTGTAGAGCTCGACGCCCTGGTGGAAAAACACGGTGCCGTCGCTGTCGCCCACTTCGATGAGCAACGGCGTAGTCATGCCTGCCACGCCGAAAACAGCGGAGTTTCGTATGTAGGCCTGGAGATCTTCATAAAGAGGGACCTCCATGCGCTGCTGTCCTGTTTCGATGTGGTCGGTTTCGGCAATGCCGGAGCTCCAATGATGATTGCCGTAATTGCTGACCAGGTCGGTGATGGGCGCGCCGGCAACAGCGGCGGCAAAGAAATTCGCGGTGTGGGTGGCCAGATACGTGGTATCGAAGCCGCCCCAGGAATGACCCATGATGCCGATGCGCTTCGGGTCAACAACCCCCATCTGGATGACGCGTTTGGCAGCCGGAGACGCCGGGATCGCGGGGTTTGAAGACGATGTCCGGCTCGAGAACGAAATATCCGTGACTGGCCATCGCGCTCAGGTTGTAATAATTGCGCTCGGAAGGCGGGCTGTAGCGGTGAAGATTGTCGGAGAGCTTTTCGTACATGTAAACGATCATGGGATATTTCCTTGCGGGATCGTAACCGGCAGGATAGAAGAGCGCGCCTTGCAGGCGTCCGCCATGGCTGTTTTTGTACTCGATAAGTTCTTCGCGGCTCCAAGCGTAACGGCTTTGGAAGGGATTGGTTTTTGTGGCGGCCTTCGCGTCCTTGAGATCAGCGGTGGCAATGAAGGCGTTTGGTGATTCCGCAAAAGTTTGCTCGACGTATTCGAAAACATCGGCGTCCTTGGCTTTTGCGAGGTGATCGAGGCTTTTGTCGAGCAGTACCAGATGCTCCTCGGCGAGAGCGCCGGAGGCGCCGGGCCGGAGACGCGCAAAGCCGGATTTTTTTGACCATATGCCGAACAGGCTGAGGTAGATGGGCTTGCTCGTATCGATCCATTCCTCTTCCGGATCAAGCTTTTCGTAGCGATGGCGGACTTGATCGGCCGCACCGTCGGTCAGCCGTACGGCGCGCGAGCCGTCTGGAGCAACCTGCCAGAGGTCAAACTTGTCATAAAGAAGGACGGCGGCGTCATCCTTGGTCCAACCAGCGACGCCGAAAGGCGGCTTTTGTTTGATGGTCCAGTCGGATTCGCGATTGACGAAAGCGGTTGGAGCGTTTTTGGTGATATTGACGACCGCGCGCGTGGTGGTGTCGACGGTCCAATAGTGGTCGTCGTGAAAGCAGAGGAGGTAGCGGCCGCCGGGACTTTCTTCGAGGTAGTAGTCATTGTTGAGATGATCCTGAATTTTAGTGCGCGCGCCGGTGGAAATGTCGACGAGAGAAATATCAGCCGCTGGGCGGCCGATGGAGCGGTCCATGGCGTAGGCGGACCAGTCGGCGGAAACGGCGAGAAATTGGTGCTTGAGAGCAGTGACGCGCTCGTCCAAGTCTTTGCCAAGTGGAATGAGAGAGTTCTTCTCGAAGTGCCACGCAGCAAGCATGTTTTTTTGACGGTCGTTTTTTGCGCTGAGCTTTTGTTTGGGCATGACTTCAACGTCGCGCCAGTTCCAGACGGCGACCGACGGCGGCTCGTCTTCGTCCTTGTCTTTATTTTTGGCAGCCTCCGCGTCTTTTGCAGCGGCATCGGAGGCGTTCGAAGCGTCAGTAGACTTTGCGCCGTCGGCAGCAGGAGCGGCGGGCTTTGCGGGCTCGCCGATTTTGTCTTGCCACTTGGCGAGGCCGAGGAAAACGACGCCACCTTCGAGAGCCCATTCCGGCTTGTGAAAGGAAACAGTGCGCTGGCCGGTGGGAAATTTTGCATCGGCGGTGGGGTCATAGCGATGAGCGGATTCAGCGGCTTCGCCGAGATTGCTCCAGGCAAGCGCGACCTGGGTGGGGCCGTCGCGAAGATCGTCGGATTTGGAGCGAAGAACAGCCAGGTCGGCACTTTTCTTGCGCCAGGAAAGGCCCGAATACACGGAGGCGGAGGTGTCGAGAACGCGGAGGGAACCGGTGTGCACATCGAAGATCTGGACGCCGTTGCCGGTTTTGTCATCCGCGTTGATCGTCATGGCGAGGAGAGTGCCGGTTTTCGGGAGGTCTTGCCAGGCGTACTCCGAAACGTTGCCAAAGGAAGTATCGCGTCCGGTGGAAAACTGGCGCACAAGCATGGTGGCGCCGGCGGGAGCATCATCGGCATCGGAGGCGTCTGCGGAATCTTTCTTGTCGGAGTCCTTTTTCTCGGGGGGAGTGCGGCGCATCGCGAGCCACCCGCCGTCGGGACTGAAGGCGAACGATTGGATACCGTCCACGGTGGTTAGCTCGCCGGTCGCGAGGTTGAGAAGACCGATTCTCTTGGGGATGGGCTTTTTGTCTTTTTTCAGCTTTTCTTCCTGCGATTCGGAAATGCCGATGGAGTAAGCGACCCATCGGGAATCGGAAGAAAAGGCGGGTTGCGACCCGAAAGCGATGGTTTTGGTGACGCCGTCGGCGATGCGCGTGACGCCGAGTTCGTTGTTGCGATTCGACCGATTAATGCCATAAGCGAGCCATTTGCCGTCGGGAGAAAGGCCGCCGTATTCGCGGAAGGTGACCAGCGCTTCCCACTGGCCGTAATCGGAGGGTGGAACAGGAGGTTTCGATTGGGCGCGGGCAGAGGCTGAAGTGCAAAGAATCAGTGTCATGACGGAAATGGTGCGTCGCATGGCCGGCCTTCCTTGGAAAAGAATCGAAAGCACCCGCGTCGCGCGTCGAGTGGGAGCGCGGGCAGCCGGATTGTGAACTGATTTCAGGACGTAAGCAAGGGCGTGCGCTCCGAAGCGCTGGAGGCTCGGGTCGTGCCGCGGCGGCTGGCACCGGGATGGCCATACTTACGTGGTTGGGAGGAGTGCTCGAATCTCGAATGAGGTTAGACGACGCGGCGGGGGAGCAAGGGATTGAGGTGCATGGTGAGGTCGTAGACCGAGGCACCGCAAGCTTCGGAAACATCTTCGGGACGCGAGCCGGATTGCGCGTCGAAAAGGGTAGCGACGTCGCCGATTTTGACTTTTTCTTCGGCGCCGATCTCGACAATCGAGTGACTCGCGGAAACCGTGGCAATGACGGGATAGAGATCGCCGTTGATGCGCACCTTGGCACCTTTTGCCGCGGCGCGCGGCCAGCCATCGGCGTGCCCCACGGGAATCGTGGCCACCCAAACATCGTCTTTGGCCATGTAGGCGCGGTTGTACCCGGCGCTGTCGCCCTTGCGCAGTTTTTTCGCGTAAATGACGCGGGCCTTGAGGCTGACGGCGGGACGAAGGTCCATGATGCCCATGTGGCGAAATTCGTTTTCGGAATAGATGCCGTAGATGGCCATGCCGGGCCGAACCATGTCGAAGAAAGCATCGGGATGTTGGAAGAGAGGGAAGCTCGAGGCGGCGTGCTTCTTGCCAAGGGCGATACCCTCTTTTTCAAGAGCCGTGCAGGTTTGGTTGAAGCGACCGAGCTGCTCTTTGTCGAAGTCGGGATCTTCGGTGAAGGTCATCATGGTGCCCTCGATGTGGACGGAATGGCGGCCGGCGAGGTCGCCGAGAAGCGCGGCGGCTTGGTGGTAAGGCACGCCGACGCGGCCGATGCCGGTGTCCACGCAGACGTGCAGCGAAACAGGTTTTTGTTGTTTGGCGGCGATTTTCTCGAGAGCGGGACCGAGCGCGGTGTAAACCATGGGGAGGATTTCGCGGGCGACGGCGTCCGCGAGATTTTGCTCATCGAACGGGCCGAGAAGCAGGATGGGCTTGCGAATCCCGGCGTCGCGAAGGGAGAAGGCTTCGTGAAGCTTGACGACGGCGAAGCCGAAGATTTCGGGCTGCGGTTCGAGAAGTTGCGCGACATTGACGACGCCCAGGCCGTAGCCGTTGTTCTTGATAACCGCCAGGATGGGGCGGACGGAAACCCGGCGCGAGATTTCGGTGACATTGTGGCGCAGATTTTCGGCGTGGATTTCAACCCAAGGATCGAAGGAAGAGTCTTGCGAAAACGCGGGTCCCGAGGACCGCCAACCGCCAGGTTCGGGAGCAGAATGCAGCACGGCGGGCAGGGCGAGACCGGCTTCGAGAAAGGCGCGGCGAGAGCACCTCATGGCAGCACTCCTGACAGCACAAGGATATCAAATGTGGTCAGTTTTCAGCTTTCCCTGGAGAAGAGAATGCGAGATTCCGGAGCTCGCAACAATTAGGTTGGCCCGCGCCCTGCTCGAACCGTCGACCGATGTAAGTCTCCTGCCCCTCGAGGCGCTACTTTTTGAAGAGGTCTTCGAAGGCCTGGCGCGCGTCGTTCGAGCGCGGGGGCGCCGGTGCAGCGGGGCCTGCGGTTTGCGCGTAAGAAGTGGGCGCGGTGTCTTTCTCAACGGTCATGCGAAATTCGTAGAACGTGCAGTTGTTGCGGGCGTCCTTGGGAGAGATGCGCTCGCGAATCGGCTGGGTGCACTCGAACTGCGCGCCAGTATCGAAGAAGCGGCACTGCTTGCAGCAATGCAATTCGAACTGGCACTTGGGACATTTGCCGTTGGGATCGAAACCGGGAGCAAGCACGGCGCCGCAATTCGAACAGCGCGCGCGTGTGACGGTTCCGACCATGCGGGGGGTCCGGGGGCCGAATTGATCGGCGCCGCGCGGGCCGCCAGCAGGCGGCTTCTTTTCCTGAGAGCGCTCGCGCTTCTCACTTTTCTCAGAATCGCGGTAACCACGATGACTATACTTGCGATCCACAAACGCCTCCGCCCGCCAGTCCTGACGGACTGCAACGGCCACAACTAAACTTCAAGGCAACCGTGTGCCCACTTGGCTTGTATCCATTCGGATTGCTACACTCGGCCGGACTGCGCTATCCCTACATGGATTCGCTTTGCAGAGTGACGTACGTCCGAGAGCAGGAGATGGGACCTCTATGTTTGTAGCGCTCTGGGAGGTCGAAGTCAAGCCGCGTTGCCAAGAACGGTTCCAGAAAGTCTATGGCCCCGGAGGGGACTGGGCCAAACTGTTCCAGAGTGATTCGAACGACCAGGTAACTGAATTATGGCACGATCCCGAGCATCCTGCAATATTTCTGACTTTGGATTTCTGGACCTCGCGGCAGGCGTACGAGAATTTCATGGCATCGCTTGCCGCCGAGTACGAAAGATTAGACGCGGTGGGAGAGGAATTGACGCGGTACGAGAGGAAGATTGGATGGTTTGAGAGCGTGGAGCATGGAGAGAGCCTGAGCAGGGGTTCAAGAGAGCCGAAACGGAGAGCGGCTGACACAACACAAGCCCGCCAAGGAGCCAGGGCTTTTTGCGTCAGAATTCGCGCCGTTGAGAAGCAGGTTTGCCGCCAAGCCACATTTGGATGAAGCCGTCTGGTGCGAGATCGCGCCGTAGAAAAGTCTTTGGGGCGCCGGAAGAGCGAAGAAGAGCCTCGGCAGCAAGGTAGCCGCTGCGAACCGCGCCTTCCATGGTGGCGGGCCAGCCGGTTTGCGTCCAATCGCCAGCCAGGAACAGCCCGGGAATAGCGGTTGATTGCCCGGGGCGCCAACGATCGACGCCGGGCTCAGGCGAAAAAGTGGCGGCCGCTTCTTTGATGACGGTGGCCTTCAGCAATTGTGCGTCACGAGCCTTCGGCAAAGCATGGCAAACCTCGGCGAGACAGAGATCGATGATTTCCTCGCGGGATTTTTGAAGCAAATCGTAAGAAGCGCTGATGACCAGTTGAAGATATTGCGTACCTTCGGAGGAGTCTGTTGCTCTCTTCGGATCGCCGCCAGAACCCCCGTAGAGAGCGGTCTTGTTGAAGATCCACTGCGTGGTCGTGTCGAGGAGCGTCACGAAGGGCTCGTCCAGCACCGGGCGATCGAACCAGAAATGGACGCCGGTGATGGGCGAGGTTTTGATTTTGTCGAGATGAGCAAGGGATGGATCCGACCGCTTCAGGCTTTCCGGGAGGAGTTCGGCAAGCGCGGTGTGTGGAATCGCGAAGATGTAAGCGTCCGCTGATTCCTCGCGGTTTTCATCGAAGCGCACGCCGGCGAGCTGGCCGCTCTCGAGCTTCAGTCCGCGTACGGGCGAGCGCAGCACCACTTCCCCGCCCCTACGTTCGATTTCTTCTTTGCAACCATGATAAAGACTCGAGAGTGGAACAACGGGCACGCCCACGCGATAACCCGTGCTGTTTGAAAGAAAGGCTTTCCAAAAGACGTCCACGCCGAAACGCGCATCGGTGCGGCCGAGTTCTTCGTCGAGCGCACTAACCAGAACGACGCGCCAAAAGCGATTGATGGCCCGTTTCGTCTGGCCGCGGCGGCGGAGCCATTCGAGCATGGAGAGGCCGTCGCCTTCGCAAAGGTCCGGAGAACTGCCAGCGTGCCGGATGATGTTGAGCATGGCGCGGGCGATGGACAGCTTGTCGGGTAGCATGAGTGGCGCAAACGATGCGAAAGAACCGGCAAAATGAAACGGGGCGGGAAGCGCACCCGCTTTCATTTCGCCGCGGCGGCCCTGAGGATCGAGAAAAAGGAGCCGGTCGAAAAATCTGATTTTATCGGACGCGCCGACGCGTCGGTAAAAATCCTCAAGGTTCGTGCAACAGCCCAGGGTAACGTGCTGGCAATTGTCGACATGCTCGCCGTCGGGCAGCACATAGGAAGTTGCGCGGCCGCCGAGAAAGGGGCGCTGCTCGAATAAACGAACGCGCCAACCCGCATCAGCCAGCGCGACGCCGGCCGCCAGCCCCGCCAGCCCGCCGCCGATCACGATCACGTTTTTCAAGGATGTTCTCTTCCGGGTGGTGGCCGAAACGGGCCTTGGCCATGAATACCATTTTTTCCGCTTTGGAGAGGCGGATTTTTTCGCCAAAGACGGCGAAGTCGAGCGCTTCGATACGGCCGAGCAGCGCGCTGTAGGTATGCACCAGGAGCCAGAGAGCGCTACGGCTGTCCGGCTCAATCAAGCCGAGCAAGGCTGAACCTTCCTCGTAAAGCTGCCATGCGCGGTCGGATTCGAAGCGAAGCAACTCGTGCATGCCGAGCGTCGCTTCGTCGCGGCCAAAATCTTCCGGCGAAACGCCGTACCGCGCAAGGTCTTCTTCGGGAACATACACGCGGCCGAGCTTATAGTCCTCATGGACGTCACGGATGATGTTTGTGAGCTGGAAGGCCAGGCCGAGTTTCTCGGCCAGGTCCAGAGCGCGCGCGTCGGTGAAACCGAACACCTGGGTGCAGGTCAGGCCGACGGTTCCGGCGACGCGATAGCAATATTCGCGCAAGCGGTCGAACGTGGGATAGAAGCGGACGGTGAGGTCCATCTCGGCGCCGCTGATGAGATCGTGAAGATAGCGGGCGGGCATGTTGTAGCGGCGCATCGTATCAACCAAAGCGGGCAGAACTTCTGCCGCGCCGCTGAGGGCCGTCGCGGGTGAAGCCAAGGTGGCATTCCCGTCGAAAACTCGTTCCTCTTCGGTGATGGCTTGATCGAGGGCCGTGCGCCAACGGGCGAGCCCGCGCTGCTTGGCGGCAAGGTCCCGGGCTTGGTCGGTAACGTCATCGATGTGACGCATGAAGGCGTAGAGCGCGGCGAGAGCGTCGCGCTTGGGTTTGGGCAGCAAGAAGAAGGCGTAATAGAAGTTGCTGTGCGAGGCGCGGGCAATGCGATGGCAGTGCTCGTAGGAGTCGGCAACCGCCCGAGCGGGTTGCGGTTTTCCAAACTGCTTTTCCGTGCCGGCGACCAACCTTTCGGCTGCCTGATCCGCTGCCGCGGCGCTAGGTTCGATCAGATGCTTGAGCAACGTGCGACCAAGAAGCCGAGCCTGCTTGAGCTTGCTGATAGCGGGGCGTTTATGGAGCGTGTCGTAGCCGATGGATTCGATGGCGTCGAGAACGGCGAGGCCGCCGCGGCTGAACATTTCGAGGTCAACACGGAGACGTTTATCGACCATTTTTGCGAGCGGCAGTCCCCGGTCAAACAACGCGCGCGTGCGGGCGATAAGATCCTGCATCAGACCGACATAGCGCTCGTCAAAGCGGCGCTCCACGATGTCGCGCTCGGTGAGACCGTGGTTTCGAGCAACGTCAAGCGGAATGTAGATGCGGCCCTTTTCAAGGTCGCGCGAGACGTCTTGCCAGAAGTTGGCAAGCTGCAAGGCGGTGCAGGTCGCGTCGGAAAGGCGTTGGCGCTGCTCGTCACGATAGCCGCAGAGATAAAGGACCAGCTGCCCCACAGGGTTGGCGGAATAAACGCAGTAGCCAAGAACGGCGTTCCAATCAGCGTAGCGGTTGGTCGTCTGATCCTGTCGAAATGCCTTTAGCAAATCGGCGAAGGGCTGCTTGGGGATGTCCTTGGCGAGGATCGTCTTGCGCAGCGCGACAAAAACAGGGTGTGACGGCTTGTTCTCGTAGCAAGCGTCGAGCTCGCGCTCCCACCAGTCGAGAAGTTCAAGTCCGCGCAGGGGGTCGGGAGCCTCATCGCCAAGGTCGTCGGCCCAGCGGCAATAGGCATAGACATTGTAGAAATGCTGGCGGAGCGCCTTCGGAAGGAGCCAAGAGACGACCCTGAAGTTCTCGTAATGATGGGTGCCAAGCCAGTGAGTGTATTCCTCGGCCGCGGCAGACGAGCAGCCCGGCTGAGGCACGCGCTGCGTGATGGCGAGTTCGCCGGGAACAAGCATCAGAAGAGAGATTCCTTCTCTCGCTCGGAATGACGGGCGGGTCGACGGCGCACGTACAAACTACGGCCGCACGGCAAGCTTGATCTCGCCGCTGCGGGACTTCATACGCTCGAAGGCCTGCGGCAAGTCGGCCAGACGAATTTCTTCGGTGACAAAGTCGTGCGCAGAAATGTCACCGCGACGAATCGCCTCCAGCGCCTCGCGGAAGAAGCGCGGCGTGTGATGGAACGTAGAGATGAGCCTGATCTCGGAATAGTGGATGGCGGCAGGCTCGATCTCAAGACGCGTACCCGAAGGCAGGCCGCTGAAGAAATTCACAACGCCTCCGCGGCGCACGATGGCCAGCGCCATGCGCCAGGTGGCGGGATTGCCGGCAGCTTCGACGACCGAATCCGGTCCGCGCTGATCGTCGGTGAGAGCCCTTACAGCGGCGACAATATCCTTCACCTCGTTAACGTTGATGGTAGCGACCGCGCCGAGACGTTTGGCCACATCGAGAGGGGCGGCGCGCCGAGCCAGGGCGATGACCCGGGCGCCACGGCGAGACAGCATGCGGATGAATTTCAGCCCGATCGGCCCGCAGCCAATCACCGCGACAATGTCGCCGGTGCGCACCTCCATTTCGTGAATGCCCCGCAGAACGCAGGCAAGCGGCTCCGCCAGCGCCGCGCTTTGGTCATCCACCGAGTGCGGCACTCCCAGCATGTTTTCCATGGCGATGCGGCCGGGAATGCGCATGTACTCGGCATATGCGCCGTTGTTAAAAAGCAAATCGTCGCAAAGATTTTCCTGGCCGCGCCGGCAGTGGTAACAGCGCAGGCACGGCGCGGAATTCGCCGCCACGACCCGCATGCCGAGGCGCCAGCGCGGATCGACGCGCTTGCCGACGGCCACGATGTCGCCTACCAGTTCGTGGCCAAAGACCGCCGGCGGCTGAATCATGCGGGCATGATAGCCGCGCTTCCAAACCTTGAGGTCCGTGCCGTCGGTGAGCGCGAGGCGCACGCGAAGAAGCACTTCATCGGCGGCCAACGAAGGCACGTCGATCATTTCGACGCGAAGATCCTCGCTGCCATACAGAACCGCAGCAGTCATTTTGGATGGCACCGCAACGCGTGCGACGGCAGCTTTCAATTCCTCTTCCGTTTCTGTTTTCCTGATCGTGGTCTTCATCCGTGCGTGATCAAAACCTTTAGCGATTCTTCCGTGGGCCGGGCTGCCAGCTCCAAAGCGTCTTGAATTCTATCCAGGGGAAACCGGTGCGTCACAATATCCATCACCGGAAGCTTCTTGCGGAGCACCAGGTCCGCGGCCGCCTCCTGGATATCCACCGCGGCGCTATAGCTGCCCAGAATTTCTTTTTCGTCAATCCCCACAGCCGCTGCGGGAAACTCGATCCTGGTGACCGGATCGTTGGCGGCAAACAACAGGACCCGACCACCAGGCCTCGCCGCAGCCAGCGCTTCCACGACCACCGCGGGATGCGCTACGGCCACCAGAACGGCATCTGCCCCCCGGCCCTCCGTGCGGGCCTGAATCTCCTCCACCAGCTTACCACCACTGGGGTCAAACGACTCAATCGCGCCCAAACGAAGGCTCTTGGCGCGGCGCTCAGCCATGGGGTCGCTGGTATAGAGACGGGGCCCGGCCAGCTTCGCGACCATCAGGAGCTGCAAGCCGATGGGACCGCAGCCGATGACCAGGACGGTTTCGCCTGCCGTTACGCGGGCCTTCTCGACGGCTTTCAGAATCGTGTTGATGGGCTCGATGAAGGTGGCTTCTTCGAAGCTGACGTTCTCGGGAACCGCCACGATGCCGCGCTCGGCGACCCAAGGCATGGCTTTTACATATTCGGCGAAGCCGCCGCCGTTGGGAGTAAAGCCGGCGGTCAGGCCGGTGGTCTTGTACTGCTTGCACTGAGAAAAGAGGCGACGCTCGCAGTAAAAGCATTTGCCACATGGCACGTGATGAAAACTCATCACGCGATCACCCTGTTTCCATTTGCTGACCCCACGGCCGACGGCAACCACCGTGCCGGCCAGCTCGTGTCCGAGGATTTGCGGCGGCTCGACGTAGCGATGGAAAATCTTCTTGATGTCCGTGCCGCAGACCCCGCAGGCGGCAACTTTGATGAGCGCTTCGCCATCCCTGACTTCGGGGACCGGGACTTCCTCGACGCGAACGATGCCCTTTTCGCGGAAGACGCCGGCACGCATGGTTTTGGGGATGGGGCGGCGTGAGCGGGCGGCCTCTAGCGTCGTGCCGGTGCGGCTCATCGTGCTACCGCTCCGCTCGTCGTGCTCATTGACGATCCGACCGCCTGGACATAACGGTCCAGGAATGCCGCCAGTTTTTCCGCGGCCGCGCGGCTTTGCGTTGCAAACCTTACCAGTGCAGCCGTGGACAGGGGGTGACGTACCATCTCGCCCAAGACGCGAGGGATGCTTACCTCCCCCGTTGAAGTCATAACTCTATTGAAGTCCAGGGGCAGGTCCTGGTCCGCGGCGTCGCTGATGCCGCGAATGGCAATTCCTTTTGCCCCGAATGCAGCTGCTTCGTATAACACTGCCCCGCTCTCCATTTCTACGGCGTCAGCGAGCCTGCCAAGTTCTCTTTTCTCCGTCGCCAAACCGATCACGCGGTCGGCACTGTAGAACGAATCGACCGCGCGCGCACCGTGCTCTTCCGCAAGCCGAACCAGCCGAGCATCCGCGGCGACTACACGCTGCGAGCCAACCGCCTGAACCTCCTTCGCGGCAAGAACGTCTCCAAGGTGATACTCCGGACGAAGCGCACCGGCCAGTCCACTGGAAATGCAGAAATCAACTTCACCATCGCAAATAACCTTGGTCGCTTGCAACCAGGCATTCTTCCCGCCGACCCCGGTCAATAGCACGTTTACTTCGCTGGCGCCGATGCGCGCTCGAAAGAACTGTGCTTTGCCCTTGGTCATTTTTTCAAAGCCTCTTAACTTGCGCCAAGGGGCGAATTCGGCTTCCACGGCGAAGGTGACCAGGACGCGCATGGATAAAAGCGTTAACCACCAGGGCGCAGCTGCGCCTTACTAGATTGCCTCTAGGCTGCGCGGGCGCGTGCCATCTTCCTCGCGCGGCCCTTGTTGATATAGCCGTTGGCCTCGTACCAGCGGACCGCGCGTTCGAGCGCGCCAGCCACCGGACCCGCCTTGAAACCCAATTCACGTTGCGCGCGCGAGCAATCCACAAACATCATGTGCCGCGCGATCTTCACGCCTTCGACCGGAATGCCCGGTTCCCGACCAATCAGCCGCGAAAACAAGGTATTGGCGTAGGCTACACCTAACGCCAAGCCGTGGGGAATTTTCAGCTTCGGCGCCGACAGACCGGTAATTCGGGAAAGCGTATCGAGCAACTGCTTTAGCGTGAGATTCTCGCCGCCCAAAAGATACCGCTCGCCAACCCTTCCCTTCTCGGCGGCAAGCAGATGGCCGGCGGCGCATTCCTCGACACCAACGAAATTCAAGCCGGTCTCGACATAGCCCGGCATCTTGCCATTCAGAAAATCCAGAATGATTTTGCCTGTCGGCGTGGGCTTCCAATCCCAAGGGCCGACGGGCGTAGTCGGCATAACTACGATGACGGACAAGCCTGCTTTGGCGGCCTTGAGAGCTTCCTGTTCGGCCATCCACTTGGAGCGCTTGTAATGGCCGACCATCTCTTCGAGTCGAGTGTCCGTAAATTCGTTGGGATGTTGCGGACGGTCAACGGCGATGGTGGCGACCGTGCTGGTGTAAATGAACTGCTCGACGCCCGCGCGTATCGCAGCGTCGAGAAGGTTTTTTGTGCCGCCGACGTTCGAATCGTAAATATCCTGCTTGCGCTTAGCCCACAAACGATAATCGGCGGCAACATGGAAGACGCGCTTGGCTCCCTGCGTCGCGCGAGCGACTGCTGCCGGATCGCGCAAATCGCCAGTGACGTATTCGAGCGACAGGTCCGCGATCGCCCGATTGGTGCTCGAAGGACGCAGCATTACGCGCACATCTTCTCGCCGCGCCACCAATTGGCGCGCCACGTGGCTGCCCAGGAAGCCGGAAGCGCCGGTCACCAGGATGGTCATGCGATTCCTATGCCTTCTTCACGTGCTTCCGGATGCGGCGTTTCGGTGAGGGATGCCTGAGCGCCCTTCCATTCCCTCGCCTGCGTTTGCGACAGAAGCGCCTCTTCGACGTCCTCGGAAAACTGACGCCAGAAACTGCTGGGGATCAGGATGCGGGCTTCCGCGGTTTTGCGGACAATGGTCTGATCTGAAGATCCCGCGGTGATCAGCCAGCCGTCCACATCGTTTTTCAATAGGAATGCCCGGAGAGGCGACAAGTGCACGAGGTCTGCCTCTAGGTGAACGGGGGAATGGACGGCGGTAAAAAAGCCGGACAGTCTCGCCGCGCGAAGCCCTTCGACCGCAAACGCGGAGCCAGGGTCTTCGAATGAGCGCAGACGCACCGTCAAAAATAGTTGCGGTAGCGGCTGAAATTCGTGAATGCGACGGGGCAAGAGCGTTCCATCGGTTTCGAGAAACACGAAGCGACCGCCCCGCGCGACGGCGCGAACGAAATGGCCCACACCCGAGTGGTGCAACGGTTCGCTCCCGCCAACCCAAACGACCGGTGCCCGATTGTTGATAAGCTCCCGCATTTTTTCGCGCGAAACCGGCGCATCGGCGCCAGGATGAAGAATTACACCGGGGTCCACACAATAAAGCAGAGAGCTTTCCCGCGCGGAACTAAAGATTTGCGCGATCCGGACCTTTGCCAATTTTGCCGTGAGCCGCGCTGGTAAGCGCATCATGTAGTCTAGATCCCGCTGCGCTGCCGGAATTCACTAGGCTGGAATTTCACGGCGGCATACTCTTCCGCTCTGCGCGATTGATTGAAGTAGCGCGCGAGGGCGTAGACAGGAAACGAATTCCGGTAAAGATGATACTTTAGGTAAAACACCCCGGGAAAACCTGTGCCGGTGAATTCCGGCTCGCTCCAGGAGCCATCGGCTTGCTGGCGATGGACCAGGTAAGCCACCGCTTTTCTTACTGCGGAGTCTTCCGTTCCCGCACCGGCAAGCAGTCCAATAAGACCCCAGGCAGTCTGCGAAGCCGTGCTCGTCCCCTGACCCTTCGTCGCAGGCACGTCGTAACTGAGCAGCGATTCGCCGAAACTGCCGTCCACTTTCTGGACGCTGCGGAGCCAGTTGACGGCGCGCTGGCAGAATTCGCGCGTGGCAAGGGAAACCGTTTCGAGGGCGCGCAGGACGCCGCTCGTTCCATAAATATAATTCACGCCCCAGCGGCCGAACCACGAACCGTCTTTCGATTGATCCTTCAACAGAAAATTCACGGCTCGCCGAATGACCGGGTGGCCGTCGGACCAACCGAAGCGGCCGAGACACTCAACAACGCGCGCGGTGACATCAGCGGTCGAGGGGTCGATCATGGCGTTGTGATCGGCAAAGGGAATGTTGCAGAGAAACTTGCGGTCGTTGTCGCGGTCAAAAGCGCCCCAGCCGCCGTCGCGATTCTGCATGCTGAGAAGCCATTGAATGCCGCGGCGCATGGCGGCTTCCATGCGCGCAGGATCGGGATACCTCACACGCTCGAGCGCCATCAGCACGAACGCGGTGTCGTCCACGTCGGGATAAAAGTCGTTGCGAAATTCAAAGGCCCAGCCCCCGGGCTCCGCGTCCTTGTTTTTGACTTGCCAATCGCCGGGGCCGAGTACCTGTTTCGAGAGAAGCCATTCCGCAGCCTTGACAAGAGCGGGATGGTCCGGAGGCAGGCCCGCCTCTTCCAGAGCAACCATCGCAATACAGGTATCCCACACCGGCGAGACGCATGGCTGCATGCGAATGGTGTCTTGTTCCTCAATTTCAAAGCGCGAAAACTCCTTGATTTCGCGCAAAGTAAGGGGATCGTCCGGCCCGTGGCCAAAAGCCATGAGCAAGAAAATCGAGTTCATCATTGCCGGATAGATGGCGGCAAGGCCGTCGGTGCGTTCGATATGGTCGAGCATCCACGATTTCGCCTCGCGGATAGCGCGCTGGCGGAACGGCTTCCAGGGCCACTTCTCATACAGCTTTAGCCCGCGGTCCACAGCCAGGAAGACGTTTTTCCACGATAGGATCTGCCCGCTCCAATCCAAGGCAGCCGTCTTGCGCTCGGGATCCTTGAACAGCTCGTCGACATGGGCGCGCTCCGGCAGCTTCCAGTCGGGGCGCAGGGCCGACAAGATGGCCATGGGGATCACGATGCCGCGGGTCCACGAAGACATTTCATAAATGTTGAAGATGAACCAACTCGGAATGAGCAACAATTCGGGTGGAATCGAAGGAACAAGATCCCAGCTAACCGCCCCAACCAGCGCCAGGTAAAAACGAACGTAGGAATTGGAATGCTCGAGACCGCCCAAGCGATGCACGATTTCCCGCGCGCGCACCAGGTTCGGCGCATACGGCGAGTCACCTGCCAATTTCAGCGCAAAATACGCCTTGCAGGTCGCATTGAGCTCGGAAGGACCACCGGGATAGATGCTCCAGCCGCCGTCAGGCAGTTGGCCCTGGCGGACGTAGTTGGCCAGCTTGGCGATGCGCTCCGGATCAGCCTTGCCAAGAACGTGGAGGTAATAGATGTAATCCGATTCCAGTGTGGAATCGGCTTCGAGTTCACCCTGCCAGTAGCCCTCCTCGGCTTGAAGAGAAAGGAGGTGGTTCGCGCCGCGCTCAATCGCTTTTTCGAGCCGCTCAGCCCAGTTCTGCTCCTGCCCCGGGACCGCCGCCGGAGCGGCAACAGGTTGCTCTCCTACGCGGGCAAATGAGGCCATAAAATGCTCCCCCCAGAGCACTGCAAGTTTGACGGGTCAGGGTAGGCCGGCCCAACCCGTCCGAGCACCTTCCCGATAGCCCTCAACACTTAACTGCCGTGATCCCGGTGACTTGCAATCGAACACCACAACCGAAAAGAGTCCTAGCAGCACGGGTACTTGTTCGATTATCGCTGCCCCGATGCCAGGGGTCAACGAATAAGATGCCCGGCCCCAAAACGATGCGCCGTCAAATGGCCACCGTCCCCGGACATTCGAGCACCCGGCCGACCAAAACCCGCAATGGCTGCGGGAGCGGCTCGCCCTCGAGCTGCGAGACCGAAGGTTTCTCGCGGAGCAGCCGGGATGGGAGTCGCGTCCATGCCGGGGACGCGGCCGAAAATAGGTCGGGGGAGCAGCGAACGATCAGGGCATCGGCGCGGTCCAGAGCCACCCGGGCGGAGTCCTTGAAATCCTCCTTGGCCGGATCGAGGACGGCAAAATACAGGCTCGGCTTCAGGAATTGCAGCAAGGAGTTGCTTTCTAGAATCAGCGGAATCATTTCACCATTCGGGTCGGGGCCGATTTGGCCGAGCGCGGTACGCAATAGCGGAAGACCTTCGGCGAGGAAACCTTGCTTGGTACGAAGCCAAAAAGAGCGGCGCGCGCCGGCAGCGAGAAAACGCGCGCTATCCCGGCCAGTATCGGAGTGCGTTTCCCAGTCCAGTGCGCACACATGCTCGCTAGGTGCGCAGTCGCAATTCTCCCCGTTTTGCGCGCAGACGCCGTGACCATACTGTGTGATTTTTCCGGCGACCCAGTTCGCCTCGGGAAAAGCGGCAATCACGTCGCATACCAGTTGCGTCTTGCCGATGCTGCGTGTGTGACCGCCAACGACGATTACACGCCAGCGATGCGAGCCGCTTTTTTCATCTGGCGCCAAGTTGAGCCTCAAGTTTTTTGATGCGCGCTGCCAGTTCGGGGAGACGGCCGTAAAAGGCGTATTGCTCTTTGAACTTTTCGAGCGCGCGGGCCGGGGTACCCCAGACCGTTTGGCCTCCGCGGATCGTCTTTCCGCCCAGCACTCCCGATTGTCCTCCAATTACCGCGCCGTCTTCCAGTTCACAGTGTTCGCCGAATCCCGCTTGCCCTCCGATGACCACATTCCTGCCGACGATACACGAACCGGAAAATCCGACCTGCGCGGCCACCACCGTGTGCGCGCCAATCTGGCAGTTGTGGCCAATGTGCACCAGGTTGTCGAGTTTCACGCCCTCCGCGATGCGCGTGTCATCGAGCGAACCGCGGTCAATCGCCGTGTTGGCGCCAATTTCGACGTCATCGCCAATCTCCACAATACCAACCTGCGGGAACTTCCACTGCCTCCCGTCTCCCAAGGCGTAGCCGAATCCGTCGGCGCCAATCACGGCACCGGAATGAATTTCCACGCGATGGCCGATGCGCACGTGGTGATAAAGGGTCACCCGAGGATGAATGCGGCAGTTTTCGCCAACCCAACAGCCCGCCCCGACGACCGAGTGAGCGCCTATCTCTGTTTCTTCGCCCACGTGCGCATCCTCTCCGATCACCGCGTATGGCCCGATGCTGGCGCTTCCGGCAACCCGCGCCAGCGGGGCGACGACCGCGGTCGGATGAATTCCCGCGGCGATCGGTCGGCGATCGAGAAGCAGCGCTGCCGCCTTGGAAAACGCCACCTTCGGATTGGCCGTCCGCAATACGGTTTTGCCCGGCAAACCGAGGCCCTCACAGGCAATCACGCAGCGGGCGGCCGAAGTGGCGGCCCGCTCGGCATGCTTCGCGGAGTCAGCATAAATCAAATCGCGCGAGGCCGCGCGCTCGGGCGCGGCCACTCCCGTGATTTCCAGACTACCTTCGCCTTCAAGCGTTGCGTCAATGGCGTCCGCTAATTCCCTCGCTGTTCGTCTCATGTTCAGCCTCACGAAAAATCATATACGGGCGGCTCTCCGTTGGGGCGCGTGTTCCACCGGCCGTGGATCCAGACCCACTGGTCGGGATATTTTCGAATGACCTCTTCGAGCACTTTTGCAAACTTCTGGGTGTTTGCGAGAATATCGCTTTCCTCGTCACCGGTTCGGGTCAGCTCCACGGGAGGCTCGAAGCGCAGCCGGTACCTGCCAAGCGGCTCGTCCCAGACCGCGTAGCCGGGCACAACGGCAGCGCCGGTGCGCCGCGCGAGCCGCGCGATCCCTGTGCTTGTGCTCGCTGCCTTTCCAAAGAAGTCCACGAAGACGGATTCCGACGGCATGGTGTTCTGGTCCGCCAGAATGCCAATCGTCCCGGCGTCTTTCAAAACCTTGATCGTAACGCGCGCCGATTCATTCTTGAAGATCGGTTGATTCCCCGACAGGCAGCGATACCCATTCACCAGCCCGTCGATTCGGCGATTTTCGATCGGCCGCGCCAGGTAATGGAGAGGAAAGCCGTAGAGGGCATGCGCAAAAGAAGAGAGCTCCCACGCACCGATGTGTCCGGTTAGGTAGAGCACACCCTTGCCGCGGCCCTGGCCCTCAAGAAAGTTTTCATGTCCGTCCAAAACAATCATTTGCTCGATATTCTGCCTGGTGTATGTCGGAAAGCGCGCAAATTCAACAGCCATCCAACCTAGATGGCGCAGCATTCCGCCGATTACGGATCGTCGCTGCGCGTCTGTCCACTCCGGGAAGGCGAGGCGCAGGTTGATTTCCGCGGTCTTCTGCAATCTCGGCAAAAGAACGTATAAAAACCGCGTGAGCGCCGAGGCCATACGACGCGCCGCGGGTCTCGGCAAAAGGCCCAAACCCTTGACGATCAACCACACGGCCGCGTATTCGAGCCATTCCTTCATCGCGGAGTCAAATGGAAGAGCAGAACCACTCCGCGACAGTATGCAAGAGGTCCGGCGGTGGAAGAAAGTCTTTCAATGTTAGACTCAACCTTCCGTGAAGAAATCTAACACGCCTATACCCGAGAATCGCACCATGACCAGGGGCGCCCTGATTGCTTGGAGCGTGCTCCTCTGCGTCGCCTTTTACGTCTGCTACTTCAGCCATCTTGACGTGCTGGGATTCATCGGCCCGGATGAGCCGCGGTACGCCTGGATCGCCCGGGCCATGGTGGAGACGCATGACTGGGTCACGCCGCGGCTCTACGGGCGGCCGTGGTTCGAGAAGCCGCCGCTTTATTACTGGGGCGCCGGGCTTTGCTTCAAATGGTTTGGCGTGAGCGAAGCCGCGGCGCGACTGCCAAGCGCCATTTCCGCGCTGCTCGCAACTCTCGTGATGGCCTGGCTCGCGCTGCGTCTTTACGGCGTAGAGGCCGCGCAATGGCTGCTGCTTTTGCTGCCCACGACCGTCGGCATGGTCGGCTTTTCGCACGCGGCGGCGACCGACATGCCTTTCAGCGGCATGCTCACCATCGCCATGGTTTCGGCCGCAGTAGTCCTCGGGCTGACGCGCAACGAAAACACGCCCATCCTCCCGCGCACACCGTGGCTTGCATTAATTCTGTTTGGCTTTTCTCTCGCGCTCGCCGTTCTGGCCAAAGGCCCGGCGGCCATTGTTCTCTGCGCCGGCGCTGTGTTGTTCTGGGCGTGGGTCACCAAACGCCGGCACGACGCGCTTCGGCTCCTGCATCCTCTGGGCATTGCCGCTTTCTCGGCTGCCGCCCTGCCCTGGTACATTGTGTGCGCTCGCCGCAATCCGGAGTTCTTGCGCGTCTTCATCATCGAGCACAATTTCAAGCGTTACCTGACGGCCGAATTCCAGCACGTCCAGCCCTTTTGGTTTTATCTGCCAGTTGTATTGGTGGCGCTCCTGCCCTGGACGGTGGTCTTTCTCTGGTCGTCGGTCCATGGAGCGATCGGTCTGGTTCGCACGCGCTTCGCGCGAGAATCAACGTGGTATCTGACCTGTTGGGCGGGGTTCTGCTTGCTGTTTTTTTCCCTGTCCCGCTCAAAACTTCCGGGCTACATTCTTCCCGCGCTCCCGGCCCTGGTCTTGATCCTTGCCCATTCCCTCACCGCCGTGCAAAAGATTCCCCGCTGGCTTCTTCGCGTGGCCTTATGGCTGTTCTCGCTTTTGTTGTTCGTTCCTCTCGCGTTTATTGAATTTCTGGCCCCCCATTTGTCCCGGGGAAATCCGAGATTTGTCACCGGAGTATGCGTTATTGTCGCTCTGATCGGAGCCGGCAACCTTCTGCTGGCCTTTTTTGCCAGGCCGGCCCGCAAGAAGGAGTTCCTTCCCCTGCGGGCGGGCGCATGTGTCGTGCCGATTCTGGCCGCCGCATTGCTCGCTTATTACATTGCTCCGTCGTTCTTCAAGTTCGATCCTTCCGGGAAAACACTCGCCCGCCAATTGCAACTCCAGAATATTCCGCTCGCCAAGCTGGCCGTGGGCTGGATGAACCGGGGCCAGCACTACGGGATGAATTTCTACCTGCACGAAGAGATTAAGGACTGGAATCAGGAGAGTCTCGGGAAAGCATACGTCCTGACCGATGTGCCCCGCTGCAGAAACCTGACCCCCGTTCCTTTTGCGTGTGAACCGGTGCCTTTTAACGAAGAGCAAACGGGAGTGTTTCTCTATCACATCCTCATGGGCGGGTCACGGCAGGGGTCTCGCAGTGATGACGGGAAGGCGCAGAAGAAAGAATGAAACGACGCGGTTTTCGTAGTCGCGCTTTTCTTGCTCGCTCAAGCCCACGAAATTGCCGTGCGGAATGATGGCCTGGTCCCGCGGCTCGGGAGCCTTCAGGAACATGTCCCGCGTGACCGCCGCCAATTCGGGATCGTCCAGCGCTTGAATGAACAGCGTGTGAACGCCGCTGAGCGCCGCGAGCTTGCTCGAAAGCGGCGGATCGTGGCGGTGGACGCCGTTCAAGTAGCCAAAAATGCGCTGGGCAGCACGGACCATGAAAGGAAACGCGCCCAGGCCGTTGTGCTCGACCCCGATTCTCACCATCTGTTGGGGATCGTCATACACGGAATCCAGTATCAGCGCGCGAATGCGCTTGTCATCCTCGGCTTCGCGCAATGCGGCGTAAGCGCCCAGGTTGTACCCCCACAACCCGAAGCGTGTAGGGTCCAGGTCGCCGCGGGCCGCGAGAACGTCCAATGCCTTGCGCAACTCGTCGGCTTCGCGGTAACCCAGCGTGGACACACCGGAATTCGCTCCATGCGCGGCAAAATCAAAAACAAACACATTGTACTGGTGGTCTTGAAGGTCGGAGACCAGCGTCAGCAATTCGCCACGGCTGGATTCGTAACCATGGCATAAAACGACCGTAGGTCCCCGGCGCACGCCGGGGAAAAACCATCCCTCCCGCCGGCCCAAGTCCGGCAGCGTGAAATCTACGACCTCGGGATGTCCCGGAAAGCTCGCCAGGCTGATTTCCGGGGCACTGCGCTGCGGTTTGACGATGCGATAAACGAGAAATCCGGAGATCGCCGAGGTCGCCAGCACGGCAAAGAAACCGAGCGCCAGAAGAAGCGTCAATATTTTCGTGTACCACCGCGATGGATACCGCAGTTCAGAGAAGATTTGCATGCTGCGCTTGAGCCGCTCCCCTTTTCGCGGCGCCTATTAGGGCGAAACTCCTTCTTGGTAAAGAGATAAACGAAGGCCATCCTAGCACATCGCCTCGCAGGCACCCCTTAAAGCCTGCGGCCCTGTGTCGGATTCGTATCGCCCACCATCCGCCCCTATTCGGCTGGCCTCGGCGAATCGGCTATGATAGAGGCATCATGGCGGGGGCCCAGCAAATCCGCGCACCCATGAATATCATCGACCTGCGGCAAACCACCGTGCGTCAAATCGAGCCGCTCCTCGAAGAAGAGGCGCGGCACTGGCGCGATGAGCTGCATTGGGACTACCGCGGAGCATTGGAGCTAATCAAGCGCTTTATGGAAGCGCACGCCCTCGCCGGTTGCGTGGCGTTTGAAAGCGGCACGGCCGCCGGCTATTCCTTCTATGTCCTGGAAGAGCAAAAAGGGCTTATCGGTGGTCTCTATGTCTCGTGCAAATTTGCGCAGGAAGCTCTGGGACGCAGGCTGCTTGAGGAAATGCTTTACTCCATGCGCGCGATTCCTCATCTCATGCGCATTGAAGCGCAGCTCATGCCTTTCAGCGGCCCCGTGGACGCGCCGCTGCTCGATCACGGCTTTCGTCTTTACACGCGCCAATTCATGCTTCTCGATCTGCACAAAATGGCGGAATCAAAAGCGGGTGCTTCCGGTGGCCTGCGGCTTGCTCGCTGGAACGACCGCTACTTCGAACCTTGCGCCAGGCTGATTTACCTGGCCTATGCCAATCACGTGGACGGCGAAATCAACGACCAGTATCGCAGCCGCGCGGGGGCGCTGAAGTTTCTCAAGAACATTATTCTGTTGCCGGGATGCGGCCAGTTTGTTCCCGGGGCATCTTTTGTCCTCCACGAGCCCGGAAGCGACGAACTGGTGGCCGCCGTTCTGACCAGCGAAGTCTCCTCCGGTGTCGGTCACACCACCCAAATCTGCGTCTTGCCCGGTTTTCAAGGGCACGGCATCGGCCGCATGCTCATGCAGACTTCCGCGGAGGCGCTGCGTTCGATGAAATTCCGGGAATTAACGCTCACCGTTACTTCCGACAATCGCACCGCCGTGCAGCTTTACGAGAAGCTCGGCTTCCAGACCATCAAGTCTTTCACCGCCGGCGTGTGGCCCCGATGACCGCTTCCTCGGCGCCGGACCACTAGACCGTCCAGATTTCCTTGAGAACGCGCCGGAAGTTGCCGCCGAGAATGGCCTCGACATCGGCGTCGCCGTACTTCCGCCGGATCAACCCTTCGGCAAGATCAAAAGGCCGCTTGGCAAACGTGTAGCCGTCGATGTCGATTTTGTCGCGGAAGCCGTAGCTGCTTTTATAACCGGCCTTGAGCTGCTTGTATTCGTCGGGAGGCATGGCGTCATACCCTAGTAGGTCGATGTCGCTGCCCACCCCGACGTGTTCGACCCCCACAAGCTTCCTTACATGATCGTAGTGGTCCAGCATGGCATCCAGGCCCGTCGGCTCGGTCGGGCTGACGAACATGCGGACTTCCGTGATGCCCATGACGCCGCCCTTGGCCGCCATGGCTTTGATCGCTTCATCGGTCTTGCACCGCGGATGATTCGGATTCAGCGCGCGGCAGTTCGCGTGCGTTATGAGCACCGGCTTTTTCGACGCCTGAAAGGCGTCTAAGGTGGTCGTGTCTCCGCAATGGGAGACATCCACGGCCATGCCGACTTTGTTCATGCGCTCCACAATGGCGACGCCGAAGTCCGACAGACCGTCGTCGCGGCGCTCGGTCGAGCCATTGCCGATCAGCGTGCGCGCATTGTAGGTAAGCTGCGAGACACGCTGGCCGAGGCCGTAGAAATAATCGACGTCATCCACCTTGCGAAAATGCTCTGAGTTTTGAATCCCCAGGAGGATGCCCACTTTCCCCGAGGCCTTGATGCCATCGAGGCGTGACGGAGTGTCCACGCGCGCGAACCACGCATCGTGCCGCGCCAGGAAACTGTCATAGCCGGAGAGGAATTTCAACGTTTCAAGGTAAGCATCGGGACCGCCCGTGCCGATGGCGATGTGGAAAACATTAATGCCGCAATCCTTGTAGGGGGCGTAGTCCTCGGAGGTGAAATTGTCTGGATTGCCGAGCATCTTCATGGTCTTGCTCGGGCTGATCCACAGCGGAGCAAGCATATCGATGACCGTGGACCGCTCGACGAGCTCAATCGCGCGCGCGGAGTATTCCGGTCCGCCGGCAAACGGCAGATACCGTCCTCGATTCACCATCGTTGCGGCAAGACCGACGCCGCCGCCGGCGGTCTTCAGAAAGCTTCTACGATTCACTTCTTTGCTCGCTTTCGAACCATGCCTTTCCACACCGGAGCGAGTCCAAATCAGGACTGCATCATTTCTTAATGCCCCTGTCCTTCAGCAGGTTTTTCAGCTCGCTCATGAACTCCTGTACATCCTTAAAGTCCATGTACACCGACGCGAAGCGCACGTACGCCACTTTGTCGAGTGTTTTCAGCTCCTCCATGATCAGCTCGCCGATTTCCGTGGTGGTCAGTTCACGCTCAGTGGCGTCATGAACCACTGCTTCAATCTCGTCGACAATCCCTTCCAGCTTCGGCGTGGCCACCGGCCGCTTTTCGCATGCTTTCAAAAGCCCTTGCAAGATTTTCTGCCGTTCGAAGCGCTCCCGCCGTCCGTCCTTCTTGATGACCATATAAGGAATTTCATCAATGCGTTCGTAGGTCGTGAAGCGGCGGTTGCATTTCAAGCATTCGCGCCGGCGGCGGATGGTGTCCCCGCCGCGGCCTTCCCGCGAATCGATCACTTTGTCATCCAGGTGCGCGCAAAAAGGACACTTCACGAGGCACGATCTCCTTGTTGATGGGCAGCTTCGCCCCGCACTTCTTTCTTATGCGCCAGTTCGCGCAACTTCCCCAACGACAGTCCTTCCTGAATCAAGAACGGCACACCCGCGAGACTGCAAGCGGCGAAGCCAATCAGCCAGAGAACAACCGCGGCGGCGGTCGCCGGCTCCGTTTCTACCCCAAATATCTTCGTAAACACAAGCGCCGAAGCCAATTGCGCTCCGCCCCCCACCGCGGGCAACTGCACCACCGACCCCACCAGCGAGAACGCCATGACCAGCATGACGTCACGCAAGGTAAGCGCCCCGAGCCTCCCGCCAAAACTGCGCGAACCCCAGTAGTACACCAGCAGCACCAGGAACCAATGCAGCGCGGAATAAAAGATGGCGAGCAGCAGCTGGCTCACGTTGCGGACCGCCTGCACACCGCGCACAAAACCAAGCAATATCCCGGCAAGGGATCGTCGCCAGCCGGGCGCTCGGACCCACCCTTCGAGCCCTCTCTCCAATGCCGCCGTGCCGCGCAACCGCAAGTACACCAGTAACACCACGGCGGCGGTTACCCCGGCGCACAGGGCACTCCCTGCTGTTTTTGCCGCAGTTCCGAGGGCCGTCGAGGTTTCTCCGGTGCTCACGTGCGATTGGAAGAAAAGTAATGCCAGAGCGGTGATTACCGCGGTGCTCGCAAAGTCAAAGACTCTTTCCAGTGCATAGATGCCGAACATATCCGCGACCGGCAGGTTCTCTTTTCGCGAGAGTAATAAAGGCCGAACCGGCTCCCCGGGGCGTCCCAGGATGAAGATCGCCGCGAATCCTGCCAGCGTCATCTTGTAAATGATCCAGAAGCGGGAAGATCCCAGATTGCCCTGAAACAATTGCCAGCGCAGCGCTCGAACGCCGTAGCAAACGTAAATCACCACGACACAGAGCAGCAACAAATAGAGATTTGCCCCGGCCACCGCGTGCAGCAGTTTCTGTGCGCTGAAGTTGGCTTTGTGGATGAATCCGCCGGACTGATAAACAACAAACCCAGCCAGGATGACACCAGCAAGGATGACCAAAAGCTTCCTCGACGACGTTCGCATGCGTCGGCCAGACTATCGGGAGCACCTGGAGCACGTCAAGTTAGGTAGCGCGACGACCTCATAGATCTCGAGCAAACCAGCCATGCTCCACCATAGCCTGGAAGTTTTTTTGCCGTGACTCCCTTGACAAGCGTCCGCAGCGCCTCTCTCCCTTTCTTTGCCGAATCTTCTTTCACCTTTCCGTCAACGTCGGTCGACGACCGATGCCGGAAGCCAGTCCGTGACTGCTTCCTGGGTGCCCGTCCTCGTTCCTGGTTGCCTCGATCGTCGAGCCTCCGCACACCGCCGTCTCCTTGGAAACCCTTAGGCAGGTTCGCCCGAGCGCGCTTCGCCGAGCATCGCGAGCATTTTCCCCTGGCACGGCTCGCGGAACGGCCGCGCCCGCGCCGAGGTTGTCCATTCCTCAGACCGGGTCGCGATCTCCAAAACCTGAACCCGTTCCAGTAGAGACAATAACCTGTTTTGTATCTGTGAGTTAGCGACTGGCAAGACGCACCAGGGGCGTTCCGGCGAATGCCAGTCTGTACGCGGCAGCGCCATTCCAGGGTGTTTTCCCTGCCCTCGCGGGATTTCCTTGTTTCTCGTCGAGCGCCTAAGTAAGATGCCCGCAAATGACGGTCGAAAGCCTGGCCCGGTTTCAAGGGGAACATTTTCGTTGCAGTTTTCGTTCCATAGTTGGCAGGCCGGGATGGACTGCCAGCGGTTTTTTTGAGAGAGAAGCCGGCTCGCAGACACGCCTTGCACCGTAGTAGGTTTAGAGGCTGACGATACGTTGGAGCAGGACGCCCAACTTGTCCAGCAATGCCTCCAGGGCGACGGGTCGGCCTGGGAGGAACTTGTGCGCCGCCATACGCGGCGCATCTTTAACATCTGCTACAGGTTTACCGGCAACAGCACGGAGGCCGAGGATCTTACGCAGGATGTGTTCCTCCGGGTCTATCGTACTTTGCGCAGTTACCGGTCAGCTTATGGCGGTTTCGCCACATGGATGACCAGCGTGACGCGCAATTTGCTGATTGACCATTACCGTAGAACCAAGAGGGATCGCGTGACGGATTCGCTCGACGATGCTATGCCGGTCGTGGAAAACAAGGAGTCCGTGGGTCGCCGCCCCGATGAGCAGGCGCTCGTGGGCGAATTGAGCGGGCAGGTGCAAACCGCACTCACGCGGCTCTCGCCGGAGCTACGCGAAGCGGTCATCTTGCGCGACCTGCAGCAATTGGAGTACATCGAAATTCAGAAAGTGCTGGCGGTACCGGAAGGAACGGTGAAGTCACGCATCAATCGCGGGCGCATCGAGTTGGCGAGGATTTTGCAGCAGATGGGAGTGCGTCCATCATGAACGGCGGCTTTGTACGACGGCCTTCAGCCGGTCTTGTAACAAGCGAGTGCGCTGCTTTTGTGGTACGGAGTATGGTATGACCTGGACTTGCGAACAAACCGACGCCCGCTTGAGCGACTACCTCGACGGCCTCCTGGAGCCCGCCGAGCAAACCGCTTTCGATCACCACGTAAACGGATGTGGGCGTTGCACTCCGCTGGTCGCCGGTGTTTCTCAGGTCCTTACCAGCTTGCACCGGCTCGAACAAGTCGAACCTTCTCCGCGGCTCGTCAATGCGATTTTGACCGTTACACAGGGCCCGCAAACCTGGCGCAACGCCAAGCGCTGGCTGCGTGGCTTGCAATCGCCGCGATTCGTTTACGGCGCTGTTTCCGTGGCCGCCACGATCGTCCTGCTGCTGACCGCCACCGGCTTCAACTGGCGCAGGCCCAAGCTCGCGGACCTTGCTCCGGCAACCATTTACCGCAATGCCGATAGCGGGCTCCATCGGGTTTACGCGCGTACCGCGAAGTTCGTCAGCGATCTCCGCGTCGTTTACGAAATTCAGTCGCGCATCAATGAGACGGAGCAAAGCCCCGCCATGCGCGAAGACACCATTCCCCGGTCCTCTCCCAAGAAGGAGCCGGGCCGTACGGACAATTCCCAACCGTCCTCCCCGAAACAGCAGAACCGCGCCGATGAGATTGGCAGAAATCTCCGCGTGCTGGCCTGCGAATTCCCGACTTTGATTGGCGCGCTGGCGGACAGGAGAGTGTCATGAATTGTGCCGTCCATACCGATGTGGACGCTGTCGGTTACTGCCGCAATTGCGGCAAGGCTATGTGTTCGACGTGCGTGCGACCAGTGCGCGATGTTCTCTATTGCGAAGACTGCCTGGCCACCATCATGGGCATCTCCGCCGCGACGCCGGCCGCCGCGACCGGCCCGATCGTTCCTCCACCCGGGGCACTCCCGCCGCCACCAGTTCCCAGCCGCTCCACAAGCAGCCCTGGCGTTGCCTTTGTGCTCGGGCTCTTTCCGGGACTCGGAGCGGTCTACAATGGCGAATACAACAAAGCGTTGATTCACATTGTCGTGTTCATCGCCATGATTTTCGGGCTCAACAGCGACATTGGCGATGCCGCCGAGACCGTGCTGAGCCTCTTGGTCGCGGGTTTTATCCTGTACATGGCTTTTGACGCCATGCGTGTGGCCAAGGCACGGAATCTGGGCGAGACACCCGTCGACCCGCTGGAGTCCTGGAGCAAAAATCGCCCTGTCGGACCGATCATTCTGATTGCACTGGGCGTTCTGTTTCTTTTGAACAATTTCAATTGGTTTCCCTTTTGGCGGGTTGGGCGCCTTTGGCCCCTGGTTTTGATTGGCGTCGGTATTCTGATGTTTCGCAACCGGCTGGAAGGTCGTTCTTAACTGGAGAAGGATGCATGTCGATGAGTCATCGCGTTCGTTGCAATTGCCACCGCTGTGTGATTCGCGGCCTCATGGGTCCGGCAGTCGTCGTCACCGTCGGCGTTTTGTTTCTTCTCGACCAACTTCGCGGCGGATATCTTTCTTTTGGCAATACTTTTCCCGTGATCCTTATCGTGATCGGAGTCATCAGTCTCGCAAGCAACCTGGCCCCCGACGACGGACACATCTCGGGCCCGGTTCCCCCCGCACCTCCGGGAACCACGCCGCCACCGCAGAATCCTTACGCGAGCCAAGGGCCGGGTTCCGGACGCTGACGATCCATGGCCGATTCCCGTCCACCCCAACGATCGTTGTTCCCCGGGCTGGCCCTGCTTTTTGTCGGGCTGCTCCTGTTGGTGCACAGCTATCGCGGTTTAGACATCGCCCAACTCTTTAGGCGTTGGTGGCCTTTGCTCATCATCTTCTGGGGCGCCATCAAGCTCTATGAGCGCATGGTAGCCGGCCGTTCGGGCCAGCCGCGGACTTCCCCCATCTCTGCTGGCGAGATTTTCCTGGTTCTCGGGCTGCTTTGTCTTCTCGGCGTCGTTGCCGCCGGCGACGTCGTAAAAACCAGATTCGCCGGGGCGGGCCTTGACTGGCCCGCCCGCGGTGACATCTTCCCTTTCGATCTGAATGTGAAACCGTTACCTGTTCCTGCTGATTGCCGCATTACCATTCGTAACGGTCGCGGCGATATCAGCGTGCGCTCCGCAGACGATTCGCAAATTCACGTGGACGGCAAGAAAAACATCAAGGCCTGGAACGAGACAGACGCCGAGCACATTGCTTCCGCCATCTCCTTCGAAATCGCCAAAAACGGCGACAGCTACGAAGTTCGCCCCGCGAATTCGGGCAGCGATTCGCGCGCCCGCGTGGATCTGGACATTTCCGTGCCAAAAGGCGCGGCGGTCACCATTCGCAATGAGCGAGGCGACGTTTCCGTGTCGGACATGAGCAAGCCCGTGATCGTCAACACCACCAGGGGAGACGTCGACATCCACAGTACCGGGGGAGACATCACGATTGATACGGGCAAAGGCGACGTCAAAGTCTCCGACACCAAAGGCAACGTCAAGATTTCCGGCCACGGCGGCGAAATTAATGTATCTTCAGCTACCGGCGGGCTCACCATTGACGGAGAGTTCTTCGGCCCGATTCGGGCCGACAAAATTGCCAAAGGCGTGCGCTTTGTCTCTCAGCGCACCGACCTCACGCTTACGCAGCTTACCGGTCATCTAGAGACCGGCTCGGGAAATCTTGAAATCGCCGATGCGCCCGGGAACCTCACCCTGCGCACGAATTCTTATGACATTTCTATCGAAAACGCCGGCGGCAAATTGAAAGTGGACAACCGCAACGGCAACATCGAAGTGCGTTTTTCCGTCCCGCCAAAAGAGGACGTCGAGATGACCAACTCTTCTTCCCCGATCACCCTCAGCCTTCCCGAGTCTTCGAGTTTCGACATCGTCGCCGATTGCCACTCCTGCGACATTGATTCGGAATTTTCTTCCGATTCCTTGAAACAGACATCCTCCGGCGGCGATTCTCACTTGGAAGGAAAATATGGCAAAAGCCGGGGACCGAAAATCACGCTGACAACCAGCTACGGCCCGATCTCCCTTCGAAAGACCAGTTAAGCCTGACCTTTCGGTTACCGGCGCCCCATTACTCGAGAAATCGGCGGCCTCGAGAGGGCGCTTTAGGCGATCGATTGCTTTGAACTAAAACTACGTTGCGCCCATCCGCATGGCAGGCAGCGCGACTTCCCTGCCTCGGGCTTTCCACCATTAGGGAGAATAAGAACTCGCAAGGTAACGATGCGCGGGGCGGTATGACGCCAAGTCCTCGAGCCGGTCCGCGCACACTTCCGCCGCCATGGCCGCACCGGCCGAGCTAAGCTATGGCCTGACCAAATAACCGGCGTTGGCCGCGACTTGGCCTAGCTGCTGCCACGTCGTTGCGGGAGGCGAACCGCCGCTGCTCAGAAACCCGCCAAACAAATTTTGCAGGCACGGCGCGGCTACCAGCGGCGCCTGCGGCGCAGGCAAAGTTGGCACGCTCGGATCGGATTGCGCAAGATTCATCGCATACGCGAGGTTGTTAATGTCATTGCTAGCGTCGCGGGGCGTCAGCGGCATGAGGCGCCAGCGCCATTCAATCAGCTTCAGCACCGAAGTGTGATCGAACACCAGATGGTTTACTTGCGGGTTGCTTGGACCTCCTTTGGCAAACGGGGAAGCGATAACCGTGGGCACGCGGAAGCCTAGCAACGTTTTCCCGTCGACGATGTCGGTATCGACTTGGTTGCCCGCCGTCGCACGAGGCGGCGCGACGTGCTCGAAGAAGCCGCCCCATTCGTCGAAATTCACGATGAACACGGTCGTCGCCCAATTCGGCCCGTTGGCGACTGCTTGGAATGTCCGGTACAAGAATTTGTCGCCTTCTCGAATGTCCGCGTGGGGGTGGTCGTCGTTCCCCGTTCCGTCGTCGAGAATGGTGTACTTCGGGTCCACAAAGGACACCGCGGGAAGCGTTCCGCTGGCAGCCGCAGCAAGAAACTCGTCATATAGCTTCGAAATACCAAGATACTTCGTGCCCCATAATGCCAGGAAAGGCACATTCGAATAGTAATAATTCGCGCTTACCCCTGCGGTCGCAAGGCTGTCCCAAATCGTCGGCAGGGAAGAAAGGCTGACGCTGTCGTCGAGGCGATCGGTTTGCGCAGCGTGGAGGAACAGCCGGTTGGGAAATGTTGGCCCGAGGATCGAAGCAAAGTAGCGATCGCACGTCGTGTAGTTTTGTGCGAGCGAGGCGTAAAACGGAATATCGGCTTCGCCGTAATAACCGATGGAGTAGAGGTCGTTGTTCCCGGCGTGGAGAAACCCGTCCATTTGACCGTTGTGGTATTCCACGCGCCCGCCATTGTAGGAGTGATCCGGACTGGGATGCGGACAGCCGGTGTTGTCGCCAGAGAGCGGTTGCGTCGGCTGCGCGACGCCGTTGTTGTCCACGAAGCTCAAGCCGGCCTGCTTGCCGTCAGCGTTGGGTAGCCAGCCGAGGAAATGATCGAAGCTGCGGTTTTCCATCGTCACCACGACGATGTGTTCGATCCCGGTGGTCTTGGGATCTGGCAGAAGCGGAAGAGTTTCCTGCACAAAGGACTGGCTGTGTGAGCGGCAGGCCCCGACGAGCAACGCTCCAGAGGCCAGCCCGGCATTCTTCAGCAACTCGCGACGATTGATCTTCATGACCACACTCCCGTGGAGAAAACAGATTCTTGAAATCTTGGACGCTTTCACGAGCGCCCGTAGGCTGGAAGAAGGATGGGAAGTGGAGGATAAATCATTGAGCTAAGCAGGCAATCGGGTGTAAACCCGAGACGAATACCGGGAGATAAGGCAGGAACGACTGGCGGGGCTTTACCTCAGCGCTCCGCGAGCCGGTTCAACTCGGAGAAAAATGCGGGAAAAGACACGCCTGCACAATTCGCGTCGCGAATCACCGTGTTTCCTTCCGCGGCCAAGCCCGCCACAGCAAACGCCATGGCAATGCGGTGATCGCCGCGCGGATCAATCTCGGCTCCGCGCAGTTTTCCGGCGACGCGCCCCGCCACTTGCAAACCGTCCGGCCGCTCCTCGACCTTTGCGTCCATACGCCGCAGATTCTCGGCGAGGGCAGCAATTCGGTCGCTTTCTTTGACGCGCAGTTCCGCCGCATCGCGAATCTCGATGCCTTCTTCCGTGTACGGACCCAGCGCCGCCAGCATCGGCAGCTCATCAATCACCAGCGGAATGCGTTCGCCGGCAATAACGCCGCCCTTCAGCGAGGCGCCTTTCACGGCGAGATCGCCGACGATTTCTCCTTGCGAACTCTTCAAACCGAGCATCTGAATCGCAGCGCCCATTTCGGCGAAGACATCGAGGATGGCGGTCCGCGTGGGATTCAGGCCCACGTTGTGGATGAGCACGTTCGAATCAGGAAACAGCGAAGCCGCAGCGAGAAAAAATACAGCCGAAGACAGATCCCCTGGCACGTCAAGCGACTTCGCTAGCAGCTGTCCGCTTCCGTTGCCCGCGCCCAGGCCACGCACGCGAATGGTCTGCCCACTTTTTTCGATGCTCGCGCCAAATTCTTCCAGCGCCAGCTCGGTGTGATCCCTCGTGGGCGCTGGCTCCGTCACGCCGGTTACGCCTTCCGCGAACAATCCCGCCAGCAGCACTGCCGACTTCACCTGCGCGCTGGCCATGGGCATTTGGTAATCGATCCCGCGCAGCTCTGCGCCGTGGATTTCAAGCGGTGCAAAGTTGTCTTCTCGACCCCGAATGTCCGCGCCCATTTCGCGCAGCGGCGCAATCACGCGCTTCATCGGCCGCTTTTGTAGGGAATCGTCGCCGGTCAACTTGGTGGAGAAACTCTGCCCGGCGAGAATTCCAGCGAGCAGCCGCATGGTGGTTCCAGAATTTCCCGCATCCAGCGCCCGCCAGCTGCTCCTCAGTCCATGCGCGCCGCGTCCGGTCACGCGTACGGTGTCTTTGACTGTTTTTACTTCCGCGCCAAGCGCGCTCATGCAGCCGAGTGTGCTGTGGCAGTCGGCGGCGGCAGAAAAGTTTCGCAACTCGCTTGTGCCTTCGGCGAGCGCCGCTAACATCGCATAGCGGTGGGAGATGGACTTGTCGCCCGGCAGCTCCACGGCGCCCGTCAAATATTTCGCAGGCCGGATCGTTTCTTTCTTCACAAAAAGATTCTAGCACTCCTGCGGCTTGTGACCATGAATGGCGATCTCGTGCCTGGTCCGAATTCCTAGCTTCGCTCGGGATGACCATGCGCCCGGGCCACACCGTCCCACCGGAGCGCCGGATTTCCGCTTTCCCGTCGCTCTTTTTTACGTGCTTCCTGTCCTTGCGGCCAGTTTTTTCTCCAGGCACCGCCTCCTTTTCTCCATGAAATCAAATCGCCGCTTAGAACGTATCATTCAGTGAGGAGAATTCGAATGCCAGCCCGCAGCCAGTTCGCACAACTCGCCACAAAGTTCGGGGTATTGGTTGGCGCGATCCTTGTTGTCACCGTTTTGCTTTCCGCTATGCCCGGTCACCACGCGCCCGCGGTCGAATCGCAACAATCCCTCGCGCCGACCGCTGCGCAACCTCAGCAACCCTCGCCGGGCCTGGATCCCGATATGCCCGGGATGGATATGAACGATGCCAAGGCGAACGAAGCCCACGCGGTTCACGACATGACGCCTGGACACCACGCGCGCAACCCGCACATGTATATGACCGCAGCGCGCACGCAGTCATCCGAGGACGTCGCACGGGCCAAGGAAATTATGGACCAGCTGCGCGACGGCATCGCCAAGTACAAGGACTATCGCGTCGCCCTCGCCGACGGCTACAAAATCTTTCTTCCGAACCTCAAACAGCCGGAATATCACTTTACGAATTATAGGAACGGTTTTCTCGAGGCTTTCACGTTCGAACCGTCCCGTCCCACTTCCCTGCTCTACAAGAAGACTTCTGCCGGCTACGAACTGGTAGGCGCCATGTACACCATGCCCAAGCGCGCCACCGAAGACGAGCTCAACGAACGCATTCCGCTGAGCGTCGCGACCTGGCACCTGCACACCAACCTCTGCATGCCGCCTCGCGATCAACTGCCGAGCGCCGACTGGAGTAGGTTCGGCCTGCGCGGCTCGATCTCCACCGACGAAGGTTGCGCCGCCGCTCGGGGACGCTTTCACCCGGTCATCTTTGGCTGGATGGTGCACGTCTACCCCTACGAGGATTCGCTGGACAAAATCTTCGCCATGCACCACCGCGACTAGATCGGCAAAGCTCCGCCTTACCGGCGAAAGAGCGGGGTGAGGACTAGAACGCCTAGCGCTAAAGGCTGGTGCATAACCTTGGAATCAACCCCTTGATGGCTGCGAGAAGCCGAAGCGCGAGCGCGGCAGATCTCAAAAAAAAAGAGGAAATTCCGTGAATAGCGCAACTGTTTCTTGACAGTGTATCTATACCCCCTTGGCCAAACAAGCCGCTTTGCCCAAGGACGATTTACTCGAACCGGTGGACCAGCTCCTGGAGGACCCGCAACTGCTCGAGCTCGTCCGCGGCTGTCTGGTTACCCGCTCTCCGGCTTCTACGCGCACCGGCCGCACCGGCGTGGCCCCAGATCGCCTGCTGCGCTGTTGCGTGCTCAAGCACTTTAAAAGCGCGCGGCAAGAATCCGGCCGCTGAAATGGCGATCCCCGAACTCCGGAAGGAGATCGAGCACTATTGTAAGCTCGGAGACCGTGTGATCGATCAGGCCCGCCGTCGCGTGCTCGAGGGAGAGCAAGTTCCCAACGCCGAAAAGATCTATTCCATCTTTGAAGCCCACACCGACCTGATCAAGCGCGGCAAGGTGCAAACACCGCTGGAGTTCGGCCACAAAGTTTTTCTTGCCGAAAGTGTCCAAGGGTTGATCACGCAATACGAAGTGCTCGAGGGCAACCCTAACGATGAACAACACGTGGAACCTTCCCTCAAATGCCACAAGAAAATGTTCGGCCACGTCCCAGAACTGTATAGTACGGATCGGGGTTTCTTCAGTGAGAAGAATGTAAAGTTGTGCGAGCGAAAGAGTGTGAAGGTGGTTTGTATCCCGCAGTGTGGCGGACAGAAAACGGACGAGCGCAAAGCCTACGAGAAGAGTCCCGATTTCAAAAAAGGACAGCGCTTTCGAGCTGGCATCGAAGGGACCATCTCCGTGCTGTTCCGCGGTCGTGGCATGAAGCGCTGTCGCGACGAAGGGCGTAAGCGCTTTGAGTTGTGGGTGGGCGCGGCCGTGCTGGCCAACAACTTGATGAGAATTGCAGCCTTGCGAAAGAAACGGTCACGTCAGTCTTCCGCGTGATGCCGGAATCCGGCAACAACCGTCGGCTGTCACATGCCGTCGCAACCAACCACAGGCCGGCTAAGTCCTTGAATTCCCTTTGTAAATCAAGGTTTTGCTGCTGAAATAGGCGTTTCGATACAGAAACTAGCTAAATCTTCCTGCCTGGGCAACCCCTCCAACCCCTCCCGTCCAATTGCCTCTAGTACGGCTGCCGCGTATTATGGAAAGTTCATGCTTACGGCTGGGGCGCATCCGTCGAATGGTTGGCTTGCTTGTTGGTTCGCTCTTTTTGCGTTCTTCGCTGAGCTGTGCCTGATTCCGAGTACTCTCAACGCTCAGCAGCCGGAAATCCTCCCTCTTAGCCAAGTTAAGCCCGGCATGCAGGGCTACGCCTACACCATCTTTACCGGCGACAAGATCGAGAAGTTCGACCTCGAAGTCCTGGGTGTGCTTGCGAATTTCCTCGGCCCGAAACAGTCCATCATCCTCGTTCAGCTTAAGGGGCCAAAAGTCGAACACACCGGCGTCGTTGCCGGCATGAGCGGCAGTCCGGTTTATCTTGAGGGCAAGCTCGCCGGGGCGCTATCCCTGAAGCTCGGTATCTTCACCAAGGAGCCCATCGCCGGCGTCACGCCCATTCAGGATGTCTTGCATCCTCCGCCTTCGGCGATCGCGGAACTTCCCATGCCGCAGTTTGGTGCTGCTTCGGAAACCTTCGCAAGCGCGGGGTTTCCTTCTGGTTCTGCCCTCGAACTCATAGAAACGCCGTTGGTCTTCTCCGGGTTTGCGCCGGCCGCGCTCCAGCAGTTCGCGAAGCAAATCCAAGGCTACGGCCTGGTGGCCACGCAAGGCGGCACCGCAGCCCCCAGCCCTCAAGATGCCCACCTGGTGGCCGGCGACATGGCCGGCATGGTTCTGGTGCAAGGCGATGCCTCCATCAATTCGGCTTGCACCGTCACCGCCGTCGAGGGAGACCGCGTTTTTCTCTGCGGCCATCCGTTCTTGAGTCTTGGTGACGTGCAGCTTCCGATGGCGCGCAGCCACGTGGTCACGACCCTTTCCTCCGATCTTGCCTCCACGAAAATCGTCAACGTGGCCGGCTCCATCGGCACCATCACCGGCGACCACCTCACCGCGGTCACCGGCAAGCTCGGCAGGCCTCCGGCGATGATTCCGTTGGACCTATCTCTTCGCGCTTTAAATTCGGAAAAGAATCTACACTTTGAAATCATTAACCACCCCAAGCTCACGCCGCTTCTCGTGGGGCTCACCACGTTCAATGGGCTGACGCAGAATCCGGTCTACGGCGAAGGCACCACCCTTCATCTCACCGGCGAAATTCGCCTCCAGGGCCACCCGGCCGTCGAGATTGAAAACACCTTTGCGCCCATCGACAGCCTTACCCCCGACGGTTTTCCCATCGCGCTCACAATGCAAGGCGTTTTTACGCGGCTTTTCTCCAACACGTTTGAGCCGGCCAAAGTTGACGGCATCTCGCTGCGCGTCGACAGCGTTCCCGGGCGCAAGTCCTTCACCATCGAAAGCGCCTGGCTCGAAAACGGCGAAGCCGCTCCGGGCGAGACCGTGCGTGTTCGCGCGCTTCTCCGCCCCTACCGCGGGGCGCCGCAGATTCAGGAAACGACCGTACGCGTCCCCGACCAGGTTTCCCGAGGAAGCACTCTTCGCTTGCTTGTCACCGACGGCGAAATGCTCAATCGCGCTTCCCGTGGCTTCGCTTTCGCGGGCGTCGGCGGTGGCCCTGCCGGCCTCGACCAGCTCATCTCTCTACTGAACCGGGAGCGCCGCAATGACCGTTTATATGTTGGGCTTTTCGTCCCGGCGCCCACGCTGCTCTGGGACGATAAGGAACTTCCAAACATTCCGCTTTCTCAGATTGGCATCGTGGATGGCCGCCCGGGCCCTGGCAGCGTGCAAGTGCTTCGCGAATCTCTTGCCAACGAAGCTTCCATCCCTCTCGGGGGCCCCGTTTCCGGCATCATCTCGTTGAATCTGCAAATCCGGTGAACCTATCTATGCTCAGCTTCGACAAACGCCCTTTCCTTTCTCGCCATTCGCTTGGCTTGACCCGGTCGCGGCTATCGGCCACGCGCCACTTTCTTCCATTCGTTTCCGCTTCTTTGCTCTACTTGCTGATTTCCTCTCCGCTTCCCGCTGAACACACGCGCCGGTGGCGGCAATCCAGTTATGAAGATTTCCTCAAGGGCTCGGCCCACGGTGTCGCCGTGCGCAGCGACGGCCGCCTCGAACTCGCGCCAAAATTCACTCTGCTTGCAGACGCCGACGCCTCCTACCTCTTCTCTGTACGGCTTGATCCAAAAGGCATGCTGTACGCTGCCGGCGGCTCTCCGGCCAAGGTCTTTCGCTTCGATTCCAACGCAAAACCTTCTGTCGTCTTCGACTCCACCGATCTCTCTGCGCAAGCCATCGCTTTCGATTCGAAGGGCACCCTGTACGTCGGCACTTCACCCGACGGCAAGGTCTACAAGGTTTCCGCCACGGGCGAGAAGTCCGTTTTCTTCGATCCCAAGACGAAATACATCTGGGACCTGGCTTTCGGCCCGGACGGCACGCTCTACGTCGCAAGCGGGGACAAAGGGCAGCTGTTTGCGGTAGCCCCCGACGGCAAGGGCGAGCTTTTCTACTCCAGCGAGGAAGCGCACATTCGCGTTCTCGCTTTTGACGCGAACAAGAATCTCATCGCCGGGACCGAGCCGAGCGGGCGCATCCTCCGCATCTCACGCCCAACAGGACAAAGCAGCGGCAAAAATTCCAAGGCCGGCGCAGCGGCTGTGGAAGGCTTCGTGCTTTACGAAACTTCCAAGCGCGAGGTCACTTCGCTCGCGGTGGCTCCCGACGGAAGCATCTACGCTTCCGCGATTGGCGAGAAACCGCGTGGCGGCGCGCCCGCACCCACCACGATCATCGCCACGCCGCAAGGGACGACCACCATCGGCGCCGGCATTGCCGGTGCCGCACAGGTTCAGGGGCAGGTCCAGCCTCCGTTCCTTCCATTCCCCTCGCTGGTTTCCAGCAGCATTTACCGCATCAGCGCGGATGGCGCGCCAGAAGAGCTCTGGACTTCGCGCGAAGATGTGGTTTACGCACTGGGGCTCGCTTCCGACGGGCGTCTTCTCGCCGGCACCGGCAACAACGGCGCGCTTCTGGCGATTGACGGACGCGGCGTCTTTGCGCAACTGGCAAAAGCCGGATCCTCACAAATTACCGGCATCGTGGGTAATGCTTCCGGAAAGGTTTTTTTGTGTACTTCCAATCCCGGAAAGGTGTTTTCGCTCGGTCCGGAATATGAGGCCGAAGGGACCTTCGAATCTCACTCTTTTGATGCGCAACTGTTCTCGCAATGGGGACGCATCGAATGGTGGAGCCCGCCTCCTGCTTCTACCGCGAAGTCAGCCTCAAGCTCCGGCGCTGCGCACGGGAGCGAACCGCGAACCGAATTCTTCGTTCGCAGCGGTAACACGGATGACCCGGACAAGGAATGGTCCCGCTGGTTTGGCCCTTACACCAAACCGGGCAGCGCCGCGGAAGCGCCGCCTGCACGTTTTGCGCAGTGGAAAGCGGTGATCCACGATGGCCGCCCTGGAGACGGCATCGATTGGGTGAGCCTCGCTTACCTTCCGCGCAATGTCGCCCCGGTTATCGACGGTATCGCCGTTCAGGAAGCTGGCGTCCGCACGCAGAGCCCGCAAGCCGTCGCCTCCAACCAGCCAACTCCTGTTGCCATGAAAATGCCGACCGCTCCCAGCACCACCGGGGTGACCATCACGCAGACCACCACGACCACTCACTTCGAACAACCGCCCCAGGGTTTCGCGCAAAAAGGTTACCGAACCGTGCTTTGGACCGCCCATGACGACAACGAAGACGAGTTGCAATTTGCCGTCTACTATCGCGGAGAGAATGAAAAAGAGTGGAAGCTGCTGAAGGACAAGCTCGATCAGAAGTATTATTCCTTCGATACCGCAACGCTTCCCGACGGCGCCTATTACCTGAAAATTGTGACTTCGGATTCTCCATCGAATCTGCCGGCCGCCGCGCTCACCGCGGAACGCGAATCCGAGCGCTTCGAGGTCGACAACACTCCGCCAGTGGTCGAAGATCTGCGTGTAGGCGCGCCTTCCTCCAAAATGGGCGGAGGGCACGCGGTCTCTTTCACGGCACACGACACTGTCTCCGCGATTGGTCGCGCACAATACAGCCTGGACGGCGCCGACTGGGTTCTTGTTTCTCCTACCACCGGGATCAGCGACGCCCTCGTTGAGCACTACGACTTTGCCGTTTCCGCAACCCCCGGCGAGCATACCCTGGCCGTCCGCGTCTTTGACACCTTCGAAAATGTCGGCGCCGCAAAGGTCACTTTCACCGTGCCGGGCGGCAAACCTTAATCTAAAATTTAAACGCCGTCGCTTGCATCTCCCTGGGAGGCACAAAAAGTGAAATCCATGCGCCTGGTTGCAAAGGCAGTCTTTTTTGTTCTCTTGTCCGCGGGGGCTTTCCTAAAGGCTGCCGACGCACCAACACTCACCGTGAAAGGCTACGTCCCGGACTCGGCGTGTGCGTTCACCATGGGCCTTAGCAAAACCCATTAGCAAACAGTGCGCCATCTCTTGCGCCAAGGCCGGCTCCCAGCTTGTGATTCTCGCGGACGACGACCCTATTTACTGGCCGATTGCCGACACAACGCCCTCTAGCGGACAGAACAGAAGGCTTCTGCCTTTTGCAGGCGACAAGGTGACGGCAACAGGCAAGATTTATGAGCGCGGAGGCTCCAAAGCCATGGTGATCGAAAAGATTGATCGGCAGGCTTCGTGAGAAATAACCTCAACCGCCATTTCGACCGAGGGCCGGCAGATCTCCGATCCCGAGGTGGGGAAAACTTTCTTCAAAAGCTCGCTTGCAAGCGATTCAAACAGGTGGGCTTTTTAAAACGCCAAACTGAGAACCGAGGACTGACAACCTCAGCTCGTCCACCGTTCTTGCACGGCTGCCGTCTGATATTTTTCGATTTCCACACCAAAGCCGATGCGCCCGTCTCCATAAGGCTCGTTGCGGACGTGCACGATGCGTGCGGTGCAACGCATCTCCTGCGCACCGTTGCCGGTCACTTCCGCAGACATGTGAATGGTGGCTTCGATGGGCATGCCAACTTGTAAGGGCGCCGAGGAGGCGAAGAAAAAACCGCCGCGGGAGACGTTCAGAGCTTCGGTAAAGTGCTCCGTCTTGTCGGCAGCCACGCCTGCCGCCCGGAAGCGCAACGGCGTGCGGTGGTTCACGCGTGCCAGCTGTCGACGTTCAGTCGGTTTCATAAGGCGCCTCCTCCGCGCGAGGGAGGCTACGCGCTTGCCATGAGGAAGGTTAATCCAAGCGTATCAGAGGGATAGACGGGGTCAAGTACCAAAGATGGGCTGGGTAATTGATACCAGTACCTTTTTCGGCCCTTACAGGTTCCGTTCTTGAGAACGGGGATATAAGGCGCAGGTTTTGGTGTGTAGTTCTTTTCTCGCAAGACCTAGGGCCGGGCAGCCCGATGTGTGAAGCCTGCGGAGATGCGGCGCAGTACGGCCGATCGATGAAACAGGAACCCGCCGAAATGCTCTGGTTGAAACCAAACCAGGCTTCGTAGGAATCCTCGCCCTTTTTTAAGGGCGGGGAGGATGTCAAAGGTTCAAGTGGATATACCGCCGCGTAGCGGCCGCCGCTCCGCACCTCAGTTGCCGATTTTCTTTTGCATCGTTTGACCAAACGCCCGGAATCGGGAATTTACACTTCGGGCAAGCCCCGTCATGGACGCGATATTCCACCACATCGTGCCACAAGCGCCGCACGAGCAAGGCCTTGCACTTTGGGCAATAGGTGTTGGACCCGTCGCTATAAATGTTCCCCTCGTACACATAGTGCAGGCCCGCGTCCAGGGCAATCTGCCTTGCCTGATCAAGCGTCGCCGCCGGCGTCCGGGGCTTGTCCTGCAGCTTGAAATCCGGGTGAAACGCGGTGAAATGCAATGGCACATCGGGCCCCAGGTGCGTCGAAATCCATTCCGCTAGCCTCCGAGTTTCCATCGGATCGTCATTTAATGTCGGGATCATCAAATTGGTGATCTCGAACCATACGTTCGTTTCTTTCTTCAGCCATTTGAGCGTATCGAGCACCGGCTGCAAATGCGTCAGCGTGATCTTTCCGTAGAAATTCTCGGTGAACGCCTTGAGGTCGACGTTCGCCGCGTCGATGTGGTCATAAATGTCATGAAACGCTTGGTAAGTGATGTAGCCGTTCGTCACCATCACCGTTTTCAAGCCGTGCTTCTTCGCCTCTTTGCAGATGTCGATCACGTACTCGCCCCAGATGGTCGGCTCGTTGTAAGTGAAGGCGATCGACTCGCATCCGTATCTCAGCGCCAATAGCGGCACATCTTCCGGAGGAACATCTTGCGAATGGACCTGGTCTGAGCGGGACTTGGAGATGTCCCAGTTCTGGCAAAAGAAGCAGCCCATGTTGCAGCCCGCCGTGCCCATGCTGAAAATGCGTGTGCCCGGCAGAAAATGATTCAGCGGTTTCTTCTCGATGGGATCGATCTGCAAAGCGGCGGGCGAACCATACCCAAGGTTATAGAGTTTTCCGTTTTGGTTGATGCGGATGAAGCAGAATCCCGATTGGCCAGAATGAATGTGGCAGTGCCGCGGACAGAGATAGCAGTGGACACGTCGGTTCGCTTCCGGCTCCCACCACCGTGCTTCGTAGAGTTCTTGCGTTTTCTGGAGGATCTTTAGCTCCACCATGGACCATCCTCTCCAGTCAAATTATACCTCCGCTCGATGCGCGTTGCTTCGAGGACCTGCGCATTACGCGTTCGCTTCTTCCGGGCTTTCCGCCTAAGCATTTATAGCCGCCCATGGTCAACGGCTGCGTTGATATCTTCATAACGCGCAGGATGGGGTTGACACCCGCAAAGGCAACAGCGGCGCGGCTGGCGTCTCGCGCTACGGTCATTGCTTCCTTCCTTCTCCTCAGGCAGTCCGCGGAGCTGTTCACAAGCCATGCTGCCCTTAAGGAACCTCAAGGAACATCTTTGCTGACACCTCAAGCATGGTGGCGGTGCTGGATGCGGCGCCGTTCCGAGGCCCAATCGACAAACCGCTCCATGTATTCGCGGTATTTCCAGGCGAGACGGAAAAACTTGCGCGCGGTCAGTTCGGCCGCTTCTTCACCTAGAAACGTCTCAAACCGCCAGCGCATGTAAGGACTCTTCCACGGCTTCCATCGATAACCTCGGGCGGCGTTCCAGTAATACATGACCGTCTTCAACATTTCCCTGCCTTGCGCATTGCCTAGGCCAAACCGCCGGAGCGCTTTTGAGACACCGGGAAGCGACGCGAAAGGGCATTCTTCTGAGCAACCCAACTTGCGCGCCGTCGCGACGCGCTCGTGCAATCTCTCCCAGGACATCCGGGGACCGCAGCTTGCAGAGCACGCCCCAAGACACGTGCTGCCTACCATAGTGGGATTTGCCCCGGTTTGCAAACAACTTCCGGGCTTTCTAGCGCCGTCAGCGACAATTTTGCTGAATCTCCCTATAATCCTCCCTTATGAAAAACGCTCCTTTTGTGCGATTCCTTTCGATCACACTCACTCTGTCGATTTCTCTGCCAGCGGCCTATGCCCACGACCCGGTTTACGCACGCAAAGGAATAGTGGTTGCGCAGGAACCCGTGGCCGCCGATGTGGGTGTCGCCGTCCTGAAATCGGGTGGAAACGCCGTGGACGCCGGGGTAGCGGTCGGCTTTGCTCTCGCCGTCACGCATCCTTTTGCCGGAAATATCGGGGGCGGCGGCTTCATGCTCATCCGCCTTGCCGATGGCCGCACCACGTTCATCGATTTCCGCGAGAAAGCCCCGCACCAAGCTACGCACGACATGTATTTGGACCCGAGCGGCAACGTTACGCACGACAGCTTGATTGGCTGGCGAGCTGTCGGTGTCCCCGGCACCGTCCGCGGACTCGAGCTCGCTCTGAAAAAGTACGGCACCAAGTCCTGGTCTGAACTCCTCGCGCCCGCCATCCACCTCGCTTCGTCGGGCTTTCCGATTTCCTATTCGCAGATGCGCTCGTTTCACAATACTGCCGATTTGCTCTCGCAATTCCCCGATTCGAAGCGCATTTTCCTCAAGGACGGCGCCTTTTATGATTGGAACGAGACTCTTCAGCAGCCGGAACTGGCTCGCACGCTGGAACGCATGGCCCGCAACGGCGCCAAGGAATTTTATGAGGGTGAAACCGCGCGCATCCTCGCGAGCCAAATGGAGAAAAACGCCGGCCTGATTACTTTGGAGGATCTTCGCGAATACCAAGCCGTCGAACGGAAACCACTAGAAGGCGATTACAAGGGCTATCGCATCATCACCTCCCCGCCGCCCAGTTCCGGTGGAGTCGGCATCCTGCAAATGCTCGCCATGCTCGACGGCACGAGCTACGAAAAATCCAAGGCCGGTTCCGCCACCGCCTATCACTACCTCGCCGAAGTGATGCGCCGTTTCTACGCCGACCGCAACGAATATCTCGGTGATCCCGATTTCGTGAAGGACCCCATCACTGCTCTTCTCGAGCCCGGCTACATCAAGGCGCGCCGCGATTCCATCGATCCCGTTCTGGCCACGCCCAGCGAGCAGATCAACCCTGGGCTACCCGCCGCGGTTGCGGAAGGCTCCGACACCACGCACTACAGCATCGCCGATGAACAAGGAAACGTCGTCGCCGTCACTTACACGTTGAACGCAGGGTACGGCAGCGGCGTCACCGTTCCCGGCGCCGGATTTCTCCTCAACGACGAAATGGACGACTTCGCCGCCAAGCCCGGCGCGCCGAATCTTTTTGGCCTCGTTCAGGGCGAAGCCAACTCCATTGCCCCGGGCCGGCGTCCGCTTTCCTCTATGGTTCCCACCATCGTACTGAAAGATGGCAAGCCGTTCCTCGTCCTCGGTGCACCAGGCGGCTCCCGCATCATCACCGCGGTCATGCAAGTGATGCTCAACGTCATCGACTTTGGCATGAACATCCAGGACGCCATCGACTCTCCCCGTGTCCATCATCAGTGGAAACCGGATCGACTCGACATCGAGCGCGGCATTTCCCCGGACACCATTGCCCTACTCAAGAAGGCCGGCTACAACATTGAGGAGGCCAAGCCCGCGGTCATCGCCCGTGTCGAAGCCATCCTGATCAGCGACGGCTGGCTCCAAGGCGGCCACGACGACCGCGGCTCGGGCAAAGCCGCCGGTTATTGAGGCGGTAACAGGTTGCATTTTTCGCGCGTCCTCGGTTCGCCCAGCCGTTTTTTGGCTTTGCAAGGAGCATTATGCAATGGTATAGGTCCGGTGAATCAGCCCGGGGCCATTCATGCCACAACCAAACGTCAACCAAGCGTCTTCAACAGCTGGAAAGCGGCGGAGCAGGCGTTTTCCCTTCATCTCCCCGGTGGAGGCAACGTGGCAAGAGCCTAATGGCAAGATTCTCCGTGAAGCGGGTCAAGCCATGGAAGTAAATACTCAGGGCGGCTTATTAGAGATGAAGACGTACCCAGCGGTGGGAACCCAGATCGAGATAACCAACCTTCTTTCCCACGAGTCCTCGCACGCTCGCGTCGTTGGCCTGCGCCGCAACGCCGAAGGCCGCCTGCTCGGGGTCGCCGTCGAACTTCTTGTCCCGAGTGACACGTTCTGGGGCGTGAATTTCCAGCTAAAGAAAGCCTGCGCGGACCTCGTCAAGCTGGAGTACGACATGCGTTCGGGCTCAATCGATCAGCGCGTCCTCAGTGAATTCCGCGATGCCGTGGATAACGTGCGCAAGACCGCCTGGGCGGTTCAAGAGTGGCAAGAGCGCCAATCGCGGCACCAGGACCCGCAATCGGTGCTTCCCTTGCTCACGGCGGAACGCATTCGCCGGGCTACGCAACTCTGTGAGGCCATCGCCGCCGCCTCACTCACACTGGAGGTAACTCGCCACACCGTGGGGATTGAGGAATTTCTGCGAGCCGTCGAGAGCGTCCACCAAAAACTCCGCGATCTCTTCAAGGACCGCGAACCCTAACTCGCGCCAAAGCGTTCTCGTCCTTGCCCAGAATCTTGACCCGGTAACAGAGATTCGCAGCTTAAGGCAATAGCGCGAAATGGACAGTGATCGTGGTGTCGACTTCGACCGGCTCGTCATTCAGCAGCGTCGGCTGATACCTCCACTGGCTTACCGCTTCGACAGCCGCGCGGGCAAGCTCCGGCTCAATCTGGCTATTTAAGACCTGCAAGAACAATGGTTTGCCGTCCATGCCGACGACGGCATGAAGTACCACCGTGCCTTGCGAGCCGGCGGCCTTGGCGCTTTCTGGATAGACCGGTTGCACCTTGGTCAAAACTTTCGCCGCTTCCAAGTTTCCGCCAATGCGGATTCGCATGGGTTTCTGATTTTTGGCGGTCTCCGTGGAAGGCGGGGCTTTCGCTGAACCCTCAGCCTGTACATCCACGGTCTCCGTCAAGACTCCCATTTCCAGTTTGGCCGTCAGCGCAAGGGCGCGGCCCGGCTCCAGCGCGATTTGCGGGGCGCGATACACCGCAAACCCGGGTTTAAGCACCTTCATTTCGTACTCGCCGGCCGGCAACGCCTTGAAAACGAAATTTCCTTCGGCGTTGGAAGTGGTCATGTCGACCGTGTTCGCCTTGTGGTTCGTCATGACGATCGTCGCGTTCGGAACGGTCGCATCGCTGATATCAAAGATCGTGCCCGTAAATTTTCCGGACAGGTTCTGCCCCGGAAGCCGCAGCGCCGCGAGTGGGAGCAGCAAGCACAGGGCTGCAACTTCAGCGAGCAGCCCCGCCCTTCGTGATATTCCGCAGCGGTTCAGATTTGGATTCAGCATGGCGATGAATCTCCTTTCCAGATTCGATGGGCGGGCGATGGCGAGTGCGGCCGACCAGCCGCGATGGGCATTCTTGAGGGTCCGCGCGAGTTCGAGCAATTGATTCGCATAGCAGGAGGCTCCGACTCCTCCATTCAGGACGGAATCGTCGCAGGCCCGTTCACTCTCTCTTCGCAAACTCGCGGCTGCGAACCACGCGAGCGGATGGAACCAGTAGAGGCCGCAGGCGAGTTCCGCGCAAATTTGTAGGAACCAGTCACGACGTGCGATGTGCGCGAGTTCGTGGAATAGCACGACCTCTCGCCGCTCTGCGGACCATTCCATCGCACCCGCGGGAAGCAGGATACGGGGCCGCAGCATGCCCCAGGTCAGCGGCATCGATGCCGTGTTATCGCATTCGAACACCTGCACGCGACGCACGATTCCGAGTTGCGCGCAGATCCCCCGAACGGTTTGTCTCCATTCCCCGGAGGCTACCGGCGTGGATCGCGCGGAAATCCAGCTCAACCGTGCCAGCCCTCCCAGCAGGTTCACCGCCACAAACAGCGTGCCAAGACCCCAGAAAAGCAAAATCAACTTGAACATCTGACCGGAGAGCGGCGAAGCCGCGGCGGCATTGATCGCCAGCGCGGGCAATTTCTGAAGAGTCGAGTTTTTCATGGCGGCACGGCCAGGGACCAGCAATCGGGCGGCGCTGCCGAGTGTCGCGGAATGCCAGGCCGGAAGCAGAAGCATAAGAAGAGGAAGGGCTATCGAAGAGGCAATTCCCAGAGCCCAAACGTAGTGGCGCCTGGTGGCGGACTGGTGGCGTAAGAAGTATGCTCCCGTAGTCGCCAGCCCCAAAAGCCAAGGTGGTCTTGACGGTGCAGCTCAGCAGGAACCAAACCGCTAGTTGCGAGGTGCTCGGTAGATTCATAGTGAACCTTCGTTTTTTTCCCTGGCGATGAGGGCGGCAAGTCGATCGAGCTCGTCCGAGGAAATGCGTGAAACTTCGCCGCCAAGCAGGGCCGCGACGGCTTTCTCCGTGGAACCCTCAAAGAACGTTTCGACGAGATGTCGCAGCGCCGAGCGGCGCGCCACCTCGCGGGGAACGCAGGGGAGGTAAACGTATCGCAGGCCCTCTTCTTCATGACGAACGTGCCCTTTCTCTTCCAGCACGCGAAGTTGCGCCCGCACCGTCGAATAATTTGGTTTGTCGGGCAGTTTGGAAAGCACTTCTCCTACCGTGGCGCGTTCGAGCTGGTAAAGAATGTCCATGATCTGGCGTTCGCGCCGCGACAGCGTATGCGGTTTTCGCTTGCTCTTCATCTTTTTCGCCGCGATGCTACGTTTGTAGCATACGTGCTATAAATCTAGCACTTCGCAAATCGGTGTCAACTGCTTTTTCCTGGCCCCTGAACTTGGCCTGGCCTGCGCCATGGCCGCCTATTCCCCGGTTTCCTGCCGTCCTTCGCCGGTAATTCCCTTCTCCTCGCCGAATGCCGCGTGCGCCTCCCTCTGGGGTACCCCTATTCTCCCTTTGCGGGCAGGAAAACGGCCTGCGAGAGGTCCCTATGGCAAGGCGGCAGACATCCCCCAAGAGCTTCCCTGCGGTTGCCGGTGCGCTGCTTCTGAGCATCGGCTTGCTGATGCTATTCGCCAATCTGGACGAAATCGCGACCCATATCAGCGACTCCTTCTCCTCGGCGCCGGGCGCTCTCGGCGCCGTGGTCGAGATCGGCCTGGCGGGGATGCGCGCCGTGCAAGCGTACTTCTTCGATCAAGCCGCATTTCGCGCCGGCCTGCACTGGATCCTGGTATCCCTTTGGCCGCTGATTCTGGTTATGATCGGAGCTACACTCTTGCGAAACGCGATCGGCAAACGTCACGTGAATCCGAGGTTGGCTCCTATTTTCCCATCGCGGGATTACGAAAGTGAATCTTAAGCGACAGACGGAGCGGCGCGGGAACTACAGGAGAATTTTGTGAGCGACGAACACAATTTCGACCCGAAAAAGCTCAGCGACGACTTCCGCGACGCGGCTCGCAAATTCAAGAACGATCTCCACGAGCAGATTCATCGCAACATTCACGATAACTTGAATCGGGGGAACGACAAAGAGGGCCGGCGGCGCAGGCCTCTGGTGGTTGGCATTGACCTTCGCGGCCGTGGACGCGGCGGCATCCTCATGGGCGCCATTTTGGTCCTAGTCGGGATCGCCTTCCTCCTCGATCACATGGGGTATGTTTCCGTGTATTCCCTTTGGTCGCGCTTCTGGCCCCTGCTCGTCGTGCTGGCCGGAGTCGTCAACTTTGCTTCGCGCAACAGACCCTGGGGCCTTTTCCTGATGGCCGCGGGCGTCTTGCTCCAACTGAATCAATTGGGAATCACGCACTTTGGCTGGCGAGACTTTTGGCCGATGCTGCTGATCGCTATCGGCATTCTCGTGTTGTGGGGATCGTTCGGTTGGAGCAAAAAGCCCGCTGTCTCTTCACCGACGGTGGGCGATCCCCGCACGACGCTTAATGAGGCGGTTGTCTTTGGAGGTCTGGAACGGCGCATGACCAGTCAGGATTTCCAAGGCGGGGACATCACCGCCATTTTTGGCGGCGTCGAACTGGATCTCACCGAGTCGCACATCCAGGGAAATGAGGCCACCCTGGCGATTACCGTTATCTTCGGCGGCGTGGAACTTCGTATACCCGTCGGGTGGCAAATCGCGTTCCGTGGCGCGCCCATTTTCGGCGGCGTCGAGGACAAAACGCGGACCGCCCGCGTCGATGACGCTGCAAGCGGTAATCTCAAGACGCTGGTGATCACCGGCGCTGTCATCTTTGGCGGGCTGGAAATCAAAAACTAAACTCGTCCAATGCATCCACTGTTCACGCGCGGCCGCCTGAGCCTCTATCTGCTTGCTTGGGTCCCGTTCGTTGCCACGTCCATCTACGTACTCGCGACGCGAGGGGGCCTCGTTTGGTGGCAGGCAACCGCCATCGCTGTGCCCGTGTTTCTGTTTTACGCTTTTCTTTGCCTTTTCGCCTGGTACCCGTGTCGCGCAACTCCCCTGGGCAGAGTCACTTTCATGCGGCTGCTGTTGACGCACTTGATCGCTGCCGTGTTCATCAGCTTCATTTGGACTCACGTTGGCGCCTTGCTCGCCTACGCGGTTCTCAGCCCCAAGCAATTCGAAGCCATCAAGAGCCAATTCGGTCCGCAAGTGAACGCCATCAATACCATCGGAATCCTTCTCTATCTGCTTTCGGTCGCCTTTCACTATGTCCTCATTGCCATGGAAGATTCGCGTCGCGCCGAAGCGCAAGCGACTGAGGCACGCATCCTCGCTCGCGACGCTGAATTGAAAGCGCTGAAAGCCCAGGTGAACCCGCACTTCTTGTTCAACAGCCTCAATTCCGTCAGCGCGCTCACGAGCATCGATCCTTCCAAAGCTCGCGAGATGTGCATCCTGCTCTCCGAATTCTTGCGCCTGACCCTCGGCCTGGGGGAAAAAACCGTCATTCCTCTTTCCGAGGAGCTCGCTCTGCTGGAACGTTTCCTGGCCATCGAGAAAGTGCGCTTTGGCGCACGCCTGCGTGTCGAAGAAAAAATTCAGGAGGAATCCAAATCGCTGCTGGTTCCGCCGCTGGTCCTTCAGCCTCTGGTGGAAAACGCGGTCGTGCACGGCATCGCCAACCTTCCCGAAGGCGGCGTCATTCGACTCGTTTCGGAGCTTCAGGACGGCCGACTCTTTTTGATTATCGAAAACACGTTTGACCGCGAGTCCACGATCAATCGCCGCAACGGCATGGGCCTGGTCAACGTTCGCAAGCGTCTGGAAGGGCGCTATGGAACCGACGCCAGCATACGCGTGGATTCGCAAACGGATCATTTTCGAGTGGAGTTGTCCATCCCCGCCGAAACGGGAGACCTGCGCAAGTGATGGGCTCGCAAAAAAGAATCGGCGCGCTGATTGTAGACGACGAAGAACTCGCGCGTCACGTCATCCGCGAACTGCTCGTTTCTCATCCAGAGATCGCAGTGGTTGCCGAGTGCGCAAATGGATTCGAAGCGGTCAAGGCGTTCGCCGAGCACAAGCCCGACTTGATTTTCCTTGACGTGCAGATGCCCAAGCTCACCGGTTTTGATGTTCTTGAGCTGATTGGCGAAAACGCCTGCGTCATCTTTACCACCGCTTACGATGAATACGCCATGCGCGCGTTCGAGGTGCACGCCGTCGATTATCTGCTGAAGCCCATCGGCAAGCAGCGCTTCGAGGAAGCTTTGGAGCACGCGAAGCGCAGGCTCGGTGAGAAGATGCCGTCCGGACAGCAACTCGCCGACTCCGCCCGCCCTCCGCAGCAATTTCTCGAGCGCGTCGTCGTCAAAGACGGCACGCGTGTCACGCTTATTCCCATCGCCAAGCTCGATTACGTCGAGGCCCAGGACGACTACGTGGCTCTCGCCAGCCAGGGCAAGAAGCATCTCAAGCAGCAAACCATCGCCAGCCTGGAAGCCTGTCTCGACCCGAAATGCTTTGTGCGCATCCACCGCTCCTACATCGTGAATCTCGAACGCGTCGCGCGCATTGAGCCGTACGGCAAGGACAGCCGTCTCGCGATTCTCAGCGACGGCGTGCGCCTCCCCGTGAGCCGCGCCGGCTACGCCCGCCTGCAGTCACTCCTCGACGAGCGAAAATAACGTGGAAACACTCACAGCTCAGTGGGCGGACTATGAGTTGGTAGACAGCGGGAATGGAAAGAAGCTCGAGCGGTTCGGTGAAATCGTGCTGATCCGTCCGGAAGCACAGGCAAGATGGAAACCGGCGCTCGCGTCGCATCCATGGGAAGCGGCCCACGCTGAGTTTCGGAAAACAAGCCGTGGGCAGCAGGGGGAGTGGAAGTTCCGCAAACCCGTTCCGAAACGATGGGTCATGCGACGGAAGGATTTGAAGTTTTGGGTGCAGCCCACGGCCTCGGGGCACGTGGGAGTGTTTCCGGATCAGGCGTGCAATTGGGATTGGATCGAACAAGCGACGAGACTCGCGGCTGGGTCCATAAAGCTGTTGTGCCTGTTCGGACACACCGGCCTCGCGGCGCTGGCGGCGGCTGCGGCGGGCGCGCAGGTGACGCACGTGGATGCCTCCCGCAAAGCGGCGGCCTGGGCACGCGAGAATCAGAGTCTGTCAGGCCTTGGCACACGCCCGATTCGTTGGATCGTGGAAGACGCGCTGACATTCGTAAGGCGCGAGGCGCGACGCGGGAATCAGTACAATGCCATGGTGCTCGATCCGCCGAGGTTCGGACGCGGTCCCGATGGCGAGATTTGGAAATTGGAGGATTCTCTTCCTGAACTGCTGGGCTCCTGTGGAAGGATTCTGAACGCGGTACCCGTGTTTGTTTTGCTGAATGTCTATGTCACGGTGCTGACGCAAGCCAGGATGGCGGAAGAAGCCGAAGGATTGCAGTCACGCCTCAAAAGCATGCTCGGAGAATCCCGGATAACGATCACCGCAGGTGAGTTGGCGCTTCAAGACGCGGCAGGACGAAGAATTTCCGCCTCCGTTTTCGCCAGGGGCTCGGCGAGTGAAATGATCAGGAGTCCAAAACTTCGCGCAGACACAAGAGCTCATTCGAGGAAGGCCTCGGTCAAGTGAGCGCGTTCCGGCAGGAGAGGCATCCTAGTATTCGGGCATACTGGCTGAAGCAGGGTCGCATCGGCAGTTGAAGCTTAAGGTGAACCATGTCGCTAGCATTCCAGGCACCTTTGCTTTCGCCAAAGAAGCGCTGAGGTCCCCGCCAGCTCAGCCGCATTTTCGCCGCCATGCGCTAGGCAAGCTTCTTGACCCAGATGCGGCTGGTGGCGGGTTTGCCGAGATGCACCGTCTTTCCGTCCACGCGCAACGTCATGGTCTCGTCGTACTCGCGCTTTAACACATCGACTGTCGCTGCCGGGCGCAGGTGCAAGCCCTCCAGGAATTCCAAAAATTGCGCGTCTTTTTCGTACACGCAAAGGATTTCGCCCGAGTCCTTCGGACGCAAATCCCCCAGGAGCACGGCGCCCTGTTTTCGCAGGGTCGCGATGCCACCGCGCATAGGCACACCGTGCGGGCAGCTCTTTTTGTCCCCGAAGCGCTTGATCAACAGCGCTTCCACCTCGGGCGAAATCGCATGTTCCAGCCGCTCGGCCTCATCGTGCGCCTTGGCCCAGGAAAGGCCGATCACGTCCGTAAGCAGCATCTCCGCGAGTTGATGGCGCAGCGCCAGATGTTCGGCAAACTTTCTCCCTTTCTGTGTCAGAGAAATTTGCCCGCTGCGATCCACCCGCACGTGTCCGTCACGCGTCATGCGCTTCAGCGCCGCGGTCACCGCGGGTGGCGTGACTTGCAATTCTTCGGCGAGCCGCGCGCTGATCGGCGTCTGCCTCTCCTCCAGCATCTCCCAGATGGCTTTCAGGTAGTCTTCTTGCGATACGCTGGTTTTTTCTCGCCGCAACGACGCTCCTATCCTGGTGCTTTCTGGCCTGGCCGCCGGTCTCTCAAACTAAACGCGAGCTGATTCACGCGCCGCTGGATACCTTCGAAGACGCGCTGATAAGTTTCTGGGTCCGCACCAAAGGGATCCTGAACCAGCCAGTCTTCCACATTTTCCCGGCCGCGGAAAACTTCTTCGCTCGCTCTTCCCGTCATGTTGATAATGAGGTCCGCCGCTTCCACCGCCTCCTTCTTGAGGACATCGGAGGTTAGTCCGTTCGCAGAATACCCGTTTTTCATCAACGTCTGTTTCGTTAGTTCTGCGATATACCCCAGCGGATACAAGCCCGCGCTGAAAGGCTCAATCACATCGGCTGCGTCATAGCGGGCAATCGCTTCCGCCATCGGGCTCCGGCAGGCGTTCCCAACGCACACGAAGAGTACTCGCGTGCGTTGGGAGCGGTGCGGGCTGGGCTCCGCGCTTTGCCGCTTTTTCACTTTGCGGGCTTGGCGCCGTTCGCTCGCTGGCCTTGGCGTGACCTGGCCAGGCTTAGAAAATGTTCGTGGACGGTGGTGTCCTGTGTCAACTCCGGATGAAAGGTCGCGGCCATGATGTTGTCGCGCTCGACCAGCGCAGGTCTTCCCGCGTATTCTGCAAGAACCTTTACGCCCGGCCCGGTGCGTTCAATCACCGGCCCGCGAATAAACACCATTTCGAGCAGCTCGGTCTTGAGCGTGGTGGGCCCGCTCACCACATCGCTCGCGATTTGCCGGCCATAGGCGTTCCGAACCACGGTCATGTCCATCAGCTTGAGCGAATCCTGCTGGGGATGCTTCACGTCGTTCGCCAGCAGAATCGCCCCCGCGCACGTGCCAAAGATGGCCCCTCCGCGCTCCGCAAATCTCACAATCTTGTCGGCCAGCCCCTCTTCTTGCAGGAATTTTAGCTGGGTGGTGCTTTCGCCCCCCGGCAGAACCAGCCCGTCGCAACCTTCCAGGTCGGCGGGGGCGCGCACCTCGGTCGTTTGCGCGCCGAGTCGCTCCAGCATCGCGGCATGGGCTTCAAAATCTCCTTGCACCGCCAAAATTCCGATCTTCACTTTGCTTATCCCGTGATGAATGGTTCCGACCGCTTGGGGGCGGGGCGGTCACCAACCACGCGTCGCCAGCAGGTCTTTTTCTTCCATCTGCCGCACGTCCAGCCCGCGCATGGCTTCGCCCAATTCCTCGTGCGCTTCGAGCACGGCCTTCGGATCCTCAAAGTGCGTGGTCGCCTTCACCACTGCCTTAGCGCGCGCTTCGGGATCGCTGGACTTGAAAATCCCCGACCCGACGAACACGGCTTCCGCTCCCAGCCGCCTGACCAGCGCGGCGTCGGCCGGAGTGGCGATTCCCCCCGCAGAAAAATTCGGCACCGGCAGCTTCCCGGTCTTCGCGATCTGCCGGACCAGCTCGAGCGGAGCGCCCAATTCTTTCGCCTCATGCATCAATTCGTCCTCCCGCATGGTGGCGAGCTTTTTCATCTGGCTCATGATCGCGCGCATGTGCCGCACGGCTTCCACCACGTTTCCCGACCCCGCTTCGCCCTTCGTCCGAATCATCGCCGCGCCTTCCGCGATGCGCCGCAGCGCTTCGCCGAGGTTGCGTGCGCCGCAAACGAACGGCACGCGGTAATCGCGCTTCCAGATGTGATTCTCTTCGTCGGCCGGCGTCAGCACTTCGCTCTCGTCAATAAAGTCCACTTCGAGCGCCTGCAAAACTTCCGCTTCCGCAAAGTGCCCGATTCGCACTTTGGCCATCACCGGGATGGTCACGGTGTTCATGATTTCGCGAATGACTTTGATCGACGCCATGCGCGCCACGCCGCCTTCCTTGCGAATATCGGACGGCACGCGCTCCAAAGCCATCACCGCGCAGGCCCCGGCGTTTTCGGCAATTTTGGCCTGCTCCGCGTTTGTGACGTCCATGATCACGCCGCCCTTCAGCATTTCCGCGAGGCCGACTTTCACGCGCCATTCATTCGAGCCTTTGCTGCCGTTGCCGCTCCCATTTGGCTTTTTCCCGTCCATCTTCTTTCTCCTCTCCTACGTGAAACTGTCTAAATTCCTAATCCTCGATACCGATGCCCCGGCACGAACCGTCCTACAATCCTGCGGTTCGCGTTGTCCTGCTCGAAGGTCAGTTTCATCCGAGGAGCGCCCTTGTCTCCGCCGCAGCCAAAGCATTGGTTCGTGGGATTTGGCTCCAGCCCGATGGTGTCGCTCAAGCTTCTCCTCGCCGACCTCTTTTCCTTGCTTACCTCCTTAGTTCATACCAACGCCACGCGGCTGCGTTCCGCTCTCCGCACACCACGCTGCCGCTTGCGCATCTCGACCTTCAGCATTTCCGCGAGCGTGGCCACGCCGCGAGCAATTTGCTTCTCGTCCAGGCTGGCAAATCCAAGCCGCAGTGTGTTGGGCAGGGGACTCTGCACGTAGAAGTAGCGGCCCGGCGCGAACAGCACGCCGCGCTCCTTCACGTGAATCAGAAGCTCGCTCGCGTCGAACCCCGGCGGCAGCTCCAGCCACATGCACATCCCGCCTTCCGGACGATTCCATTGCGTCCCTTCCGGCATGTGCTTTCGCAAAGCTTCGTCAAGCGCCGCCAGCCGCGCGGTGTACACCTTGCGCATTTTCGCCAGGTGCTTGCTGAAAAGCCCGCGGCGCAAAAATTCCGCCAGCGTCGCCTGTGCCAACTGATCGGTATGCAGGTCCGTACTCTGCTTCACCACGCGCAGCCGTTCGATTGCCGGAGGCGGCGCGACAATCCATCCCACGCGCAATCCGGGGAACGCCACCTTCGCGAAGCTATCGATGTGAATCACCAGATTCGCACGGTCCAGCTGCTTCAGCGACGGCACGCGCTCCTCCCGCGCATGCAGCCGCGCGTAAATGTGGTCCTCCACCACCGGAACCTGATAACGTCCGGCCAGCTCGAGCAGTTTTCGGCGCGAAGCCAGCGGCATGGAAATGCCCGTGGGATTCTGAAAATCGGGAGTCAAGGCAATGAGCTTCACGCGGTTCGCCGCAAGCGTGGCCTCCAACGCTTCCAGGTCCAGCCCCAGTGTCGCTCCGGGCTCGGCATGCGTGCGCATCGGCACGCTCAGGCAGCGCGCCCGCGCCCCGTGAAAGATCGACACCGCCCCGGGATAAGTCGGGTTTTCCATGATGACCGAATCGCCGGGCCGCACAAACGCTTTGCTGATCAGATCAAACGATTGCTGGCATCCATCGGTTATGAGCAGATTATCGTCCTTGGCGGCAATTCCATCATGATGCAGCAGCTCCAAAAGCGCTGCCTTCAACGGCGGATAGCCGTCCGACGGGCCGAGATTCAAGACTTCCGTCCCTTCGCGGCGAAGCACGGTATTCACGCAGGTTTGCAGTTCATCGATGGGGAAAAACGCCGCTGCTGGGCAGGCCATCACGAATGACAAGGCATCTTCCGGTACACCGGCCGTCAGCCGGCTCAGGACTTCTTCCCCGCGCTCATCGGCAAACAGCAATTCCCAGCGAAGGCTTCCGTTGCCATGCAATACTGGCGGCGCGGGCGGCGTGATCTTCAACCCGTTTCCGTTGCCCTTGATGAACGTCCCGCGGCCCACATGTCCTTGAATCAATCCCTCCGATTCCAATTCGGCGTAGGCGTTGGCCACCGTGGTGCGATGCACGCCCAGCATGGTAGCGAGCTCCCGGCTTGCCGGAATGCGGTCGCCTGGGCGCAAATCACCGGCATGCACCAAGGCGCGCAACTGGTCGCGAAGCTGCACATATAGAGGGACGTGGCTTTGTGGCTGGAGATGAAGTGGCAGCATTGTCTCTCACCTTTGGTCAATTTTAGCAGAAATTGGCCTGCTACAAGAGCCAATTTGTCTTTCGACGTTTTCCCTTTGCCGTGCCCCGGCGGCCATGCGTTTCCTGCCGGCAACTGGGCATTTGCTCGACCGGGTTCATGGAGGTTTCGGCGACTCCCTAGAGGCGGCGATCCGGCGCCCGCCTCTCACCGGTTAGCAGGCTTGTCCTTTGACGGGCCGCCGACATCCTCACCCGCGGCAAGGTCGCGGATACACAGCTTGGTCAGGTCGCCTCGGTCGCATTGGTAAATCTGCTTCAGCGGAAGATCGGCTTCCTCCACTTCATAGTCGCCCGAAGCCATGTCCTCCGCCGCATCGGTTGAAGAAGTGACGAGCGGACTTCCTTGCCGAACGCGCACGCGAAATTCGCCCGAAGCGGGCTCATAATTCTCATAACTGAAGCACTGTCCAATGCAGGCGCGTTCGACTGAATGATGGATGAACTGCATACGCGAGCCCGCAGGCGCGTCGATGGTCACAATGACACGCGTCCCGGGAGCCAGGCCACGCGTCAGTCGCTCCGCGTTCGCTTCCAGGCGGTTTAACCATCCGGTGTCCTGGTAGAGAAAGGCAAAGAAGATCAGCGCGCAAACGCTGAAGCCGGCGAGATGCCATTTGCGGGGCTTGAGGGATCCCAGGACGCCGAGGCCGAAAATGGCGGAGATGGTCGTGAGCCGGGAGCCAAGCAGACCAATCCAGCCAGCATCCGGCGAAGGCCGCAAATTTTCCGGAAGCAATGCCGTTGCGCAAAAAGCGACGGCATACCATTCGAACGGCAACTCGAAACGTTTCCAGAAACCTGGTTCGCGTGGCTGCGCGAAAAAATTCGCCGCGACACAGGCAACGCCAAAGCAAAACGCTGCCACCGCCACCCCAAGGTATCGTTTTCCATACAGCGCCAGTTGATCCGCGCCGTTATACAGATACCAGGGTCCGCGTTCCCAGTCCGCCGAAAGGTCCGGCCGATGCAGCGTGTACCAATGGACCGCGTAAAATACCGCCACGGCCGCGAGCGGCAAGGCCAGCTTCCACCATCCCGGCAATCTCGGCCGCATGCGCAGGTAGGCGGTCATGCCCGTCAGCCACAAAAATCCAATCGGATGGGCTAGCAAAGTCAGGATTGCAAGGATTGCGGCGCCAACCCAGTCGACTCTCCGCGGGCGCCACACGATGGCCAGCCCGAAGCAAGCGAGCCCGAGCGACAAACAGTAGTTCATGAATCCCATGCTGAAGGAATAGCCATAGCCCAGCATGGCAATGCAGGGCGTCAGAAGCCACGGGGGCTGTTCCGTCACCGCGCTGATAAATGCGAAGACTCCCCAGAAAAAGACCAGCACGCAGAGGGAAACCGCGATGCGTTGTGCCGCCGCAAAGCCCACGGCCTTCGCGAGCCCGAGCAGCATTACGTCAAACAAAATATTGTCCCATTGCCGGGCGATATAGAGCCCCGGCGCTTGCTCTTTCTCGATCAGTTGCACGAGCCATGCGTTGTAGACGTGGCTCCCCAGGTCGCCCGCTTCAATCCGCCGGTGCCAGAAGCACGGGATCAGCACCGCTGCGCTCAAGGCGAGAACCAGCCACCGGCTACGCCGCAGGAAGGTCACCGTCGCGTTTTCTTCGTACAGGAAGCGTGCCCAGGTCTCAAAGATATCTTGCAGCGGCCCCATTCGACTCCTTGCCCCGGCATTTGCATACACTCCAGCCGCGGGCCATTTTATCCGAACGGCTTATTTCTTCGTCGGATTTCAGCCGGCAATGCGGTAGTGCCGCGATCAAATAGCCGCTCGCCTGGGGCAAACTCGGATCTTGGGCCAGCCAAGAGCCGGCAAGTCGCACTGTTGGGGGGTATGGTTTATTTCGAGGCTTGGTTTTCGCCGAGTCGTTTCAGGCGATCGCGCAAACGGCGCTGCAGCTGCAGCGGCGTGTTGGGGTTGAAGGCCACCAGATACCACAACGGCTGGCTGCGGTCGCGGCTTAGCCACGCCAGCGTGTTTGCGTCTGCGTTCGGATGGCGCGCGACATTTTCGCGAATCGCGCCGTAAGGGTGCTTCGCCAGCTTGCCCAGCGTCTTTGCATTCGCGCGCGGATGCTCGCTGATCAGCCGCAGCAAATAGAAATCTTCCTGTGGCGCCTGCTTCGCCAGCTTTTCCAGCATTTCCGGCTTGGCATCCGCGCTCAGCACCAGCCCGATTTTTTCATCCCAGGCCACGTTGATCTGGTTCAATTCCCGCGTGCGCGCGTGAATCAGCTCCTCAAGGATGCGCCGTTCCTGCTGCCGGCGCGCGATCGGGACGTCCGTGCCCTCCAGGGAGTCGAGAACGCGAAGAAGGTGCTGCCGCTCCCCAAAAACGATCTGGGAGGTCCGGGAGACCGTGCCTTTTTCCTTCTCCTTGTGCTGCACCAAGTCGGAACGTCGCATCGTCGGGCTGCTCCACACCGCTTCCCCAGGGCTTATTGGGGAATCCGGCATCTCCGTTTGCATTTTCATCGGGCCTCAGCCATGCAAATTAGGGCTGGCTCTGTGCCAGATGAATTATGTTCTCGAGGGCCGATGGGGTAAAGTTTAGTGGAAGCTTTTGTGCCCGAAGTGGCACTCCGCTTCGCCGGTGGCCTGCAGGCACAATCTGTTCATGTCATGGCAGGGGTTACCGCGGCCCGGACTTCTTGTCGGCTGAGCCGGAGCTGCTTTCTTCGCTCGCTCCCCGGGTCAGCCGGCAAGTCCTGCGGCTTTTCGACAGACGGTGTCTTCGACGGGCAAGATTTTTCAACGGAACAAACCCATGTCAGCGTTTCAGGAACATAAGGAAGAACTCGAGCATTACGAACAAATGTTCGGCCGCGAGCGCGGCCGGCTGGCCGTCTCGCTGGACCGCATTACCAATGCGCTGGTTCTCGCCGGACAGCATGGCGTCTACTGCACCAGTCAAAGAAATCCCGCCGTGCCGGTCATGGACTTGCGCATGATTCATCAGGAATTGGTTCACGCCAAAGAACTCGTGCAATCTGTGATGGAGGAATTGCGAAAGGCGAAAGAGCCTCCGAAGGTTTAATCTGCGTCTGCCCTCCCAAGGTTCTTTACCTGGGCATGTTCTGTACGTCTCGCTTCTTCCCTTTTCATTCCGGCTGCAAAAAAGGATTGGTCTCGCGCTCGCGTCCAATCGTGGTCATCGGCCCGTGGCCTGGATGGACGATCGTAGCGTCCGGCAGTTGCATTAGTTTGCCCCGAAGCGAGTCCATGATTTCTTCCGTTGAGCCGCCCCAAAGGTCCGTGCGGCCAATACTCCCGGCGAACAGCGTGTCGCCGGCAAGCAGTTGCGGCACGCGAATCTCAGGCTTTTCCGAACCGCCCATTTCGGAAAAGCTGCTTTGAGCATCGCTCTTTCTAGAGTCATCGGACTGGCTGGCTGGTGCTGCGCCATTCCCTGCGCCTTTCCCGTCCTGATCGGTCAAAGAAACCTTGCCGGCATCGTGCGGAAGATACAGCGAGACGCTGCCAGGTGTGTGCCCGGGCGTGTGAATGACCTGCGCCTCGAGCGATCCCCAGCGCAGTATATCGCCCTCCTTCAGCAATTGATCCACTTCCGTCAAGTCGGGCGGCAGGACGCCGAGAAAAGAAGCCTGCATTTCCATGGCTTGATAAAGCGGCAAATCGTCGCGGTGCATCAGAACAGGCGCTCCGGTATATTGGTGCAGCTTGCTTAAACCGCCGACGTGGTCAATGTGCGCGTGCGTGCTGACGATAGCCTTCACCGTGAGGCGCCGCCGGCCGAGGAGTTCGAGAATGCGCGTAACTTCATCGCCGGGATCTACCACGAGCGCTTCGCGCGTCACGGGGTCCCCAATGATCGAGCAATTGCACTGCAGCATCCCGACGGGAATGGTGATGTGAATCAGACTCTCGTGTGCGGCATTGAGGGCCGGCAGGCCTCGCAAGTCGTCTCGCATGCAGCGATTATAACATTGCCTTTTGACGGCACCCCGCAAAGCGCGTGATCATTCGCGAGTCCGCAACCCACCCTAGATAAAACAAAAAGAGATAGACTGAAGGTGCACGAATAGACCAGGGATGGAAATGCCGGCAACCAAACCGGACGCAACGGTTGGCGCGGACGCGAAGCCAATACCCTCGCCGCTAGCGGGTGTGTACGCGAGTGCAGGCGCCAGAATGGGCGTGTGGTTCGGCTGCGCGCTGCCGGACAATTTTGGAGACCCCGCCGCGGAATACCGCTTCGCGAATCAAACCGTCGCGCTAGAGGACAAGAACTATCGCACCCATTTGAAATTCACTGGCCCGGACCGCGTGCGCTACCTCAACGCCATTCTGACCAACGACATTAAGGATCTCGCCGCGGGACAAGGCACGGTGTCATTGCTCCTCAATCCACAAGGTCACATCCTGGCTGAGATCGAAACCTACGCACTCGCCGACCACCATGTTGGTATTTCCTACGCCATGATTCGCGAGCAACTCGTCCAGTGGATAGACAAATACATCATCATGGACGACGTGACGCTCGCCGACGAGACCGACCGCTGGGGCACGCTGGCGCTCGAAGGACCACAGGCAGGGGCAGTAGTGAAAGAGCTCGCCCGAGTTGACTTGCAACAGCTCAAGGAGCTTTCAAGCGTTGATGCTCGCCTCCTCTCCGATCACGCCGCGGCCACGGCTTCTCCGGAGGGAGGATCTCAGCCTGCCGTCAGCCAAGTTCCCTGCCGCATTGTAAAGCGCTCGCCGGGAGGCGTGGCTGGCGCCGAGTTCGTTGTCGAGCGCCACCATCTGCAAACGCTTTGGCGAATTCTACTGGAAGCCACGCGCAGCCACGGCGGCGGCCCGGCAGGTTATACGGCATTGAGCGCGCAACGGTTGGCGCAAGGCGTGCCGTGGTTCGGCTACGACTTCGGCGAAAAGCAGATTCCCCACGAAGCGGGACTCGAGAACAGTCACATCAGCTACACCAAGGGCTGCTATACCGGCCAGGAAATCGTGGAGCGCGTTCGTTCCCGAGGCCACGTGAACAGACGCCGCGTTTCGTTGCTCTTTTCCGGCGATGATGTTCCAGAGCCCGGCATTCCACTGACGGCTGACGACGGCAAAGAAGTTGGCTCCGTTACGCGCGCCGCGCGCCTTTGGGACCCCCCGCGCATCATCGGCATGGGCTACGTCCGCAAAGACGCCGAAGCTCCGGGAACCAGCTTACATTGGCCGGGCGGCACCGCGACGGTCATTGGCCTTCCGTGAACAATGAGACTCTGCAGAAGAACCATGTCGTCGGTTGCCTGCATTCGTTCGCGTTTGGCTCCGCGGGAAGGCCAACCGCAACAGCGTTCTCACGCGCGCTGCAACGCGGAATTGCGACCGAATCTTTGCGTGGGTTACGACGCCCCCGGCGCCAACTCTTGCGCGGCAGAGGCGAAGGCGCGTCGCCGCGTGACGAGGAACCACAAGATCACCAGAATCACAGGAAACGCCATCGCCAACCCGATCCATGCGGGAAAGACAAACGGCACCGGTTCAGGCAGCCGCGCGTTCATGGACGCCGTCATCGTTTCCATCATTTGTTGAAACCGTGCGCGATGTCCGGGGATACCCATCAGTAGCGCGGCATTCACCCCCGCCAGGCACTGCAATCCAATGGTCGCAAACAGGCCCCACTTCTTCAGCTTCAGCATTGCCACCGCCGCCACCATCTGAGCAGCCATCCACGCGAGGGAAACCAGGTACGCACTCCGTCCAAGAAAGAAAAAGCCCAAGAAATAAAGCAGGAGCCGTATGCCTGGAAAAAAAGCTCGGTTGAACAGCAAACCGAGCGGAGCAAGAGCGGAGCCGATGAGCAGGAACCATCCGATGATCGTTATGCTGAGCGGTCTCGCGCCAAAAATAAATCCCCTGCCGCCGATTCCGGCACTGGCTGTCTGGGCTGAAACTGCGCCTTTGCGCTGCGCGTGTTGAAAAAATAAAGCCAGAACGCGCCGAGCGCGGCGAACATCCCGTAGAAGACCGACATCCCGATGCGCATGACGGACATGAAATTGGAAGGAAGGTTCGGATCATAGGCATTTGGAAGCGGGATCAAAGCGATGACCGCCGCCGCAGGAAGCGAAATGCAGACCAGAAAGCCGGCGAAAATCAGCGTAGAAATACGGGCCCATCGCTTCAGATAAATGAGGCCAATGCCGGACGCTAGCCCCCGGCCGCCGAAACCGGAAAGCAGGACGGAGTCGATGACCACGATAGAAGCCAAATTCAAAGGAACCGCGGACGCCGGGTTCGCCTTCGATAAGAAAGCCGACGAGAACACCATCATCGCGCCGCCAAGAAGCGTAAACGCGCTGCCAAGAATCACGATGATTGCCGAAATGGTGATGCCCACGGAACGAGGCAACGGCCACCCCTTTCGATCGAGCTCACCTCACCATCACGCACATCCCTTGCGCAGCCGTGCCCTGGTCTTGCTCACATCGACGGTGGCACACTCGTTATGCGCGCGCCACAGTGGCTTCCACAGCAGCGCAGAACTGGTCGATCTCGTCCGGAGAAGTGTAGACGTTAGAGCTCACCCGAATGCCGTTGAAACCCGGTCCCGTAATCGGTGTCACCACAATGTTGTACTTGTTGACGAGCACTTCATACAGCTTTCCTGGCTCGAGGGTGTCAAAGTGGATCGTGCCGAACGCGCCCGACTGGTTCGGCTCCAATTCGACCAACACTCTCGCGCCCGGAACTTTGCTCAAGCGCTCCGCCCAGCGATTCTTCAAGTAGCGGAGGCGCGCGAATTTTCGCTCCGCGCCAATCTGCTCGTGGAACTCCAGCGCCTGCAGCGTGGCGTTATGCATGGCCGCAGGGTGTGTGCCGATTTCTTCGAATTTGCGAATATTTTTGTCCAGCGATTCCGGCGCGGCCATCAGCGCCCAGTGTTTCTCGATGCGGTCTTTGCGCACGTACAACAGGCCGGTCCCGATCGGCGCCGAGAGCCACTTGTGCAGGCTCGCGCCGTAGAAATCGCAGTCCAAGTCAGAGAACTGGAAGGGTACGTGCGCGAACGCGTGCGCGCCATCCACGATGCTGGTGATGCCTCGCTCGCGTGCCAGCGCGCAAATCTGCTTGACGGGAAAGATCTGGCCGGTCATGAACACGACCTGTGACACATGAATGACCCGCGTGCGCCGCGTGATGCCCCGCTCGAACATCTCGACCAAGTCCGCGGGATGGTGCACCGGCACGGCGAAGTTTAGTTGCTTGAGCACAATTTTTTCGCGACGCTCGCGCTGCTGCCAGGTTGTGATCATGCGCGGATAGTCCTGGCTCGTGGTCAAGACTTCGTCGCCAGGCTGCAGGTCCAGGCCAAACTGCGCAATCTGCAGCGATTCGCTGGCGTTCCGCGTGATGGCAATGCATTCGGGATCGGCGTTCCACATCTGCGCAAGCCGTTTGCGTACATCTTCGATTCCCGGCTCCAAATCGTGCCACATGCGGTACGCCGGAAGCCGGTTGCTGTAACGGATGGCTTCGATCTCTGCGTCCAGGACACTGGTTGGCGCCGGGGCCACGCCGCCATTGTTGAGGTTGATCAGCTTCGGGTCGCGGACGTACGCGCTGCGAATCTTTTTCCAGAATTCTTCGTCGCCTGCCAAATCTTCCGGTGCGGCGTGCGCATACGCGAGGTTCAGGAGCGAAGCCAGCATCACAGCCTCAGCCCCGTATAGAAATTCACGGCGGCTCACTTCGGCACTCATACTTATAAACTCCCACCACAGCTTTCGACCGCAAGCATACCGCAATCAGGCAGCCTTCGGGGATTTGTTGGGTCCCTTTTCGCTACCCCGCTTGACACCAGCAACCCCTCACCTATGGTCCTGGCGAACTGCGGCAACGCACCTCGTGTAGACCACAATTGCTGAGCCGGTGCAATGTTGGGAGGGAAGGGGTGGGTTCCATGAAAAGATTTGATGGTGCGGTGTCAAATGGAGCGCTTCATGGCTGTTTTGTACTACGCCTTCTTTCGGCGGATCAGCTGCGAAGCGAAGTGCACCAACATTTTGCGGTCGGTTTCACTGATGCGGCCGAGCAGCATCCCCAGACGATGCACGTACCGAGCCGACTCGCCGTCCAGGCCCCAATGGTCGCCGTCTGTCGCCTGCACCGCCTGCGGCAAAGCCGCCGCTTTGGGCGGCTCCTTCCCGTCGTAGAAAAAATGGTACAGCGGAACTTCCAGCGCCTGGGCGAACTTCTCCAGCGTCGCGAGGGATGGAATCGTCCGCCCGTGCTCCAGCCGTGACACGTAGGAACGCTTCAGTCCGGTGCGCTCCTCGATGTCTCCCTGGGTCAGGTTCTTCTGTTCGCGGATGAATCGTAATCGCTCGGAAAGAATCATGCCGTGCCTCTTTTCCGAATGCGGGATGGATGATTCGCTGAAACGGATGCAGTGGATGTAACGAATCCCCGGCCTTCATCACTATTAGCAAGCCACCTTTGGTCGTCTCCGACCTTGGTAGTCGCGGCCTTGCCGACCGTGTCATTTCGGATCGTTAAGTAGCCTTAGCTATTTGAGATCGTACCGTAACTGTCGATACTAACATAACGAATATTGCAAAACAGCAAACAAAAGAGAAGGGCCGGGCAATGTGGGCAATGTCGAGTCCCTTCCGGAGAAGCTGAACTCTTGCGAAACGTGTTTGCCGCCGGACCCACCCAAGCCACAACCTGAGTACCAATCGGGTATCTTACGGATTGTCGGTTGCCAAGTACGTCTCTAGGGTAAGGTGCCCCGTCCGTCGCAAAACCTCGGTAAGAAAGAGAGGGGCTCGACTTCGTTCCGTTGGCAAATGCTCGATTGAGTTGCTGGTTCAAGGTCTCGGTTGGCAGCCTTTCGGTACCGGAGGGAACATGTCAAAGGAATGGGATATTTTGGTGGCATCCGCTAATCTCGAACACCGCAGGTCGTTGATCCGAATCCTCGAAGAACTCCCTGTTAATGTGATCTCTGTTTCTACGTTCCAGCAGGCCGAAGAGGTGCTCTCCCGTCAACACATCGCGCTGGTGTTCTCCGATCACCGGTTGCCCGACGGCTCCTTCCGGGGATTGCTGAACCACGTCCACTCCGCCGGGCGGACGCCGCCCGTGGTCTTGACGACGGGGGCGAGTGATTCGGTGGATCCGAAGGAGATGGCGGAATGCGGCGTGCTTGGCACGGTCCGGTACCCGTTCCACGCCACCGACGTCGAACTGCAAATTATCCGCGCGACCCACGAAGAGCGTCTGGAAGAATTGCCCGCAGCAATCACGCACTAAGGGTTTCCCCTCGCATCCCGCCCCAGAGACACACGACGAGATGTCTCTGCGAAACGACGCCAGCACCAATTGCGGTGGGCTTTCCCGCAACACACACTCCGAAGCTTCCTTGCTGAGAGGGCGGCCACAGGGCGCAGTCGCGGCAAATGTCCAAGCCAGGCCAACAGAGCACGCATTGTCGAGACGGGGTGCTTTTCTTGCCGGCCGCAAGTGGCACAAGCGCCGGCATGGAACGTATCTGGATCCACCGGATGGGCGTTGTGCTCGTTCGAGAAGACCAGGACTGGGCCATCGCGCTGATCGAAGCAACACCGGTTCAACCCGCATAGGTGGGAAAGAGTCATTCACATTCGCGCACGGTAGTTCGACACTTTACTCGAATTCGCGGCGGGGCACGGCTTGTTTGAGGCCCAGGCGGCCCGCGGCGATGTCGGCTTTGAAATAATTTTCGCCGAGGATGGGAGAACCCGTCAAGCGGCGCAGCATGGCGATTTGGCCGATGTGATTGAGCGCGTCCGCGACGGGGCCCTGAAAGAGACCTTCAGCAGAACCGTGGAGCGGCTCCGAAGAAGCGAGGTAATCGTCGAACTTTTGCAGCGCTGCGAAAAAGCGATCGACCTCCGCGTTCCACGGCAGCGGCGCGGAGTCGTGCCAAGTCTGTTCGCCTTGCGCGATCGAGAGCGCCCAGTCAAAAAGATCGCCCATATGCGCGAGAATTTGCGCCGGCGTGCGCGTCTTGTCGCCGATATGGAAGGTGCCAAAGTGATCCGGCGCGCCGCGCAACGCTTTTCCGCCGCGGTAAGCAACGGTCGCAAGCGTGTGGCGCAAAAGCTGGCGAGCAGGATCGGGAGACGCGGTGACGGTCGAGCCAGTCACAGGTGACGCACTCATGGGTGGCTCCGTTCTCTGCAGAGGATCGGCAACAAGAGTTTTAGCACAAGGGGCGCCGAGAGCACAGAGGGCAGGAGAGAAGCGGAAGTCCTCCCCAGTCACGAACCAAGACTCACGAGTCACCCATCACGATCGACCGGCGCGCCGAGTCAATGCTTGGTGTAGACGCGGACGTAGTCGACGAGCATGGGCTGAGGAAAAACCGTGGTGCTATCGGGCGAGCCGGGCCAATTGCCGCCCACGGCGACGTTCAAAATGATGAAGAAGGGATGATCGAAAACCCAGGTGCTGCCGGCGGGCCACTGGGATTCGCTGAACGTTGCGTAGAGATTGCTGTCCACATAAAAACGCACCACGCCAGGCTCCCACTCGACAGCAAAGAGGTGAAAATCATCGGCGAATGCCTGGCCGGCAGGCAGCGTGAAAATGGAAGTGGCGTCGCTCGTGCCGCTCGTCGTACCGGGGCCACCGGGGCCGTGAAGCGAGCCGTGAACCGTACCTGGCTCCTTGCCGATGTTTTCCATGATGTCGATTTCGCCGCACGTGGGCCAGCCGGCCGTGGTGATGTTATTGCCAAGCATCCAGAAGGCGGGCCACATGCCCTGCCCCGCGGGAATCTTGATGCGCGTTTCGAAGCGACCGTAAGCCTGGCTGAATAAACCCTGCGTCTTGAGCCGCGCGGAAGTGTAGTTGTTCGTGGAGCCATCCGAGCAAACGAAAGCCACACTTTCCTGTTGCGCCGTGATGACGAGATTGCCGCCCTTGATTTGGGCGTTCTGCAACCGGTTGGTGTAGCACTCCAGTTCGCTGTTGCCCCACCCTTTGCCGCCCGTGTCGTAGGTCCACTTCGCAAGATCCGGCGCAGCGCCGTCCGGGCCGTTGAATTCGTCGGACCAAACAAGGGTCCAACCAGCAGGGGGCAGCGGAGGAGGGACAGGTGGGATAGGCAGGCGGTCCGCCGAGCAGCCGCAACTCAGACAGCAGGCAAGAACTGTCGTTGTAGAAAGAGCAGAGCATCGCGGCAATGCCATTTGTAGCGACGACGACAAGTATGGACTCGGGCCTCTGCCACTAGGCGAGATTCAGAGCGCGCTTGAACGAACCTTTTTCGTTTTCGATCTTTTTCTGAAGCTGGAGAATCGCGTAGAGCAGCGCTTCCGGCCGCGGCGGGCACCCCGGAACGTAAACATCCACGGGAATGACTTGATTGCAGCCTTGCACGATGGCGTAGTTGTTGAAGACGCCGCCGGACGTGGCGCAAGCGCCCATGGAAATCACCCACTTGGGCTCGGGCATTTGATCGTAGAGCTGGCGCACGACCGGCGCCATTTTCTGGGAGAGCCGGCCGGCTACGATCATCAAGTCGGCCTGGCGCGGCGAGGGACGAAAAACCTCAGCGCCAAAGCGCGCCACATCAAACCGTGCTGCCGCCATGGACATCATTTCAATGGCGCAGCAAGCCAGGCCGAACGCGAGCGGCCAGATGGAGCTTTTGCGCGCCCAGTTCACCGCCTTGTCCAGCTGCGTGAAAATGATGCCTTCGTCCTGGAGCAAGCTGCCAAAGTCTTCTGGCTTGGTTAGCGTCGCATGTTTTCCGAGAGAAGTACTCATGCTTTCCCCATCATCCCTTTTCTCAACTCCATTTTCGCACAATCGCTCATCTCGAAACAAATGAAGGATCATTGGGAGCGAACGGTGCCCTCCTGACGTTGCCAACGCCAGGGCGTCCTCGCCTCCACAATGGGCGAGCAGTTGCTGCAGCCAGCACCAAAAGTTAGGACCAGAGCGAGAAAAGACAGACCGGATGGTTAACTCCGGAGAGAGACGAGCACCGCCACTCAAGACCAGGCCCTCCGAAATATGGATGTCATGACTGGGAAGAGGCTGAATCGGGCACAGCACGGGCGCAGGCCGTCACCTTTGCCAAGTGGCAACGGTTGTAGCCTCCCAATGCCGGGGTGGTATACGGTGTCTTCGCTTTTTCCCTCAGTCGAGAGAGCAAGCGTATAGAATTGGCTTCATGCGCTGCGATTGCGTAGCTGCCTAAGCACGCGATCGGGGATGCTTTGCCAATGAACCTGGCGAAATGGCTCTATCGTGGTGGGCGCCCGAATTGGCTGGCGAGCGTCGCCAACCGATGCTCCGCTGCGGTCCACATGCTCGGGATTGCCCCCAATTACCTGGTGACACTGGAAGTGCGCGGCCGGCGATCCGGTCGCACCGTCAGCCTGCCGCTGGTCATGGCCGTCGTCAGCGGTGAACGGTATCTGGTATCGATGCTGGGGCCGGACGCAAATTGGGTGCGCAATGCGAAGGCAGCGGGTCGACACGTGACGCTGCGACACGGCCGTCGCGAGCAAGTTCGCCTAGAAGAGGTTCCGGCGGAGGAGCGGGCCCCCGTTCTGAAAGCCTACTTGAAGCGCGCTCCGGGCGCGAGGCCGCATATCGCGGTGGACAAGGATGCGCCCCTTTCCGAGTTCGCGCGCGTGGCCGCGCAATATCCCGTATTCCGGGTCGTGCCGGAGAACACAGCCGTTTGACTCGGGCCCTCAGGGCCTCGAAAACGACGACAATCGCAAAGCGCCTTTCCATCCAAAAGTCTACTTCGCGCGTTAAACTCGCCTAGCAGCCCCGAAGGGGAGGCCCGGTATGCGCATTGCCGTTTTTCCGCGCCGTTTGCTCCCTGCTGCTCCCACTGAGCCCTGTCCCAGCATCGACCCAATCCCGTTCCGCAACGGCAAGGATCTCTTATCAAAGAGCCGTCGGCGGCGAAGTTTCTGGCACCTCTCAAGAACGAGGATGCCCCGAGTGCCCAGCAGCCAGCCGATCTGACAAAGAGGCCCGCAGACGTGCTAGCCATGCCTAAAAACCTTGTGGACTTCCTGCGATCGTAAAGGTCCCTCGAGGACTCAGCGGCGACATCACGACCTTTAGGGGATCGCGACCTTGCTGCCGGGACTTTCCTAGCTCTCCTGGCCCGCGGCCGATCCCGCCAAAAGCTCGGTTCACGGCTCCTGGCAAAAACGTCCCCGCCGCAAACCTTGACATGTGGTTAAAGGTGCTGAAGCCCTAGCCCAAGTTTCCTACTTA
>QHYH01000174.1 GCA_003223215.1 Acidobacteriota bacterium
CTTCGCGTACTACCCAGCGTTCTGGTCCATGCCCACGATGATTCTGAGCGAATCGGCGGCGGCCGCGACCTTTGGTCTAATCAACTCCGTCGGGCATGCTGGCGGTTTTTTCGGGCCTTATATCATCGGTGATTTGAGCACGCGGACGGGTAGCCTTCTGCCGGGCTTCGCGTTCATCGCTTGCACCCGATTTCACGTACTCTACTCCTTATTAACTAGACATGACCACAAGTCCAGAGCCGTCACTTAATTGTTTTTTTTTGCCCGAAGAAGCGACTCGCTCGTTAATCGTTCAAACCGCGGACAAACACATACTCTGTGGCGCCCGTACTTCCAGGCCCGCCGTTGGGAAGAACCAGCGCAGACTTTAGTCGAAAGCCGGTGTTAAGAACATCCGCCATCACCTGTGCGCAGCTGCTTGGATTGACGTTGGGAGCGTTAGCGCTCTGAGTGTAGTGGGAGAACAACGCAAAGAAATCTGGCTGATTCGCTATCACGCTGCGACGTTTATGGTGCCTAGGCCTACGAACCCAAAAAACTGACCTTGCCAATGCATAAACGCGCCCACGGTGACAACGCCTTGCGGGTCCAAATCCGCAGGTCGAAGATGAATAGCCCTTGGACGTCATCATCCGAGTTACCGCTTCCGCTGTTAAAGAAGTTTCCCTGAAGTATGGCGTGCGCATGGGAGTTATAGAGGGTGGCGTTAGCCGGACAAGGCAAGGAACTCGCGCGTCGTACGGTTAACTCCGAGCGCCTCACGCGTAGCGTCCGCCGCGCCAGCGGCTTCGTTCAAACGCGCATCTCGTCAGTGCTTGATTTCCTGACGAGATGCCGACATCTCGGTACTAATCGGTTCCTCGATGAGCGACTCAGCGATAATGTGCTCATCGCCAAGTCAACCACTTCTATTCCGAATGACCAGTCACGCTGTTTGGTCAACCACCTTCATTTGTTCTTCATTCATCCGGCCACCGTGCACTTTGATTTTAGAGACAGCAGTGTCGATCTCACAAAGATCCGCGGGCGTGAGCTGAACATTGATTGCTCCTAAGTTCTCGCTTAGATGATCGATGTTGCGTGTGCCGGGAATCGGAACAATGAATGGCTTTTGCCCAAGCAACCAAGTCGGTGAAATTTGAGCCGGTGTTGCACTCTTCTGTCGGCGTCTGCAATGAACAAACCTGTCCGTATGGGTCCAATGCGGTTAAAGGCGATTCGATGCCGGGTACCTTTGGCCTGCGCCTGCGACGCGCTCGAAGTTCCTCGCCATCCAGTGGAACAAATGAAAACCGTAAGAGATAGCACCAGCAGGGCGTCAGTGCTGTGCTGGTGCAAAATTCTCAATATCCCTCCTCAGAACGGCCCATTCTAATCCAAGTTTCTAAGAGTCACTTTGGCTAAATTGAGCTGTGCCGCGCGTAACGAGACGAGCCATTGGGATGAAATCTTCAACATCCTGGAAATCCACGGGGCAGAGCGCAACACCCTGTTGTTCGACGCGAATTTGCGGACGCGGTTACAAATCGCTCCTACGGTGCGCTATCGAAAGACCGTTTCGCATGGTCACTCGAATCGAAATGCTGAGTGCCACTTCTATCCTCTCTAGCGCATCAGGCGGGATCGAGAGTGACCTGTCGAACGAGTCGCTTCACTTCTTCTCTGTAGGCACGCGGCGCTTCAGCTCTTCAAACCAGTTCAGCACGACGTTGATCTGCGTCGGGGCGGAAGCCTCTTGCTGGTTTGGCTTGAGCATCAAGAAGCGCTGGCCGTCCAGTGAGATGTCGTAGTTGGGAGTCGTTGCCGGGCTCGGTTCGTATCGTCCCTCGAAGAGCACCCGTGGCTTGCTGGCAGTGAAGCTCGGCCGGGTTGTAATCTCCACGGCCATCATCTTGTTGCCGCTGCGGTAGAACAGTTCGCTGCCGTTAGGGTTCCAAGTTGGCTCCGTACCACCTTCCGTCGAGATTTGCCACTTGCCGCCGGGCCCCGGATAAGGCTGCACGTAGATTTCATAGCGTCCGGACTCATTCGAGACATAGATCAGCCAGCGGCCATCTGGGGAAAACCGCGGCACGCTTTCATTGAACGGCGTTCGGAGGAATGGCTGCGCCTTGTGGTCGCTCAGCCGCAGCACCCAGATGTCGTATCCTGTAGTGGGATTGTTTTCCATGAAGGCCAGCAATTGCCCATCCGGGGACCAGGACATCGGGACCTGTGTGTATTCGCTGCTTGTCAAGCGCTCCAGCCCGCCGCTGCCGTCGGCCCGTTGCCAGTAAATGTTCCCTGCCCCATCCTTGTTTGATAGATACGCTATCCCCTTGCCATCTGGCGTCCAAACAGAATTGAGGTTCCTATTCCCTTCAAACGTAAAGCGGGTCAACGTCTCTCGCGAGAGGTCATGCAGCCAGACTTGCGCCTCCCGTTCCGCGATCCCCACAGCCACCCGTCGACCGTCGGGGGAAAGCCTCGGAAAAGTGTAGGAGTGCGTCGGAGCGGCCAAGGGTAGCTCGGTCCCACTGCGAGTGACCCACACCAGCTTTTGATTGTCCTCCTCAATACCTCCGGGAACGTAAACCAGCGAGCCCGTGGCGGAAAGACTATATTGAGCGGCTCCGCTGGCCCTGGATTGCAGGACGCCCTCAACAACGGGGACCGCCGCGCCCAGGACCACAAGTTGCTGGTGATCGAATGGGACGGCCATCAAGTTTCCTCCCTGCGCATAAACCAGGTGTCCGGAGGCCGCGTAGCGTGGGTGCGTTGCACTTTGAACCAGGTTCCGGCGCTCACCCGTCCCGAGCGTTTCGACGGCAACGTTTGCGTTGGCCCAATTGAAGCTCGACTCGGTAGTGGAAAAGAGCACGGCCTTAGCGCCAGGCAAGAACTCCGGCCAGCGGTGGCTGAACTCCCCTTTCTCGAGTCGTGTCAACGGCTGAGGCTTGCCTCCCGCGTCTGACATTTGCCGGAGAACTGACGCCCATGAAGGTGCGAAGGCTATCATCCCCTGGCTGCCCCAGCTGGCCCCGCCAGGAAACGTCGTCTCGGCAAGGGTGAGCACCGCGCCTCCACCTACGGGGGCCTTCTTGAGTTTGTTGCCCACGAAGAATCCCAGCCATTGGCCGTCGGGTGAGAAGAACGGCTCAGTAGCTCCTTCTGTTCCGGGGATGAGCCTGGCATCCAGACTATCCATCGCCCGCAGATAGATCTGCTGTGCGCCGCCTTGCGTGGCCACGTACGCAAGATGAGTGCCGTCGGGTGAAAGAGCCACAGCAGGCTGATCCAGTGCCGCCAGCCGCTGACCGAGCGGCAGCGTAATCACCGCGCGCGTTATGGGCCGTGGCAGCGAGGGCTTGAGACTCCAAATCGCAAAGCCGGTGACGGCGGCAAGGAGCAACGATACGACGCCCCACAGCAGAATTCTTTGCCAGCGCGCACCGATGCCTTTCGTTGCGCCAAGCGGAGCCAAAGCGGCCTGTGAGCCACCTTCGGCAATCCACTTCAATTCGAGCAGCAGGTCGCGCGCGGTTTGCCAGCGGTCCTCCGGGTCCTTCGCCAGACAGCGGCGGATGGCGCGGTCGAGCGCCGGCGGCGTCAGCGGCTTGATCGTGCTGATCGGAGCCGGCTCTTTTTCGAGTATGGCCGAAGCGACACTGAGTTGACTCTTCCCCTGAAACGCACGCTGGCCCGTCAGCATTTCGTAGAGCACCGCACCCAGCGAAAAAATGTCGCTCCGTCCGTCGAGCTCTTTTCCTTCGATTTGCTCCGGAGACATGTACTGAAAAGTGCCGACAACGGTGCCCTGCTGCGTCACCGGCGTCGTGCGTGTCGCGGCAGCCGTGAGCGTCGCTCCCGTCGTCAGCGGAACCGCTGCTTTTGCCAGGCCAAAGTCGAGCAGCTTCGCGCCAGACTTTGTGAGCATGATGTTGCCGGGTTTCAGATCGCGATGAACGATGCCGGTGCGGTGGGCTTTGTCAAGTGCGTCGGCGATTTCCACGCCGTACTTCAATACTTGCGCGAGCGGCAGCGGGCCTTTCTCCAATAGCTTTGCGAGCGTCTCCCCCTCGAGGTACTCCATGACCAGGAAATCGGTACCGTCCTGATGTCCAACATCATGCAGGATGCAAATGTGCGGATGATTCAGGCTGGAGATGGCCTTCGCTTCCTGCTCGAAGCGCTGGCGCAATGTCGAATTATCGGAAAGGTGCGAGGGAAGGATCTTGACGGCGACGATGCGGCCCAGGCGCGTGTCCCGCGCACGGTACACCTCGCCCATCCCGCCCGAGCCGAGCGGCGCGACGATCTCATACGGCCCCAGTTTTGTCCCGTTTGTAAGAGCCATTAGTGGCATGGATTATAGACCCGGAAGAAATCCTCGATGAAATAAACTGGCGGGTCGGGAGTAACATTGCGGAACCACCTGCCAGTAAAACTACTGATTGGGGTGTTTCCAACGACCGTGCCTGGATCACGAGCAAACCGGATGTTATTCCGGGCGAGAAGTTCGCCTTACCGGTAACTTGGGTCCGGGGCATAAAGCTCCGCCTCTTTGCGTTTTCCTCGGTCGCGGCCTCGCACGATCGTTTCGCCACTGGGCTCCGGAGTGGCAGGCCCATTTTCGTACTCCCTCTGCTTCGCGAAAATAAAACTCCGGGTTGTCCAATTCAGAGGGTTCTCGAAAATGACTTTGTCGTCGTTACAGCACAGGCACCGCGCGTGATTTTATCCGGCTTCTCACTGTCGAACTGCATTGAAAAGACAAAGAGAAAACCGGTTTGCCAGGTTTGCCAATTAAGGGCCTCGTGAAAATAGCTAAGCGATTGTGGCGCCTTGCCTTAGCTTATTTTCCCCACTGTTCGCAATGAGGAGGCCGGGGGTTCGAATCCCCTCTCGTCCACCATTCCTGATACCGACAAGTGCCGCTGGCCCACTAACGGCCTGATTGCACTTCTCCGGTAAGCGTTTATCAGGCGTTTGGAATCCTATTTTATTTCACGAAGAAGAAACGGACGAGGGCCATTCCGAATGCAAACGCAAAGCCATAGCCAAAGCTCTCTATCTGCATCGCCTGCTTATTCCGCTTCCGTAACGTAGAGCCTACCAGCGACATTCCCAGCCCCGCCAGGATGGGACTGACGAACACGCTGAGCCCCGGAATCCGGGAACGATGAACAAGAGGATGAGGAAAGAACAGGAGGCTAAGTCCACCTGCAACTCCGCCTAAGAACACATACCCGAGAGCCGCCAGCAGAGGGTTTTTGAACTCTGACGTATCAAATACCGCAGCGACCCCACGCAAAATTAAGGCACCAATTGACTCTGCCGCGAATTCAAACGCAGCTTCAAAGAAAACCTCCAAGAGGATTGCGAAGAACTCGACCAGTAGCTCAAGCATTGGCTCTGTCCATTACTACGCTCCAAGCTTAAGCAAAATTACGTGGTTGGTGTCGCCAAGTGCGCGATGTCGGACATTGAGGTTAGTTGTCCGGTAATTAGCGTTTGAACGTAGTCATTCTGGGTAGTTGTCCCCCTTGGATTCTTGGCGACTTTGATAGAATCCGTGAGCCAAACAGGACCAGCCACGCGAAGGGCGGCGCACCACGGGTAATGATTATTGGACTTCCGGCGTCAAGAAAACATCGATACGAAGCGACGCTGAAGTTTGAAGAGAACGCCGGTGACCTAGCAATTCCGCCACCCAGAGTTCAGGTCGATCTCGACTCCTTTGTTAGAGAAGACCTCATCATCGTCGGCGCCATTCTTGACGCTCTCGGATTTGCTTTGTGCTTGGTTGGCGTTGCCATGGCTGTCGCTCCATTCCTTAGAAGCAAATTCAGTCGCTCCAAAACTCTCCCTGAGCTGGGATAGTTCCTGGCAAGTCGCGTTTTCCTCGGTCGCGGCCTCGCACGATAGTTTCGCCACGGGGCTCCGGAGTGGGAGGCCCATTTTCGTACTCCCTCTGCTTCGCGAGAATAAAACTCCGGGTTGTCCAATTCAGAGGGTTCTCGAAAATGACTTTGTCGTCGTTACAGGCACAGGTACCGCGCGTGATTTTATCCGGCTTCTCACTGTCGAACTGCAGTGAAAAGAGTAAGAGAAAACCGGCTTGCCAGACTTGCCAATTAAGGGCCCCGTGAAAATAGCTAAGTGATTGTGGCGCCTTGCCTTAGCTTATTTTCCCCACTGTTCGCAACGAGGAAGTCGGGGGTTCGAATCCCCTCTCGTCCACCAGATTTCAAAAGAACTTACATTATTTTCGATTCCATAGGGCGTGGAACGCTAACTTTGGTGTGGACATGGCGCGCCGCCTTTCCAACGCGCTAGTTGACGGTCGCGCGCCAGTTAAGGACCACAGAATAGGTTTCGAGAAAACCCTTGCGAGGTTCTAACACCAGAAACTTAAGTCCATCCTCGGTGACCGCATACTGATTGACGGTAGGGTCTGGCACAAGTCCCGTGTCGAATAGCTTTCTTGGGATTCCTATTTTGGGAGCCGCGCCGCGCTCCACGGTGGCCGACATCATTTTTCCTTGGGGATCGATGAAGAAGAGTTCTTTGCCGTCTCCGCGCCAACGCGGCTGGACGCCGCCTGCCATCGAAACCTGTTTGATATCGTGAAACGACGGAAATGAGGCCACAAAAACTTCCCATGTGCCGGTGCGGTTGTCCCCGTAAGCGATTAGCTGCCCGTCGGGAGACAGGTGAAATTCATCTTTCACGGAGCTTGATGAATAGAGTGCCTTAGGCTTGCTATTGCCTGTGACAGGTATTATCGAAAATGTTTTTGTGTCGTGCGTCAGCAGGAAGCTACCGTCCGGGGACCAGTCTTCGACCCAGTGCCTTTCATGGTCCCCATAGATCGGCTGTGATTGCTGAGTTCCGATTTCAATCTTCTGTACTAGGAACGGCGGATCGGATCCACCGTTGGGAAGAAGGTTGAATGCAACATAACGCGATTCTGGAGACCAAACGGGGTCCGACTGTGCGTGGGGATCAGTCGTCAGAGGAGTCGTAGTATTGCTCGCCAGGTCTATGAGCCACAGACTGCCGGTGGCATGCTGGTGAAACGAATTCAGTGCCAAGTGCTTCCCATCAGGGGAAAGCGTGAATTGCTGAAAATCGATTACCGGTTCGAAGCTGCCAATCACAGCGCCGTCTCGGGCGTACCAGTTGAATTGATCAAACGAGGAGCCTGTTGCACTGCCATAGATAAGCACGCCATTTTGAGAGGCCGTGAATTCGGAAGTGCCGAGATATGCCGGAGAGGCCGCGACGTTGGGTGCCAGCAACAAAGGTTCACCGACCTTTCGCGCAGCTTTCCAGTTCATGCGTTGCGCGAAGAGATTCTGGTCCTGGGCGAACAGCAGGTAATCAGGCACCGCTATGCCACGACTTTGGGTAGCCAACAGCAATGTCGGATCTCCACCATCGAGGGACTGAGCGTAGATTTTCGCTCCCGGATCTTTACTGGTCAGGCTTGTACGAGCTAAATAGATAAAATGCTTGCCGTCAGGCAAAAACTGAACCCACATTTGGCTGACTTCGCCAGGAAGCAGCGACGTCACAGGGGTGACAGTTCCATCAGTGGGCGAGATGCGGAGAATAGGACTATTCACTGCTCTGGCAAAGAGAATGGTGCCGTCCAGTCCCCAGGCACCTTGTGCAATTTCCGGTACGCTGTAGATCACCTCAGGGACTCCACCCGACCGTTGAACCTTCTTCAGCTTGGCCCCCGCCCAGAAGCCGATGAATTGTGAGTCCGGCGACCAGAAAGGCAAAAGCGCGCCCTCCGTCTGCTCAATCCGTTGCGCTTCAGGCGAACTCAAAGCCCTGATCTACAAAAAGCTTCTGCCGGAAGCATCAGTGGCTGCAAAGGCCAACGTCTGGCCATCCGGTGAGACCGCGATGTGTTCGAAGGGATGCCAGTTCCGATGTAGGTTTACCCCCTTGGGCAGACCTAGCGAAAGCCGCAATGTGTTGTTCGACTGAACTTTAGTACGAGACTGCGGCCAAATTATGGCAAGCCAACTGACGCAAACTAGCACCGCACTAACAGCCAGCCATAACGTACGCCGCGATCGCGAAGCAATCGCCTGGGAAGGGACAGGAGTTGTAACCTGATCGGCAACTCTTCCCGGTGACGACCAATTGAACTCGGGCACGTACGACCCAGGCAGAAGATCGATACGGACAACTGGAGTCTGTGCAGCCTCTCTATAATATTGTGCAAGCCTTTTGCGAACTTCGGTCGCTCGCACCCGGACGACCGCGTCGTTTGAGGTATCGTAATCGACCGGCCTACGAAACATTTCGGCGCCGATCATTCGCTCACTCAGAGAGTCCAGGTCACCCGCCAAAGCGTGTTCGACGACCAGTCTGAGAAAGTCCTGGCAACGCTTGCTTGGAGCGAACGCATCGCTCGAAATCACAGACTCGAGCGCGCACCGAACTAAGTTAGCTTGTTCGGCGCTGAGCTTATGGGCCGTTACAGAATGCTGTCCCGTTGCCATCGGCGCTATAGTAGCGCTTAACGTGGCTTAACGGGTAGTGGGTGACATGCCGTAAACCCAAGACAGACAAAAGGTTGTTCGCTTAACGGTTCCTCGGACCAGGAAGCCTGTCAAATCTAACCTGCCTGAACTGTTTCGAACATTCCCAGTAATGCAGGTTTTGTTTATTGTCGCCTCACGCCCGGTGGATCCGAAACACTCATGCACCGCATAAGGGCTGGGGGGACTATGGGACTCGCTACTGTTGGCCTCACACATAGCTTCGCGGAAATAAGCTTTGCGGAAGTGGGCGAGCTGGAACAAGAACGCCTTTACCTCGAATCGGAGATCCTCTCCGAATACAGCTTCGAGGACATCGTCGGTAAGAGTGCCGCCCTTCGCAAAGTGCTGGAGCAGGTTGCTATCGTGGCCCCCACCGGTTCAACCGTGCTCCTGCACGGTGAAACCGGGACTGGCAAGGAACTTTTAGCACGGGCGATTCATAACCTTAGCCCGCGTCGCCAGCGCGCTTTCGTCCGACTCAACTGTGCCGCCATACCTTCCGGGCTGGTGGAGAGCGAATTGTTCGGGCATGAAAAAGGCGCTTTTACAGGCGCGCTCATGCAGAAACAAGGCCGGTTCGAGTTGGCGGACCACGGCACTCTCTTTCTAGATGAAATTGGCGATATTAGTCTCGAGCTGCAACCAAAGCTGCTGCGCGCTTTGCAGGAACGCGAATTTGAACGCTTGGGAAGTACGAAAACGATTCGTGTAGACGTTCGGCTGATCGCCGCAACGCACCGCGATCTGCAGAGCATGATTCGCAACAATCAGTTCCGCGAAGACCTCTTTTACCGCCTGAATGTTTTCCCAATCGAGATTCCTCCGCTTCGCGAAAGGCGTGAAGACATTCCACTGCTGGTGCATCATTTTGTTCTGCGCCACTCGCGCCAGATGCAAAAGCGGGTTAAGTTTGTGCCAAAGCAGGCCATGGAGGCGCTGGTGAACGCTGAGTGGCCAGGCAACATTCGCGAGCTGGAAAACTTTATCGAGCGTTGCGTGATTTTCACGCGAGGGGACGAGCTGAATGTCCCATGCGCAGAACTGCGGCGCTCCGCCGCCCCAGCCCCATCAACATTCGAACAAGCTGAACGCCAGATCATCATCCAGGCCTTGAAAGCCGCCTCGGGGAGAATAGCCGGCCAAGGTGGAGCTGCAGAGCGCCTCGGACTGAAACGAACAACACTCCAAAACAAGATGTACAAGCTGAACATCAGTCGTGCTTGCTATGCCGTGTAAGTGTTTGCGCAGGGCTCGTGCGCTACGCGAGGTATCTATTGACGATTTGAATTGTGATGGGGGGCAAGGCAATGAGCACAGAAACCAGAATGGCAATTGAGCAATCGACACCAATGCCACAGCGTTCCGAGAGCGGGGTGAGTGTGCGTTACGAAACCAAGGTTTTCTCGCTTTGGGATCGGAAAGCGGGTGTCGAAGTCGCTCACGCTTTCACGTATGAAATTGCCTGGATACCGGAACGGCAGTGCTGGCGGAGTTTCCTGTGTTCCGTCAACAAGCTCGCCTGAAAAGGTTTTGCAGCCAAACAGGTTGTTCAAGTTACGACAGTAAGGGGGCAGTTATGGCAACAGCAACACAATCGGTCCACATACAAGAATTGGACACGAAAAAGCGGAGTTCCACGTCGCGACATTTTGAAGATGTGTTGCGACAAAGATCGTCGGGCAGGATGAAGCCGTGCAAGCGCTTGTCGAGCTATATCAGGTGTTCAGCTCTGGGCTGCACGCCCCAGGTCGTCCCGTCGGAAACCTGCTGTTTCTGGGACCGACCGGCTCCGGCAAGACGCGCATTGTCGAGGCCGCAGCAGAAGTTCTGTTTGGAGACAGCCGAGCGCTGGTCAAAGTGGATTGTGCGGAGTTCCAGCACTCCCATGAGATCGCCAAACTGATTGGCTCGCCCCCAGGGTATCTGAGCCATAGGGAGACCCATCCGCTGATTACGCAAGAGGAGTTGGCAAAGAGCCACCGAGGCGAGTTGAAACTCAGCTTCGTGCTGTTTGACGAGATTGAGAAAGCCAGCGGTGCACTCTGGCAACTGCTGCTTGGAATCCTGGACAAGGCGACATTAACGTTAGGGGACAACCGTAGAGTCGATCTGTCGCAGACGGTGATCTTCCTGACTTCGAACCTGGGAGGGGGAGAAATCACGGAATTGATGCAAGGCGGGATGGGTTTCATCCAGCCGAACGACATGCCAGCCAAGGGATTAAATGAGAAGGTGGAGAGGACGGCCGTAGAAGCGGCACGGCGGAAGTTTTCGCCCGAGTTTATGAACCGCTTGGACAAAGTGGTGGTGTTCCACTCTTTGAAGCGCCAAGAACTCGATGAAGTGCTGGAGATTGAATTGGGGCAAGTGCAGAAGCGCTTACTGGATCGTACGACGAGTCACTTCCAGTTTCGGATAACGAACGAAGGAAGGCAGTTCCTGCTGAAAGAGGGCACCGACCAGAGATACGGAGCACGCCACTTGAAGCGCGCCATCGAGCGCTATGTAGTCTGCCCGATTGCGAGGCTGCTCGCTACCGCGCAAGTGCGCTCGGGGGATGTCCTTCTGATCGATCGGCATTCGGGCGAAGAGGAGTTGGCCTTTATAAGGGACGCGGAACAGTGCTCTTCCTATGCACAGATGCCTCATGCGGCGGCATATTTGAAGCTTCTTGCGACTGCCTCATCCCGTTAAGTCGCAGCAATGTCTTGCATTCATTCCGTCGAATCCCTCCTGCCCCACAATCGGAACCTTGATCAACGAAAATTGTGGTTGCGATCGCGGCTCGTAAGGTTGTACCTACGCTCCTAGCAACTTCCATCAAGACGTAAAACGTAGCCGACGCGTAGCTAGCAAGGCTTTCGAACGATTTCCCCATCGGACTTTCCGCAGAACACGTATCGCTCCACATCTTGCCCGGCACACGTTTCTTAAATTCGGTTGGATCATCGTGCGCCAGCCTAAGAGTCGGTTCCTTCAATCAACAAGTGTAACGAGCCGCTTTTTTTTCCCTCTTCGACAAGGACGCACTCACTGCCCGGCTTCTGCTGCCCCCATTCGGGCAGATGGTCGTTCGGAAGTCTTTCCCATTGCGTGAATAGCCAGAAAACGCGGCACTTAGTTGCGGCGGAGTTTTGGAAGGTCCCATGCACCTGTGATGTCCGTGACCGCTGGATGTGACAGAGGCATCCGGTCGTGAAGAATGCTCGACATCATGACCTCGATGGCGATGTCGGTGGAGACGGCATGAAAAGGTTCACAAGATTCGCGCTGCGTCATGTGCTAAGTCTGGTGATCTGTTTGCTTTCGTTTGGCGGGTTGTGCTTTGCCCAAGAACCACCTGAAGTAGCGGTGGGTGGGCGCGGCTCGGTATTTGCGCCCTCAGGGTGGCTAGAGCTCATCGTTCCTGTACAAAACCGGATCGTTGTTAAAACCCTACGGCTTTTACATTGGCAATTTCAAAGCACCAGTCACACAACTTGACGTTTCTATTCGCGCGACAAAGTTTCTGACGATCACTCCCAGCTATATGCATTACTCGGTTCCTGCAAGCGGGCTTAATACACTCTCGCCGCAGCCGTCGCGATTTACTCGTAGTTACGAGGAGCACCAATTTCGGATCGATGGGGAATTCACGTTCTCTATTCGCAAGTTCGAGATCTCCGACCGAAACATGTATGTCAGAAGGTTTCGGCCAGCGCCAGCCGATGACGTCAACCGCTATCGAAATCGACTCAAAGTCGCGTATCCCCTCACAGTTAAAGACCGCGTCTGGAAGCCTTTCGCCTCATATGAACCTTACTACGAGTGGCGTAACGGTGGGTGGAACAGAGATCGAGTTTGGGGAGGCGTCACGGTACCGCTCAAGGAGGGGCGCGTGTGGTTCCAGCCGTCCTATATGTGGGAAAGCAGTCAACGAGCCAGAGATGTGAAGTACTTGCTCTTTGGCTTGATTATCAAGACGAAATAAAAAACTTCAACTCGAAAGGAAACTTCGAAAGTAAAAGTACTGCAACTGGGGGCCGCGATGCTTGCTCTGATCGTCAGCCTCGTTTTCGCAATAGCCGCGTCGGGTCACGACGCTGGTCAGATACCAACATCTCCGTGGAAGAAGGCGGCGCCGTTCCCGGAGCCGGATGAAGAGCTCTACGGTGCCGCCCTCAACGGCAAAATGTACGTGATTGGCGGCTGGGACGAAGGCAAGGCTGCCGGCATCAACTACGAGTATGACCCGGCTACCGACAAATGGACTCAGAAAAAAGGAATGCCGCGGGCGGCCCACCATGCGGCCATAGCCACTGCGAATGGCAAGCTTTACGTGATCGGCGGCTTCGTGCCTCCAAAGGACACTCAGATACCGACCGGCGGCGCGTGGGAACCCATCGCCGACGTGTGGGAGTACGATCCGGCGGCCGATTCCTGGAAGTCGCTGGGACCAATGCCCACCAAACGCGGCGCTGCGGTGGCCGTGGAAGTCGGCGGCAAAATCTACGTGATCGGCGGCGCAACCACGGTGGCAGGTTCCAAGGCCCCATACTTCACGTTCTTCGGTCCATCTTTGGTCCTCACCACCAACGAGGTTTTTGACCCTGCCACGAACAAGTGGGAGAGCCGCAGGCCGATGTCGGTGGCTCGGAACCACGCGTACGCCGCCGCCGTTAACGGCAAAATCTACGTAATTGGTGGCCGCACTGGCCATGCCTTCATTATGTCCGCTACCAACACGGATGTGGTGGAGGAGTACAGCCCAGTAAGTGATATGTGGAGTGCTCCGAAAGAACGGATGCCGACGGCTCGCAGCGGCGGCGCCTGGGGAACGGATGGCCGCAGGATCTACGTAGCGGGTGGCGAGGTGACTACGAAAGAGCTCGTCGGAGCGTTCCGAGCCGTCGAGGCGTACGAGCCAGCCACGAATTCATGGATCTCACTGCCACCGATGCCGATGCCGCGGCATGGCATCGCCGGCGCGGTGATCGGGAACGAATTTCATCTCGTCAGCGGCATGATTCAGTCCGCTGGAGCGTTGACGTTCCTCGACCCGCGTCTCCAAACCCACACGGGACAGCATGACGTCCTGGAGCTGAACTTCTTCTTTCCAACTCCCCCAACGAGTGCGAAGAAGGAAGAAGCGTCGCCTTCCACGCGTGCAAAGAATGTGGGTGCGGCTCCTTCTTCCGCTGCTGTGAACAACGTAGGCGCGACTTCTTCTTCCGCTCGTCTGAAGAAAGTAAGCGCGATTTCGACCGAGGGCGCGAACAGCGCAGGCACGGCTTCTTCCGGAGGGAAGAAGCCGTACATACGTTACAACGTGAACAGCCCCGAAGGCCAGGTGATGCTCGCGAAATACGCGCAGGCGATCGAGATCATGAGGACTTTGCCGGAATACGATACTCATTCCTGGACCTGGTGGTGGAATACCCATTGGATCAAAGGCCCCCCGGCTTTCCTATGGGACTACTCGAGGAAAAAGAAAACAGAGGTCATCGCCGCACTCCCGAAAGAGTATCAAGCCGATGCCGAAGCCGTATGGGACGGGTGCCAAGCCCACCCGTACAACCCGTCGAATCCTGAGCAATATCAACAGTGGTACTTCCTGCCCTGGCATCGGCTCATGCTCTCTGAGTTCGAAGGAGTCATTCGTGACGTACTGCACGATGAGGATTTTACGCTACCCTACTGGAACCCAGTCACCGGAAACGTCGCCGATTTGGTCGTGCCTGCCGTATTCCGGGTTCCCGGCGGCACGCTCTATAACGGCACGCGCTGGCCCTGGGTCAATGGGGGCGAACGGATCGATATTCTTTACAAGGATTGGATCAACCTGGACGCTCTTAACGAGACGATTTACATCGACTCGCCGACCGGCAACACTGGGTTTAATCCGCGACTCGACCTCAACCCTCATTTCTTGACTCACCTTGCACTCGGCGGCGACATGGCCGACTTCGCAACCGTCGGCGGTGACCCAATGTTCTATCTCCATCACGCCAACATTGACCGCATCTGGGAAAGCTGGAATCGGCTCGGCCACACGAATCCAACCGATCCCAAGTATCTCAATCGCACGTTTGCATATGGGGACAGGAGCGGCAAGCGCGTGGACCTCTCTGTCAGCGCGGGCGACCGCACTGCGCAGCTCGGGTACGAATATGACGGCTATGAAAACCCGCCCCAGCCGCAGCACCTGACGCCCGAGGAGGCCTCCGCCAGAGAGCTCAGATACAAGGCTCTCCACGAACAGGCCATGGGCGGTCCACATGGTGCCCAGCATGTGCATGGCAGCGCAGCCTCGAGCAAGCAGACGAATGGAATTCCACGATAACAGGGACGAACACAGGATTTCTTATGCCCAATCCTAGAATCATCTCGGCACTCGCGCTGCTCTCGACCATCGTAGCGGTGGTAGTGATTGACTACCACCGCGGCGAGCCGGTCAGACCGGTCAAGCCAATCGGTACGCCGCAAACTATCGCGACTCCGCTCGGATTGCCTCCGGTTCCAGTCCCCGCAGACAATCCCGTCACCGTTGAGACAATCGCCCTGGGGAAGCGCCTTTACTTCGATACGTCGTTATCTATCGACAAGTCGGTCTCATGCGCTACATGCCATGACCCCGGCCACGGTTTTGCATATCCGGGGGACGTGTCCACAGGCGTGGGAGGCAAGAAAGGAACGCGCAATGCGCCGACGATCATCAACGCCGCGTATTACACGACCCAGTTCTGGGATGGTCGCGAGAATACTCTCGAAAAGCAGGCGGAAGGCCCAGTGCAGAACCCGGTCGAGATGGCCCACAGCCTCGCTGGAGTAGTGGCGCGCCTTACCAATGACCCGAGTTACGTCACTGCGTTTGAGCGTGCTTACGCCGGCCCGGTCACATTCGACAAGGTGGAGAAGTCACTTGCCGCTTATGAGCGCAGGGTCGTGGCTGGTGATTCGCCGTTCGACCGCTGGTACTTCGGCGGAGATCAACATGCTGTTGATAAGAGTGTGAAGCGCGGATATGAAGTCTTCCGTCGTGTGGACAAGGGCAACTGTGCATCGTGCCACGCAATTGCTGAACACACTGCTCTATTTACCGACAACGAGTTCCACAATATCGGCGTCGGCGTGAGAAACGGCGCGCCAACCGATCTCGGGCGCTACGAAGTGACACATACCGACCGTGATCGAGGCGCCTTCAAGACGCCCTCGTTACGCAACATCGCCGAGACCGCTCCATACATGCACGACGGTAGCCTTGACACGCTACTGCAAGTAATCGACTTTTACGAAGCTGGAGGAAATGCGAACCCTTGGCTTGACTCCAAGATCGGGATGCTGCACCTCACCAGGCGCGAAAAGGCGGACCTTGTCGCATTTTTGAATTCGCTTAGCGGCGAAGTTCCGTCTGAGGCGCTGCCGGACGAAATCCTGAGTAAGCATTAGCGTCGGCTATTCGAGCCGGAAGGAAAGGCCCGCGAGCGTCCAACTGCACTGAAAAGACAAAGAGAAAGCCGGTTTGCCAGGTCTGCCAATTAAGGGCCTCGTGAAAATAGCTAAGTGATTGTGTCGCCTTGCCTTAGCTTATTTTCCCCACTGTTCGCAATGAGGAGGCCCGGGGGTTCGAATCCCCTCTCGTCCACCATCTTTCAAACGACCTCGAGCGTGCCAAACAGCCCTACCGCGGCATGCTCGGACTAAGTTCGCTACCGGATAGCTTCCGGTACCTCGTCATCCACCCCGAACGACATTGCCTATGCGCCGCCGCATCGGTAAACACTAGCCGTCCCGGGGCTTAATGCTCCCGGCGTCCATTTTGTGCTAGGCTCCTAGCCGCCCACCGACGGAGCTCGTCCATCCAGAGATGTGAAAACAATGATCGCCAGGTCCATCGTTGGAGCAATCCAAACCTGCTGGAGAGGAGGACACAAGACGATGGGATGTTCGGTCTTAGCTGGTACGACCGGCAGTTGTGAAATGGCTCGGTCGAAAATGAAGGGGCAATTATGAAAATCGTAGTGATCGGCGGCAGTGGACTTATCGGATCAAAGGTCGTCAGCAAGCTTCGTGAGCAGGGACACGAGGCCGTGGCGGCGTCACCCAAATCGGGCGTCAACTCCATCACCGGCGAGGGACTTGCGGAAGCGCTGAAGGGTGCATCGGTGGTCGTTGATGTAACGAACTCTCCTTCCTGGGAGGACGCGGCGGTGATGACGTTTTTCGAGACATCAACCCGCAACCTCCTCGCCTATGGAGCGGCCGCGGGCGTAAAGCATCATGTTGCGTTGTCGGTCGTGGGAACGGAACGCCTGCTCGCAAGCGGTTTCTTCCGCGCAAAAATGGCTCAGGAGAACCTGATCAAAGCTTCCTCGATTCCTTACACAATTATCCGCGCGACGCAGTTCTTCGAATTCGTCAAGGGCATCGCCGATTTTCCACGGAAGGCAACAAAATACGCCTGCCAACTGCGCTCATCCAGCCTATGGCGGCCGACGATGTCGCCAGTGCGGTAGGCCGGGTCGCGACGGGCGCACGAGTGAATGGTACCGTGGAAGTAGGAGGGCCGGAAAAGTTTCGTCTGGATGAACTGGTCCGGCAATTTCTAGCCGCACGAAAGGATCCGCGAGACGTTGTCCCGGACCCGCATGCGCTCTACTACGGCGTGAAGCTTAGCGAGAACACACTCCTTCCAGGCGATGGCGCGCCACTCGGCGAGACGCGCTTTGAAGACTGGCTTAGCCTGTCCGCAAGTCAGATCCTTCCAACGAAACCGCTGACCACAGCCGTTGCAGCCGCTTCGAATCAGTCCAGTGGCCCTCAAAAATAACGATTTCGCGTAAGCGAAGTACCGAACGCAGTCAATCCCTTGGCGGCGTGAGCCTCGCCATGCCGCACGACGTGGCGGAGATGGCGCGGACTTCGCGCCGCCCGTCGAGATTGGTACCGAGAAACGCGCCAGCAGTGACCGATCAATCGCTGGCGACTTCCCATTACCGATCTGGCTCCATTGCCGACCGGATTGATTCCGGGTTGACTCTCCTACAACCTTGGCTTGCGATTCCCGCAAGGCATTTAGGGCGCACAAGGACGACGTGGCTCTAACACGGGAGGTGAACGGCCAGCATCGATGGGAGCGACGGCTCTGGCTTAAAGCGGCAACCTTCTCGTCCCGGACGGATGACGAGCGATGCGGAAGTTATTCCAATAAACCCAACTGCACCATTACTTCCGGCTTGCCGACCATCCAACCGTAATCGCTGATTTCATCATTTGCCGTGGATCGTGAACATGTGTGTTGCCACATGGTTCGCCCATAAGTTAGCTGGGCACTTGCTACAAAGGGGACGCCAGTTCTTCGTGCTACGATCTAGCGCATTGCGAGGAGGACCCAATGTCTTCTCCTTCTTCGGCAGACCCTGTACAAATTCAGGCACGGCATTTTGCAGGATTGTTTCTGCTTTCTCTCGCCACTCTGCTGCTGGAACTTGCATTGACCCGGATACTGTCTGTGTCGCTGTGGTATCACTTTGGCTTTCTGGTGATATCGACGGCTCTGCTTGGCTTCGGGGTCTCCGGCGTAACCCTTGCACTCTGGGCGGACCTGCGGGAGCGGAAGGATCTAGACCTCGCGCTGGGAATTTGCGGACTCGCCTTCGCAGTTTGCGTGGTATTCAGCTTTTGGTGCATGCAGCGGATACCATTTGACCCTTTCTCGATGGCCGTGGATCACCGTCAATTCTTATTCATGCCAATTTATTTCCTTTTGGTCGCTTTGCCCTTCTTTTGCTCGGGTCTGGGCATTTCCTTATTGCTGACGCGGGGATCGAAAGAGATCAACCGGCTCTACGGTTACGACTTGCTGGGAGCGGGTATCGGATGCGCCCTAGTAGCGCTAGTGATTCCGCGATTCGGCGGCACAGGAAGCGTATTCGTGGCAGCGTTCGTTGGGGCGTTATCCGCGGTGTTTTTTGCCTGGGGCTCCCGGCTTGTTCCCGCAACGGCCGCACTTGTTTCGCTGGCCTTTCTGGCGGCGAGCTTTTACGGAGAAAGATTCATCCCCATCCATGTGAGTGCAAACAAGCGCAGCACAAGCATCAATGCCATTTATTCAGCCTGGAATACGATGTCGCTGGTACAGGTCGTGGAATTTTCACCGGAAGGTAAGAAGCTCACAGCCAGAATTATGTACATAGATGCCGGCACCGCTCTGACGGGCATCTACGATCTTAGGCCCGATGCGCGGACAGTTCTGAAGCAGAACCCAGGCCAGGTGGAGCCGCTATCCACGGTCGCCTACGCCGGAAAAACGAATCCCAAAATTCTGATCATTGGGTCCGGCGGAGGCGATGAAGTACTTGCGGGACTGCAGGCAGGTGCCAGCTCAATTACCGCAATTGAGATCAATCCGATCATTAGCGACATCGTTGCCAAGCGGATGAACGACTTCTGGGGAAACCTTTACCACCAGCCTGAGGTACATCTGGTCACGGACGAGGGGCGCAGCTTTGTCCGGCGCTCGACGGAAAAGTACGACGCGATCATTTCGGTCAATACCATCAGCAATGCGGCGATGGCATCTGGGGCTTTGAGTCTGTCTGAAAATTACGTATTGACTCGCGAAGCGTTCCGGGACTACCTCGACCACCTCACGCCTGAAGGTGTCATCTTTTTCAGCCGACCGGAGTTTCAGATTCCCCGCCTGGTTTCGACCGCGCGCGAGGTGTTTGCGGAGCAGGGACTAGGCTCGATCAACGACCACGTGCTTGCATTCAGCAATTTCAAGCGCCGCAACCCAACGCCAAGCCGCTTCCGTTTCCTTGCCGGATTGCTGCTGAAGAAAAGCGCGTTTCGCCCCGAAGAGCTGGCTCAAATTCGCGGAATTTTGAATGCCGGAGCTGGCCCGGAAGAAGATTCGGCCAGGGTCAAGATTCTGTTCGCGCCAGATCAAAGCCAGCCGGACAGTCTCTGTGCGCGGATCGCCGGTGCGGCGCAACTGGAGGATGTGTTTCGAGCCAGTGACTCGCAACTGGCTCCAGCCACCGATGACAAGCCGTTTTTCAATCAGCACACGCGATGGTCCCGAATCCGGTGGAGCACCATCGTCGATTTGTTTTCGCAAAGTCAGCCCTCTGGCGCACGGTTGGCCCTTGAGGACCGGCCTATTGCGGAAGTCACGCTGCTGATTCTCCTAGGTCAGTCGGCTATCGTGGCGGGCCTGTGCATCCTTCTGCCGCTGGCATTGCTAGAGCGCCGGGGGCTTCGGATCGAAGGGCGGTGGGCCTGGATCAGCTACTTCGCCGCGCTGGGCCTTGGCTTCATCATGGTCGAAATTGCATTGCTGCAACGGTTCCTTTTGTTCCTGGGACAGCCAATCTATACCTACGCCGTGGTGCTGGCTGGGCTCCTGATATTTACCGGAATTGGGTCTTATACAGCCGGAAGATGGGCAGCCCCTGAACTTCCGGGGACGCTCAAACGCGTTCTTGTCGGCGCAATTATTTTAGTGCCCGTGGTGGCAGTAATCACTCCCGTAGTTTTCCACGCCGCCTTGGGGTTTGGCATCTTTTGGCGGATTGTGATTTCGTTGTTGCTCGTGGCTCCGCTCGGATTCGTGCTGGGCATGCCCTTCCCTCTCGGGCTGCGCCTGGCAATGCGGCGTTCGTCGGCTTTGGGATCATGGGCCTGGGGTGTCAATGGATTCTTCACCGTGATCGGCACCGTTTTGGCTTTGATGCTGGGCATGATGATCGGATTCAGGATGGTCTTGCTGCTGGCTTCCGCTTGTTACGTTGGTGGTCTTCTGGCCCTGGCGTGGCTTTCACACGGTCGGCCTGAAGGTGGCATGCTTGCCGTCTCCCATTCTCCGGCAGCGGACTGAATCAGCTGGATACGGAGTACTCGCCGGGCTTCTGCCGCCACCTTTCGCGGCAGTGCACATCCAGGCGGCTCTAGGGTGAAGTGACCTGTTCGTAGGCGGATCAGCTGTTACGCGGCGCACTGATGCAGGAGGTCATCTGCAGGCTGCTCCAGGGTTGAATCACACGGGGCGATGGGCGTGAATCTTTGAACCTTCCCTTCCCGTTCTACTCTAAGGGGCGGGAACGGAAGGGCGATGGTGGTCTGGCCGGATGGAAAACCGGAAAAAAGGAGCGCCGGCAAAGAACGCCGGCGGACGTCGCGTTTATTTTCCGAGGGACTTCAGCTCAGAAACCGAACCGGCTCAATGAGGCAGCAAACAAAAGAATACCCCGCCAGAGGGAAAGATTCCGGCGGGGTTGGTGGACTGCAGGGAAAGAGCCGTATGCGGATCCTCGCCTCAGCCCTCGGGGCCTGCCTAACCCGGCAGGCAGGTTTCGCCGCGGCGCGACCTGCGGCAAGTGGCGGACTCTGACAGGAGATACGCGATCAGTAACGATCTTTGTCCCTGAAGCGGGATGATCCGGGAATTCTTCCTAACCCTGGTTCAATCGGCGGCATTACAATCAGCAACGCATCTTTGAGATAGCGCCCGAGTCACGGGCCACTCGGAAGTTGCGGGCACTTCGTCGGATCAGTACCGACAAACGCGCGTGTGTTTATCAATTGAATTCCACTTGCCTGGCAAGTGCCGTTCTATTCCATATGACCAGAAAGCTTCGCGGCGTGAGGTCACGGCTCCGCAAACGCTGTTTAACGGTACTCGACCGGCATGTAATTTCCGTCCAACTTCCTTGGGATTCGAACGGAGTGGAAATACCGAAATAACGGTCTTCCCTCTCAGCAGTGTGGAGGTGTTGGACACGCCAACATCGCGAACGCTAGGTGAGTTGACAGCTGGTGAAGAAGCTGTAGAGGATTCGGTTGGGCGAGTTGGGCAATTCACGGCC
>QHYH01000273.1 GCA_003223215.1 Acidobacteriota bacterium
AGAGATTCTGTGCTCCCCTCGGGGACGATGGCGTAGTTCTTGCCTACCATGTGAATCGACATCCGGCATCGCGCCAGATCCTCGCGAAGCGACGTTGTCATCTCGGATGCAGTCAATGGCAATCCGCTTGCCGGAAGCACTGTGTAGCCGTGCTGCTGCAAATCCCGCCTGATCATTTCGTGCTGTTCCCAGACGTCGATCGTAGCTTCGGCCAGAAAGACCGCCTCCTTAGCGACCCGAGCATGAGTGACCTGTGCATCCGGAGAGACCGCTATATCAGAACCTTCGATCATCTCTAGCAAGGCACAAATGTCGTGCGCTAGGTCGTCCAGTTTCATCCAGAAGTCTCTCTGTGCTTCAACGCCGAACACCTCGTCCAGCTCACGTATGCGTCCTGTCTCCGGATCCACGTTGAAGAACTCGTAGCCCAATAGGGGCTGCAACTCAGGCGGATGCATCTCAAGACGGACAGGTGTTTTCAGGACCTTGAAAATACGCGCCTTATTGTGAAAATGAACGCCCCCTTGTTGTTCAGCGGCCTTCCAGAATTCGACTAATTCTCTGCGTGCCCATTCCGATCTGACATAGCACGGCGAGACGACAGATATCAGAACGGCAACGTGCCGCAGGCGGTCCGCCAGAATGTCGGCAAACACGTCGTCGCCTGTTAACTTAGGATCCCGCCAGATCTGCGGCTGTTTTCCAAGGAATTGCCCGACCTTGATTTCCAGTGCCCGATGTAGATTTGTGACCCATCCCTTGTGGCCTTCAATGAGACCTACATTGTCCATGTGGGCGTAGCTGATGAAGGCGTCAAGATCAAAACTCATGAGGTCTGCTCTTCAAGCCAGTCCAAATGATCCATTTCCTGTGCTATAGGCAAGACCGAGGTGCGGCTTGAAACCGTTGCGACCTGGTGGGAGGGAGAGTGAGACAGTGATGCTTTCGCTGCCAGTGAAGAGATCCGGAGAAAGCTTTTCCCGATACCCTGGAGCGCACCTCCACCCGATGGGGGGGTGATGATGTCGCCGGGGCTGTTGCTTGCCATTGCTGCGACCTACAAAATGAAGACCACGATCTGACAGGGGGAAGAGTGGTGGGATTCTATACCTCACCGGCACCCCGTTCAAGCGTTTGTTCTGATCTCAGGAGTAGTGAAAGCGGGCCTTCTTTCGTTTCACCCGAACTAAATGCTCTTTAACGAATGCATGGCCGAATATGGAAACTCACAAAGTTAGAAAGGAAGTTCAACGGGGAGCAGAGTTACAACCCACAGCCGTTCCCTTTACGCAAGAAGGAGGTTTCTTTTTGAGGAGTTGGGGCCCGGTATCCGCCAACGAGGACGGGTATTTCATTCTGCCGATGCTCTTGAATGGGGCATCGATTTCCATTCAGTGCGAGAGCGCTCCGGTCGTGTCCCTAGTCGCCGCCACAGGTACGACTCCAGGACAGCTGGGCGAGATTACGATTCCCTCCTCCGGCGCACCAATTGTTTCGGCGCTCACAGCAAGCTTCAACGGCACTGTGATCGCGCAATTGGCGGCACCGGGCGCGCCCAGGCCGTCGGATAAGGTTCCTCAGGCCGACAAGTTTCTCGCTTTTTTCGGATTGGACAGCCGGCTGAGCGCCTGCCGCTATTATCAGGCGATCGGCGCGGTTGCCTCATGCGACGCTAGCGGAAATTTCAGCGGCGCAATCTCGAGCCGAATGCTCGACCCATACTTTGTAATTACTTGATGCCAAAAAGTTTTGGCTCCCCAAAACAGATTCGAACTAGCAACCCTTGGTGTAGGAACCGAACGGCCTGCCATTCGGGCGCGAATTCACATCCACTCCTGACCTCCGAATAACCGGATTCCTTGTCCGTTGGTGAAGTCGTTGGACAAGTGTTAGACAAGTTGGACAAGTTCCGCGTGTTGCCGAACATCACGCAATCGCAATGTAAGTCTATGAGAGAACGGGAAATAGCGTAGTCGGAGCGATTCGATTTGAACCGCGGACCTCCTGGCCCGAGACCAGACGGTCCGCGACTATATGTGTGTCTGTAAATTATTGGTTCTAAAAGAAATGGTCGTGGCGAATGGATTTGAACCATCGACCTCCTGGTCCCGAACCAGGCATCTGAATCCCATAAACGCTTTATATGGCGTCGCTTACGGGACAAGAAGCGTTATTTCCCCCCTCTTAGTTGTACCTAACTTGTACCTGGATTTCCAATAAGCTCCTTCCATTGTTTGGTAATTGCCAGTTGTCACTAGTGTCCGGGGAAAAGTTGGGTCCCCACCGGCAATCTATTGTCCATGAAGAGCTTACAGCAATTGGAGTCGGGAACGATTTGAATTTGATTGGATGGAAAATGACCATTTTGGAGGCATTTCGTCGCGGAGCGACAATGGGCCATGAACCTTGGCCAAACTGTCTTTTCCCAATTGATCGAGCATCTGCCTCACAAAGAGTTTCAAAAGTGCGTAGCTCGTTACCGTGGCGATCATTACTTGAAAAGCTTTTCCTGTTGGGATCAGTTTCTCGCCATGAGTTTCGCACAATTGACTTACAGGGAGAGTCTCCGCGATATCGAAGCTTGCCTACGCTCCATGCAGAGCAAGCTGTATCACATGGGCTTCCGCGGTAAGGTGTCCCGCTCGACTCTCGCCGATGCCAACGAGTTGCGCGACTGGCGAATCTATGCTGACTTCGCTCAGGTTCTTATCGGTATCGCGCGCCCCTTGTATGCCGACGATCCCCTGGGCGTGGAGTTGAATGAAAACCTGTATGCCTTGGATTCCACCACCATCGATCTGTGTCTGTCACTGTTTCCCTGGGCCCGGTTTCGCCGGCACAAAGCGGCGGTCAAGATGCATACCCTACTGGACCTGCATGGCAGCATCCCTACGTTTATCCGCATTACAGAAGGGAAAACGCACGACGTCAATATTCTCGACCAGATCATTCCCGAGGCGGGTTCGTTCTACGTGATGGATCGCGGCTATGTCGATTTTGAACGCCTTCACCTGTTCACTCTGTGTTCCGCATTCTTTGTCGTGCGCAGCAAAGAAAACATTTTGCTCCAGCGACGCTACTCTCATCCCGTGGACCGGAGCAGCGGGGTGCGCTCTGATCACACCGTCATCCTTACGGCCAGTGAATCGGCCAAGGTGTATCCGGATACGCTACGACGTGTCACGTACTTCGATCTCCAGAATCAAAAGCGACTGAAGTTCCTGACCAATAACTTCTTTCTTCCCGCCCTTACGATTGCGAAAATCTACAAGTCACGCTGGATGGTGGAACTTTTTTTCAAATTTATCAAACAGCACCTCCGCATCAAGTCGTTCTATGGCACCAGCGAGAACGCGGTGAAGACCCAGATTTGGATCGCCGTCTCCATTTACGTACTGGTTGCGATCGTCCGGAAGCGCCTGCGACTGGAAGTGAGCTTTTACCAAATTCTACAGATTTTGAGTCTCACGCTTTTCGAGAAAATGCCCATTTTACGGGCCTTGGAAGCGATCGACTCCCATAACGAGTTAGGCGGAGACGCTAACCAGCTGATTTTGTTCGAGTTTTAACCGGACAGCAGTGAGCCAGAGATAGTGGCAGCGCGGAGATTGCCGATCGCCTAATTGATTCCATCACTGACCGTTTCCACCTTCTTGAATTTGAGCATACCGTGACGCCGCGTTGATGATGGAGCGAGCAGCCGTAGCGATCGGCACCATTGCGACCGTCCACTGACGAGAGTGATGCTACCGCCACACTCAGCACACTTCAGCAAACCAGAGAACAGATAGCGCCTTGGGCCGACAATAAGTCCGGAACTCTCCTGGCCTGGCCTGCCAAGCGCCCGCTTGACCTTCTCAAATCTTCGCCCCGCTGCCGCAAACAATTCATCGGAGACGATCCGAAGATGAGGTGTGTCGAGCCTTGTCCATTCTGATTCAGGACGCCGCCTGTAGACTCGCTTGCTTGTGCCAGGTACGCGCAACTTGCGTTTTGTATTCCAGATCGTCTTGCCGACATATTTACGATTCAACAGGACATGACGGACAGAGGAAAGGCACCATGAGCGACTGAAGCGGCCCTTCTGTGGTTGCGGAGCCAAGACGCCTTCGCTGTTCAATGTGTGAGCAATGCGCTTGAGCGAATAGCCGGATTCAGCGCACAGCCGGAAGATGCGCTGTACAATTTCCGCTTGTTCTTTATTCACTTCCAGCTTCGCACTCCCGTCCCCGTTCTTGACTGACGTATAGCCGAAGCACCTGCCTCCCGTGTGGAGTCCGCGAAGGG
>QHYH01000274.1 GCA_003223215.1 Acidobacteriota bacterium
TTTTGTCCAAGTTCGCGCCAGTACACGGCATCGATCAAACCATGAACGCCGATGAGCAGTTCCGCCTGAGAGCTATCGGAATCGACACCCTGAGAAACAGCGACCACCCTGATTCCCGCGAACGAGAGCCTCTCGTATAGATTCAAGGCATCTGCGAGTTTCCGCGTCAGGCGCGAAGTGTCATCGATCAAAATGCAATCAAACGGGCGCGCCGATCCGGTCGCTGCGGCAAGTAATTTGTGCAGACCGGCTCTGTCTGTACTGTCTCCGCAGATTGCTTCATCGGAGTAACAATGCTAGTGGGGCTTTGGCGATCGGTTGAAAAACGACTGTAGATGGAGCAACGCAGTCGACTCATCGACGCACCTCAGGAAAACCTAGAACGTCCGATGACGAATCTGACACAACGCCCGAAGGCGGCGCAAGGTTTTTCGACACATTCACTTCACCAAGGTACTCCCTCACAAGCGCCGGAACAATCACAGCGTCGATAAACTCGCGAAGCGCGGCGGGGATTTCCTCCCCGCATG
>QHYH01000175.1 GCA_003223215.1 Acidobacteriota bacterium
TCAGCTTCGCCAGGCATTCCTCCCTAACCGACCTTACCCAGCGTTCCGCATAGGCGTTCAGATTCGGACTTCTGGGCGGCAAGGCAAGGGTCTTCACACTCCCTGCTTCGATCACCTGACGAAACGATGAGCTGTATTTGCTGTCGTGATCATGCAGCAGGTACCTGCGATGGATCAGAAACCAGAATCTTCCATCGTCACATCGCGCGCCATCTGTTCCATCCACTCTTGATTCGGATGACGTGTGACTCCGGCCAAGCATATCCTCCGGCTCTCCAAATGAATGAAAAACAGCACGTAGTACGTAATCAACCCTCTTAGCGTAAGCACTTCCACCGTGAAGAAGTCGGTCGTGTCAGACGCGGTGAGCGACTGGGCCATTTTAGCGGTCCATTCAGGGCCACCCCTTTCCCTCTTGTCGAGGATCTCAGAACGGTCCTCGCCGTGAAGGGTTCGCTTCGCCGCGCA
>QHYH01000176.1 GCA_003223215.1 Acidobacteriota bacterium
TCTTTCCAACTCGTCGTCTGCTTCCGCTTGGGAGCCGGTGGAATATCATGGCGGCGGAGAATATTGCCCACGGTCTGATCCGAGAGCCGGTGACCTAGGTTGGCCATGGCACCCACGATCCGGTCAGCCCCACCCGGGATTTTCCTTCGCCATCCGCACCACCAACCGCTCGGTTTCCTCGTCAACTCTCGGACGACCCCAGGATTTGCGAAACTTCGATCCGTCGAACTTGTTGGCGATGAGCTTTCGGTACCAGGCCAGCAGCGTATCCGGTTTCGCGACAGCCGCCAATTCTTCCAAGGCCTTCCGTTTGAGCCGGTGGGCGATCTCAGCCAACGTAGCTTTTTCGGCATCGGATAACAGCAACCTGCCTTTGATTTGGGCTCTCAGGATGCGGTTCTCTGCGGCCAGATATTCGTTCCTCAGTAGTAGTTCCTGGTCTACGGTTCCGGTGATGTAAGCAAGCATGCGAGCCCAAATCATTCCAGAGCCTCCGTAAACTTGATCGTCGAACCCGGATTGTACATGCTCTTGAGGTTTCAGAAAGCAGCTGTGTGAGCAAATTATGAGACCGGAAACCAAGCCTTTTCAATACGTTTGAGATTTTTGACCATACGGTCCCCGTTTGGCGCGTGTATCTCCACAATCGCTCGGTTGGATTCAACTCCGGTGAGTAGGGAGGCAATTGATGAACTTCCAGCCAATGGCGATTGGCATCGAACCAAGCCCATACGTCGCCGTCTTTGTGATACGTCGCGTTATCCTGAATGAGCACCGCTCCCTGCCGTCGATAGCTGCGAGCCAGTTGTTGCAGGAAAGCGAAGTACGTGGAAGCGTTGAAGACGGTGTCTTGCCGGTAATGGAAACGAGTCTTCTTCAATTCAATGGCCCCAAAAATCTTCACGCTCTTGCGCTGTCCGGTCACGGGAACTTCCGGAGGACAACCGATCCGGCTCCAGGTGGCGTGCAGGGTAGAATCTTGGCGAAAGCTGGCTTCGTCGGTGAAGATCAACGCCCGGTTTTGCCGCTGCGCTTTTTTTTAAGACTGGGATAGGTGTAGCGCTGCCAGCGATCTTGCTGGTCCGCGTTGGCTCGGGCCAGCACGCGACGCGGACGCTGCACCGAGAAGCCCAAACGATGGAGCAACTTGCGCACATGGCCTGGATGATAATGAATGTCGAATTCCTCCTCGATGACCCAGGCGATCATGGGAGAGGTCCAGATGCCCGTATCCAGGCCGTAGGCTACCGGGCCGCTTTCGAGAATGTCGTCGAGCTGTTTCCGTTGTGCCGATGTCAGCTCTAATGGCCGGCCTGAACGATGCCCTTCGAGCAGTCCTTCCACGCCAAAAGTTTGGTAACGTGCTAACCACTCCGAGACCCTCGAGCGTGGAGATCCGAGTAGATGGGCCAGCTCACCGCTGGTCCGTCCCTCCGAGTTCAGCACCACTGCTTGCAATCTTTTGGCAACTCGGTAGGCTCCGTCCCGTTCTGCTTGTTTGCGCAAGCGGATTAAACGTTTATAAGTTTTCGGGTGTAAGTACAGGATTCGCGGAACCATGGCACCTCCTTCCAGGAGTATGCCAGATGTGCTTATCTTATGTCCTCTTAATTATGCGCGGATGTATAGCAACCCTTCGGTTAACAGCCGAAGTGGTTGAAATCCTAAATGCTTTATCGTGTGTCGCTTACCGGGAAACACGAGCGATTTTCAGCCCCTCAGTTGGGCTACTTGGGCTACGTGCGCGGTGAATATTTCCCACCGGGCGTCTCCGGCCATAGACCGCCATTTGCTGAAACGCTCCTGCCCGATGCTATCGCGCTATGAAATATGGGCACTCGGATTCAACACCTCTTGCGGGTTCCGAGCACTAAGGTCTTTACCGGATTAGAGAATCCATTAAGGACCAGATTTTTTATTACCGCACTGCTCATCTATTTATATCTTAGCTGACCCGGCCCTCTCGAAAAAACGTCTACGAGGGGAGTCCTACACCACGATGAACGCAAATCGGCGGTTGCAAGAGCGAAAGCAGCCCGAGCGGATGGTCTGTAAGCTCGGCGGTGAAGACAGCGGTTCCGTCCTGAATCTTTCCGAAGATGGGTTGTGCTTTGAGAGCCTCACGCCCATCAAAGAAAAGGACTTGCTGCAGCTGCGCCTGTCGGTCGACCTGAATAGCGCGATCGAGGCCACCGTCCAGTTGGCGTGGATCGACTCGGCAAAACGCACGGGAGGTCTGCGCTTCTTGGAGTTGAGCGCGCCGGCACGCGAGCAGATCCGCGCCTGGCTGAGCGAGACCTCTACCGCATCCAGTGGAAGAAACGGCGCGGCGACCGAGAAGCTGGTGATTTGGCAGGAGATGCGCGTTCCGAGCATACAACTTGTTCCTATAGAACGCCACCTGGCGCAGACGCGCTGGCAATTCCGCCGCGGCGTATTGGTCGGCTTCGGGATATGCGCGGTGGTGATGATTCCCATTTTCCGGTATGCCGGCGGCACGAAGCTAGGCAGCCCCGTGCGGACGAGCGCGAACCGCGCGGCGCAATCCAGCGCTGAGCAGACGCAGGCGTCAGTAGCACAGCCCGTGTCACCAAGTGCGTCGATCTCTGCGCCGACCGCTACGAAACCGCTGGCGACGGAGCCGGCGGCGGTAAAGACGGTCTCCGTGGCCGCGCCGACAGGGTCGCCGCAGAGGCAGAGTCCACAGACAGCAGGAGCATCTTCCACGGATCTGATTACACGCACATCATCGCCGTCGGCAACGCCGCAGCCGGCGAAGGCGGAGCAGCCGCTTGGGGCAAGCCAGGCGGCAGTAGCGCCCGCTCTTGCCGCCTCGAAGGCGCATTCTTCCTCGGAGGTGCAGCACCCGAAAAAGGTTTCGGCGACGCCGCAGCAGTTGTGGTCTGCGGTGCAAGCAGGAAACATGAAGGCGGTGGTAGCGCTGGCGGGCCTCTACACACGAGGCGATGGCGTCCCGGTGAACTGCGAGCAAGCGCGGATCTTGCTGCTGGTCGCGTCACAAAAGAACAGTGGAGAAGCTTCCAAGAAGCTGCAGGAGCTGGATAAAGGCGGCTGCCCCGCAAACAGCGAGTGAGCCAAAGCCTTAGATAGAGCCGACACCTCCGCATGGGACTAGCTTGATTAAGTCCGCGCCATATTTCTTGTGTTGCCGCACGACTTTGCGGGCTTCGTCAGCGCTGACGATCAGCGAATTCTCCTACTCGGAGCTCACTGTTGCGAAAACCCTGAGCGAGTAGCTGAACGATTTCTTTTCCACGGTCGCTGAGCAGCGGCTTCTCGCGGCGTGGGCCGGGCTTCGGAGGATTTCGAAAACGCTTTCATCACTTCAGCGGGCACTGCCTAATGGTGCCGAGCCGTTCAGCCTCACACTGCGGTACTAACAGGGATCTACGATTGACGCTGACATTCAAGGAACTGCGAATGCAACGAAGCGGCTCGGGGCGTCTACGGAATACTGGCAACGATCACGGTCCCGGCCGGTCCGCATCGGTGGCGCTGATTTTTGGCAGTGCCCGCTCTGGCGTCCTCGCGCTGGCCGCAACGATGAGCAATTCTACACTCTGCCCGCTCGGGGCGAATCACTTAAGAGATTCGAGAAATGCGATCAAGGCCGCAAGGTCCTCTTCTCTCACGTCCACAGGCTGCATTCCGCCGTCTGCCATTGCGTCGGTGGGCTGGTTCAAAATGCTCCGCAGCTTTGCGGCGTCATGCTTCTGTCCAACTCCGAGCAATGACGGAGCCGACGGCGTTCCGCTCAAATCCGCTCCGTGGCACTCGATGCAGCCTTCCTCTTCGAATACTCTCTTCCCTTGGCTGGCAATCGGGCTAAGCGACTGGGCGGCAAATGGTGAAACTCCTGCCAACTCGGGTTCAAATGGTTTCTTCATGAAGGCGTCGACATCTGTTTGCTGCTTTGCCAGTTGAGGCGCTATCGCCGGATCGCGTAGATCATTTCGATGGCTGATACCGCCCAGAGCGCCCAGCCCGATAAAGATAAACGCGTAAATCGATACGGAGACCGGCCGCTTCCACGGGCGCCGCTCGGGCCTCCGGTCTAGAAAAGGCAGCGCGACGAATAGGAGAGCAACAAATGCCGGAATCACCAAAATACCTACGACGGCGAAACCGCTCTCCCAGTACTTCAGCCACTGGAAAACGGGAATGTAATACCACTCCGGACGCGGCACGTAGTGAGTGTCAGACGGGTTTGCCTTCGGTCCTAGCGCGACGGGGAGGTAATGAGCCAGCAGACCCAAACAGCCAATAATGACCAAGGCAAAGAGTAGATCGAAGACAACCTGCTTCGGATAAAACGGTTCCGTCGATCGCTTGAGAGCTTGGGGATCTCCCTGAAATGGCCCCGCTGGTCCGGCTCTGCGAAACAGGAGAACGTGCGCAGCAATAAAACCAAGGATGAGAGAAGGCAACAGGAACACGTGGAGCACGAAGAAGCGGGAAAGGGTTATCGTGCCCATTTCCGCACCGCCGCGCAGCAGGCTCTTGAGCGGTCCTCCGATCACTGGAATGTAAGTCAAGATGTTGGTGCCCACGGTGGTCGCGAAGTAGGCTTTCTGATCCCATGGCAACAAGTAGCCGGTAAAGGACATCCCCAGCATCAAAGCAAACAATACGCATCCGGCAAGCCACAGCAGTTTTCGGCGTCCCTTGTACGCTCCGTAGAGAAACGTTTGGCTGATGTGCAGGAGCAATACGATGACGATCGCGCTTGAGCCATAGGCGTGAATACTGCGAATGAAAGAGCCCGATGTCACTTCCTTCGTCAGATAAGCGACCGTTGTGTGAGCATGGTCGGCCGAAGGAACATAGTAAAGCGCCAGAAACATCCCGGTGACGATCTGCGATAAGAACAGATAGAGCAAACCAGATCCAAATACATAGGCAAGACTGGCGCCGCCGGGGATCGGCTCGTTGAGTACAGCTCCGAGGGGCGACTCGGCCTCGCCCTTCCGCCGATCGCTGATACCGGACCGCCGATCAATCCAGGGATTGAATGCTCCGGGTTCTAACGGCTGTGTGGCCATGCCTGCTCCGTCTTAGACCTACCGACACTTTGTCCCTGATGCCCGCCCCTCACGCGATGACTTCCTTGTTCGGAACGAGCTGCTTGAAAGTCTGGTAGTGCACTACGAGTTTTCCATCCTCGACTTTACTTTCCAGCCGATCCATTCCTCGCGGCGGGGGTCCCCCCAAAAGCTTCCCCTCCGCCGTGAATTGCCCGTTGTGGCAGGGACAGATGAACTTGTTCTTGTCGTCGTGCCAGGCGATCGAGCATCCCAAGTGGGGGCAAACCGACGACAACGTGCAAAGATGCCCATTCGCGTCTCGGCAGACATACACCGCTTTCTCCGAGACGATCTTGCGCCAGCCATCTCGCTGCTCGACCTTTACGAGCTTCTTTACCGGCGAAGTTACGGAAGCAAGATCCTCGACGGATCCGATTTCCTTCCATGACGCTTGAGTTTTGGCCTTGACCAGCGGATGAAGCAAGAAGCGCAAAAGCGGCACAGAGAGAAGCGCACCGACACTCGCCGCCCCAGCGCTCAACAAGAGTGCGAGAAACGATCGCCTGCTGGAAGCTGTGCCCCCGAGCTTTTTGTACTCCTCAGCGGTCGAGCTGATATGTATCTCGTCTGAATGATTCACTGCCGTTCCTCACCTGCGCCTGGGTTGCAACGGACTGTCCTTGCACTTGCGACTCACTGGCCCTTTCTGGAGAAGCCCCGAATATACGCAACGAGTTCCTTGATCTCTTTCGGCTTCAGTTTTTCCTCAAACTTTGGCATTTTTTTCTTGCCCTTGGTAACGATCTGGACCAGATTGGCGTCGCTCTCTGTGTCCGTATCGGGCGCTCGAAAGTCGTGCGCGCCTGTGTTTTTGCCCGCCTTGGTATTCGCGCTTCCATCGAGCCCGTGGCAACCCGCGCATTTGGCCTTGTAAATCGTTTCGGGTTCGCTCTGTGCACGAGCCGACAGCGAAAAAACGACGACCAGCGCTGCAGAGGCAACCGCCTTTCTAATCACATTCTTCACTAGCATTCTCCCGTCATGCTGACGAGCGACCGTCTATCGGAAGCCGCATCGCCTTTGATTTAATTTCAAAAGGTGTAGCGAGCTCCGAAGGTAGCAGTGCTGCCGTTGAAGTCCTGTGATCCGATCGGCTGAAGGCCAGGTAGATCCATGGGTGTTTTGAGGTTGTACCCGTAATACTCCCACTTGCTCTTGTAGCTCAAACCTTTGTACAGAACCACCTCAATCGACGCGAAGGGCTTTTGATAATTGAACGCCAGGGTGCCAGGCAGAATTCGCGGATTCAAAAATAGCGTGTCGCCGCCGGTAAAGGTTCCGGAATAACCGACGGTCGCGGTGATACGACTGAACGGCTTCCACATGATGTCGCCATAGGCGAAATGCTGTTGATTGCTATAAAACGAGATTGCCCCCAAAGTGATCGCTTTCGTGCCGCCGAAGAAGGCGCAAGGTGCATAAGGCGCGATGCCATAGCCGGTATTTCTGAAGCAGATGTAAGACTGCATGTACAGGTCGTTGTAGCTGTATCCAAGATTGAATGCCAGATTCGAATTTCGAATTAGCGTAGTTCCGAAGCTGTACGTGCGCCCATGCTCGAGGTCATTGATATTGCTGGCGTTGTTTCGATTCTCGCGAATATCGACGGCTCCGTCGATAGTCATCCAAGGTTTCGGTTTGTAGGTTGCGTGGATCTTGTAGCTCTGGAAGTGCCGCGGGAAAATCTGCGTGTATGCCTTGTCATTAAATCCAAACTGGAAATCGGCATAGATTCGCAGCGAATCCACCGGGCGCACCGTGAGGCCCGCGAGAGCGACGTGTTCGTTGATGGGCAGGTCCACACGATTCCGGGTAGGAGGAGCAGGATTGACGTAAGAGATCGTGCCGTCGCCATTCAGCGTGCAGCCAGCGGGAAGCGTTGTCGATCCGGACGGAATGGCACAGAATCCGCGCGCTGCAAAGAAGTAGTTTGCCGCCGTGCCTCCAGCTCCGCCGGGATAGTAAATGGCGCTCGTGTACGGCGGGATGTGATTCGTTTGCTCGTAGTAATCGACCGTCCCGCCAAAATATCCGGTATTCGTAATCACCCGGTCTCCGTAGAGGTATCCGATTCGAGCAGTGATTCGCTTGGTGAGATCGGCCTGGAGCTGAATCGTGTTCGATTGGATCTTCTGGCCGATATAAGTCGATATCAATGTGCGCGTGAAGTCTGGGAGCGCTGCCGCGGTGTGCTGTGGGCAAGTGGATGCATTGAACTGCGGTCCCTGGCAGATGCTCTCAAACGTCGGCGCGCCCGTCATGATTGGTGAGAACTGGGCCTGCGGCAGTTGAATGCCAACCTGGCCTGGCACTTGCGGTGCGGTGGCGAAAAGAGTTCCGCTCTGCAGATCGGACAGTCCCGGATTCCGCCAATTGTCAAATCGCACGAGATCGATAATCCGCAGCTTACTGGTCAGCGAATAAACCCCCGACCAATTCGCGTGCACGGAAACCATCTTCGCTTCCGCAGGACCAGAATTAAGAATGCCCCGGGTCTTTACGGTCGCGCTGGCCGTCCATTCGTTGATGTTTTCATTGAACGTATTCAAGAAGTTGTCGCTTGTGCTGTAGCTGCCCGACCCGGACATCTCGAGGTTCTTGAAGTATTTCGATTGGAAGCTGACTCGCTCCGTGGGCATGAAATTTCGCGGATTGCTGTACCGGGAATAGCCCATGAACACCCTGCAATTGGGGTTGCCGAACCCGTCGGCCAAAATTACCAGAGTGCAAGGGCGCGTTGCTCCCTGCGGTGGGTAAAACCACTCGATTCCAAAGTCCACCGGTCCGGGCACGCTGCCGGGCGCCATCGGCAATACGTTTTTGAATGCCAGCGAATCTCTGGTGTCGTCCTTGTCGTACTCAAGGATCTGATCGTAAGAAAATGTAGTCCTCGGCAGCAGCCGGAAGTCCACTCCGAAGCGATATCCATTCATCGTGACTCGGTAGTTTTCGTCCAGCAGATATCGCGCCGCAGGACCGTTGAAGGTGCTGAACGCGGGCCCAACGTCCACGTTGTGCGAATAACCCAGCCGGAACCGCACGCGTGATTCAGGAAGAAGCGTCAGATTGTAGTCTTGCAGTCGCTTCTGGCGGGTTAGCTGATGTGTTGCGGAGTTGACTGCGAACGTCGGATTCGTCGCAGGATTTGTCGGCGGCATCACTGTCGGGTTAAACGGATTCAAGAATAGGTTGTAATTCCAGAAATTCTGGTCACGCCGGAACATCACCTGCAGGTCGTACCACTTATTCTTATCGATTCGCATTCGCGAGACGTTGTCCGGCTCACCGCCGTAACCGAAGTTGCTGAAGTGCAGGCCATCGAAAAGAGATCCATGATGGTCGAGCGACCTCATACTTAGCGTGTAGTCCAGCAATCGCGGCCCGGAATTTAGATTTACGAAAGTCCCATAGTTGCCCTGGTTCCCGTCAATCCACGTCGACCGATAGCCTATCTCTATCGTCTGCTGCGTATTGTAGTTGCCGGAATCGACGCCCTTGGACTGCGCTTCGAAGCTGCTTTCCTGTGCGCGGGAGAGAGGCGCGAAAAGCAACGAAGCGGCTGCCAACGACAAACCCAACGCTCTCATCCCCGAACGACTATTCATGGCTTCTCTCCCTGCCCCATAGAAATTGCACTTACGAATCTTCTCGTATTCATCACCGCTTATCAGGCGCAACACGCGTTTCCATCAAGCTCATCGGTCTAGCAAACCATCGAAGTTCGATCCGTGGATTTTCACGTGGCAATTGACGCACGCTTGCTCATAGTGCGATTGGTTCGCGTCCATTACCGTCGCGTGAATACCAGGCGAATTCGTGTGGCACTGCAGGCACAGCAGGTTGACGTTGCTGTATTTCAGCATCCGCGGATTCGCTCCTCCGTGTGCGATGTGGCACGCAGCGCATCCCTCGATCCTCACCGCCTCGTGCTCAAAGACGAAGGGCCCCTGCTTGTCCGTATGGCACTTGAAGCAAACCACGTCGCCAGAAGCCGACGCGCGCACTTGCCGAACCAGATGGTCCCCTTCCAGGACGCTGCTCGTTCCGTGTTGATTGTGGCAATCGGTGCACGTTATCAGTCCCTCGTTCACGCGATGGCGAAACGGCATATTGAACTGAGCCTTCTGTTGCAGGTGGCACGAATAGCAAAGCCCGGGCTCCGCTTTGATGAGCATGTGTTCTTTTGTCGTCGCGTGGTGCATGGAGTGGCAGGACGTGCAGCTCACATCGTTCTGCCGGTGGAAAGAATTCGAAGCGCTCATGTGCTCCGAGCCTGACGCGTGGCACGTCAGACACCGCTCGGTAATGTCTTCGGATGTAGCTTTCTTGAAGTCGAACAGTGATGATTTGCTCGGATCATCCGCGTGATCGCCGCCAGGGCCGTGGCAAGCCTCGCACCCCTGCATCGCGTGCCCGCCACGCGTGTCATTCATGGTTTTCCAATGCGGCGTCTTCTCGAAACTCGCGGTGATGTCACCGTGACAGCTTTGGCAAGCTTGTATTTCCGCAGGTAGAGAGCCTTCGTCGGTACTTTCGCTCAGCTTCTTGCTTTGTGACGCGCTAGCAGAGCTGGAGGGCTCTTGCGCCTTTTGCCCGCCAAATACTGCCCGAGGAACAGCAATCAGTCCCCAAAAGGCGAGCAGGATACCTGCGAAGTACAGGCTGCGAGTTCTGTTTGTTAGCCTCATATCCTCATTCCAAAGCATTTGGCGCAGGCTATCGCCACGATTACGACAACACCGTACGGCGACCTGGCCCTTCGGTAGGACTTCGGCACAATCTAGCGTGTTCAATGCTGGCCGACTTTGCGTTGCCTCAAATATGAGTGGAGCGCGGTGGCTTTTTACAACATCTTTACGGTGCCCTTACAACGCGCGGGCGTTCTTGCAGTGGATCAAACAAGTAAACTAATTTGACAGAAAACTAATGCTGTGGACAAACTGCGATTTCGGTCACAGAAGCATGAACAAAATTCTGAGACGTTCCCAACAACTGAGATTCCTCCTTGCGCGATCTCCTTTTCGAATCTCCTCAACAAGGAATGGCAAGTTTCTATTTCTGATGTAGGGCGAGCTCGGCCCAGCTTGCCGTGACTCTGCGAACTCGCGTATCACGTCGGAATCCGTCTGGCTGGATTTCTTTCAGCACATGAAATGAGTGGTCCGCTCCCTCGATCACGTGCAGCGTCGCCCGCGTGCCAAGGTAACACGGTGACGATCTTCTGCAGCGGGATGATCTCGCTGTCCTTCTCGATACACGTGTGCTTCCCACCCGAAAGATGACATTGATACGACGCGCCTGTTTTGCGGAAGGTTTTGCCAGCAAGGAGATCGACCTTGAACACGCGAGGATGGAATTCGGGGATTTTCGTAAGATCCATCTTGAACGACCACGCTGCTTCCAAAGGCGCGTTGAAGATGACTTCCTGCTCGGATTGAAACGGTGACAGCAATCGAGCCTCCAATCAATGAGGTCGGCTTCCGCGTCCCGCAGCGGTCGTCTGCGCCCGTCCGGTGGCCGCGAAAACCACAACCGCGGCTCCAAGATCGCCCATTCCCAATTCGTGATTTCTCCGCATGCTCGCATCGGCAACTGGCAGGGATCGTCAGAGCTAACCTGCCCCGTCACTACTTCATCCGCGAAAAATCCGTCGGACCATATAGCGCGTTTAGCTCCTTATAAGACATACTATATGAGTAACGGCAACACCTTCTCGCACAATCAGTAGCAAGGGGCAGATCAGCGTCCCTCTTCAGATTCGTAAAAGGCTCGGGCTGAAAAAGGAGATCGTGTGAAATTTGTCGTTGGCCACACGACCATCCGCCCCGCACGTGCACCTGAGAATCCCTTCGTGGAATATGCCGGGGCACTTCCCGCCTTCTCCGGCGTCGATGAGGCAAATGCATGGGTGCGGAAGTTGCGTGACCAAGAAACTGAAGGACGATGAGAACGGCGATCGATACCAACGTGCTCTCCGCCCTCTGGTCCAAGGAGCCTCTTGCTTCAGACATGGCTAGGAACCTTGGGAACGCGAAGAGGGAAGCAGGTGTTGTTGTCAGCGCACGCGTGTACGCAGAACTGTTGGCCTATCCGAAGGCCACAGAATCGTTCGTGAATGACCTTCTCGCGGATACCGGCATCGCCGTGGACTTTGAGTCTCAACAGTCGGTATGGCTTGAGGCTGGCCGACGTTTTGCACGTCATGCGAAACGGCAACGACGGTCCGCGCGTCAGGTCCGAAGCGTTTGCTAGCTGATTTCATCATCGGATCGCATGCCTTGGCGCACTCGGATCGTTTTATGACGCTTGATCCGAAGCGATATGAGCGCGATTTTCCGGAACTTAGCCTTATATAGTCCAGCTTCCTCGACTTCGTCGGTTCACCTACCGCGGGTCGACGGTACGATGGAGACGTCTCTAAGTGCCCGGTGTTCCGAGCTGCAATGCGCCTCGCTGCACAAACTTCTCTCTGGCAATGAGATGCAAACAATGTATGCTCAGTGGCGCCTGCTGGCTGGCGGACGGGCTGGCGACGCACACGGATCGTTCCATTGATCCATATGCACCTTGGCTGTTTCGACTTCAGGAGATTCGGCATGACGCTCAAACGCACCAGAGTTGCTGCGGTTGGTTTGCTTTTCGCCATCTCCATCGCGAAAGCGCAACAGCCTACAGCGCCACCTGAGGTGGTTCAGCTTCTGGGTCTCGACGGAGTCAAACGAGGCGCGAAAGGAAGGTTGGACGTCGACAAAGGGAACTTGCATTTTGTCCACGCTAAAACAAGTTCCGACCTCACCATCGCGTCGGTGCAAGACGTTGTCACGGGCGCTGACACGGTCAAGGCGGTGGGCAACACGATTGGAATTCTTAGCATGGCTGCGCCGTACGAGAGCGGTCGCTTCCTGAGTTTATTCCGCAGGAAGATCGACACTCTGACCATTCAATATCAGGATGCTGACGGGGGCGCGCACGGCGCTATTTTCTCGATGCCAGTTGGCGCCGCCGAGGTGATTAAGAAAGACCTGGTGGCACAAGGAGCCCACACATTGCCGGTAGCGGAAGCAAATGCGGCTCCTCTTCCCTCAAACGCTTCGCGCGAGAAGGAAGACAACGTCCCCGCAAGCCCGGAAGAAAAGTCTGCCAAGATCAGGGCGTCGGCGATCCAAGTGGAGATAATCCAATCTGACGAAATCAAGCTACCGGCGGAATTTCAGATTGCACTCTACGAAAATCTTGTTCGTCAACTGGAAAAGGAAGAGAAATTTACGCATATTTATCGCGACGGCGATCGCAACGCCTCGACCGCCGCTGACGTTGTTGTTCTTCATTGCTTAGTTCGCGGATTCAAAGCGGGGAGCGAGAGGTTGCGGCAGGTAACCACAGTCGCGGGCGCCACTTCCATTACGGTTCATTGCCAGTTCACGAATGCGGACGGGCGGCCGCTGCTAGCGCGCGACGTAAACGGCAAAGTGCGCTTCTTCGGCGGCAATCTGAGAGCCACGTATGACTTCGCCAAGAAAGCCGCCCAGGTCACAGCGGAGAACTTTTCGCCATCCGATGCCAAGTAATGGGCGATTCCGTCACACCGCTTCGGTGTAATAGGAGAATGTGACATTGCGCCGAACCTTGACATGACACCGTACCAATTCGCCAGGGACAGACGTCAGAGACCGCCGGTCTGGTAAAATGCGTGTTCGAGTCCCGAGGACACCGCATGATCGACCGTCGTCTGTTCGTGAAGCACACCTTCCTCGGCGGATTGGTACTTTGCCTGGACCACTGGGCGACCTCGCCAGCCTACAGCGAAGACTTAATCCCTCCCGTGCCACCCATATACGTAAACGAACCGGCGGGAACGCAGCCTTCTCCATTGCGCATGCCCGGGCTCTTTCCGGGCCACGTTGTAGAAATCGGGGATCCCCAAGCTATTGTGGCCAATCGTGTTTCGCAGCCCGTCGTCCGTCGAATGCTCGAGCGTGCGTTGCGTGAATTGACGGGAGCGCAAGACGTCCGTGAAGCGTGGAGCAAATTCATCGAACCGAAGGACATTGTGGGTATCAAGATCAATCCGTCAGGAGCTCCGGCCTGCTGCTCTTCCCCCGAAATCGTGAGGGAAATTGTCGCTGGGGTGCAATCCGTCGGAGTTCCGGTAGAAAACATTCATGTCTACGATCGTTATGCCTACGAAATCGACATCGGCAGTTACCAAACGCTTGTGCCCAGCGGTGTGCGCGTCATCGGCGTAGAAGATCGCAAGCTGGATGCCTCCGGTTACGATTCCAATATATATTGCGAGGCGAACTTTTTTGGTGAATGGGAAACGCGCTCTTACATGGCCAGTATTGTATCTTCCAGTTTAACGAAGATCATCAGCGTTCCCACGATGAAGGATCACTCCGCGGCGGGGGTCACCGGCTGCCTAAAAAATATTGGCTATGGAACGTTCAACAACGTGGATCGCTCTCACCGCCGTCCATTTTCCTTTACGGACCCGTTGATTGGAATCATGTGTTCGGTTGAACCCCTGCGCTCGAAGGCCGTGCTTCACATTATGGACGGCATGAGAATGCTTTGGCACGGGGGGCCGCTGAGTCAGAACCCGAAGTTTATTTTTCCCGCGGGCATACTGATAGTCGGCACGGACCCTGTCGCAATGGACACCATTGAACTCGAAAAGATTGAGGCGAAACGCCGCAAAGAAGGCGCGCCCAGCGTGTGGTCACGCGATCCTAAAAGTCTGACCGACAATGGTGACGAATTTTTCGAGGATGCCACTAAGAATCTGTTCTACCGCCAGCCCCATCACATCGCCGCGGCGGGAAAGCTCGGATTGGGCACTTCCGACCTCAAGCAAATCGATCATCGTGTGCTCGGCGTTGGCTGATGGACGCGACGGACTTCGTTGTGAGGCTAAAGTAAAAGTGGTGAGCGATTGGCCTACATTGCTCTGCGACAATAGGCGCAGCGGCGGCCAACTCCCGCAGCCGTGGCGAGCTCCACGAAAATCTCTATGGCAGGCTAGCGTTGAGGGCTCAGTGAGGAGCGCTCCGATCTTATACGACGGACTCCTCTATGTCTCTTCTCTGGCCGGCTTTCTAAATGCGCTCGACACTCGCACCGGCAAAGTGCGATGGCGGTTCAAAACCACGGCACCGATCCACTCAACGCCCTCACTGAATTCAGGGCAAGTTCTTGTCAGTTGTGACGGCGGCACGTTGTATGCGATTGATTCGAGCAGTGGCACCAAGACTTGGGATGTGCCAGCCGGCGGGGAGGTTTGGACCTCGGCGATCGTCTCGAAAGACACGATCTTCTTCGGCGACACAAATGGCAACATGCAGGCCGTGAGTTCTACTAACGGGACGCTGCAATGGAAACGCGCGCTAGGGGGCAAGATCTACTCGACTGCTTGCATTGCGGGACAACGGGTCTTCGTAGGCAGCAGCGACGGGAGAGTCTACAGCATGGATGCCAAATCCGGTGACATTCTCTGGAAGACGCCCACCGGAGACGGCATCGACAGCTCGCCAGCCGTTGCGAAAGAAACGTTGTTTGTGGGCTCGCTCGACTATTTCTTCTACGCGATCGACACGGTGAACGGGGCCATTCGTTGGCAGCACGGAGCCGAGTTGGGTATAACCTCGTCGCCCGCCATTTCTGGCGACCTTGTTGTTTTCGGATGCAAGGCCGGCGTCCTCCGCGCGCTCAACGTGCAGACCGGAAAAGTGATATGGGCGCAGCGTCTCGGCCAAGCGATCACGGCACCGCCCGTAATCAGTGGAGGTACAGTCTGGATCCAGTCGGGAATGACCTACGCGCTGAACCTGGCCGACGGTAACATCCTCTGGCGGGCTAGCCTCGGAAATTCGCTGCAATCCGCGCCAGTAGTTACAGAGGCAGCGGTTTATTTGACCGGTATAGAAGGCAACGTTTATGCGCTGGCTTAAATCTGCGGCGTTGCCGTCCCTGACCTTGGCCATGCTGCCGCTCCCAGCAATCCTCTGTTCGCCCCAGAACAGCTCGTTTGTCCACCAGAAGCGCTACGCAATGGGTACGGTCTTTGAAATCGTCATCTACGATGAGGATTTGCCGCGCGCAGATGCTGCTGCGCGCGCCGCTCTTGATGAAGTTGTCCGCCTCGACGGTATGATGAGCAACTACAAGCCGGAAAGCGACCTGAGCCGGATGAACCGAACTGCGCATTTTCAGCCGGTCCGTATTCCGCGCGAGATTTACGAAGTCATCGAAGAGTCGCTCTATTACTCGCGTCATTCCGATGGCCAGTTCGACATCAGCGTGGGGCCACTGGTCGATCTATGGAAAGCGGCTCTCGCCGGCGGACCCTTGCCTACGGCCGCCGACCAGGCTTCTGCCCGGCGTTGTGTCGGATATCAGAAAATCGAATTGACACCGCCTGACCGCATTCAATTTCATTCGGATTGTATGCGACTGGACTTGGGTGCGATCGGGAAGGGCTACGCTGTCGATCGCACAGCAGAAATACTAAACGCCAGTGGTATTCACCGGGCCTACATCGACGCCGGAGGCAGCACCATCTACGCTCTGGGCGCGCCGCCAGGAGGCACTGCATGGCGCGTTCGTTTGCGTGACCCCTCCCGTAAGCTGGGGCCAGAAGTGATGTTGAGGAATAACAGCGTCTCCACCTCCGAGCAGAGCGCTCCGAGCTCGCTTCAAGGGGATGCGCCGGGCCACATCATTGTTCCCGGGACGGGCAAGCCCTTGCAAACACGCTATGCGATCAGTGTTGCCGCGCCATCCGCTACCGCATCCGATGCACTCTCAACCACACTGCTGCTGCTCGGCCCCACGAAAGGGGCGGCCTTGGTGAAGACTTTGCATAACGTGTCTGCCATGTGGATCGATTCTGACGGCCAGCGAACAATTGTCGGCGACGGCGTCAGTTTCTTTCTGACCGGAGAGAACCGCCCGATCCAGGTCTCGCCACCGAAAAATAGAATCGCCGCAACTTCAAAAGCTGCGAACGAGTTGCTCCCATGAAGCGTATATCCTTCCTCCGCGTGCTGCTTCTCGGTTCGATTGCCGCGTGCACCCCAGTAACTGCGAAAGTCTTTCTCCGCGTGGAGGCATCGCCCCTGCCTCCCGCCGACAAAACAGGGATCCAGGATGTAGTCTTGCTCTGGCCCTTGCGGGATCCATCGGTCGCCGCCAAACTCCACTCCCAGGGTTACCGCGTTTTTCTACAGTGTGAATCGAAAGACCTCGCCGCCGTCGTCGCTACTGCAGATCGTGCAGCAGTCACAGGCATGATCGTCACCAACACTGTGCCTTCAAGCCAATTTCACGCCGCCGAACGGCTTCATCCTTACTTCGCCGCACATAAGAGCCTGACATTCCGCATGTTGGTCCCCGGGGGAAAGCAGCCGCAACTGAAGGGACGTTTGGTGGTCGAACGTGACGGCGTCCTGCAAATTTCAAGTCCTTCCTCACAGCCCTGGCTCGATACCAATCTCGCTTTGGTCAGGCTCGCGCAATCGATGGATCCGGATTCACTTCCGATCATTTACGATTTTCACTGGGACACGTCGGGGGCTCTACCTGATGCATGGCACCCGGATGCCGAAGCCTATGCCGTGGCGATTGCCGAAGCGGACGCAATCCGTTCAGACGTCACCATCGATCTTCCCAGCTCGCTGCAAAGGGCGCTCGTCGCGGGCGATCCGCGGGCTTGGACGCTTTGGAAAGGCATCATGCCTTACCTGGACTTCTCCTCTCACGCGGCAACGGAGAGAATGCTGCCGGTGGCGAATCTCGGTGTCATCGTCGATGACGGACAGGCCAGCTACGAGGCCATTAATCTGATGGCCCGTCATAATCTTGCCTTCGAATCCGTTCGCCCCTCGGGTGTCACGCTGGCGCGCCTCAGTAGCTGGAACTCGGTCGTTGTCTTTTGCCCTTTGAACAAGGAAGCCGTCGCACTGCTTCGTGACTTTGCCGCGAGTGGCGGGATCGTCATTTTTGTAAATACCCACGATGAATTTTCCTGGCACTCGGCTCCACCGCTTCGCCAGGAATCTCGCGCGACCGTTTACTCCATCGGCGCAGGCCAAGTAGTCGAACTCCCCGAGCCGGTTGTCGATCCGGAAAATTTCGCCCGTGACCTGCGCCGTCTGATCGGTAGAGAGCGATCAGCCCTCGCTCTGTGGAACTCACTGACCACACTCGTAACCGGCTATCGCGAGCAAAGTCGTTCCGACGTTACGCTGTACCTTGTGAACTACGCCAACCAGCCCGACAGCGTGCAAGTTCAAGTGAAAGGACGCTTCGCCCGCGTTCGATTGGAATCCCCCGAGCAACCCTGCTGCGTTTCGGTGCCTTTTGTTGAACGCGGCGGTTTCACTGAATTTACCATTCCGGCCCTCCGCATTACTGCTAGAGTGCATCTCGACTCGGCTCGGGAAAGCTCCGCCACACCATAGAATGAAAGGGTGATAGATGCGCAGACTTCGGTTGATTAATGGACGTCGGCTGTACCTGCCCAAGATGTGGGGTTCACCCAATAATTTCAACCTCTTCCTTGCCCACCTTTGCATATTTCTTGGCTTTCGATATGGGCCGCGATGGGCTTCCTTTAGCCTTGACTGCGGCGTTGGCCGCTTGATTGAGTAAGCGCCGCATGTGGCGGGATCATTGCAATGGTTCTTGAGGAAGTCGCGCAAGGTCATCGCACTCCGGCAAGGATGTCCACGGTTAGCTGGTCCAACCGTTCATAGGGCAGCTTCCTTTTCAGGATGGCATCCCTGTCGAAGTGGTGGGCAAGCAGAGCGTCGGCTTGCTTTCTGGAATAGCGCCCTAACTTCGGCGTGCCGTCCGCCGACACTGAAGTCTCTTTTAGCAAAGCCTGTATTTCCTTGTCGGCGTTCCATCGGCGTGACTTTTCCTTGAACACTAGGTACGTCCGCATGCACCCGCGGGCGAATTCCTTCACTCCCTCATAGTCCTCGGTGCGGTAGGCGTGGGCGTCAAAATGCCGCGGCCCTTCGTATTTCATTTCACATCCTCGAGAAACTTTACCAACCAGAACGCAGATTTGAGGCTCACTGACCCGAATCTTATAATAGGTCCTGATCATACCGGCCCGGCATTTGATCGTTGAGGTCGATATGGAACAGTTTGCCCGCCTCCCAAGCTTGCGCGACCCCATGCAAAAAATTGAGGCCTGCCATTTGCTCGTGGGCAAACTCGGGATTGACGCCCACCATGTCGGGACGATCCAGCGTGAGAATGAAGCCCAGGTAGTGGCCGGTCGTTGCCATATAGATGTCCGCCCGCGGCTCATTTGGCTTGGCCTCAAGCGCGAACTTGTATCCATATTTCTTGTCGATGTTGTATTCACAAAGATAGTTGACCGCTTGCGTAAACGCTTCACGGCTTCGTCCGGACGCCTGCAGGCATCCGTCTCAACGCCCTCGCGCCCACCCCACAGGACGAAAATCTTAGCGCCCAACTCCGCTCCGAGATCCATCGCGCGCATCGTTTTTTGCAGGGCGTACGCCCGGACTTCGGGATCGTTTGCGGTGAAAGCACCATCGCGGAAGATTAGGATGAAAGAACAACGAGACCGTTGCCATCGGAACGACCAGGCCACTCTCCTTGCAGGCTTTCTTGAAATTGCGAATGATTGCGTCGCTCTCCGCGCACGTCGCATCGATTGGCACCAAGTCATTGTCGTGAAGGTTGACTCCCCAGGCCCCAACTTCCGCAAGCATACAAACAATCTCGACCGGCGAAATGGGCGATCGAACGAAATCGCCAAACGAATCACGGCCGCGGTTTCCCACAGTCCAGTCCGAAGGAGAATTTGTGTTCGGGCTTGGGCTGATATAGATCATCTTGGCGTGTCATGGACCTTATCTCCCATAAATTCGTAAATCGCCTGCGCAGGCAAAATCGATCCCGCGACGGCGTATTCGGCGTTTTTGCAGTGTGTCTTTCCCCTTTGGCACGAGGCTAAGAATGCGGGTCCGCCCGGCGGGGCCGATCGATCTTAACCGCCTAGAATCGTCAAGAATCTCTGCCGTTTACGTTAACGGAGGTGGTATCCTATCACGCGTTTTTTGGATTGCAAGCGCGGATGCTCTGCCCTCAGCAGGCCCGCACGTTCAGCGTGGTGTTGCCGTTGGCTCGCGTTAAAATGTAGAAGAGCAACGGCAACTCGCCAGCGGAGTAGCACCGGAGCGAAGTAGGTGACGAAACCAAGACGCGGAATTCATCTGATCGCCGAAATGGCGAATGTCTCCATCGGCACTGTGGACCGCGCCTTACACGGGCGCGACGGAATCAAAGAGTCTACACGCCAGCGGATCCTGCAGATCGCCCGCCAAATCAGCTACACGCCTAATCTCGCCGCCCGGGCTTTGTCCGTAGCCAAAGCTAGCGCGCGCATAGGCGTCTGTGTCCCGCGGGAAATCCATTTTTTTTACGACCAACTATGGGGCGGGATCCTGGACGAAGCGCGCCGCGTCGAACACCTCGGCGTCCAATTTCTACATCGCCCTGTCCACACGCTGGGCGAAGGAGATACCAGTGCTGTCAAAGAGCTCCTACAGGCAGGGGTGGACGGAATTATCGTCACGGCGGGGAACCCCAAAGGGCTCACTCCGCTCATCAATGCCGCGGAGGAGAAGGGTATACGGGTCGTTTGCCTTTCAACCGACGCTCCCGAAAGTCGTCGATCGAGTATCGTTTGCGTCGAGCCACGGCTGAATGGCTGCCTCGCCGGCGAGCTGATGGGTAAGTTTGTTCCTCCAGGCTCGAAGGTAGCCGTTGTGGCAGGTATGCTCAGTGCTGAAGACCACCGGAAGAAAACCGACGGCTTCTCCGAGGCATTCCCTCGCCACTGCCCTGGGGGCAAAGTGATCTCCGTTATCGAGGGCCACGAGGACGAGGACGAGAGTTTTCAGAAGACGTTCGAGCTTCTTCGGCGTGTTCCGAGCATCGCTGGCCTCTATGTTAATACCGTGAACTGCCTTCCCGTGTGCCGGGCCTTGGGGGCATGCGGTCTAGCTGGGAGAGTGAAGTTAATCACCACGGACCTCTTTTCGGAAATGGCCATGTACTTCCAGAAGGGCACCATCACCGCATCCATTTACCAGCAGCCCCATCGCCAAGGACAGATTGCTGTGCGCCTCATGACGGACCACATCACGCATAAGGCGTCTTTCCCTCCGGCGTTGCATCTTAGCCCAGGGGTCGTGATGTCCTCCAACTTGAATCTGTTCCGCGAAATGAAAAATACCGACCGCCAATTGTGGGACTCCGCTTCCAAGGATGCACTCAGCCTAGGTGCTCCTGGGTAGGTCGGTTGACATCCTCCCCGCCGCAAGCGGCGAGGGTTCCTACGGCCTCTCGGTTTGTTTCTCCCGAGATGGCTTCGGTGGGTTCCTCCCACAACCGCTCTACTTCAGCGGAGGACCACGAAGAGGCTTTACTTTTGGGCTGCCCGCCCATAGGTCGTTCGGGCAGAAGAAATATGGAGCAGTTCGGAAGGAAAAGAAAGAGGGGCCTTATATCCTCGGCCTAAAAACGCCGAGGCTTTACGGCCACCCGGTAAATGATTGGGCTAGCAATCCATGGGAGCCTGCTGTCACACTTCCTTGCCGCTCTGCTCCAGCAACGCCCTCCCGTGCCCGGCAGCAGGTCGCATTTCCAGCCAGAACCAGCCCTGAACGCAAGATAGTTTCATAAAATCGAAAAAACTGCTTGACAAAGCAAGGGTGATATTAGAAATTCCGTGTACGTTAACGCGGTCGGTGCACAAAAATCTAGTCGGGGTGCGGAGGCAAAGGAATGTTTCTACTCAATTCTTTGTGCGTTCGGAGTATCCCCCCTCTGGCGAAATGGTTTGGAAAGCGGCATGTTATCGCTCTTGTCGCGATTATCCTGGGCATCTCGTTCCAGGCGTTTGGGCAAGAAGCCACGATGGTAGGCACGGTTACCGATCCAAGCGGCTCAGTNGAAACAGGCTTGGTACATTCGATTACGACCAATGAAGCAGGCCAGTATGTGCTGCCCGATATTCACATAGGGCACTATGACGTGAAGGCCGAGGCCACGGGATTCAAAGCCGCGGAGCAAAAAGGTATCGTCCTCCAAGTCGGCGACCGTGCCCGAGTGGACTTCCAGATGCAAGTGGGCGCGTCTTCGGAAACGATCACCGTCGAAGCAACGCCCATCCGCGTACAGACAGATACGGGAGAAGTCAGCAACCTGATTACCGACCAGCAGTTGTCACAGATCTCGACCAACGGTCGCAGCATTTATGTGCTTGCGGGGTTGACGGCTGGTGCCTCCAGCAACATCACCGGTCTCCTCAACGTTCCTGTTGGCGGCGACTCCAACGTGAGTTTCAATGGTTTGCGGTCTGCCCACAACATTTACCTGTTGGACGGTGGTGAGGATCTTGACCGCGGCGGTTCGGGCAACATGAGCATCGCGCCCTCCAGCGATGCCATCGCCGAATTCCGCGCCCTGACGTCGAATTACAGCGCAGAGTACGGCCTTTCTTCCGCTGGAACCATGACCATGGTGCTCAAGTCTGGCTCCAGCAGCCTTCATGCTTCCGCTTGGGAATTCAACCGGGAGGACGGTTTCGATGCGCGCGACTTTTTCCATCCTGCCCCAAGCACGAAAACCAAGCTGAGAATGAACATTTTTGGGTTCAACGTAGGTGGTCCGGTTACGCTGGGGCACCTCTATAACCCGGACAAGAAGAGGACCTTTTTCTTCTACAACATGGAGTGGCGCAAGTATATCATCGGCGCCGGTTCAAACCAGACCGTCCCTGATCCTGCCACCTATGGCGGGGACTTCAGCTCTCTTACTTCCCACAACATCATCGTTCCAAGTTCCAGCCGTGTGGCTCCTTCTGTGCTCTTTGCGAACTGCCCTGGAGGAACGGCTCCGCCGGGGATCACGCAGGGTTCAGCGTTTCCCGGCAACAAGATCCCGTCGTGCATGGTCAATCCAAATGCCACGGCCCTTCTTGGTGCCGGAATGTTCCCCAGCACCGGACTTGCCAATGTCAGCGATGGCGTTGGTACATTTAGAGGCGGTTCAGGTGTTCCGACGGATCTGAAGGAAGAGGTTGTGCGCATCGATCACAACTTCACCAGCAGGTTCTCGGTGTTCGGTCACTTCGTTGCGGAACAGATCTCGCAGGGCTACGCTACCGCCCAGTGGAGCGGGGATAACCTTCCTACAGTTGGAGACACGTTTGGAAATCCCTCCTATAGCGGCGTGATCCACACGACATACACCATCAACCCATCGCTGATCAACGAGGTGGCCTTCAACTATAACGGCAACCGCATTAACATCATCCCGTTTGCGGCGAATGGCCTGAAGAGCCTGTCCCTCCCCAGTGGATACGACAGCACAACATCCCGCTTGTTTTCGGGGCCTAACAACCTGACCCGCATCCCGAATATTTCGCTCGACGGGCAGAGCGGAGCAAACTTCCAGATCTCAAGCTGGCCGTGGAAGAACAAAGCAGACGACTACCAGATCCGTGACGACGTTTCCTGGGCGAAGGGAGCGCACCAGTTTCGCTTTGGCGGGAGCTGGGCCATCTATAAGAAGGTTCAGGATCTGTTCGGGACCACGCAAGGCGCATTCAGCTTTAGCGGTAAAGCGCCTTCCTACACGGGAGATAGTTTCGCGGACTACCTTCTCGGTCTGCCGCAGAGCTACCAGGAACTGGGCGTTCAGGACCACGGCTACTGGAACAATGTTTCCTGGGCCGCCTATGTTCAGGACAACTGGCGTGCAACCCATCGGCTAACCCTAAACCTCGGTCTTCGCTGGGATGGCGCTCCCCACACGTATGAAGCCAACAATCGGATGGGGAACTTCTACCCATCCCTTTACGATCGCGCGATGGCCGCGACGTTCACTGGCAGCCAACACGGTAATACTATTTGCGGGCCGACAGACAGCGCAGCAACAGGCTGCCCCGGCGGAGCAAGTCCGGGCTTGGGATCTAGTCCGAACGCGATCCTTGCGGGTGTTCCGCTCTACCTGAATGGCATCGGGATTCCCGGCCAAAACGGCGTGCCCAAAGGCTTGGTGGATAACCACTGGGCTTCCTTCGGTCCTCGCCTCGGCTTTGCCTACGACCTCAACGGCAGGGGCAAGACCGTTGTTCGCGGCGGCTTTGGCATCATGTACGAGCGCATCCAGGGCAACGACATGTACAATGCCGGTCCCAATATTCCGTTCAGCTTGAACGTCACGCTGAATAACACGACATTCACGAACCCGAGCCTGGCAATCAACACAGGTACTGCTGCTACGCGCCCAATTAATCCGGCCAGCATTACCGGCCTCGACCGGGCCGACTACAAGAACCCTGCAAGCTATCAATATAGCCTCGGCGTTCAGCGGTCACTGAGTTCCAAGACCGTCTTGTCTGTCGCCTACGTCGGCAACACCAACAGGCACCAGAACGACTATCGCAACATCAACCTGCCGACGCAAAGTGCCCTGCCCAGCCTGATTGGAACTCCGTACCAGATTGCAACAGGCTTGACGTATCCGGGGTTCACACAAATGACCATGTCAGAAAATGAAGCAAACTCCCATTACAATGCCCTGCAGGTGGACTTGAACTCGCAGATCAAAGACTTGCAACTTCGAGTTCTCTATACCTACTCGCGCACCATTGACTCCTCCACCGGAGGCAGTTCTGGAGATCTTGCTAACGTATCCAATCCCTATGCGGGGTGGAGATTTGACCTGGGTCCGGGCGGTCTCGACCGGACTCACACCTTCGTCACTAACTTTATCTACGATATCCCGGTCTTCCGCCACAGCTCGAGCCGCCTTGTAAATTCGACATTGGGTGGCTGGGAAGTGTCGGGCATCGTAACCATCGAATCTGGTCTGCCAATTAATCTCAGCGCCGGCACCGGCGTTTCCGATTTCCTTGGCAGCGGGGCGAGCAGCCGGCCTGACTTAGTCGGCACGATCTCCTATCCGCACACGCCGGTCACGTGCACTCCGACCTGCCACCAGGAAATCCAATACTTCGCAAACGTGTTTGCAGCTCCAGCTAAAGGAACTTGGGGTAATCTCGGCCACAACGCTTTGCGTGGGCCGGGCCGCGACAACTGGGATATGTCCCTGTTCAAGAACTTTACGCTCAGCGAATCCCGTGGCAGCCGGTTCGAGTTGCGCCTCGAGACGTTCAACACCTGGAACCATACTCAGTTCCAGAATATTGACACGGGTCTCGGCGACAACCGCTTTGGCCAATTCACTTCCGCTTACAACGCCAGAATCTTACAGCTCGGAGGCAAGATCTACTTCTAGAGTTTCCTAGAAGAAAGCACGCAGCCAGCCCCGCTCGCAAACACCCCTGCGAGCGGGGCTTTTTTTCTTTCGCGTTTTAAGCTTTCGGTTGTAAGTTTTAACTGAGGAAGACCGCTTTCAAGCGTGAGGCATGATGCAGCAAAATTCCCTGCGCACTTTTTCTCGCTTTCAGATTCTTTCCGGACTCTTGTGTCTCCTCGTTTTCGCTGCGCCCGCTTTTTGCCAGGACCGCTCCGCGGACCAAGGCGGCATCCGCGGGAATCGCGCCGAGGTTGCGATCACGATCAAGGAGGGTTCCAGCCAGCTCATCGGGCCGCTGGTCACCGTGAAGCTGTATTATCTCGGGGCGCTCACTGAGCAGATGACTACCTCCAAGGGCCGCGTCGTCTTCATCCTCAACCGGCTCGGCGATTACACCATCACTGCTGATGCCGTCGGCTACCGCCCTGGACAAAGAGAAATCTCCATCCCTGTCGCCGTCGAAGCCGAGGAAGAAATCGTTCTGCAGCGGGACTCCGCTCCCGAAGCGTTGGGTGTGGCTGCTCGCCCCCTTCTCGCTCCAAAAGCCAAGGAAGCGATGGACAGAGCCCTGCAGGCCCTCAACGACAACAAGCTCGATGAGGCCGACAAATTTCTCGACATAACCGCCAAACTCGCGCCCAATCATCCCGACGTGCTCTATCTCCAGGGCGTCATTTTTCTTCGCCGCAATCAGTCGGAGAAGGCCCAACCCGTGCTCGAGAAAGCCACGCAGATTGACCCGAAAAACGCGCACGCGTTTTCCGCGCTCGGCATGGCCTTCGTCAACGAAAGCCGCTACGACCTGGCCATCGCGCCCTTGCAACAGTCAGTGCAGCTTAACCCCGACAGTTGGGATACGCACTACACGCTCGCCAAAGCTTTCTATCATCAGGAACAATTCGACGACGCGCTCAAGGAATCGCAGTTGGCCCTTGCGCAGTCGCACGGCACCGAGCCCGCCATCGAGCTTCTGCTCGCACAAACGCAAACCGCCGTCGGCAAGTATGAGGACTCCGCCGAAACGCTCCGCAATTTTCTGAAAAACCATCCTAAGGACAAGGGGGCGGCGACCGCCCGCCGCTGGCTCGATCGGCTCGCCGCGGATGGAAAAATCCGCAAGAAATGAAACGCTCCCCGAAGATCCTTTCGTCAACTAGGATGAAACCATGCCTCTTTGGCATTGCCGCGGCGCTGATGTCATGGTTTCCAGTCCAAGCTCAGACCCCGACTCCGGATAGAGCCATAGCCCTCGAGCAGCAAGGTGATCTGTCTGGCGCGGAGCGTGAGTGGGAGCTGTGGCTGCGGGATCATCCTAAGGATGCGGAAGCTTTTGCGAGTCTCGGAGTCCTTCTTTCCAAAGAAGGAAAGTACAAAGGCGCAGTGGCCGCCTACCGCAAAGCGCTAGCCGTGAACGCCAAGCTTCGCGGAACCCAGCTCAATCTCGGGCTAGCCGAATTCAAACAGGGAGAGTTTCAAGCTGCCATCGCCCCGTTTCGCGCTGCTATCGCGGCGGAACCTGACAATATGCAAGCGCGCACGTTGTTGGGGCTTAGCTACTACGGAGCAAAGCGGTTTACGGAGGCGGTGAAATCGCTTCAAGTAGCGGCAAAATCCGACCCGGGCAATACGGAGTTGCGGCGGGTATTGGCGCAGAGTTGCCTTTGGGCGAAGGACTATTCCTGCGCCTTGGAAGAATTTCGCCACATCCTCGAACGGGACCCGGATTCCGCGGCGACGCATATCCTTACCGGAGAGGCGCTGGATGGCCTGGGGAGGACTCCGGAAGCCATCGCCGAATTTCAGGCGGCAGCAAAGGCTGCTCCGCGTGAGCCGGAAGTGAATTTCGGCCTGGGCTATCTGTATTGGAAGTCCCATCAATACGACAATGCAAAGAGAGCGTTCGAAAGCGAGCTGGCCGTCGACCCTGGAAATCCGCAGGCGATGGCATATCTTGGGGATATCGCCATGAAGCAAAGCGATCCGGAAAAGGCGCTTCCGCTTCTCAAGAAAGCAGTGGAGTTGAAAAGTGATCTGCGCATCGCATATCTGGACATGGGCAGCGTTCTTGCCGATCGGAAAGAATTTCCCGAAGCCCTCACCGCTCTCCGTCGTGCAGAAGAGCTTGATCCCTCTCAGCCCGATGCCCACTACCGCATAGGGAGGGTTTACAAGCAAATGGGGAATTCTGCCGCCGCCGAAAAGGAGTTTGCAAAAGTTCGCGAGCTGCACGAAAAAGACCAAGTGGACATTGTTCACCAGATGTCCGATTCCCCGCCGCCCTTGAAACCGTGACGCACCAGAGTGTCAGTTCTACGATTAAGTAGTCAGGATTTCTTGCTCCACTCACATCCGCGACGCCGAGGCTCATGCAGCCCCCAGCCCAATCGCTGATACCTGCGGTCCTCCGTTACCTACGCGTCTTTGTTCCATTGCGATCTATTCCTCGCTGATTCGTGAAAGCCAATTTCGAATTGGATGCTTCGCCGCAGTCAAGCGGCTCTCCGCGAAGCTGTCTAGGCGATGGGACTTCATACGGAGTGGTTCTTCTCGAAATAGACGTACGATACGATCAACAAGCTGAGAAACATTAATGGGTCGATGATATACAAGATGCTGAGCCTGGCGTCTCCGCGGGCGAAGTGGGCGATGCTAGCCGAAATCAAAGTAATGCCAAATCCACAATACGCAAACTCCTTCATTTTGAGCGGGACGATCTCCGAATTTACACGCGTCGGACCGGGTCCTCGCTGGCTTGATGGCGCTCTTGGTGCGTCCAACTCGTCTGCTCCGTTCCGCAATCGTTCTGAAGCCTTCGACACTGCTTGGCCTTCACAAAGCCTTGAGCAAGCAAAAGTACCAGATGCTGTTCTCCCCGGATCTCCGCCGTCAGCCCGGCCCGAAAGGTCCGAGCGCAGAACTCATCCGTGCGGTAGTCGAAATGAAGCAACGTAATCCCAACTGGGGCTGTCCGCGAATCGCTCAACAGATTGCCTTGGCGTTTCAGATCCAAATCGACAAAGACGTGGTTCGCAGGATTCTCGCCCATCACCACCGGCCGAGCCAGGATTCCGGTGGTCCCTCCTGGCTGACTTTCCTGGGCCACATGAAAGACAGTCTCTGGAGCATGGATCTATTCCGGTGCGAGTCGGCCACGCTGCGGACCCATTGGGTCCTGGTGGTCATGGATCAATACACGCGCCGGATCATTGGGTTCGGCGTTCATGCGGGCACCGTCGATGGTGTAGCACTCTGCCGGATGTTCAACCGCGCCATTCGAGGGCAATACTGGTTGCCGAAGTACCTTAGCTCCGACAACGATCCGCTTTACCGGTTCCACCAGTGGCAAGCCAATCTGCGAATACTGGAGGTGACACAGATCAAGACCATCCCCTACGTCCCCCTGTCCCATCCATTTGTGGAAAGGCTGATCGGCACCGTTCGACGCGAGTATCTGGATCATACGTTGTTTTGGACGACAGCAGATCTCGAAAACAAGCTGCTCGATTTCAGGACCTACTTTAACAACCATCGCACGCATACCTCGCGGGAAGGGCGAACGCCGGATACGCCCGTGTCAAGACCAGTCGCCAATCTCCGCTCGTTTCGATGGCAACCACACTGTCGAGCCCTCTATCAGACGCCGGTGGCTGCCTGATTTGTCAAAGGCTCGCGCTCGCTGTGGTATTAGTCGTCCTCGGCAATACTTCCAAAGAAATCATTCGGTGTTTCTCAATTACAGCGCGTTTCGCGGGATCTCATCGTTCACTCCAACCCTCCAACCGGATACGGCGCGATTGCCGGTACAATCGGTTCCCGTAACAATTCGCCAGAGACACGATGTTGCCTTTAGGCAGCCCGGCGGTCGGGAAGCAAGTCACGAACCTAGCCCAACAGAAAATAAACACAGAGGGGGTATTTAGCAGGGTCAGGGCTGCGAATACTCATGAAGCTCCTCTTTTCAGACCATTGAATAACCAGCCGCCTTCCACGCTTCGACACCTCCCTTTAGCACCGTGACGTTCGTAAAGCCCTGCGCCTGATATTTGGCTGCCTGACCGACAGCGCTCGCTTCGCCGGGTCAACCTCAATAGAAAATAATTTCCTGTGTCTTCGGCAGCGACGCCGCCCGGGACTGCAAGGTAGCGAAGGATATGGACCCGTCCAGATTTAGCATCCGGCATTTGGCCTCGTCCTCATAGGCGCAGACTAGTAGGGCTTGGTTTGCATTTGTCTTTGCGTACGCTTGTTGCACGCTGATTCGCTTGACGTCCGCCATCTGTCCTCCTTGTGCCATGCGATTATAACGCTGAGCGAATCCACGTGATAGCCACCGGCTCGACGAACTTGGATTTTCGCTCTGGAGTCTCGATTGCGTGGCGAAGCATCGGCTGAGAATATTAGTATTCCTACAATCCCTATCAACAGCCTCGAAGGGAGATGCCACCTTGGCATACAGCAACACATCATCGTTTGTGTCCGCATATTTCGAGAAGATATAATCCATGACCTTGGACGAATTTCGCCAATCGCTCACCGCGACCGAGCCGCCAGCCGGACTCACGCACGCCCTCGCCGGGCTGTGGTGGGATGCGAAGGGCGGCTGGACGCGGGCGCATGAGTCTGCTCAGCAGGACGAGGGCGTCGAGGGGGCGTGGGTGCATGCCTATGGTCAAAAATCTCAAACGTATTGAAAAGGCTTGGTTTCCGGTCTCATAATTTGCTCACACAGCTGCTTTCTGAAACCTCAAGAGCATGTACAATCCGGGTTCGACGATCAAGTTTACGGAGGCTCTGGAATGATTTGGGCTCGCATGCTTGCTTACATCACCGGAACCGTAGACCAGGAACTACTCGTATAGTCAAAAAAGTCGTGCGTAGGGCTGAACTCCTCAAAGGTCACCGTCAAGGTTTCAGGCGTGCTCTTGATTGAGGCCGCTGACAATCCGCGACCAGTACACAAACTGTGCCACCAGACTCAACATCCCAAACAGGACCACCACCTCGAGTCTCCCCGA
>QHYH01000177.1 GCA_003223215.1 Acidobacteriota bacterium
AGCTAGAGAACGTCTGGTTTCTGGCACAAATGTCATCGTAGATCGCGTAGGGGAATGAAGTGCTCGTTGCGCGACCGCTTTTCTCCTTGTACCAAGTGCCCGCAAGTCCCTTGACGATGTCCTCCGGCCACGCGCCGGAGGTCCAATCGAGTAACACTAACTGTTGCGGATTCTGCACAGGCAACGTCTCAAGCATGACCGCGTTAATGAGGCTGAAGATTGCTGTATTCGCGCCGATGCCTAGAGCGAGGGTGGCGATGGTTACGACGGAGAAGCCCGGGGATTTGCGTAACATCCGCAGACCAAAGCGCAAATCCTGAACGAAATCTTGAATCCAATTTACCCGTCGCGCGTCGCGGCATTTCTCTTTGGTCTGCTCGATACCGCCCAAGTCGAGTCGCGCGCGACGGTGCGCTTCCTCGGGTGCCATCCCTTGCGCGATGTATTCGTCCGTTTTTCGTTCGAGGTGATCGCGCAACTCGTCCTCCAGTTCCTGGTCCGCCTGCGCCCAGCGGAACAACGACCGCAGCCGCAGTGGAATCGTGTAAAGCCAATGCTCCGGTCGCATCTCCCACTCTCCTTTATTCGTATCTCAGAGCGACCATGGGATCGACGCGAGTCGCGCGTCGCGCCGGAACTGATGCGGCGACGATGGCACAAGCAGCAAGGATCAGGGCGGCCGCGCCGAGTATCATCGGGTCATAGCTCTTTACGCCATAAAGTTGGTGCGCGAGCACGTGGCCTCCCGCTATCGCCGCCGGTATGCCGATGGCCAGGCCCACGCCGAGTTGGGCCAGCGCACCGCGCAACACTAAACCGAGCACATTCCCCCCGTCGGCACCGAGCGCCATGCGTATTCCGATCTCGTTGGTTCGTCGCGCCACGCCATAAGCCGTTACGCCGTACAGCCCAACGCACGCCAGAACGAGCGCGAGGGCGCCGAACAGTTCCGTAAGCCGCGCAATGAGTCGCTCTTGATTAAAGTTGCGCGCCACCTGCTCCTGAAAACTCATCATGTTGAGAACGGGGAGATTCGGATCGACATCTCCGAGCGCCCTGCGGACAGCGGACTCGATATTCTCCGGTGTGCCTGCAACGTGTAGCTCGATGGCACTGACCCATCCACTGAGGTGCTCTCCGGTCGGGGTTTGCAGTAACGGCAAAAAGAACGTGGCGTAGGCAGGACCGCGCGTGTCCTGGTATTTCGCATCATCGACAATGCCCACAATTTCGTAGTCGCCGCTGTGGCTCTCATCTCCCTTGCCGAAGTGCTGGCCTATGGGATTCTCGTTGGGGAAAAACCTGCGCGCAAAAGTCTCGTTGATAACAGCGACGTGTGGGGCAGCGGGACCGTCGCGCTCGTCGATGGCGCGTCCTTGTAGCAACCGAGTGCCGATAGTCTCAAAATAATGCGGTCCGACCCGATTCCAAGATGGTGCCGTCCAGCGATAATCCGGCGGTTTTCCCTCGACGTAGACGCGTTCGTTCCAATTATTGCCGCTCAACGGGCTATAACCCGATAGGCTGGCGCCTAGAACTCCGGGTATATGGAGCAGCTTTTCCTCAAGCCGCTGATAAAGCCCGTGAAGCTTGTCTGGAGTATACCCGGCCAGCGACGGATCGATATTCACGATCAGGCGGCCGTCCGTCACGAACCCGAAGTTCTGGTCTTCAAGGTTGCGCAGGCTTTGCGTGACCAAACCAGCTGCAATCAAGAGCACAATCGAGAATACAATCTGTGCGATGACCAAAGGTTTCTGCAGCGCCGAAGAGCGATCCCCCGCGGAACGACCTGACCCACGTAGGGCATCGATGGGACTGGACTGCGACGCCGTCCACGCCGGCGCAATTCCGAACACAATGCCTGTAACTAACGATAGAAGTACGGCGAAGCCCAGCACAGGTAGGGAAGGCCGGGCGTCAATAGGAACATAGTTGGCCCCGCGAAAAGCAAGTAGCAGGATGGCACGCGTCCCCGCATAGGCAACGTAGAGTCCTACGGCCCCGCCTGCCACCGCCAGGAGAGCACTTTCCGTGAGCATCTGCCGAATCAGGCGATGTCGCGGCGCGCCTAGAGCCAACCGGACCGCCGCCTGGGAACGGGTGGCTGACCCGCGCGCCAGCAGCAAGTTGGCAATATTTGCGCAGGCAATTAGGAGCAGCAACGCGGCGAGAGTCACCAACAACCGCAGGCCTATTGCGTAGTTTGTCTGCATTCGTTCAACACCACGGCCTGCCGGGGTCAGGCGGATGTGTTGTCGAGCAATGTCCTTCCAGTCTCGGTTAGGGATAACTTCCCGGTGGCTATCGAGCCAGGCTTGCAATTCAACCGTAAGCTGAGCCTGAACCTGTTCCGGCACGAAGCCAGGTCTCAATCGTCCGATGAGATAAAGCCATTCGAGGTTCGCTTTATGTAACCGGCCATTCGGCTCGGCGACCAGGGGCAGCCAGAAGTCGGCAGGATCGCTTCGGAGCGTGTCGCCATAGAATCCTGGTGGGGTCACGCCTGCAATTGCGCAAGGAACGCCATTGATATTTAACGTTGAACCGATCACAGATGGGTCTAGCCCGAAGTGCCGCTGCCACGTGTGATAATTCATTACCGCAACGCGAGGCGCGCTTACCGAGTCGTCGGACGGCGTGAGAAGTCGCCCGGCGAAGGCGGGGATGCCTAACGTGTTGAAGTAATTCCCCGAAACGAACTCGCCCTTATAAGGTTCAGCGGCAGAACCACTACGGCGAACGCTTAAATCCGACGTCCAGGGCTCAAAGGCAGCGAGCTCGCTAAATTCAGGTGTGCTGTCGCGGAGGTATTCGTATAGAGGATGAGAATACAGAACAAAACTACCGCTGTTCTGGGTTCCAACCATAACGCAACAATTGTTGTTGTCCCCGAGACGATAGAGCTGCTTAGGGTTCGCTACTGGCAGCGACTTCAGCATCACCGCATCAATGAGTGTGAAAATCGCCGTGGTGGCCCCGATGCCCAGGGCAAGCGTGAGCACAACAGCAGCCGTGAAGCCAGGAGATTTCCGCAATACGCGCAGACCAAAGCGCAAGTCCTGAACGAAATCTTGAATCCAGTTCACTCTGCGCGCGTCGCGGCATTTCTCTTTCGTCTGCTCGATACCGCCCAGGTCGAGGCGCGCACGGCGGGGGGCCTCTTCTTGCCTCATCCCTTGCGCCATATATTCCTCGGTTTTTCGTTCGAGGTGATCGCGCAGCTCGTCGTCCAATTGCTGGTCCGCCTGCGCCCAGCGAAACAACGACCGTAACCGTAGCGGAATCGTGTACAGCCAATGCTCCGGTCGCATCTTCGACTCTCCTTTACTCGTACCTCAGAGCGACCATCGGATCGACTTTCATCGCTCGGCGCGCGGGAATGTAGCAAGCAGCGAAAGCGACGAGAATCAGCAGGGCGGCGACGGCCACCATCGTGAGCGGATCGTTCGCGCGGACGTCATACAGCATCGCAGACATGAAACGCGTGACGCCTACAGCGGCGGCGATGCCGATGGCTGCGCCGATGAGCGCGAGCAAAATCCCCTGCCCGATAACGAGGCGAGAGATATCGCGATGGTGCGCGCCGAGGGCCACGCGAATGCCGAGCTCGCGGGTGCGGCGAGCGACTTCGTAGGACAGCAAACCGTAAAGGCCGATGCAGGCCAGCACCAGCGCGAGGGCAGCGAAGAAACTGGATAGCCGGGACATTAGGCGCTCCTGGAAGAGAATGTGGTCGATCTGTTCAGTCTGGGTGCGCACGTCGGTGAGCGGCAGGTTGTCACCCGCCTGCGAAACGATTTCGCGGACGTTTTTCACCAGCGCAGTGGGATTCGCCGCGATGCGCAATTCAAAATGCGCGCTGTTGCTTACAAGCGGCAAAAATATGATGGGCGCGGTTTTCCTGCGTAATTGCGCGTACTTCGTATCGCCCACGACACCGACGATGGTGTAGCCGGGGCCGGGATTGGGAATGTCGCCGCGGTCGGCGTTGCCCATATGCAACCCGACGGGACTCTTGTTTTCGAGATATTCCCGCGCGAACGACTCGTTAACGACGATAGGCACGGGCGCGGAGTGATAATAGGCTTCGTCGAGCGCCGTGGGTGACGGAGATGCGGGCGACGAAGCAGGATTTGCGTTTTCCGCGTCCGCGTCGCGGGCTTTCTGTGCGGCGTTGGTCGCAGCGGCAGAGGCGAAGTCGGCTGAAGTGAAGCTGCGACCTGCGAGAATGGGAATGCGCATGGTGGAGAAGAAATTCAGGCCTACGGGAAGCTCGCCGGCGTTGGCGTACTGTTTTGGCGGCGCCCCGTCTACATGGACGCTGCCAGCGGCCCATCCGCCGGCCAAGAGTGCGTCTTCCGAGTAGCTGACGGAAATGACGCCGGGCAGCGCGGCGAAGCGCTGCTGCAAATTAGAGTAAAGCTGTTGCGTTTGCTGATCCGTGTAACCAGCGAGGACGGGATCGAGGCCGAAGAGCAAGATATTCTGCGCGTCAAAGCCGGGATTGATGGCGCGAAGATTGCGTAGGGTGCGGACGAGAAGTCCCGCGCCGACGAGGACAACCATCGAGAGCGCGACTTGCCCGACGACGAGGCCGTCGCCGAGACGAAACCGTCGACCGGTGTGAGCCGCGGCACCTGGGAGAGAAGAGGCGTTTTCTTTTAGGGATGGCGTCAAATCGACGCGCGAGCGGCGCAGCGAGGGCGCAAGGCCGAAAAGAATTCCGGTAAGAAATGTGATGGCGAGCGTGAAGAGGAGCACACGCCAGTCAGGCGCGACAGCGAAAGGAAACGGCTCGCCGGAGCCGTTGGAGAGTAGGCTGGCAATCGCGTCGACGCCCCAGACGGCAACGAGAACGCCGAGCGCACCGCCGGCGACGGCGAGCAGAACGCTTTCGGTGAGAAGCTGGCGGATGATGCGCGCGCGGCCTGCTCCGAGCGCGAGACGAACGGCGATCTCCTTTTGACGCGAGGCGGATCGCGCCAGCGTGAGTCCGGCAACGTTGGCGCAGGCGATCAGCAAGATGAAAGCGACGATGACCATGGTGACGTAAAGGGCTGGAGCAATCTGGCTGGTTTCACCGTTGAGGCCCGACCGCGCTGGACGAAGCGTGATGGCGGGAGCGTCCTCGGGCTTGGAGAGCGGAGCCACGCCGTAAAGCATTTCGTTGCGGAAAATTGTAGTGGCGTCGGCTTGCGCCTCGCCGATCGAAAGGCCGGGCTTGAGACGGGCAAGGATGACGACCCACCAGTTGGTGGGGTCAGCGACGCGGTCCTTGCTGCGGTAATACTTGCCGCGGACGCTATCAGCGACAGAGAACGGCATGAAAAGATCCAGCGGCTTGCCGGGCGTGAGATTGGTGAAGTGCGGGTCGGCGACGCCGACAATCGTGACGGTGGTGCTATCTAGGCGGACGGTCCGCCCGACGACGGACGGAGCGGCTCCGAAAGCGCGGACCCAATAAGCGTAATTCAAAACGATGGCGGGTGGCGCGGACGGTGAATCATCGGAGGGAGTAAGCGTGCGGCCGATAAAAGTGCTGACGCCGAGAGTGGAGAAGAAATCGCCGGAAACGTACAGGCCGCGGACGATGCTGGCGGCGCCGTTGACGCTAAGGTCGACACCAAACGGACCGGCGAACGCGGCCATGCCGGAGAAAGCGCCAGCTTTCGCGCGAACGGTTTTGTAAAACGGTATGGAGAAGGAGCAATCGCCGATGGCAGTTTGGTCCGCGCAGTCGCCATAACCGCTTTGGCCTTGGAGTTTCGGGTGTGCACGGGCGGTCCAATTGAAGACAACGAGTCCTTGCGGATCTTTCACTGGTATGGAGCGCAAGAGCACGGCGTCGATGAAGCTGAAGATGGCGGTGTTCGCGCCGACACCGAGGGCCAGGGTGAGGACGGCGACGGCGGCGAAGCCGGGGGACTTGCGCAACATCCTCAAGCCGTAGTGCAAATCCTGTACGAAATCTTGAATCCAGTTTACGCGACGGGCGTCGCGGCATTTCTCTTTGGTCTGCTCGATACCTTCCAGGTCGAGTCGTGCGCGGCGGTGCGCCTCTTCTTGCGTCATCCCTTGCGCGACATATTCCTGGGTTTTTCGTTCGAGGTGGTCGCGCAGCTCGTCGTCCAATTCCTGGTCCGCCTGCGCCCAGCGGAACAACGACCGCAGTCGCAGCGGAATCGTGTACAGCCAATGTCTCGGTCGCATTCTCCGATCCTCCTTCATTCATACCTCAAAGCGACCATGGGATCGACGCGCATGGCGCGGCGCGCGGGGATGTAGCACGCCAACACTGCGATTCCGGTCAACAGAATAGAAACGGCGAGGAATGTAAGTGGATCGCTAGGTCTGACTCCGTAGAGCAAGCCCGAGAAGCTCACGAGCGCGCGAGCGAGAGCGAGTGCCGCTGACGCTCCAATGATCAGGCCAATCGCCGCCAGCCGAAGGCCCTGACCGATTATCATTCGAAAGATGCTCTGCTTCTCAGCCCCAAGCGCCATTCGAACTCCTATCTCGTGTACGCGCTGCGCTACCGAATATGAAATCACGCCATAAATTCCCACGGTCGCCAGGAGCAATGCCAACGCGGCAAATGCGCCAAGCAAAATCATCGGAAAACGCTGCGACGCCATCGACTGAGCAGCGATCTTCTGCATGGTTTGTATGGCGTATATCGGCTGATCCTTCCCGGTACTGGAGACAGCGTTTTTGATCGCTGGCATGACTGCAGCGACTGGAAGGGTCGTGCGGACCACAATTGTCGTAGCGGGAAAGCCTTCCGATCCCGTGACCCATTGATCTGGAATCTGATAGAGCGGATAGTACGCTTGAGTTTGAGTGTACGACTCTTCGTTGCCCAGGCTCCAATGTCTCACGTGGCCGACGACACCGACAATGCGACAAGGACCCCAAGGCGGAGTCCAACCAAATGTTATGGCCTGGCCAAGCGGATCTTGTCCCCGGAAATAAGTGCTGGCGAAAACGTTGTCGATTGCAGCGACGCAAGGTGACTCGGTTGTGTCGCCTTCCGTAAAAAAGCGGCCTCGCAGGAGCGGAATGTTCATTGCCCGCAGATAATCGGTGCCAGTGTTAAACACCATCATTCTCGGGGCCGTTCGAACCACAGCGGGTTTCTGAGAGTTGATCCAGAACGGTGCAACGTTGCTCCTCGCTTTCAGAGGAACGATGTATGTGAAATCCGCTGCTTCCACGCGGGGAATCGCGCGAACTCGTTCGAGGAATTGACGGTAAGCGGCTCGCGTGCCGGAAGCGGTCTGTAGCACCGACGGCGAAAAGCCCACCTTGAAGGTAATCACGCCTTGCGTGTCGAACCCGGGATTCGTGTCCAACATCTTTCGAAGTGTACGGAAGAGAAGACCGGCGCCAACCAATAGTGTCAGCGTGAGAGCCATTTGCACAACCACGAGGCTATTCTGCATTCGATGGTGGGCGGTGGTCGCACCACGACCGCCCTCTCTTAGGGCTGGTTGGAGGTCGGCTCTGGAGGTCTTAAAGGCTGGCACGAGGCCAAACAGAATCGCCACAGCAATCGAAACAGCCAAGGTGTAGAGAAGAACCGAAAGGTTCACCCCGATGTTTTCACTACGAGGCAAACTTCCCGGCACGGCTAGCAGCAGGGGACGAACGCCCAATCGTGCAATCATCAGGCCCATCGCCCCGCCTATCAAAGAAAGGACCAAGCTTTCTGTGAGGAGTTGCCGAACAGCGCGCGAGCGGCTTGCTCCTAACGCCGTCCGAATTGCAAATTCGCGCGTACGACCCGCTGTACGTGTGAGCAAGAGATTGGCTACATTCGCGGAGGCGATTAGCAACACGAGGCACACGGCTCCCAACAACATCAGTAATGTTCGGCTTACGTCGCCAATAAACGCCTGCCGCAGCGGCACCACGGATATTCCCAAGCCCTTATTTGCGTCGGGGTAGAGTTGAACCAAATGTTCCTGGATGGCGCTCATCTCCGCTTCTGCCTGAGGCATGCTCACGCCGAAATGCAGCCTGGCAATGGTGACGATTGCGGGTGCGCCGCGAGGGTCGAGCAGAAGCGGGTCGCCCTGCGCGAGCGGCGTGCAGACTTCCACTGGGTCATATGGTTCATCGTCAAAACTAAAATGTGGAGGAAGGATTCCGACAACCGTGTAGTCCACTCCGCTCAAGGACACAATTTTGCCAAGAGCGTTCGCATCTCCGCCAAATCGATTTCTCCAGAACCGGTCGCTGATGATAACTACGCGCGATCCGCCGCGCTGGTCTTCCTGCGGAGAAAAACTCCGTCCCAGAGGAAGTTCTACGCCTAACGTATCAAAAAAGCTCGAAGAGACTTCTGCGGCAAGGATATGTTCAGGCGCACCTGGATTCGTGAGGTCGTAGTGCAACCACCTGACGGCTGCCATTTGCTGAAATGACAGAGCGCTGCGCCGCCAATCCCGGAAGTTCGGGTAAGACGACCAAACGACCTGCTTGAATTGTGGATTGCTCTCCCAAATGACAACCAGACGATCGGGATCGCTATACGGAAGGGGTGCTAACAGCACGCCTTGAACGACGCTGAACATGGCGGTATTGGCGCCTATGCCTAAGGCGAGCGTCAGAATCGCAACGGCGGTGAAGACAGGTGATTTGCAGAGCATGCGCAGACCAAAGTGCAAATCCTGAATGAAGTCCTGAATCCAGTTTACTTTGCGAGTATCGCGGCATTTCTCTTTGGTCTGCTCGATACCGTCCAGGTCGAGTCGCGCGCGGCGGCGCGCTTCCTCCGGCGTCATCCCTTGCGCGACGTATTCCTCGGTTTTTCGTTCGAGGTGGTCGCGCAGCTCGTCATCCAATTCCCGGTCCGCCTGCGCCCAGCGGAACAACGACCGCAGTCCCAGCGGAATCGTGTACAGCCAATGTCTCGGTCGCATTCTCCGATCCTCCTTCATTCATACCTCAAAGCGACCATGGGATCGACCTTAGTGGCCCGCCGCGCCGGCAGATATCCGGCCAAAGTGCCGACCGCAAGCAACGCACCGACAACCCACGCCAGGGTGACGGGATCATTCGGCGAGACGCCGTACAGCATGTGACCAATCAACCGTGTGGCCGCGAGTGCGCACGGCAGTCCAATGCCCACTCCCGTCCCCACGAGCACAATCACTTCTCGTAGAACGAACCGGAGAACACCTGACCGCTTCGCTCCTAAGGCCATGCGTATGCCGATTTCACGCGTTCTCTGCGTCACGGCATACGCCATCAGCCCATAAAGCCCAATGGCCGCAAGCAAGAGCGCCAGCGCGCCGAAAAACGCCGAGAGCATGGCAGTAACCCGCTCTTGCAGAATAGAGCGCTCAATGTTTTGCTGCACCGTTTTGATCGAGAAAATATATTCATGTCCTTGCGATTCAACCGTCCGTCGCAACGCGTCCGTTATCGCGGCAGTCGGCAGACTTGTCTGCACGAGCAATTCGGACCATCCCATGTAGTCTTTGTATTGCATCGAAGGAAGGTACACCGTCGGGGGTTGTGCCTTACGAATGTCGTACAGGCTGGCATTGCTGACTACGCCGATGATTTGCAGATTCTGCCAGTTCCGCGCACTCATGACATCGAGGTGCTGGCCGATAGCATTGCCTTTCGGGAAGAGCTTTTCGGCAAAGTTCTGGCTTACTATGGCTATCCTCGCCGCATGGTCGTCGTCTTGCCAATCAAACTTGCGGCCTCGTAACAGCGTTATGCCGGCTGTTTCAAAGAACTCCGGAGTAGCCATTTCGAAGTCTGCTTCCAGTCCCTCCGCGTCGCTCCCCGTGATGCGTACCCTTTCAGTCCATTCGACTACGTTTCCGAATCTCGTGTGCATCATTCCTGCGGATTCCACTCCCGGGACTTGCGCAATCCGATCAGTCAGCTGGCTGTAATAATTCACAAGGTCCAGGTCTTTGTATCCGTTGGGTTTCGGAAAGAGACTCACGTCTAGGAGCGAATGCGTTCGAAAACCTGGATTAGCGCCGCGCAATTTCTTGAGTGTGCGCACGAAAAGTCCAGACCCCATCAGCAATACCAACGACAACGCTACTTGCGTGACGATCAAGCGCCCGCCGAGCCGACTAGTTCCTTTTCCCGATGTGCGAGAGCCATGCTGGAGGGCCATGTTGGGATCTTCTCGAGTCGCACGCCACGCTGGAGCCAGCCCAAACAATACTCCCGTCAGTATTGCCATCGCGGCTGTGAATCCCAGGATTCGCCAATCCGGCGCAAGATTCAGCGCTGCAGGAACAATGAAGATCTGCCCGAGAATAAAATCTGAAATAGCGTGGCTGGCCCAATGCGCAAAGCCCCATCCCGCAAGCGTTCCAGCCACGGATAGCATGACGCTCTCCGTCAGCATTTGACGGACGATTCTGGCGCGGCCCGCTCCCAATGCGGCTCGCACCGCAATCTCGTGGCTTCGAGACGCACCACGAGCCAGCATCAAATTGGCGAGATTGACGCACGCGACCAGGAGGACGAGGCAGGAAATGGCCAGCACAATGTAAAGCGGTTTGGAGAAGCGTTTACGCAGAAACGATCCTCCTCTTGCACCGGACTCCACCTTGAGGTGCAGATCGCGAAAGCGGCCGAGGTCTGCGAATGTCTTGTCAGGGGGAACCATCTCTTGCCGAATCTCCGGCCATAGCGAGTCAAGCTGGGCGCGAGCCTGTTCCAGCGTAACGCCCGGCTTGAGCCGCCCCGCCGCTTGCAACCAGCGCGCAGCGCGGCGTTGCAAATACTTCTGCATATCTGCCTCGCCTCCAAACAGTTGCCTTGCCGGAAGCGGCAGCGTTACCTCCATTTCCATGTCGGCGCTGATTCCGGTGAAACCCTTGCGCGTTACACCGATGATTGTGAATGGAATTCCCTCGATCTTCAGAGTTTTGCCGATAGCGTCCCGCGCGCCCCCGTAATGGCTTTGCCAGAAGCCGTAGCTGAGCACGGCCACCTGCGCGGCTGCGGTGGCACTCAGATTTTCATCCTCAGAATCAAACAAACGGCCAACTTCCGGAACGGCGGCAAGTTCAGGATAAAAGTTGTTATCGACTCCCCAGACATCTGCTCGTGCGAGCGTGCCATCTATTTCCGCGTTAAAGACGATATCGCCCCACCAGGCAAAGGTCCCCGAGAACACCTTTTGGCCACGCGAGAACTCCTGAAACATGGGTAGCGACAAGGCGGCGTAATCATTGCCCGGAATATGAGCGCCGAAGCGAACGAGTTGTTCGGGATGGGGAACAGGAAGGTTCCGCAGCTCCAACCCGTCCAGTAGCGAAAAGATTGCTGTGTTCGCGCCGATACCAAGTGCGAGCGTGAGAATAGCGACGGCGGTGAAGCCAGGAGATTTGCGCAATATTCGTAGCCCGTAACGCAAATCCTGAGTCAAATCTTGGATCAGGTTCACTCTGCGCGCGTCGCGGCACTTCTCTTTGGTTTGCTCGATACCGCCCAGGTCAAGTCGCGCGCGACGGTGCGCCTCTTCTTGCGTCATCCCTTGCGCGGCGTATTCCTCGGTTTTTCGTTCGAGGTGGTCGCGCAGTTCGTCATCCAGCTCTTGGTCTGCCTGCCTTCGATGAAATAACGACCGTAACCGCAACGGAATCGTGTAAAGCCAGTGCACCGGTCGCATTTCCCACCCCTCCTTACTCGTATCTCAAAGCGACCATCGGATCGACGCGCATGGCACGCTGCGCCGGGACCCAGCATGCTAGAAATGCGACAACGCAGAGCAGAATGGCAACCGCGACGAAGGTGATGGGGTCAGTGGACTTAATGCCGAAGAGCAACCCTGAAAGAAGGCGCGTAGACGCCAGGGCCAAAGCGATTCCCACGGCAAGGCCGATGACGGTCATGCGCAGCCCGCCCCAAATGACGAGACGCAACACTTCTTGGCGGCTGGCTCCTAACGCCACGCGAATCCCGATTTCATGCGTGCGCTGCGAAACAAGATGCGCGAGAAGACCGTAGAAGCCAATGGCCGTAAGCAACAGAGTTATTCCAGCGAGAATCCCCATGAGAAGAGCGCGGAAGCGAGGATGTACTAGGAATTCCGACTCGCGTTGAACTATGGTTTCGATGTCATAGACAGGAACATTGGAATCAATTTGTGTGACCTCCGCCTGGAGTACAGGGCTCAGCCACATAGGGTTGCCTGCCGCACGTAGCAGCAGAACCATCGAGATGGGCGACGTTTGGTCAACGGGCAAATAGACAAGAGCCGGTTCGTCGTAACTCATCTCCTGGTAGACGGTGGAGCGCTTCTCATTGCTTACAACCCCGACAATCGTGAGCCAAGGAGCCTTGTCCTCAGGCCTGCCAAGTTTGATTTGTTGGCCAACGGGATTTTCCCTTGGGAAATACCTATGAACGAGTTGCTCGTTCACAATGGCGACGGGCTGGCTGTCTCTACGGTCCCGCGGATCGAACTGGCGGCCCTGCAATGAGGGGATGCCCAGCACGCGAAAATAGCCGCTGCTAATGTTCTCTACTCTGACGGCCTCCAGATTTTCTATGGGAGCCCTTCCCGCCATCGAGAGCCTACTGGAACTGCCGCCGTCAAATCCCAGGACACCTGAGGACAGAGCCGCTCCCTCAACGCCAGGGAGAGCGCCCAACCGAGCGACCAGCGCTTCGTAAAAACTGAACCGCCGGCCCAGGTCGGTATAAGCGCTGGGAGGGAGAGCCACTTGAGCGGTGAGGACGTGGTCAGGCTGAAAGCCCAGCGGTACCGCACCCAAGCGCACAAAACTTTGAATCATTAAACCGGCTGCGGCGAGCAAGACCATCGAGAGAGTGACCTGACCGACGACAAGGAGCTGGCTCATGCGATGCCTTCCCAGGCTCATGGTTCGGCCGGATTCTTTTAATACATCGTTTAGGTCAACGCGGGAGGCGCGCCAAGCCGGCAGCAAGCCAAAAAGCAATGCGGTCATTGAGGTGAGGAAAACCGCAAAAGCGAGGACGTGGGGATTTATGGTGACTGGATTGCCTGGCGGAAGCTCAACAAGATTCGTGGAATTGAAGTAGCGCACGGCGGCCACCGAAATAAGGATTCCGGCGACGGTTCCCAGAGCGGCGAGCAACACGTTTTCGGTGAACAACTGACGGATCAAGCGAGAGCGCCTTGAGCCAAGCGCGGAGCGAACAGCCAACTCCCTGTGCCTTTCTACAGAGCGGCCGAGAAGGAGATTGGCGACATTCAGGCAGGCAATGAGCAGGAGCAACGTAACCGCAGCCGACAGAATAAGCAGTGCTGCACGCAAATTCCTCCCGGCCATCCATGTGAACTCTTCGCGCAAGTCGCGGACGATTGGTTTTATCTGCCCAACCCAATTTCCTGCGGGCGATTGCCGAATGACGCGTTGATGGAGTCCGACCAACTCCTGCTCGGCGTCGGCCATACTTACGCCCGGTTTAAGGCGCCCAAAAATGCCGACTACGGAATCGTAAGGCTCCTTTGAAAACTGGCTATCCGGGCTGATTAGTGTCCAGAGCGATGTTTGTTTTGGATAGAAGTCGAAGCCCCGAGGCATGATACCGGCAACCGTGCAGGGTTTCCCGCTGAGTGACAACGGCGCGCCTACGATGCCTGCCGGCGCTCCCAAGTCCTTTTGCCAAAACGAATAGGCCAGGACAACTGTGCATCCATTTTGAAGATCGCCCGGGCCGAACGTTCGGCCTTGTGCTGCGGGAATTCCTAATAAGGAGAAGAAGTCGGCGCTTGCAGGGATTGCTAGTACGTGATGAGGAGAACCGTTCCAAGTTAGGATTTCGCCAGCTCGGGCCCAAGTCGCGGCCGCCAGTTGGTCGAAGCTTTGGCTGTGAGCTTTGAATTCCTCAAAATCGCCGTAGGAGGCGAAAATCTTTGTGCCTGGCTGGCCACTTTCTGCGCACCATACAGCCACTAAGCGCTCGGCATCCCTATACGGAAGATCTCTTAAGAGGACGGCATCCACAATGCTGAAAACGGCAGTATTCGCACTGACTCCCAGAGCGAGGGTGAGGACGGCGACGGCGGTGAAGCCAGGCGATTTGCGCAACATGCGGAGACCAAAGCGCAAATCCTGAATTAGGTCCTGAATCCAGTTCACGCGGCGCGCGTCGCGGCATTTCTCTTTGGTCTGCTCGACACCGCCCAGGTCGAGCCGCGCGCGGCGGTGCGCCTCTTCTTGCCTCATCCCTTGCGCCATGTATTCCCCGGTTTTTCGTTCGAGGTGGTCGCGCATCTCGTCGTCCAATTCCTGGTCCGCCTGCGCCCAGCGAAACAACGACCGCAATCGTAGCGGAATCGTGAACAGCCAATGCTCCGGTCGCATTTTTCGACCCTCCCTCACTCCTATGAAAATAGCTGCCTATCGCGTTGAAAACAAAGCATAGGTGCCTGGGTCCATTTTCATCCTTCGTTGTGGCTCTCCGAGAGCCATGAGTTACTCGTACCTCAGAGCAACCATGGGATCGACGTACATCGCCCGCCGCGCAGGGACGTAGCTTGCCAGCAGTGCGACGCCGAGTATCACAAACACGACAAGGCCGAACGTGGCGGGGTCATGAGAGCTAACCCCATAAAGAAGGCTGGCCATGAGCCGTGTCAACCCCAGAGCAGCGAACAGACCAATTCCCGCCCCCATCAGGGTCCATTTCATTCCTTCACGGACAGTCATACCCAAGACATCCCATGAAGTGGCCCCCAGCGCTATGCGCACACCGAATTCCTGCGTGCGCTCAACGACCGCTTGGGAAAGCACTCCATAAACTCCGATGGACACCAGGAAAACGGCCAGCAGCGCGAACAGCCCAAGTAGAATAAGATTGAACCGCTGCGGAGCGAGAGAATTTTGAATTTCCACGTCCATTGTCTGGACATCCGCGACGGGGACTTGGGGATCGAGAGAAGCAACGGTGGCGCGCACAGCGGATATAAGGCTTGCTGGGTCGGTCCGTGTCCGCACCGCCAAGTGCAGGTTGCGGAGCCCGTCAAACGTCGGATCGATGAAAGCACCCTCGGGCATCGCCAGGTAGGGCGAATAGTTGTGCAGCTTTGCGGGTTTGGCGATGGCCGAGTCTTTTACGTCACTCACAACGCCGACGACCACGTTCCATTTACCGTGGAAATAGATACGCTTACCGAGCGGGTCCCCGCCGGGGAAGTAAGTCTGCGCTGCAGCTTCGCTGACAATGACTACATCCGTTACGCCAAAGCGATCATTGGGAGTAAACGTACGGCCACGCTTCAAGGCGATGCCCATAGCGGCGAAGTAGTCTCCCAAAATCCAACTGTGAGCGACTGCCACAGGGCCGGGGAGTTCACGTCCCTCGATTTTCACCACCGCGTCGCCCGCGTTTCCCGCCAGTGGCAAGTCTGTCGAGGTGCCCACCGAAATCACCGCGGGCAGTGCGGCGGTACGGCGCAGCAACTCTTGATAGAAATTACGGATTTCGTCCGGTCGCGAATAGGCGTGCAGCGGAAGGGGAACGGTCATGGCAAAGGCGCGGTCCGGTTGGAAGCCAGGATCGGTTTCCAGCAATCTCGCGAAGCTTCGAAGCAAAAGTCCCGCACCGGTGAGAAGGATTACGGCGAGCGCGGTCTGGGAGACTATAAGTGCACTGCGCATGCTCCGGCGCGCGTGGCCGTGTGTCGCTCCGCGAAGCGACTCTTTAAGCCCTTCGTTCGGGTCCGTACGAGAAGCTTGCAGGGCAGGCCACAGCCCGAAGAAAACAGCGGTGAGAAGAGAGAGGCTGAGCGAAACGACGAACACGACGCCATCGATTCGTATCTCCTGCAATCGCGGAAGCGCGGTTGGCGAAATCTCAAGCAACAGACGTTTGCCCAAGAAGCCAAGCGCGAGCCCCGAGGCGCCTCCGAAAACCGCAAGCAACAGGCTCTCCGACAGCATTTGCTCGACAAGGCGCCTGCGCGCCGCCCCAAGGGCAGACCGGATTGCCATTTCTCTTTGTCTTCCCGATGTGCGTGCAAGCACCAGATTGGCGACGTTGGCGCAGGCAATCAGTAGAACGAATCCGACCGCGACGAGCAAAACCAAAAGCGGAGTGCGCACCTCACCGACAATTTCCTTGCGGTACGGAACGACGCTTGCCCCCATATGCTGCCCCTTGACGATAACGGCATACTCTGGAGGGTATAACTTCTCGACCTCGGCAATGACACGGCCAGCGTCCTCCTGGGCTTGGGCTGGAGTGACTCCTCGTTTGAGCCGTCCAACAACGGTGTGGTTGTACTCCACTCCCCACTCCTGCAGTTCAGCAGGAGTGAAAGCCAGCGGTACCCACAATTCGGCCGGACCACGATTCCAACGCTCGCCTCGTAAAGGGAAGTCGAAGCCTTTCGGCATAACACCAATCACTGTGTACGGTTCCCGGTCGAGCAGGATCGTTCGTCCGAGGATATTTGGGTCCGCGCCATATCGCCGCTGCCAAAGTCCATAGCTCAGCACCGCGACTGCGTGGCCTGGCTGCTCCTCCGCAGCACTGAACGTTCGCCCAAGAATCGGCTCGATGCCAAGGACCGGAAAGAGACTTACTGAAGTAAGCGCTCCTTCGATTCGCTCTGGAGCATCGGCACTGGACAGCTCGTAATACCGATTGCTATAGATCGCCAATGTTTCAAAGGTTCTCTGGCGCTCCGCGAAGGCTCGGAAGTCAGGCGCATTAAAGGGTAGATCAAGACTGAACCCAGGAAGGCGTTCGCGGATCAACATAATCTGGCTTGGATTGGCAAACGGCAAAGGACGCAATAGCACGCCATTCACCACAGAAAAAATCGCTGTGTTTGCTCCGATGCCGAGGGCCAGCGTGAGGACGGCCACAGCGGTGAAGCCGCGGGATTTACGCAATATTCGAAAACCAAAGCGCAAATCCTGAACGAAATCCTCAATCCAATTTACGCGTCGCGCGTCGCGGCATTTCTCTTTGGTCTGTTCGATCCCGCCCAGGTCAAGTCGCGCGCGGCGGCGCGCCTCTTCTTGCGTCGTCCCTTGTGCCATGTATTCCTCGGTTTTTCGTTCGAGGTGATCGCGCAGCTCGTCGTCCAATTCCTGGTCCGCCTGCGCCCAGCGAAACAACGATCGCAGCCGCAGTGGAATCGTGTATAGCCAATGCTCCGGTCGCACGACAGCAAGCCCCTCTACTCGTATCTCAGGGCGACCATCGGATCAACGCGCATCGCCCTCCGTGCGGGAATGTAGCAGGCGAGGAGTGACACCGCAGCGAGCAGGCCCGATGCGCACGCATACGTCAGCGGGTCCATGGGCGAAACACCCGCCAGCAAATCTCTCGCAAGTCGCCCAATCGCGCCGGCCAGCAAAGCGCCCACCAGGACGCCTGTCGCCGTCACAATCAGGCCCTGCCTAAGAATCATCTTCAAGACGCTCGACCGGGCCGCGCCGAGAGCCATTCGGATACCGATCTCGTGCGTGCGCTGGGTCGCAGCGTAAGAAACGACTCCGTAGACTCCGACCAGACCGAGCAGAAGGCCCAGAGTTCCCAGCGATGCCGTCAGTGCGGCGCCGACTTTGTAGAGCAGCAATCCATTGAGCGTGTCGAGAGCCTGAGTCATCGTTTGCACGTCGAAAACAGGCATGGCCGGAGCGAGTGAATGAATCAGATCGACCGCCTGATGAAAGGCAGTCGCCTCAGGCAGGGCTGTTCGCAGTTGGAGAGTCACGGGCGTCAGGTAATGCTGCGCAAAGGGCCGATAGAAAAACGGACGGAAGGAGCCAGTCAGGTGCTGAGTCCGGCTGTTCTTCGCGATGCCGATCACTTGAATCGGATGCGTCGAGTCGTTTCGGGTCGTGAAGTGCCTGCCGATAGGATCCTGATTCGGCCAGTACCGCCTGGCCATTTCTTCGTTCACGACTGCCACGTACTGTGAAGTCCGGTCGTCGGAATCGAGAAAATCGCGCCCGCGAATCAGCGGTATCCGCACAGATCGGAAATATTCCGCCGAAACCGCGTTGTAACCGGCAATCGGCTGCTGCTGGCCGGGCGGAGTTTCATAACCCTCGATCTTCAGTTCGTCTCCGTAGTTGTAGTAACCCATCGGAATGGTGGCTGCGAGACTGGCCGATTCAACGCCCGGCAATACGCGCGCCCGCTGAAGAAACTCTTTGAGAAATTGACTCGCCTGGGGTTCATCGTAACCAGCGTCTGTCGGCGAAATGGTCAGATTCAAAACATGATCCGGATCGAACCCCAGATCGGAATGTTCGACAGACTGCAGGCTCCTCACGAACAATCCCGCGATGATCAGCAACATCATTGAGCCGCTCAACTCGGCGACAACCAGGACGCTGCGAGCGCGCTGGCGGCGGCCCGTCGCGGTTCGCGAGCTTTCGTGCAGCAGAGGGTTCAGGTTTCCGCGCGCTGCGCGAACCGCTGGAGTCACGCCCACTAGGACTCCGGTCAGAAGGGCCGCACCTACGGCGTAGGCAAGCACTCGCCAGTCGAAGGTTACGTTGAATACGACAGGAATAGCCGACGCGAAGTTTATCGAGTTGACTGAGCGGCTGGCCGCAACTCCGACAACAATACCGCCCCCGCATCCTAGGGCTGCGAGGAGAAGGCTTTCAGTGAGGAGCTGCCGCGCGAGCCGCCCACGCCCAGCTCCAAAAGCCGCACGAACGGCCATCTCGCCTTGGCGCGCTGCGGCCCGAACCAGAAGCAAATTCGCAACATTCATGCAGGCCAACACGAGCACGAGCCCGACAAGCAAAAGGAAAAACGCAGCCATGGACTCGATCACGGCCGCATCCTGCGGGGCGGCGTTAAGCGGACCACCAGGAAAGGCTTGGAGCCAATCCCACTTGTGGATTTCCGGATATTGGGCGGAGAGCCGACGAGCCACGATGGCAAGTATCGGCTGCGCCTGTCCAACCTTCATGCCCGGCTTCAGCCGGCCGAGAATCTCGATGTTTCCCACCCTCCTGTTCGTCAGGAAGTCCTTGGGGCTGTCCAAAGTTGCCGTTGCCATTCCCACCGGCAAGTAGCCCTGTGTGTCCATAATCGAATAAACTCCTCCGAAGCCTTCCGGGGTTACGCCAATGATCGTCACTGAACGCCCGTTTATCGAGGCGCTTCTGCCTACGATATTCGGATCGCCTCCCACATGGTTTTTCCAGAACGTGTAACTCAGCACTAGGACGGGGTCGGAACCATCGATCCTTCCATCGGAAGGCTGGAAGAAAGTTCCGAGTGCAGGGCTGATTCCGATTACCTGAAAGAAATTGGTCGTGACGTAGCTCATCCAGATCGGCTGGCTCTGGTCGTTCATGCTGAACCCGTCCATATGGGACGGCTGCATGCCGGTCATGTCGCGGAAGACGGAGGTGGTCTGGTCCCGAATATCTTCAAAATCCGGATAGGAAAACCCGTTACTCGAACCGAATCCGTGGGGCTGCGATGCCAGTGATGCGACTTCGTTCGGGGTATCAACGGGTAGCGGCCGGAGCACAAGGGCATTCACCATGCTGAAAATGGCCGAGTTGGCGCCGATGCCGAGGGCGAGCGTCAAAATCGCAGCCGCGGTGAATCCCGGCGACTTGCGCAACATGCGGAGGCCGTAGCGCAGGTCTTGCATGAAGTCCTGAATCCAATTCACGCGGCGAGCGTCGCGGCATTTCTCTTTGGTCTGCTCGATGCCTTCCAGGTCGAGTCGTGCGCGGCGGTGCGCCTCTTCTTGCGTCATCCCTTGCGCGACATATTCCTGGGTTTTTCGTTCGAGGTGGTCGCGCAGCTCGTCATCTAATTCCTGGTCCGCCTGCGCCCAGCGGAATAACGACCGTAACCGTAGCGGAATTGTGTACAGCCAGTGCTCCGGTCCCATGTCCAACCTCCGTTTCGCGCGCCGCGACGCTCACGCCTCTTTGAGCTTAATAACCCGCGAAATGGCGCTCGAAAGCCTGCCCCAGTTGTCTGCTTCTTTTTCAAGCTGTCGCCGTCCCAGCCGCGTGAGCGAATAATATTTCGCCCGCCGTCCATACTCGGACGTTTTCCATTCGGCTGTAATCCAGCCCTCTTGTTCCAACTTGTGCAAAGCCGGGTACAGCGATCCGTCGCTCACCTGCAACACGTCGCCGGACACTTGCTTTAACCGCTGACTCACGGCGAAGCCGTTCATCGGCTCAAGCGCCAAAAATTTCAGCAGCAACATGTCCAACGTGCCCTGCACCAAATCCGAAGGTTTGCTCATGTGATGTCCTCGGTAACCGAGGCTAGCACCTCTGCCCTTGGTAAGCAAGTGGAGACGCTTTTCGGGAAGCGAGACTGCCGGTTTGCGTATTCATTCGAATGGGTTTGCTCCTTGGTTGTGGGTTCAAAACCGAGACTGTAGAAGGAGGATCTCTGGAAGCGAGTCTGCTACTGGAGAGCGGCAGAGATCGTTCCAGTTGTCAGCGGTTATGGGTCAAAAGGGATTG
>QHYH01000275.1 GCA_003223215.1 Acidobacteriota bacterium
AATCGCCCTCAGTAGCCGCAAACAGCGCAACTTCGCACCGGCGGCGTGATCGGGTGGCAACCATGATCCGTCACGCGAGCCCGGAGAAGTGATCGTTCGGCGCGTCCTGGGGCCTGGATGATGATCTTATCTCCCTCCAACTCCGGCGAGCGTTCAGAAAAATACGGATTCTGATGATCAATGACAGAGGGCTGGGCGCGAGTAATCGCGCCTGGCTACTCGGCGTACTACGTGCTGTTTTTCATTCATTTGGAGAGCCGGAGGATATGCTTGGCCGGAGTCACACGTCATCCGAATCAAGAGTGGATGGAACAGATGGCGCGTAATGTGACGATGGAAGATACCATTCAGGAGGATCCTGTGAAGAGACTGAAATACCTCAGCTTGGCATTCCTCGTCGCTTCCTTGCTGGCTATCCCGGCTATGGCACAAAGGGGCCGCTCTAACAGGGGCGGCGCAACAAGGGGGATCCCACGTTCCGATCAGGTTCAGGCCGAGAACAAGAGGACCGACAAGGATTCGGACCCCACCAAGGGCAGCAAGGCGAAAAAGACTCGCACACGCGAGGGCTGGGAGAAAAACGCCAAGCACAAGGCTAAGGGTCACAGCAAGTAGGAACAGCCCACTAGACGCTCGATCAAACAGGTCGGGGGGAGCTGCCAGAGTCTTGGTGGTTCCCCACTCTGTAACTCCGGGTGTCCCCGATTAGCCCGCCGCTCCGGTCTCCCAACGGCGAACATATAGGGGTGATGGCCATCACAGACAATGCCGAAAGCCTGTCTTAGGCTGGCAAACCCAGCCGCAGTGTCAGAGGCGGTGAGCGACTGGGCCATTTTAGCGGTCCATTTAGGGCCACCCCTTTCCCTCTTGTCGAGGATCTCAGAACGGTCCTCGCCGTGAAGGGTTCGCTTCGCCGCGCAACGCCGGCGCGCCCTTGACCGCTGCGGGCCGTTCTGAGAGAACACCCCCTTCCAAGAGGGAAAGGGGCAGAGTGAAAAGTAACCAGACCACCGCTGTTTTGGCCCCTTTTTCTACCGCCATCGACACCGCAGAGGTCTTAGTGTCATCGATCATCTGAAAACGTAGTTTTCTGAACTCCTGCCGGATCACGGCATTTGAATTGCTTATCGCTCCAGGAATAAGGAGCAGCATCATCCCTCCACACATCATCCGCGTCCTCCCGTATCTTCGTGTGTGCGGTGGAGTTTGTCGACTGAGTTGCCTCCGCTCTCACTCATCAGGCGCTCCGGCCGGTTTTCCCTCCGGCCTCGTGCGGCGGGGCAGCTAGGGAATGTTGGCCGGCTCCAAAAAATGCGTTTTTACATGATCGCTAACACTTAGCAAACAGCCACCTTCTCGCGCGTTTTAAGAAAATTTCTTGTGGGTCCTACTGGACATGGTAGCGGATCTACGAATCGCGAAATCGACTATGCTGCCCGGCACCTATGCGAGGACCTCAACTACAATACATGCAGCCCGTAACCTTGGAACTGGAACTCAAGAGCCGAAATGTGCCGCCTGCTCTTGAATCAGAAAACGGCCCGGCCGAAAACCCACAAGAAATTATTTTGGATTCTCCCTCGTGTAAGCGCTTATTTTTGTGGGACCTATGAAGACACGCTTTTCAGCGTGGCTGTTTGCTAAGACCTCTGCAGCCGCATATATTTGCCCAAGACTAAGCCAACCATGCCAAACATCTACTACTGCAACGGTTTGGCCAACAGTGATTTGGGTAGATTGCGCGCGGTATTGTCATGGGAAGAGTGCAGAAACCTGTTGAAACTGTGTTCGGTCCAGTATGCTGGGTTGCAATTCCCAACGATGGCCCAGGGCCGGGCCTCTGATTTTGCGGTACTACGCATACTCGACGAAGAACAAGACGATAAATGGCAAGTTGGTTTTTACAGCTTTGATGGCGACATTCTGCAAATCGAAGAATGCGTGCAAACTTGCTTCCCGAACCCCTCCCCCCCGGTCGAAAACTAGTGGTATGTCCCGTATATAACCTTACAGCAGAAGCCCCTTCTCTTTGCCCGCGGGCTGGCCGACAAGCGGAGCTGCCATTGAATGGGGTTAGCAGTCGCTAACCTCGTTGCCAAGCCTCATTCTGTGGCGGCACCATATACGGCTGAAGGCGGCTCTTGCCCTTCATTTTGCTCATTACAACTTCTGCCGAATTCACCAAACGTTGCGGGTGATTCCAGCCATGGCAGCGGGAATTGCAGACTCGATTTGGACTGCCGCTCAGCTTTTGGCGTGAGTGCCATTCTTGGCGGGAGTTTTTGCTGGACGCGAAGTGATCGCCTGAAATATCTGCTGGACAGAGGCGATTGCGTTCTTGCGTTTCGATTTCACGACACTATCGCCATACTCCTCAAGGATTCTTTCTTGCGATTGGATGAACTCTTCGGCCAGCTTTTTAGCTTGTTCTTTGGACATGGCTATTGTTCCTCGTCAATTATGATTTCGGCGTGAGGATAATTCTGTTCGACGATGTATTCAGCAAAACGGTTCGCCCAGTACAGTTGCGTGAGCTTCTTTAGTGACAGGTGGTGGTCGAATTCGTGGCTAACTCTGATTCCGTGCTCGACTGTGGCGATCACGTCTCCGGCTCTCACGTGCTCATTCTCCGCCACACACGCCTTGATTTCCTCGGCGGCCTTCTTGACCATCTTATCCCATTTTTCCTTGTGATCTATCATCCGTGCAAAACAATGCAAGAATCGAGAACTTGAGTGTGTTTTGTCAGTGAACCTTCAGATGACACCACTACGTCCCGGAGTCATTGCTTGACACTTAAATACGGGTATAGTAGCTTCACTTACGATAGTAGTAGGGAATGGTTATGACCTTGCCAAAACTGACGAAGCTCGAACTTCAGATAATGGAGGCCCTGTGGAACCAGGGCGCCTGCTCCATTCGAGAAATTCAGGAAGCCTTCCCCGAACGGAACCGACCAGCTTATACAACGGTGCAAACCACTGTATACCGCATGGAAAACAAAAAGCTGCTACGCCGTGCCAAAAAGATCAGCAACGCTCACATCTTCGAGGCCATCGTCTCGCGCCAGGCGGCGCAAGGCAGATTGATCGACGAACTGCTGAGTTTGTTTGGTGGCCGCACACAGCCGGTCATGGCGCATCTGATTGAGTCGGGCAAGCTGACCCTGGACGACGTGCGCGAAGCTGAAAAAGCTTTACGAAGACTCGCGAGAAAGGATAAAACTTCATGACCATTCTTGCGACCCTGCCCTTTTCGTCCTCATGGTGGGCGGCGATCGGTGCTCCGATGGGCAACCACTTGTGGCAGTCCACGTTGTTCGCCGCAGTGGCTGGGCTACTGACGCTCCTGCTGAGAAAGAACCGCGCGGAGACGCGCTACTCGCTTTGGCTAATCGCGTCGGCGAAATTTTTACTCCCCTTCTGCTTGCTGATTGGCACAGGGAGCCATCTCCGATCGTCGAATAGGCCAACAATCTCACCAACATCCATCTATGCTGTGACGCAAGTGATCAGCGAGCCTTTTGCCGCAGTAAATCCAAGTCCGCTTGCCGCGCCTGCTTCCGAGTCGAGGCAAGCGGCGTTGCTGCGGTCCCTGCCAACTGTGCTGCTGATAGTGTGGTCTAGCGGCTGTGCGGCGGTGGTCTTCTTGTGGTGGAGGCGCCGCCAAAGAACCGTCGCGGCGTTGCGGGGAGCTTTGTCTACGCAAGCCGGACGCGAGTTCGAGATGCTGCGTCTCCTTGAGCGAAACTCCGCAATCACGAGACATATCGAGCTCAAAATTTCCGAATCTACGTTGGAACCCGGAATTCTGGGTATTTTTCGCCCGGTATTGCTGTTGCCGACGGGAATCTCAAATCGTCTGAGCGACGCGCAGTTAAAGGCGATCATCACGCATGAACTTTGCCACGTTCGCCGCCGAGACAATCTGGCCGCGACACTTCATATGCTGGTCGAAGCCGTCTTCTGGTTTCATCCTTTGGTTTGGTGGATCGGCGCACGGCTTGTCGACGAGCGAGAACACGCTTGCGACGAAGAGGTGCTGAAACTGGGAAGTGATCCGCAGGCTTATGCCGAAGGCATTCTTAAGGTTTGCGAGTTCTACGTGGAGTCGCCGCTGCTCTGTGCAGCAGGCGCAACGGGCTCGAATCTCAAGAAAAGAATCGAGGCCATCATGACTCACCGCACTGCACACCAGCTTGAGGGTGGAAAGAAACTTTTGCTTGCAGCGATGGGAATTGCGGCTGTGACCGCGCCTATCGCGATGGGGCTTGCACACCCCGCGCCGGTCCGGATACGGCCGCAAGCGCAAGGGGCAGACGCCCTTGTGCCTGAGTACCAAGTCTTATCGCTCAAACCCAACAAGTCTGGGAACACGATAGATAAGTTGATACTGTTCAGACCCAACCGATTTACTGCAACGAACTTCACGCTGCGCGGCCTTATCTGCGTGGCATATGGAGTTCAGGAGTCGCAGATCTCAGGAGGGCCAGACTGGCTCAGCTCTGAAAAATACGATATTGAAGCAAACGTGGACGGCTCAGTCGCCGAGGCGGTCAGCAACTTTACTGTGGAGCCCCAACGAATCATGCTTCAGCACCTTTTGTCCGACCAGTTCAAACTATCGCTCCACCACGAAACCAGGGATCTTCCGGTATATGAACTAGTCGTTGCGAAGGACGGCCCAAAGCTTAGTGAGGCAAATCCTGGCGGCACTTCCCGTACAAGCGACAAGAACCCCGACAGGAAGGGAAGAACGTCTCGATTATTCTTTTCAGGAACCCGATTAACAGGTGAAGCCGTTTCGCCGGCGGCACTCGTCGGACCGTTATCGCTGCTTCTCGGGCGACCCGTTCTCGATAAGACCGGGCTCAAGGGCGAATACGATTTCACCCTGGACTGGCTCGCTCCCCTCAGAGTGCCTGAGTCCGCCCCATTCCTCCTCAAAGCCGTGCCGGAACATGCTGAAGCTCTGGCCAAAGTGCACGCAATCGAAGCCGCTTCCATCCTGATGGCCGTATCGGATCAGTTAGGACTCGAACTGACTCCGGAAATTGGCCCAGTTGAGACACTGGTCATCGACCATGCCGAGGAAATCATGGGCGAGCGGTCAAGTCAAACCCAGCCTCGGGATCAAGGCCGGGCTGAGTCGGTGGCCGCGAGCATGCCCCCTGCGCGTGTTTACAAAGCTGTTTCGATCAAACCACACAAATCCGCGACCAGTCTCGCGCCTACGTGGAATTTCCCTGCAGACGGATTTGCTGCCACCCATGTCACGCTGCAGAGTCTCATTCAATGGGCGTATGGCGTGGAGGGTTTTCAGATCTCAGGCGCGCCGGACTGGCTCAACACCGACAGATACGACGTTGAAGCGAAAGTCGACAGTTCTGTTGCTAATGAGCTGCGAAACCTTTCCGAGGAACAACGCAGGGCTAAGCAGCAACCCATGCTTTTGGAACTCTTAGCTGATGGTTTTAAGTTGGACGTCCATCGCGAAACGCGGGAACTTCCCGTTTACGACCTGGTCATCACCGATAACGGTACGAAACTTCAGCAAGCACCAGCTGGCGAATCACCGCGGATGCGCTTCGGGAGCGGCCTGATAGCAGGCCAATCGGCGCCCATTGGTCTGGCAGAGAATGGCAGGCCCTCCTTGGTGCGGATGCTGTCGCTGGAACTCCAGCGTCCCGTCCTGGATAAGACTGGGCTCAAAGGCACCTACGACTTCTCTTTGCGGTGGACCTCTGCTGCTAGTCAGAGCGTGGAACACGGACCTTCCATCCTTGCGGCAGTTCAGGAGCAGCTGGGGCTCAAATTGCTGCCATCAAATGAGCAAACGGCGCCAGTTCAAGTGCTTGTTGTGGATCATGCGGAGCGAGTGACGAGCAACCAGGAAGTGAACGCGGCAGACCTGAATTGAATTGGGCTCACAGCGATTCGATTTGGATATCGGGCTTGATTTGAACTGACGACCGCCAATACGGCGCCGTCCTCACTCTGTACGAATTCGTGAGTCCCTCTTTCGTGCACACGCCCGCGGAGCCGACACCATTGACTCAGACTCCCACAATGAACCCCTTCTTGAGACACGACTGTGCATCACACCCAACAAACAGTGGATCGCTTTTGTTTTCAGACGTTTGCAGAGGGTTCCCTTACGCCCGCGTCGTCACACGAATTGTCCGATCTCCTCATCCGCTCCGCGGTTCTCTACCGAAGCTGTTTGCTAAGTCACCTCACATTCCCCGGAATTGCGGATTGCAGCCCCTTTTCCCGCAAAGTGTGCACGATCAAACTGTCTCACTCTAGGGGTTCACTCCACGGGACCAAAATTGAGAGATTGGAGCAGAGATGAATCTCGTAAGTGCTTTGCAATCAGAGAAAAAGTTGGTGGACGTGAGGGGATTTGAACCCTGACCCCCTGCTTGCAAAGCATGGGAGTCCTTTCTAATGGCTCCTTCCTCTCTCTTGGCTTCCAATGTTTTCAACAATTCGAGGAATCTGCTTTCGCTCA
>QHYH01000178.1 GCA_003223215.1 Acidobacteriota bacterium
TGGGATATGGGAAAGCTAGGCAGGCGTAGACTCGGCGGCTGGAGTGGTCTTGCATGAGGAACACTACACAGCTCCGGCATTCCTTCCGCGAGAGCAAGAGAGAGTTTGGCGCTGGAGTTGAACATTGAAAGCCAAAAACGGAAACTAGTTAAACTCCTGACGAGAATTTAAATCGAAGCGCGGCCGGTGTGCAAGATTTAGAAACTAATTTAGAGTTCTTACTGCGTCCTTACCAGCGGGCTCTGGTGGATCAGTGGCCCCGACCAACACCGGCCATAATGGCTCCGTTTTTCACTGGCGTTAACAATCTATCGGGTCTCTCAGCCAACATAGTATGAGACATGGGCCGAGAAGTGAGTCGTTTGCCCGCTTCGGCATTGAGGTTGATAGGCGACCAAGGGTGATGTTACTTCACAGCGCTAGATCGGTCAGGAGGACATGTGGGTTGAGATTGCGTACAGCCTCAAGCATGTCTTAGGTTCAAAGAACGACCACGAGCAGATTAGCCGGGTCGATCGATAGAGTCGGAAAAGTAGGTGAAGCTGTCACTTTTGCCAGTTGAGTATCGCTCTCTACTTCGTGAGAATGTCCGTTCGGTACCTTATAACGAGTCAGATGAGCGAAGGATTGGGAAAAACAAAATCCAATCATGCTTGATGGGACTGGATGGGCGTAAGCCTGTCTCGCAACGCGGCCTTTCTTCGTAGTTTTAACCAGAATTTTCACAGTCTGCAAACTGTTATCAACCCACTGGTACGGCCAGATGCCTAAGCTACTCTCGCAAGGCGGAAATCGCGATGAACACCGAATACCTTTGGTTTGTCTTGATGGTTCGCAATCGATGGGAAAAATCCGCAGCGCACTGTTTGGCGAGGAAGGGATTCGAGTGTCTGCTGCCAATTTCCAGACAGAGGCACCAGTGGTCAGACCGGTGGAAAGAAGTGGAGGTAGTGCTTTTTCCTGGTTATTTGTTCTGCCGCCTCGATCCGGAGCGACGATTGCCAGTTCTAACCGTACCAGGAGTTCTGTCAATCGTGGGGACGCGATCAGGCTTCACGCCTGTGGGTCGCGACGAAATCGCCGCAGTGGAGTTAGTGGGGAGGGCGGGAGTTCCCGCTCAACCGTGGCCGTTTGTGGAAATGGGCCAGGCGGTATACCTAGACCAGGGGCCCTTGCGCGGACTAACCGGCATTGTGCTGATGCGCAAACAGGAGTCGAAGCTGATTATTTCCGTGCAGCTGTTGAAGCGTTCTATCGCAGTGGAGATTGATCGAACCTGGATCAGCACCCTACCGGTTCAATGCCGGCAGGGTGTTGTCGGTACCCTGAATGTTTCACTACTCGGTTTTGAACAAGGAGAATTGTCAGCACAGCGGTAGCGGCACTGATCCTGTCGTTAAGATGAGCCAAACTCTTAAGTTTCGGCTTGCTGGCCGCATATCTGGATCAAACGAGCCGCAACTTCTTTGCCGAACAGGAGTACGGGCAGGTCAACACTGGCGACTTGTTCAATCGAAGGACGAGGTTTGGCTGCCGATGGGCTGTTTGCTGGGAAAACGAAACCTTCTGTGGGCTATACCGCGAGGTTCGTGCCATTAGAAGGCGACATTTCGCAGACACCGTCAGTATCTTCGTCGCAGAACGATTTTTTCTGAAGAAAACCGGCGATTCTGTTGTGGCGGGGGAATTGCTTTTTGTGGTGTGCTCGGAAGAGCGCAACCGTGCGCCTCTTAAGAGGAGGTCCGGATGGGACTTTTCGGGCGGCAGCGTTCCCCGAAATGCCTGAGAAACACATCCTCCATAACGGCCATTCCTGTTCAAAGTTTAAATAGCTCAATGATTGCAATTGACTTACGCAAGGTCCACACGGAAGCGACTCAATGGCCAACAAGAGATGGATCGTGTTAGCTGCCGTTGCGTTCTGCCTAGGAATTCTGGCGGCGAACGGAGCCCAGGCGCAGAAGAGTGCGCTTGGCGGCCAAGGATCGGCGTGCGTCCCGGGCCCTAACGTTGGTGCAGTGAAGAGCAGCGACGAGCACGGGCAGGTTCCGCCCTTGCAGCACCGCAATAATCGCTACCAACTTCATTCGGCGGATGTGCTGGAGCTGAGTTTTCCGTTTACTCCGGAATTCAATCAGATAGTGACGGTCCACCCGGATGGATTCATCACCTTGCGCGGCATTGAGGACATTCACGTGCAGGGTTTGACGCTGCCGGAGGTTTCCAATTTGCTGCGAATTGCGTACGGCAAGATTCTGCACGATCCAATGATCAATATAGAGTTGAAGGATTTCGAGAAACCGTACTTCATTGTGGGCGGGGAGGTCGGTCATCCTGGCAAGTTTGACCTGCGAGGAGAAACAACCGTGGCGCAAGCGGTGGCGATTGCCGGTGGGTTGAAGGATTCGGCGAAGCATTCCGAAATCCTGCTCTTTCATCGCGTGCCGGATGGCTGGCTTCAGGTGAAGAAGGTGAACCTGAAGAAGATGCTGAAGGAAGCCAATCTGGAAGAAGACGCCTACTTGCAGCCGAGCGACTTTCTGTACATCCCGAAGAACGGCATATCCAAGGTCGAGCGCTTTCTTCCGACGTCCTCGGTTGGTCTGTACGCCACTCCAGTCGTTCACTAAGCAATCCCGCAAAAAAGTGAGGTTAGCGTGACGGAAAGAGACCTGTACATATGGGCGGAGGAAAGACCAAATCACGTCACCCTGCGTGATTTTCTGGCAATTGGTTTTCGGCAGCGCCGGCTGATGGTCACCACCTTCATAGCGCTTTTAGGTGCGGTGGTTGGGATTGCCCTGGTTTTGCCCAAGCAGTATGAGGCACAGATGAAGATTCTGGTTCGACATGAGCGCGTTGATTCTGTGATCTCGGCGGAACGCGAAACGCCGCGGCAGACGCAAACCGAAGTTACTGAGGGAGAGCTGGAGTCCGAAGCGGAACTGCTGAAGTCCAAGGATTTGCTTGCCAAAGTCGTGATTGCTTGCAACCTGGACAAAGAGATAGATTTCTCCTTTTGGACTTCGAGTCGCGGTAAATGCGCAAGCGAGGCCACCAGTGGCCGTCAAGATGATGAGAAGATTGCGCGGGCGGTCCAGGCGCTCGAGAACAAACTAAAGGTCGAGCCGATCAAGCTGACGAACCTGATCAGCGTGACCTACCGCGCAAGCGATCCGCACCAAGCCGCGTATGTGCTGAACACCCTTTCGAATCTTTACCTGGAAACGCATCTGGCGATGCACCGCATTTCCGGGGCGTTCGACTTTTTTCACCAGCAAGCGGAAGAGTACCGCAATGCCCTGGAAAAGGGCGAGGAGAAACTCGGCGAATTTGGCCACAAGGAAGGCATCGTGTCGCCGACATTGACGCGCGAAATCACGGTGCGGAAGCTCAGCGAATTCGAGGCGTCGCTACTCGAGACTCAAGCGGCGATCGCAGAGACGCAACGACGAATCAAGACGCTAGAGACACAACTCGCTTCACTGCCGGCCCGGCACACCACGCAGGTGCGCACTGCCGACAATCCTCAATTGATGGAGCGACTGAAATCGACGCTGTTAGATCTGCAACTCAAGCGCAGCGGGCTGTTGACGAAATTTGAGCCGAGTTATCGGCCAGTGCAAGAAGTAGAGCAACAAATAGCCCAAACAAAGGATGCCATCGCAGCGGCAGAGAAAGCTCCGCTGCGCGACGAAACAACTGACACGGATCCGACTTACGAGGCGTTGCGCGCGGAGCTCGCCAAGGCCAGCACTGATTTAGCAGCATTGAAGGCACGCGAGACGGCTAAAGCAGGCATGGTTCGCTTGTATCGCGCGGAGAGCGAGCGCCTCGATCAACAGGAAGTCCTACAACAGGACTTGCTGCGCACGGCCAAAGCTAACGAAGAGAACTATTTGCTGTATCTCCACAAGCAAGAAGAGGCGCGCATTTCGGATGCTCTGGACCAGCAGCGCATCTCGAACGTACTTGTAGCAGAGGCGGCCAGCGTTCCTTTCAAGCCGCAGCGACACCGGCTCGTGTTCGTCATGATAGGAGGGCTGTTGGCAGCATTGGCCAGCGTGACACTGGCTTTTGTGATGGATCGCTTGGATCAGTCGTTCCGTACGCCACAAGAAGTGGAGGATTTTCTGGGGAGCCCGGTTCTCGCGGCATTACCGAAGAGTGAGTGACAACCGTGTTTCTGGATTTCTATCGATTGCGGGAGCAGCCTTTTGGTGTCAGCCCGGACCCGCGGTATCTCTATTTTAGTCCTGGACACCGCGAAGCGTTGGCCTCCCTATTCTACGGAATCGAGACGGGTGGCGGATTTCTTGCACTCATCGCTGAACCTGGAATGGGTAAGACGTCGCTGCTCTTGCAACTGTTGGAACGGTTGAAAGGCTCGATTCGTAGCGCGTTCTTGTTTCAAACCCAGTGCGATTCAAGAGAACTCCTCCGTTATTTGCTTGGTGCTCTCGGTATTGATAGCCTCGGGAACGATATGGTGCAGTCGCACGCCCGGTTAATTCAGTTTCTCTTAGGAGAAGCTTCGGCAGGCAGGCGAGTCGTCGTTTTTATCGATGAAGCCCAGAATCTTACGGATGAAACGCTGGAAACAGTGCGTTTGCTGTCGAATTTTGAAGCTTCTAACCGCAAACTCATTCAAATCGTACTTTCCGGCCAACTGGAATTGGCGCGGCGGTTGAAGAATCCGCTACTGGGGCAATTGAGCCAGCGCATCACGGTGCTCACAGGGCTGAAGCGTTTGGCGCCAACAGAGACACTCTCTTACATTCGTCATCGCTTGGATATTGCCGGCTACGAAGGCCCCGAGATCTTCGCTTCATCAGCCATCCATCTTATTGCCCAGCGGAGCCAGGGCATTCCGCGGAATATCAACCGTATTTGTTTTAATGCATTGTCGTTAGGCTACGCCCTCGGCTGCAAAGGGATTGGCAAGAAAATCGTGCAAGAAGCCCTGAACGATCTGTCGCTGGACAACGTCGGGGGGAAAACCCGTTCTGGAGAACTGCCCTCGTCAGGAATCGCTGGTCGGCCTGCGCTTTCGCTCGATAAGGTGGGGGGCAGAGTGTTCGAGAATCGGACATTGCAGACGGCGGTCCTCTTTGCCCTGCTGGGGAGTCTTGCGACGTATTTTGTCGCATACAGGGGAGCGGCAGTGGTCCGATCTTCTCCTGGCATGAACGTTCCTGTGGACTCTGCGGTGCGAATGCCCGCGGCTTTCGCCAGTCCTGAACCCGCAAATCCGGACGCTCATCAAACGACGGAGAAGGCCAGATTTATTACCTACATTGTGCAGCCCAACGATAACATCTCGAATCTCTGCGAGTGGTCCCTAGGGCACTACGACGAGGCGGGGCTAGCCGAGTTGCGAAAGCTCAATCCAGATCTAATCAATGCCGACCACATTGAAGTCGGCGACCGACTCCGGCTGCCCGTACGGCATTCCAATTAATTTCTGGGCTTCTGAGCATCCCACTCATGAGCAAAAACTTCGAGCTGCTGCGGCAAATCGGCAGAGAACACGACCTGTTTCAAACGTCGGCAGGTTCCCGCGTGGCTAAAACGGCAGATTGTGAGCGGGCCTCTTTGGTCGAGATCGCACTTCCTAGACCCGAGCCCAAGGAAGCGAGACAACAGATTCGATCGCCCGAGTTGGTTAAAGAGAAAGCCAAGAGTTGGAACCAGGAGATTTCGCGAAAGGAGTTTCCTCGCGGGTTGGAATGGGCGAGGATAACGCGGCGCGAAGAACTGAAGTTAGTGCACCGCGTTTTCTCGCCCGCCGGGGCGGAGCGCGCGCCGCAAGTCGTGCTCTTTTCCGGCGTAGAAGACGGACACGCTGCGTCCACAATTAGTGCCCGATGTTGCGAGGTTCTGGCGGAGCAGGGCGACGGGCTGGTCTGCGCCGTGGACGCCAATCTGGAATCGCCATTCCTGCATCGGTACTTCGGCGTGCCCAACGAGAAAGGGATGATGGAAGCGCTTTGCGATTCTAGCCCGGTGAACGCATTTGTTCACAAGACTAAGGACAGCAATCTTTGCGTTATGCCCACGGGAGCCGCCAACACTGAATTCGAGTTAAGTGCCCGCGAAATTGCGGAGCGGCTCAAGGAGCGAATGAACGAGCTGCGCGTCTTTTTCAAATATGTACTGATTCATTCTCCCGTATGCTCAGATCGAGCCGCGGCGCCGCCCAGCTTTGGCGTTGACGGGCTCGTGCTGATCGTTGAGGCGAACTCCACGCGGCGAGAGACGGTGCGCGAGGTCATGAAAGAGCTGCGGATGCTGGGCACACCCATCCTCGGAGTGGTTTTGAACAATCGCACTTTTCCCATCCCTGATGCTGTCTATCACAAACTTTAGCCACAAAATTCGGTCACAATCCACAAAACATCCGGCCAATAAAATTCTTCGCGGGGCTGTTTCCGGTAAGACGGTGTTGGGGAGACCGAGCGGTAGTTCCGTCGCGGCCTGTTCTGATGCCACGCCGCTCAAGGACTCTGCGGGACCGCGCACCGTCCAAAGTGTGGAACTCCAGTCAGAAAGGGCGGCTACGGTTTCCACCGACGGGCAAGAGCCAGGCGTCGGGCCTCTGCTTGAGGCCAACGCGAATCGGTCCTATTTTCTCTGCAAACGTTGTCTGGACGTGTGCCTCGCCGGCGTGATCCTGTTCCTGCTCGTTCCCGTGTTGCTGTTCATTGCTGTTCTGATCAAACTCGACTCTCGCGGGCCGGTTTTCTTTACTCACGAGCGCGTCGGAGCCAAAAGAAAGAACACCGGCCGCGAGACAGTCTGGGTGGTCACCAAATTTGGCATGCACAAGTTCCGCTCCATGTCGGTAAATGCGGACTCGCGGGTACACGAAGCTTACATTCGTGATTTTGTCGCCGGACGCGTGCAGCCGAGTGAAGAAAACGGAGGAAAATTCAAGCTGACGAATGACCCGCGAGTGACGCGTGTAGGGCGCATGCTGCGTCGCACGAGTCTCGATGAGCTGCCGCAACTATTCAACGTTTTGAAAGGGCAAATGAGTTTGGTCGGACCCCGGCCCGTTCCGTCGTATGAAGTGGCTTGCTATCGGAACGGCGAGCACAAACGTCTTGCAGCCTTGCCAGGGATAACCGGTCTTTGGCAAGTCAACGGAAGATGCCGAGTTTCTTTCGAGGAAATGATTCGCATGGACCTCGAATACATCCGCAACGCGTCACTCTGGCTCGATCTCCGAATACTTTTGTTGACAATTCCTGCGGTTCTGTGGGGAAGAGGTGCCGAATGAGCGTCACAATTCCATCGCTAGGTATGAACGCTGTGCCCATGGTCAGCAATCCCTTGGGGATTGCGGTGGTCGGCTGCGGCTATTGGGGAACGAATTATGTCCGCATCTTCCACGAATTGGTGGAGTCGCGCCTGGTAGCCGTTTGCGACGGCCGCGCTGACCGATTGCGTGAAGTGGGTTCCCGTTTTCCCGGCGTGCAGCTGAGCGCGAAAGTTGACAAAGTCGCAGAGCATCCCGATGTCGATGCGGTGGTCGTCTGCACCGAAGCGACCATGCACTACGACGTGACGCGCCGTCTGCTGGCCGCTGGCAAACACGTGCTCGTCGAGAAACCTCTGACGACTACGACCGCCGATGCGCAAAAGCTGATCGCCTTGGCGGAGTCGAAGTCTGCAGTGCTGATGGTCGGCCATACGTTTGTGTTCAACGCCGGAATCCAGAAAGTCAAAGAGTATGTGCAAATGAGTTCAGGCCGCGTCTACTACTTGTACGCCCGCCGCACTAACCTCGGGCCGATTCGCCACGACGTGAATGCGCTTTGGGATCTCGCTCCGCATGATATAGCCATCTTCAATTATCTGCTGGACAGCGTGCCGGAATGGGTCAGCGCGGTGGGCGGCAAGGTGCTGCGAAATTGCCGGGACGATGTGGGATTTATTTCGCTGGGCTATCCCGGCAATATCATCGGCCACGTTCATGTGAGTTGGGCGGATCCCGACAAGGCCCGCGAGGTCGTTATTGTCACGAGCGACCGGCGCATTGCCTTCAATGATCTCAACGGGCTCGAGCAGGTGCGCGTGTTTGAGAAGGGCGTGAGCACGGTGGCGGAAGAGCCGCTGAATTACGGTGAGTTTCGCTTCGAGATTCGCGACGGTGACATCATCAGTCCTCGCATCAAGCCGACCGAGCCGCTCAAAAATCAATGCCGGCATTTCTTGGAATGCGTGCGCCGGGGCAAGCGGCCGATCAGCAGTGGCATCGAGGGGTGCGATGTGGTTCGCGTGCTGGAAGCCGTGAACCGCTCGATCGAATACAACGGGCAAAAAGTGGAGGTAGAGAAAGATGATTCCTATGCACACGGCTCAATCGCAAGTGCCGTTCGTTGATCTCGCCGCGCAGTACGCCGCCATAGCCGAGGAAATAGACGCAGCGGTTTCCAAGACAATCCGTGAAGCAGATTTCATCCTTGGGCGCGCGGTGCGCTTGTTCGAGGAGGAGTTCGCGCGGTTTTGCGAGGCGCAATTCGCGACCGGCGTAGATTCCGGAACGTCAGCGCTGGAGTTGGCCTTGCGCGCATACGACATCGGGCCGGGGGACGAGGTCATTACCGCACCGAACAGCTTCATCGCCTCCGCCCTGGCAATTTCTCATGCGGGTGCGACGCCAGTATTCGCTGACATCGACGCTGATTCTTACACGATCGATGTGGCAGCCCTCGAAATGGCCATCACGCCGCGCACGAAAGCGATCATTCCTGTGCACCTTTACGGGCAGCCGGCCGACATGGATCCCATCATGGAATTGGCCGAGCGGCACCAATTAGTCGTCATTGAAGATGCTTGCCAGGCGCATGGCGCGCGCTACAAGGGTCGCAGAGTGGGTTCTTTGGCTCACGCCGCGGCATTCAGCTTCTATCCTGGAAAGAATCTTGGAGCCTACGGCGACGGCGGCGCAATGGTGACGAACGACCCTGCAATCGCAAAAAAAGTAGAGATGCTCCGCAACTATGGCCAGCAGGAAAAATACCATCACATGTTTCGCGGATACAATCGCCGTCTCGACACGCTGCAAGCGGCCGTGCTGCGGGTCAAGCTGAGATATCTCGAGAAGTGGAATGCTGCGCGGCGTCAGCACGCAGGGCGCTATCGGTTCCTATTCGAGAAGAGCCGGATTGTCACGCCGAATGAAGCACTCTACGCGGAATCCGTGTGGCACCTTTACGTTGTTCGCGTCAGCCACCGAGACACGTTTAAGGATTACCTCTCGAGTCGCGGAATCCATTGCGGCATCCACTACCCCGTGCCGGTTCATCTGCAGCCGGCGTATCACGATCTGGGACACAAGAGAGGCGACTTCCCGGTGACCGAAGATTACGCGCAAAGAATCATCTCGCTGCCGATGTATGCGGAACTTACGCCAGAACTCATCGCGAGAGTTGCCGAGGCCGCGGTCGAGTTTGTGGATGGGACTCGTTCCTCCGTCGTCGGGACGATGGCGCCTGAACCACCGCGGGCCACGACGACACTGCCCTGATTTTCCTGGCACGGATAAGGTGAGCCGCGGCCTTCCAGTTGAGCGCTCTCTTCTGCGGGGGCCCGAAACAGGCGGCTTTGCGAAGAATCAATTTGGCAGCGCTCATTGTAGGGGAGCCCCGAGGACCTGACCTCTGGACTCTGCGTTCCCTCTTCTCTGGTCCATGCGAATTGTATGTGGTGCAAGCGCTTTGCTACAACGAGATTTCGAGGCTGAGAAGACCACGACGTCGACTCGAGAAGCACGGACTGTTCAAAGCTGTTTCGTGTTGGATGGGGAGGAGCTTCGTTGGCGGTAGAGAAGACAAACGAGCCAGTCGAATTCTCGACCAACTTTTTGAAGCGGACTTTTTGCGCGAATGGTGGCGGCAGTCTGGTGTTTGTGCTTTCGAAGTGCCTCATTTGAATCACCCGCAATGCCAAAAAGTGCTGGAGAGCATCGTGCCAGACATCATCCTTCTTGTGTCAGGCGGCGTCCTCAAATCCCATATTTTCAACCAGGCAAAGTTGGCTGCTCTGCACATCCACCACGGCCAAGCGCCTTTGATTCGAGGAGTTTCGAGCATCGTGTGGGGCATCATCGAAGACAAGCGTGACTGGATCGGCGAGACGATTCATCTTGTCGACGAAGGTAGCGATACCGGCGCAATTCTCTGGCGTGGTGCGCCGCAGCTTTCCCCCGGAGATACCGCCGCAACGCTGTGCTTCCGAGCGCACGTGGAAGCCGTAGCGGCTCTCCTGCGGCTTCTCGAACGATACGCAAGGCGCGAAGAGCCAGCGCGGTGGCCCACCCCAGCGGCAGAGGCTTCCACCTACCGAAGCACCCCAGGTCTCGGTGCATGGCTGAAGTTCCTGTTGCTCGGACGGGGCCGACGCGCGCGATTTTTGATCGACCGAGCACTCCAATGCTGAATGCTATCGGCAGGATTTGTCTGGCCCTCGCTCGTCACCTCAAAAGCGGCGGCGTGATTGTCAACGAGCACGTTCTCGATCGCGAGCAAACGCGCCGGCACGTCGATGTGCTGAGCCGTTGTTTTGATTTCATTCACCTGAACGATCTGCCGAGACAGCTATACCGTCGCGGCAAAAAGCCATTTTGCTTGCTTACCTTTGACGACGGCAAGCGCAGCAACGCAACCGCCGTGGCACCGGAGTTGGAACGACTTGGGGTACCCGCGGTCTTCTTTGTTGTGTCGGGCTCCCTTGACGACCAAGCACCTCTGTGGTTTGACCGCCATCGCGCGCTGCAAAAAAAACTAGGCGCAACTCCAAACGGCTTGAGCCTGCAAGTCTTGAAACAACTTCCTTACGCTCTGCTGATCGAGCGTATTGAGCGCGCGTGCTCGCAATACGGGATTGATGCCAACCCGCGCGACGCCGATGTCGGCTTGATGAGTTGGGAGCAGGTACGTCGACTGCACCGACGTGGCTTCAGCATCGGGGCACATGGACATACTCACACCATCCTGACACGAGAGAGCAAAACCGCTGCGTTTGAAAGTATTGCAAGGAGCATAGCCAAGGTCAGCGAAGAGATCGGAGAGGCTTGCGGAAGCTTTGCCTTCCCGAACGGTAATTACACCGCCGAACTGGCGCAGCACGCCATTCGCTGTGGTGCGAAAATGGTGATGACCACGGAGCCCACATGGGTCGATCAGAGATTCCCGCTTTGGCGGCTGCCGCGGTTGCAGATCTTCGGCGACAATAGCCCAGGGAGAATCAGACTGAAGGCCGCCGTCGCTGCGGCCGGACGCATCCTCAAGAACCCCGACGGTACGGGCCGCCTCTATCGGGCAATCAATCGCATCGCACGCCGAGACCCCACGCGAAATCCGATAGAAAAGGACGTCCGGAGCCTCGTGGCGGAGGCGGAGGCGGAGGCTCGAACTGAGGCCGAAGTCAATGTGGGACTCGACTGAAGAGCTGCACATCCAGCAACGGAGTTCAGCAAGTCCCTTGTCTGGAACGCTGAAGCAGCGATCGATTTCTGTCCGATGTGGATTAGAAGCCACGCTCTCTGCGCTGGTGCTGGCGCTGCTTGGCCCATTCGCCGCGCTCAGAGCGAGATCCGTTCAGAAACTTCTCCTTGGGATTGTCGTGCTCGACGTTCCGCTCCAATTGGGTACGCACTTTTTCTATCGTGAGGCTGACGCATCGTCCGGAGCACTCGGGGGATTGAGCATCTCCGTTACAACCATAGCTCTGCTAGCCCTATATACGTCGTGGTTCCTTCGAAGGCTGGAGCGGCGAGGGCAAGAAGCTCGCTCATCGCCACAACGGAACTGGGCGCTAGTCTGCTATTTGGGGTTCAGCGTCTTAAGTTTGTTTGTCGCGCGAGACGCAAGACTCTCCGCCTTCGAGTTGTTTTTCTTATTGCAAATGTACCTCGTGTTCCGGTACGTGGCGCATTTCGCCCGCACGCGGAGGGATGTGCTGTTCGTCGTCTCCTGCATTCTGGCTGGCTGTTTGATAGAAAGCCTTTTGATGGCGGGCCTCGGATTCGGGAATGTCTCAACGAGCCTTTGGGGACCGCTTCATATTCGAGTGGATCACGATGCGAGCGGCAAATTCACGCGAGTTGGCGGAACAGTTGGTTCTCCCAATGAAGCCGGGGCGTATCTCAGTGTAGTGTTGTCCGTCGCGGTGAGTGTGCTGTTCGTCGAAGTCGAACGCAAATACAAATGGCTTGCCGCTGCCGTTCTGGCATTCGGAGGAGCCGCACTGGTGTTTACGTTTTCTCGAGGTGCCTGGACTGCATTCGTTTTGGCGACGATCCTCTTCTTTTTCTCAACGAGACTGCAAAAACGAATCTCCTTTAAGCCTCTCATTCCTTTTGCTGCGATTCTGTTGTTTCTCTACCTGCCGTTTCACAATGAAATTAGTAATAGGTTCATTTCTGATGATAATGGCTCGGCAGAGTCTCGCGTTCCGCTGATGAACCTGGCCTTCCGCATGATCGCGGACAACCCCATTCTGGGGGTCGGGGCCAACAATTTTTCAGCCGCCATGGTCGATTATTTGACACCCGAATTTCGCAAGGGTTTTTTGTATACAGTCCATAACAAATATCTCTTGGTCTGGAGTGAGATTGGTCCTGGCGGACTTTTGGCCTACCTGGCGTTTTTCCTTGGAATCTTGCGAGTGGGACGAGCGTGCTGGAAGCAAGGCGATCGGTTCTTATCCACACTCGCTCTCGGAATGACCGTCGCCATGATCGGCAACATGGTCCACCAAAGCGTCGAAATCCTGCAGGATCGAGGCATAACGCAATTGCTTTGGTTGATTGCCGGTCTGCTTGTCGCCATGCAAGAGATTTTGCGAGCGCAGACAGCTTCATTCGATTCGCTTGCCTCGATTACCTGAAGGCCTAATTTATCCTCTGGGGAATTCATACCAGCGGTCTGTGCCATCACAATCACGCACTCGCTGATTGCTGCTTATGAAAGTGCTGATCATGACAGCCATTTACCCGACAGTCGATAATCCGGCGTTTGGGTCGTACGTTCGCACCCAGTCCGAATCGCTCCAGCGGGCGGGGCTTGATGTCGAAATGCTGGTTCTCAGCCACCGCCACCGCAAACTCATTTATCCTTTGGCAATTTTCCAGCTACGAGAACGTCTGGCGTGCAGCGCGGTCGATCTGGTTCATGCTCATTATGGCCTAGTGGGCTTGATCGCGCGCACGCAATGGAAAGTTCCGGTCGTGGTCACCTACCACGGGAGCGACATTCTCGGGTCGATAACCAAGTACGGCAAAAGGCCACTTGTCCAACGGGTGATCGCTAGTGCGTGCCGCGTGCTCGCCCGCCATGTGGACGCGGCCATCGTGCAAAGCGACCAGATGGCCGCCAAAATAAGAAAAGCGAAAGTTCATGTGATTCCCCACGAAGTGGATTTGGATGTGTTCAGACCAACTGATCGGGAGCAAGCCAGGGCTGTATTGGGTTTGGACTCCGGCAAAAGATATCTTCTGTTTGCAGCGAACCCAAGAGTTGAAGTGAAGCGTTTTCCTCTCGCCAAAGCCGCCGCAAACGCACTCGCGCGCCATGATACCCGTGTGGAAATGCTGGTCGTGTCGCACGAGCCTCAAACGCGGCTGGCTCTGTACATGAGCGCTTGCGACGCTTTGGTCTTCCCATCGTTTCAAGAAGGTTCGCCCAACATTGTCAAGCAGGCGATGGCCTGCAACCTGCCGATGGTGTGCACGGATGTAGGTGATGTACGGCGGGTCGTCGGGTCAACAAAGTACTGTTACATCTGCAATCCCTGCACCGACGAATTTGCCGCGAAGCTCGCTGAGATTTTAGCCCATCGCAACCGAAGCAATGGTCGCGAGAATATTCGCCACTTGGACTCACCGGCCGTGGCGCGACGCGTGATTGCGGTCTACGAAGAAGTTTTGAGAAAAAGCGACGGTCGCGTGATTGCGAAGCGACAAGATTCTAGCAGTCTGCTCCCGGCCTGGTATAGCGATGACGCTAACGAAATGCGTGAGCCTCCGGCGGCTAACAAATGAACCTTATGGTAATTGCCTCGGGCACATCGGATGCGCCCCTCCAGCCCGGGACCTCGGCAATCTTGCATCGCGACAAAGAACAGGATCTCGATGGTCCGCTGCTGAACGCCCTGCTGCCAAGCAACCAACGACAGATTATCTCGTGCCATGGAGCTTGTGAGAAGACTCGCCGATCAAAGATCAGGATTCTCAGTCTTGAGTAGCTATGAAGCCGCCCGATAACCGCGTGTTGATGCTCCTGGAGAATCAGGCCTATCCACAAGACCACCGCGTTCGCCGGGAGGCGCTGGCCTTGGCCCGCGCGGGTTACCGCGTTTCGGTCGTTTGCCCGGCGACTCGAGCGCAGGTCCGGCACGAGGTCGTTGACGGTGTTCGCGTGTATCGTTTCCGTTCTCCGGCGCCGGCCAACGGGTTCTTGGGTTATCTCCGGGAGTACGGCTACTGCACGGCGATGTCGTTCTTCTTCTCGCTGTGGATTTTCTGGAGAGAAGGTTTTGACGTGGTGCACGTGCACAACCCCCCGGATACGTTTGCATTCATCGGTGCATTCTTCAAATTATTTGGCAAGCGTCTTGTGTTCGACCATCACGATCTGTCCCCTGAGATGTATCGGGCTCGGTTCCCGAACGGCTCCAAGATCGTGTACAAGGCACTGGTCTTGTTCGAGAGGCTTGCCTGCCGCCTCGCGGATCACGTTATTGCGACAAACGAGTCCTACAAAGAGATTGAGATCGAGCGCCACAATGTTCCTGCCGAGCGCATTATCGTCGTGCGTAACGGTGTAGAAGTGCCACGCGATCGACCTATGCCACCAGACTCACCAGACCATGGTCTACGCAGAAAAGGGAAGACCATCATCGCCTTTCTCGGCGTCATGGGGTTTCAAGATGGCCTGGACTACCTCATCCGGGCCCTCCGTCACCTGCGATACGACTTGGGCAGACGCGATTTTTATTGCGTGCTCATGGGTGGCGGAGATGCGTTGGCAAGCGTCACAAAGCTCGCGCGCGAGTTGGATCTCGAAAAGCATGTGTGGTTTCCCGGGCTGGTCCAGGGAGACCGATTGGTCTGTTATTTGTCGGCGGCGGATATTTGCGTCGATCCCGATCCTGGTTGCGAGTACAACGATCGTTCCACCATGATCAAAATGATGGAATACATGGCCTACGCCAAGCCCATCGTCGCATTTGATTTGCGCGAGCATCGCGTTACCGCGGAAAGCGCGGCGATATACGTTAAACCTAACGACGAATTGGCGTTTGCTAGGGCTCTTGCGGAACTCATGGATGACCCAGCAAAGCGAAAGGCCATGGGTGCGTTTGGACGCCAGCGCATTGAAACGCAGCTAGCGTGGCACTACTCCATCCCCAATCTGCTTGCTGTCTATCGCAAAGTTCTTCCCAAATCTGTTGTTGCCGAACCGCAGGCGGTTCCTCAACGAAATCCTGTTCGTACGGCGACCGTCGGGTCACGCCAAGCTGGCGTGTGAATTTCGGCCCGATTTGATTGAACGTGTCTCTGTGAAAACTTGGAGGAATGCGAGTTTAGACGCCCTACTCCAACTACCCAGGATGGTTACTAAACGAGGTTGAAGAACATGAAGATTGTCCAAGTAGATCCGCGGGTCGATCCGATCTGGCAAACGTTGGCTGACCGAGGCGGGAGCAGCGTTTTTCACTCCCCGAGCTGGATTCAGGTGCTCACCGAAACTTACGGTTGGGAAGCATCCGCGTATGTGGTCCTCGATGATCGCGGTGAACCCCAGGCTGGCATCCCGTTTTGCCGCATCGCGGACATGATGGGCGAACGCATCCTGGCTTTGCCTTTCTCAGACTATTGCGACCCCCTCGTTAATGACCAGCAGTGCTGGGACTTTCTCGTGGAGTGTTTGCTGCTGAACCGCTGCCCGATCAATCTGCGTTGCTTGCACAACCGTATTCCTTTAACGGATCAGCGGTTCGCTGTCGTCAAGCAGGCGAAGTGGCATCGCCTGGATATGCGCCCGGTCCTTGATGAGCTGTGGGATGGAATAGATCACTCCGCGCATCGCGCCATCCGCAAGTCGCAACGCGAGGGCGTTGAAGTTCGGGTGGCAAAGTCGGAAGGGGAGCTGCGCGCTTTTTTTGAAATGCATCTGAAGATCCGCAAATACAAGCTCGGAATGCTGGCGCAGCCTTTTGTCTTTTTTCAGAATATTTGGCGTCGTTTCGTCGATAAGCAAAACGGGTTTCTCCTCCTGGCGGTGTACCAGGACAAAATTCTCGCCGGCGATTTCTTTCTACAGTGGAAAGACACGCTCTACTACAAATTCAACGCATCGCTTCCCTCCGATCTAAGTCACCGGCCCAACGACCTGCTCGTTTGGGAAGGAATCCGATGCGGGAAAGCGACAGGATTCGATTTTCTCGATTTTGGCCTGAGCGATTTCGCTCAGGAAGGCTTGGTGCGTTACAAACGAAAGTTCGGCACCGAAGAAAAGATCATTTCGTTCCTTCGTTGCGCGCCAGATGTCTCGCCAAATTTGGCTGAGCGGTTCACCCGCGACCTGCTCACGCAACTAACCCGCCGATTTACCGACCAGATGGTGCCCGACGTGGTCACCGAAAAGGCCGGCGAGGATCTGTATCGCTTATTCACTTAGATTCGCTATCGGGGGACCGCAGGTGGACCACTGCGCTGGTGCGCGCAAGATCCGGATTTCTCCGGGAGACCGCGGATTCTCCTTAATGTCGGTGTAGACGTATTTCGTTAAGCCGTGGCCCGGGCAACGAGACGGCAGTGCCTTCGCGTGTTGACCTTGAAAGAAAAGCCTAGCTTTCAACTCGAACATTGGAGAAGGACATGCCGGCCCAGCCCAGTGAGATTGTCAGCGGAATTGTTATCGCTTCCAGACGGCGACGCACAGAAGGTGCACGCGGGCAAGGAAGCGGAAGACAGTTTCGGCGGAGTTGGCTTGTGTTTCTGATTGTCGAAGAGCAGAGAACAAATGGCGATGGCGAACCTCTAGATCGCCTGCCCCGAGAGGTCGACCAGTGGTTGGGGGCTCTAAGCCAAATGCGGCTCGTGCAAAATGCAGGAAGACGGCACATTGAAGGACCGCAGAGCGAACGGGCTTGCCTTGCTTACGTCCAACTCACAGAGGGTCGAGTTACTTACCGGATCGAGCAGCGCCCAGTATGACCGTCTTCGACCCCATTCAACTATTTGAAGCTGCACGGGTGAATGTGAGACACGAAGAGGCATCGCCGCGAGTCTTGTGCGGGATAGTGAACCATTTTGTGAAATCATTCCGATAGGATCCTTGATCAGAAGTATATGGGGGCAGCCAGGAGAGAAGTAATGAGCACGATGCAAAGGCTCGGCAGCGAACGTCTGGTTGATCTCAATTCGACGGTGGAGCAACAGAAGCGTGTCGATATCCATTTCCGGTATTCCGCAAACTACTGGCGAGATCTCTACAACGCGAACGGCTTATTTGAAGTCATTCACCAACAGCGGCGCGCGATTGTTCTGGGCCTTGTGGACGAACTCGCGCTTCCTTCAGGATCGCACATTTTGGAAATCGGATGCGGAGCGGGGTTAACCACGATAGCGTTAGCACAACGCGGCTTCACTGTACAGGCAGTCGACACCGTCGATCGCATGGTTGCGCTGACAAGGCAGGCTGCGACCGAGGCGGGTGTCGCGGATCGAGTGATGACGAGCTTGGGCGACGCTCACGCGCTCGCTTTTCCAGAAGGCGCATTCCGCCTGGTGATAGGGATGGGCGTCGCTCCGTTTCTACATTCGTTGAATACAGCAATCACCGAGTGTGCTCGGGTTCTTCGGCCTGGCGGATATTCGATCTTCACGACCGACAATCGCTGGCGTCTAAACCACGTGCTTGATCCTGTGTTCTTTCCGCCGGTCCGCAAACCAAGACGCTGGGTGCGCACGCTGCTCGAGCGGTTTAAGGTTTTGCAGGCCCTTACGGGGCCTCGGGCCAACAGCCATTCCATTAGAATGTTCGATGCCTGCCTTGCCGCGGCTGGGCTTGAGAAGATAAAGGGCACGACCGTTGGATTCGGGCCTTTCACCCTTTTTGATATTAAATTACTGCCTGATTCACTGGGCGTGAGATTGCACAACAAGTTGCAGCGCCTAGCCGATTCTAAGTATCCACTTTTGCAGCGCTTCGGCAGTCTATATATCCCTCTCGTAAGAAAGCGGTCTGCGCAGAATTCCGGCGTCCCATTGGCGTCTCGGCAGTCGGGTGCCCGGGGTCCAGCTCTTCGGGGCGCATGAACTGCGAAACGCATTGTTGGACGGGTGTATGGTATTCCGACAAGGCCCTCACTCTAGATTTTCCGCCAGAGTGGGACGTAACGGTTTTTCGGCCCCCTACTCCTCCGCCGCTGACCGATGCACAGATCTCCGAAGCTCTAGAACGGCCGAGCGGGCAGTCTCCGATTCGGCAGATTTGCCGAGGGAAGTCGCGACCTTTAGTGATTATCGATGACCTGAACCGGCCGACACCGGTCGCGCGCGTTATGCCGTTTCTCCTAAGACATTTTCGCGATGCGGGCATATCATCGCGGGATGTAACGATCCTGGTCGCCACAGGAACACACGGTGCCCCGCAGTTGAACGCTGTGCTTAAGAAAGCAGGCCCCGAAGCAGCTTCTTGCAAGATAGTTCTGCATGACTCCGAGCGTGGTCTCGTGCAGGTAGGCTCGACAACCTGCGGAACAATCGTTCTGGTTAATAAAGAGGTTATGCAGAGTGACTTGGTAGTGGGAATTGGGGGTATTTATCCCAACCATACCGCAGGTTTTGGAGGAGGGTCAAAACTCGCTCTCGGTGTTCTTGGTTTTCGCTCGATCATGGAGTTGCACTACAGACACCAGAGTAAGCGTTGGGGAGACTGTGTGCGGGCAAGCACATTTCGGAATGACCTCGATGAGATCGCGCGCACGATCGGATTAAACACTCTGATTTCTTTACAGGTAAACGCCAACCGAGAAGTAATTCGCATGGCCTGCGGAGATCACTTCATCTATTATGGCAAAGAGGTTGATTTTGCTCGACGAGTTTTCCGTGCGCCGCCGCCCCTCGATGCCAACGTTGTCATTTCGAATGCATACCCGAGCGATTTGTCTGTAACGTTTGTAAAGATGAAGGGGATTGTCCCTCTAGATCATTGCGCACCGGGTGCTTCCCGGATAGCGATCGGGTCCTGTAGTGAAGGCCTGGGTCACCATGGACTTTTTCCTGTTGTGAACCGTCCTAGATTTTACCGACAAAGACATATTTACCGACGCATTTCGATGATGGGCGTCGATGGCATCACTAGAGTTCTTCGAGGTCGGTTCCTCCAGAGATGGGGTAGTGTTGCCAATAGAAAAGCTTCAATTTCAAAGAATCCCATATGGCTCTATCGACCGGGAGTCCATTCGCAAGCGCTGCCGTCTCAACTTGCGGGGTTCAGAATCACGCCTTCATGGGAGGAGATTGTCCAAGCAGTCCGAACTGAGCACCCCAGCAGCCGTGCCCTAAAAGTCGTTATTTACCCGTGTGCACCCCTGCAGTACCTGGATCGATCGCCGAACGTTGACGAGAAGCCGCTGTCCCCGGGGGCCACACCGGGCAAAGGTGTATCGCAGAATTTCGAGTCTTCCGTACAGCACTGACCAAAAATCAACGAACACGAAGAGTTAGGGAATCGTTGGAGCTGGAATCCTCGACTGTGCCTTTTTCCTACCGATCTGGCCTTTAGATCGGAGGTCGCTCCTGGAAGCGCGGCGACGGGCTTCTCACTCGGACTCCGGCCTCGCTCTTTTTCTAACTTCAACTTGCGGAATTGCCGGAGGCCAAGGCTCACAATCCGGGATGCGCGGCTTCCGGTGGTTTCGTTGGCAGCCTGGGATATGTCGTCTTGATCGGTTATATCAAGCACGTAAAGCAACACACGGAGGACTACGATGTACAAGACGGAAACAATTGTCCCCGCAGGTAAGTTCCACACTAAAGACTATTTGGTGGCAATCGGAGTCCCTGAAATAGCGCCTTCGATTAGTCCGTTCGATCCGGGTTACGACCCAGTTACTCTGGAGAGCCACCTGGATCAGAGCGCTCATCTCATCTCCATTCTCAAGATCTCCATGGCTTGTTGGATGGTTGCGAAGGAGGCCGCCACGCGCCGCAAGGTGGCGGCAGCGAAAAAGCACCACGTACCGACGGTCACCGGAGGAGGGCCGTTCGAGGTGGCGGTGG
>QHYH01000109.1 GCA_003223215.1 Acidobacteriota bacterium
AAAAACACTCGATTTAGGGCATAGAACGCCCCGGCTGTAAGTCGTTGGTCAACAACTAATTCCGAGGCGCCCTTGAAATAACTCGTAAACTGGGGCTAGGGCCGGGCAGGCCCGATGTGAAGCCTGCGGAGATGCGGCGCAGTAAGGCCGATCGATGAAACAGGAACCCGCCGAAAGTGCTCTGGTTGAAACCAAACCAGGCTTCGTAGGAATCCTCGCCCTTTTTTAAGGGCGGCGAGGATGTCAAAGCTGCGTTGTTCACGGACTCCTGATGGCCAAAGACATACTCTGTATCCGATCTATCGAGCAGCAGAAGATGGCCGGCGCCACATGCCTCTCGGCCCGCTCGGGATCCCTGGCCATCTCGGTGTTTCGAGCGATCTATTACGCGTGCACAGCAGTGGCAGGCTCGCGCTGGAATTGGCAATCAGTGCGCCCATCGCGTGGACGCTCGTGCGGGGTGATGGTTGGAGCTATCAGCTATGCCGGAACGAAAATCGAACTGCCTTGGATTGTTAGTTGCGCTCGATCTGATCGATCTGCTCCTTGACTTGACATCTCCGCTGTTGAAAGGCAAGGTTATTCTGCATTGCATGCGATGAGAACCTTCCATGGCGCTGCGACCGTCTAACGCCTTCCCTTGATATTGTCCGCTGACCGCGGCTTTCGCCGGCAATTCCTTTCGTTCCGACTTACCGAATCCTACTGAGGACCAGGCTGCGATCCTGGAGGAGAGTTCGCCCATGAAATCACTCAAGATCAGTGTCGTGGGATTTGCTTGCACCCTCGCCCTGGTGGTCATGAGAGGGGCTGTTTCGGCTCCTGCGAGCACCAACGGACCAACACGCAACTTCGTATTTACCTACCTCACCAAAATCCCGGCCCTGTCTCCGGACGACAAGGTGTCACGAATGTGGATTCCCCTGCCGCAATCGGATCGCTACCAAACCATTCGCAATCTGAAGATTGACGCTCCTTTCGCCTATGCCGAGCGTCGCGATCCCGAGTATGGCAACGAATATCTCTATGTCCAGGTTCCGCCGTCGAAGCTCAAGGAGCCCTCCGAAGTCCGCGTATCTTTTGAAGCCACGCGTCGCGAGCATCGTGTCTCGCTCGATGCGCGCTCGGTCGCCTCCGAATCTCGTCCGATCTCGCCCGATCTTCAGCGTTTCCTCCAACCCGACCGCCTCATTCCCCTCCAGGGAACCATTGAGGAGCTTTCTGCGCAGCAGACTCACGGGCTTGCGGACCCGCTCGCCAAGGCCCGCGCCATTTACGACTACGTCGTCGCCACCCTGCGTTACGACAAGTCCGGCACGGGCTGGGGTAACGGGGATGCCATCTGGGCTTGCACCGCCAAGCGCGGCAACTGCACCGATTTTCACTCTCTGTTGATCGGTATGATGCGCGCGGCCGGCATTCCCGCGCGATTTGAGATCGGTTTCCCTCTGCCCGAGGATCAGCATGACGGCACCGTGCCTGGGTATCACTGCTGGGCGGAGTTCTATGTCGAGCCTTATGGCTGGATTCCCGTGGACGCCTCGGAAGCCTGGAAACATCAAGATAAGAAGGACTATTTTTTTGGCGCGCACGACGACAATCGCGTGCAATTTACCGTGGGACGGGATATTCGGTTAGATCCTCCACAACAGGGAGCTCCTCTCAACTACTTCATCTATCCCTACGGCGAACTGGACGGCAAACCCCTCGCCCTGGCCTCCCAGTTCACCTTCCACGACCGTATGAACGCCGCCGGCAGAGACTAGAAAACCGCTGGCCAATCGCCGGTCAATTTGCAAGCGAACGCCAGCATGCTGCGAGCTGCCAGAACAGCGTCCCGGCTTGCCTCTTTCTTCTCTTCCCTTTATAAGTTAGAAGTAGGCTTTTCCCTATGAATGAAACCAAATCTCCTTTTGCTACGGTGGAAGAAGCCGTGGAAGAAATTCGCCAGGGCCGCATGATTGTGCTGATTGACGACGAGGACCGCGAGAACGAAGGCGACCTCGCCATGGCCGCGGAGAAAATCACCCCCGAAGTCATCAACTTCATGGCCAAGTACGGCCGCGGCCTGATCTGCATGCCCCTCACCGAAGACCGCTGCGACGAGCTGCACCTCCCGCTCATGTCGCCCATCAACACTTCCGCCCACGGCACCGCTTTTACCGAGTCCATCGACGCGCGCGTCGGCGTCACTACCGGCATCAGCGCTTCCGACCGCGCCGTCACCATCCTCACCGCCATCGATCCGAAGACCAAGCCGCAGGACCTCGCCCGCCCCGGCCACATCTTCCCGCTGCGCGCGCGCCATGGAGGAGTGCTTGTCCGCGCCGGGCAGACCGAAGCTTCGGTGGACCTCGCGCGCATTGCCGGGCTTTATCCTGCCGGGGTCATCTGCGAAATCATGAACGAAGACGGCACCATGGCTCGCGTGCCGCAGCTCATGGAATTCTGCAAGGAACACGACATTAAGATGCTCACGGTGGCGGACTTGATTCGCTACCGCATGCAGCATGAGCGGTACGTCCGGCGCGTCGCGGAAGCCATTCTCCCCACGCGTTTCGGCGCATTCAAAATGATCGCCTACTCAAGCGACGTGGATCACGACCAGCACATCGCGCTCGTTCGCGGTAACCTCGAGGGCCATCCACCTGCGCTCGTGCGCGTGCACTCGCACTGCCTCACCGGCGATGTCTTCGGTTCCACCACCTGCGATTGCCGAGAACTTGTTACGCTATCGCTCGAAGCCATCGCCAAAGAAAATCGCGGCGTGTTCCTTTATCTTCATCACACCGGCCGTGGCTTCTCCGTCGATCCCGCCGAAGAGCCTGGCACGCTGCCACAGATTCATATACACAAGCGAGGCCAACTCGATCGCGAGCCCGCTCGCCAGCGCATGGTGCAGCACGAAAGCGGAATAGGCGCGCAGATCCTGATCGACCTCGGCCTCAGAGACATTCGGGTTCTCACCAACCATCCCAAAAAAGTCGTCGCGCTGGAAGGCTACGGCATCACCATCGCAGATCAGGTCCCGTTGCGCATCGAAGCTCCCAAGTCCCACCAGGTCCCAGGTTGAATCGACAGCGGTAAAGCCATCACGTCCTTTTCGGGCCAAGCTAGCTCTCCCCCCTCGCTTGCGGACGACGGTCTTTCCCCGACAGGTTCTTTCCACGGTCAGGTATTTGCGCATCTGCAAGATCTCTCGCCCCGTCGTCGGACCGCCTCCCGGCACCTGCTGAAGCGCTCGCCGTGTGAGAAAGGAGCAGGCAGGGAGAATACACATCCGAGACTGCCACGCCACCCTGGGGGGCAGATGCGTACTTCAATCGCTGTCCTGCTTTGCTCCCTACGCGGCTAGAGCCGGTTGCCTTGCGCGTCGAAGAGTTCGACTTCCCCGAACAGCACCGCCTGCGATTCGATTTGCGAGCGGTCGCCCGCCAACACCATCTGCATGTTTCCCGAGTCAAGATATTTTCTGGCCGTTGCCAGTAACTCTTCGGGGGTGACGGCCCGGACCTTGGCACGATACGTTTCGAGGTAATCGTCCGGCAGCTCATGCTCTGCCACGGTGGAGAATTGCGTCAGCAGGCCCTCTTGCGTTGCCAGGCCCAGCGAAAACACGCCGCTCAGGTAATTCTGCGCATCGGCCAACTCCGCGGGTGGAACCGGAAGGGACCGCAGCTTGTTCAATTCGTAGAAAATCTCTGTCAGCGATGCGGCCACAACGTCGTTGCGTACTGCCGCGGACACCGAGAAAAAGCCGTGCTGGCGAAGGGGCGTCACGCCGCTGCGCGGGCTGTAGGTATAGCCTTTGTCTTCGCGGATGTTCATCACCAACCGCGAATTGAAGGCGCCCCCGTACAGACAATTCGTAACGCCGAGCTTGATCCAATCCGGATGCTTGCGCGTGATGGCGTGGCATCCCGCCAGGATTTGCGTCTGAACAGCGCCAGGCATATGCACGAGATACACGCGGCGACCCCGCGGATTCGCTGGCGCCGGGAAAGCTTTTGCTTCCGGTTGCTTCCCGCTCCACGCGTGAAAAACCGTCTCGATCGTCTTCAGCATTTCTTGCGGATCAAAATCGCCAACGAGAAGGAGTAGAGCATTCCGTGGCGTATACAATTCGCGGTAAACCGTGTTCAAATCGTCGAGTTTGTAGGCGGCGACTTGCGCTTCAGTCGGCGCTACGTGAGCATACGGATGCGCGCCAAACAAAACCTTGCGCAGCCGTTCGCTAGCAAGGAAGCCGGGCTGCGTGCGCTGGAGTTTCACTTCCTCGAGTTTCTGGCGGCGTTCCCGTTCAAACTCCGCTTCGGGAAACGAGGCTTCACGCGCCAGCTCCTGCACAAGGTCAAGCAGCGGTTCCGCAAATTCCGACAGGCCGCTAAAAGAAATAGCACTCGCGTCCGACCCAGCGTGTGCGGAGAGGTCCGCGCCGATGCGCCGCAGGTCTTCTTCGATCTTGCGGCTGGCGCGCTTCCGGGTGCCCGACCGAAGCACGGTCGCGGTCATTTCCGCGAGCCCGATAGAACGATCCGCAGCTGCGGCATTTCCCGAGCGAAACAGGAGCTCGCCGTGAAACTTCGGAATGGTGTGAGACTCCGCGAGAATCACTTCCAGGCCGTTCGCCAGCCGCGTCCTGGTGCGCTTCGGCCACGTCACTTGCCGTTCGGGAGCAAGGGCGGGCACGCCAACAGCCACTTCCGCCGGGCGCGAACCCATTACGCGGCCTCCCGGACGCCCGCGTCCGCGGGTGACCCGATCTTCGCCGGAGCGCGAAAGACGATCGCGCGTTTTTCGTTGCGCAGATATTTCTTTGCCACGGAGTGAACCTGTTCAGGGGTCACGGCAAGAAATCCCTCGAGGATTCTATTCACCAGCTGCGGCTCATCGTCAAAAAGCGTGAAGCAAGCGAGCAAATGCATCAGGCCATATTTCGGCATGTAGTTCCCGCGTCCACTTTCCAGGGTCGCGTAATAATCCGAACGCCATTTCACCTTGAGCTGCTCAAGTTCGTCGGCGCCGATTCCCTCTTCCTGCACCTGGTGAATCACGGCGTTGAAAGCGGCGAGGGCGGCTTCGCCCGAATACTCCGGCTTATGAAGAATGCGAGTGGTCATCTGGCTAGGTCCGTTGTAACCGAAAAGATCATCGATGCCGCCGTCCGCCTCCACGGCGATTTGCTTTTCCAAAACGAGCTCGCGGTAAAGTCTTCCCGCTCTTCCGCCGTGCAGCGCCTGGTCGAGCAACGCCATCGCGCACCAATCCGCGGTGCGCCGCTTCGGCAGCAGGTAGCCGATAGCGATGGCGGGCAACGTGCCAAATTTCTCCTCGACCTGGCCGCGCCGTTCTTCGGTTTGTTCCGGTTCGCTAGGATCGGCGAACGCCGGTGGAGATCCGGCAGGAACGCCGCCAAAATGCTTTTCGGCCAGCGCCAAGCCTTCCGCAGGTTTGACATCACCAAGAATAAGAAGCACGGCGTTGTTGGGCACATAATAAGTCTTGAAAAAGGCCTGAACGTCCCCGAGGTGCGCGGCATCCAGGTCCGCGAAATCGCCGTAGAAATTGTGCGCGTTGGCCCAGTTGCGAAAGGCAACCGGTGGCATGTCGAGCCAGGGGAATCCGCCGTAAGGTTCGTTCATGACGTTGACGCGGACTTCTTCCTTTACGACATCGCGCTGATTTTTCAGGTTTTCTTCGTCAACCTTTAGCGCGTGCATGCGATCCGCTTCGAGCCACAGCACGCGTTCCAAGGCGTTCGAGGGAACGGCCTCGTAATAATTGGTCACGTCGTAGCTGGTCGAGCCGTTCAGCACGCCGCCGCTCGAGTTGATCAGCTTGATGTGCTGCATTTTGGGGGCATTTGCGGAACCCTGGAACATCATGTGTTCGAACAGGTGTGCGAAGCCGCTGCGCCCCTGTGGTTCGAGACGGAAGCCGATTTTGTAGTACACGCCCACGGTGACGACCGGCGCCGTGGAGTCCGGCGCAACGACCACGTGCAAACCGTTGGCTAATTTCCTGTGTTCTACGGCAATGTGCAGTCGATTCACCGGTTTCCCACTCGAACCTTGAGCTTCGTTTTTATGGCAGCAGAACTTCTTTCCAATTCCGCGGTGGTGCCAGCGGAATCCTGGGCGAGCACGCGCGCGGCAAGACGACTAAGACCTTGATAGCCTTGGGCGATCTCCTCCGGCGAATCGCCGAGCGCGCGTAGTGCGCCTCTACAATCTTATAACCTCCTCTTGCCAGAGGCCCAGTCCATGCCGCGCGCGGGCCGCTTCGTTGCATTTCATCCCGAGTGAGATGAGCAACTGCGTCGCCGCTTCCACCAAGGCAAGTACTTGGCCCGAGGCGAGCGTCGCGGCGGCGTGATACAGGGTTTTCTTGTCTAGGGCAATGTGCACCGGCGATCCGCCCAGCGCTCGGGCGATTTGCCTCGAGGCGCACGGCAACGACGTCTCCCTCCACGGCGAAGCCTTCGAGATCCGGCACACCGACTCCGCTGAAGGTCTGCAATGGGTGCATGCTGCCGACGGCCGCCCCGCACTCTTTCACCGGTGCAAGCGCCCGCCCGGCCCCCACGATGGCCAGGGTCTTTTCCATAGCGTGCTAGGATAACCTGAGGGCAACGCCGAGACCAATCTTCATGCATCTTTTGGGAATCGCGCTGTTTGGATGGATCGCGCTGTTTTGGCTCACCTACGGTCTCCGGGTTGCCTACGGAGCGATACGCCTTCCCTGGGTGAGAGATTTCCCGCCCGCCGCGGATGCGGACTGCCCGCGAATCTCCATTCTTTTCAGCGCCAGAGACGAAGAGGAAAAGTTGCCCGCTGCGCTTGCAACACTCATGGAAATGGATTATCCGGGCTTTGAAGTGGTGGCAGTTGACGACCGCTCGCAGGACGCAACGGGACAAATTCTCGACACATTTGCCGCGGCGCACCAACGGCTCCGCGTTGTGCACGTGGACCGGCTGCCCGAAGGCTGGCTGGGCAAGCCGCATGGACTCGAGAAAGCCTACGAAGCTTCGTCGGGCGAGTGGCTGCTGTTCACAGACGCGGATGTGCGCTTCAAGCCCGATGTGTTGCGCCGCGCGATTTCGCTCGAGAAAGCGCACAACCTGGACCATCTGACCCTGTTGGGCGACGTGGAGATGGTGGGATTCTGGGAGGCGGTGCTTGTCACTTTCTTCGGACTGGGCTTTCACCTGGGAGCGGACCCATCGCAAGCCGCCAATCCGCGATCCTCCCGCTACGTGGGAGTCGGAGCATTTCAATTGGTGCGCCGTTCGGCCTACGAAGCAAGCGGAACGCACCGGCGGCTGGCGATGGAGGTGGTCGACGACATGAAACTGGGGAAAATCGTAAAGCAAGCGGGCTTTCGCTCCGGTTGCGCGGTGGCGCAGGATTTTGTCGCGGTGCGCTGGCACGCGGGAGTGGGCAATCTGGTCCGCGGAGTGACCAAAAACTTCTTTGCTGGCGCAGGCTACGACCTGAGGCTCGTGGCCTTCGAAGTGGCCGTGTTGTTGATGACGGATATTCTGCCGTTTGCGGGTGTGTTTTTCGGGCACGGGTGGATTTTCGGATCGAGCGCGATTGCCGTGGCGATTGCACTCGGTTTCCACGCCGGCGTGGCGTGGGTCATGCGCGTGTCGCCGCTGTACGCGCTGACGCATCCTTTGGGGGCCCTGCTGTTCTGTTACATGCTGCTGCGATCGACGGTGGTGACGCTGTGGCAGGGCGGGATCGTGTGGCGAGATACGTTTTATCCGCTGGACGTTTTGAAACGAGGGGCGGTGTAGCTTGCCGGACGATCGATCGCATACCGAACCAGGCGCACGCCGTCTTTCTCAAATTCGCATTCCACTTTGAGACCGAGTTTCTCCATGATTCGAACGGAAGCGGTATTCGCCGGCCTGGCTATGGAGACAATGCGATCCAGGCCCGCGGCGCGTTCAAACGCATCCCGCAGGGCAACCCGGGCCGCCTCCGTCGCGAGGCCACGCCCCCAATACCGGCGTGCAAGCCACCAGCCAATCTCTGCCTCAAGCTCGTCGCCCCAGAATCCCACACCACAGAAACCGATCATTTCCTCGGTGGGTTTTACCAGCAATTTCCACCTGCAGAAGCCACGAGCGAGAAAAAGTTCCATCTGACGGTTCACAAACAACTGGATGCGCTCGTCGGTCCAAGGCACCCCGCCGGTGATGTAACGCATGACTTCCGCGTCGCTAGCGATCGGACGTAAGGCGATCCAGTCCGAGGATTGCCAGGTACTGAGCACCAGCCGATCGGTCTTGAAAATCATGACGATACCGGGCGGTTAGGACTCCGCCATTCGGGAACTCTGTTCGACCGGATCGGACCCCGAGTCCGATTGGCGAGAGAAGAGCCCAGCCATGTCCTTTTGCTTGAGGGAACGGATGCGGTCGCGGAGTTGGGCGGCGCGTTCGAATTCGAATTTCTTGGCGGCTTCGCGCATTTGCTTTTCGAGCTGCTGGAGCAATTGGGCGAGTTGCTGTTCGTTCTTGATGCCTGCGGCGGCGGCGTCGAGGGTGGTGTCGTCGACGGGCACGGAGACGTAATCGGCTTCGACGATGCGCGCCAGCTCCATATCCACGGACTTCACGATGGACATAGGCGTGATGTTATTTTCTTTGTTGAAGGCCACTTGCTTAGCGCGGCGGCGGTTGGTCTCGTCGATGGCCTGATTCATCGAGTCGGTGCGGCGGTCGGCATAAAGAATGGCGCGGCCTTCGATGTGACGCGCGCAGCGGCCAATCGTTTGAATCAGCGAAGTGGCGCTGCGAAGATAGCCCTCCTTATCGGCGTCGAGAATCGCGACGAGAGAAACTTCCGGCAAGTCCAAACCTTCGCGCAGCAGGTTGATTCCGATGAGCACGTCAAATTCACCGCGGCGCAAATCGCGCAAAATCTTGATGCGATCGAGCGTTTCGACTTCCGAATGCAAGTAGCGGCAGCGAACGCCGATTTCGGTGAAATATTCGGACAGGTCTTCGGCCATGCGCTTGGTCAGCGTGGTGACCAGCACGCGCTCGTTTTTCTCGGCGCGAGCACGGATTTCTTCGAGCAGGTCGTCCACCTGGCCTTTGACGGCACGAATTTCGACTTCCGGATCCACCAGCCCGGTGGGGCGAATCACCTGTTCGACGACCATGCCGCCCGCGCGGGTGAGTTCGTAAGGACCGGGCGTGGCAGACACATAGATGACCTGATTCAGGCGATGCTCGAATTCCTCGAAGGTAAGCGGACGGTTGTCTAGCGCTGATGGCATGCGAAAGCCGTAATCGACCAATGTCTGTTTGCGCGAACGATCGCCATGGAACATCCCGCGCACCTGCGGAACGGTTTGGTGGGATTCGTCAATGAACATCAGGTAGTCCTGGGGCACGTAATCGAGCAGGGTGGGCGGAGCCTCGCCGGGCAAGCGGCCGCTGAGATGGCGCGAATAGTTTTCGATGCCGTGGCAGTAGCCGATGGTGCGCATCATTTCGATGTCGAACAGAGTGCGCTGCGCGACACGCTGAGCTTCAACAAATTTTCCCTGCTTCTCGAGCTCTCTCTTCCACCACTCGAGCTCTTCTTGAATGCCCACGATGGCGCGGTCGCGCTGGTCCTGGGGCATGACGTAATGGGTTTTCGGGTAGATGGGGACGCGCGACAAGTCTTCGTTGCCGGCGCGGACTTCGCCGGTGAGCGGGTCGATCTGACGCAGCGTGTCGATTTGGTCGCCCCACATTTCGATGCGATAGGCGTGATCTTCATACGTGGGATAAATCTCGATCATGTCGCCGCGAACGCGGAAGGTACCGCGGCGCAAGTCTTCGCTGCGCTCGTACTGGATGTCGACGAGGCGGCGCAGGAGAGCTTCGCGCGAAGTCTGGTGGCCCTTTTCGAGCATGACCAGCATGCCATAGTAAGCTTCCGGCGAACCGAGGCCGTAGATGCAGGAGACCGAAGCGACAATGATGACGTCACGGCGCTCGAAGAGCGAACGCGTGGCGCTCATGCGCAGCTTGTCAAGCTCATCGTTGATAGTTGCTTCTTTATCGATATAAAGATCTGCCGACGGGACATAGGCTTCGGGCTGGTAATAATCGTAGTAGCTGACGAAATACTCGACGGCGTTTTCCGGAAAAAACGCTTTGAACTCGTGATAGAGCTGTGCCGCCAGCGTTTTGTTGTGGGCGAGAACCAGTGAGGGGCGATTGAACTGCTCCATGAGCTTGGCCATCGTAAAGGTCTTGCCGGAACCGGTGACGCCGAGAAGTACCTGATGCTTGTCGCCGGATGCGACGCCGGAGGAAAGCTGATCGATGGCGGCAGGCTGATCGCCGCGAGGCTGGTAGTTGCTGTGCAGCTCGAATTTCATCGAGAGGGTCTCCTGCCGGTTTTGCCAGGCATGGCAGAAACTTTCATTATACTCCGTCATGCAAGCCCGGGGATTTTCTGACGAGGCGCGGCACGCTCCCTTAGCGCTGCGGCGGCCCCGGAGCTTCGGTGAGCAGCAAAACCTCGAGATCACTCTTGGCTTCAACGTGGTAATGCACGCCGTTGGAGCCGTCAGCCTTGGCAACGACAACGTCCATTTGCTGGGAGGCGTTTTCGGTGGCGCGCACGACAAGGCCGCTGGTGAGCGAAATGTAGGTGATCACTTCGTTCGAACCTTTGGCGGTGCCCATGGTTTTCAGCTGGTGGAGTTTGAAGGCTTCGGGCGTGGCGTCCTTGGGAGAAGATTTTTGCACCAGCTTGGCGCTGGTGAACAACACCGCGCAATGGTCCATCGGACCGTTCGAGAAAGTAGCTTCTCCGGTGCTGGAAAGCTGCGCGGGGCGGCAAGGCTCGTCGCGGACGTAATAAGAATCACGCGTCCAGCTGAGCGCGGCGATCGGAGAAGTGGCCGGCTCGGGTTGCTCGACCTTCCATTTATCTCCGATTTTCGCGCGCGACGAAGGAATGGCCCAGGCTACGGCAAACCGCGCCAGCCACTCTTTCCAGATCTGCTGTTGCTCGGGAGTAAGACCGTCGAGGCCGGTGATTTTTTCCGCAAGTCCTTCTGCCGAGATGGTGAATTCGACGGGATTCCCTTCCGGCGAGAGGGGCGAGGCTTCGAACTTGGATTTCTCACCCGCCGGCTTTGCCGGGACGCCAAAATTATCGTTGAGGAATTGGCCCCGCGCGCGCATCGCGAATCTGTCGCCGGCTGGCTGCAAATGCAAAACCTCAATGCGGAGCAAACCCTGGGTGTCTGTCTGCGCAGCCGTCGGGGCCAGAGCGAGAGCAACATTGCTCTCGGTCTTGACGTTTTTCGAGCTTTGGCAGCGGATGAGATAGGTGAGAGTTTGTCCGGCGTGCAGCTGGGGAAGGAGACTCGTACGCTGCTCCCGCGAGGGGGCGGAGGAAGCCACAGAAAGCAGCAGGCTCGTGAAAAGGAGAACGGTGCGCTTCATCGGACACCAGATCGAGGATACCGCGAAAAAGCCCGCTGCGGAGCCAGTTCGGAAACGAATTCTACTCTTCCACCGCTTTTGAGCGGGTGCACGGCTTCTGCGCTCTTGTGTTCGCTCAGAGGGTAAAGGCAAGCAAGGCAGCCGCCAGCGCAGCACGCTTCATCCTGATCCTCCGGTAGTTCTAATGACTCTCGCAGACGGCAAAGAAAGCGAGTATGCAAAAGCTCAATTCACGACTTGGGGTTGTGGAGTACTCTCCACCGTCAGACGGAGATCGGCGAGCGGCCCGGAGATTTTCAGGACATGCCTTTTTGCGGAAGCCTTTTTGGGTGTTGCTCTGGCCGGTTCCCGGGGCTGCATGGAGACACTCAAGTCCGCGTCCGAGCCAAAGCTCAGCGTACCTTGCACCGAAGTTTGCTCAAGGGCGGCATTCAGTTGCAGCCATTGCAACACGATGCCGCGATTGCGGATCAGAAAGGCGCATTCGCCCGCGGGCCATCGGGAAGTCCCCGAGTGTTCAGCGCCGTCTGCAATGCTGGCCGGCAAATCCAACCCGTTGAGCTCGACCTGTTTCAGATTCACGAAGCCGCTTCCGTCCAGACTCCGGAGCAACTCTTCGCGTCCAACTCCTGCGGTCTTCAATTGCAGGTTTCCCGAACCGGCGCCGCTCAAACGGTCCGCCAGCCGCTCCGTTCCCGGCAATTTCGCAAGATTGACTTGTTCGAGGTCGGCTCTGATTTCGTAGCTCGGGCGTGGCAAGAAGCTGGCGCTGATCTTTGCCCGGACCCGCCCCCCGGCCCATTCGGCCCCGGAGTTCCGCACCTCCATCTTCAAATCCCGCAGCGAGCCCTGGGCCACAACATTCTCCAGTTTCAGCTTTTCAACGGTCAAGCGAGCAATGCGAAGGCGTCCCTCGGCGTCGACGCGCCGCAGCAGTTCGCTGGCGGGCGTCGCGGGAGTAACTTCTCCCAAAAAGGAATGCAGCAGCCGCTCGAGCCAGTTCGGGCGCGCGCGCGGCCCCACCCAGCGATCCAGCTCAGCGGCATTCAAATGGTCCACGTTCAAATCGAATTTCCAGTGTGCGGCAGTATCTTTATCGGTCTTGGGCTCTTCTTCTATCTCTCCCACCCAATTCCCGCCGAAGCCTGCGACCCTCAGCAGGCGGGCCGCGCGCCGCCCTTCGTTCCAGCCCAAGCTCGCTTCCGCTAGACTCAGCGGCTGGTTCAAGCCCGCAACCGTCAGCGATCCTTCGTTTACCGAGACTGACCCGTTCCAGCGCCCGTGGAAGGGCTCCTTCCATCTCCACTGGGTCACCGCGCTGGCCTCACCCGTAAGTTCCCAGCCGTGATTGACCGGCCGCCCCAGAGAAGCCGCAAGCTTCAGAAAATCTTCGACCTTGGAAATATTTCCCTCGATGCCGATGCTTCCGGAGCCCGTCTTCAAATCCTGCGTAAACGTCAGATCCGCGGCATTCTCCATTGCCGGCGCGGCGCGGCGCAGCTTTGGTGCGATGACTTCGCGAGGAGCACCGCCGAGTGCGACTCGCACAGGGCCGATCACCATGCGCGACCGCTCGCGTCCGCCGTTGACACGGCCGATTCGTACGGGCTCGACAAATCCCGGAACCTTGACCGTGCCACCGTTGCTCGAGAGCGCCGCAGATTGGATGGAGAGCGGCCAGCCATGCAGAATCATGCCACCGGTAAAATATTGGTCGGCGATGATACCTTCGGCGACGTCGGGATGGAAGGCGCGATACCAAGCCAGCAAGTCCGAAGCCTGAACGCCCATCGAGTCCAGGCGCAATTCCATGGGCGTTGCGCTTTCCGAGGCGTAGCGGAACTTTCCGCGCAAGTTCGAGCGTAATCCTTCCACCGCGAATTGATCGGCGAGAATAGTCCCCGTTCCGACGTTCCATCGCCCGCTGACGTCCACATCCAACCCGGGATTATCGGCCCGCTCGCTCAAATCCCAGCGGTGAATTCGACTCGCGCGAGCCTCGACGGAATAGGTCCAATCGCCCGGGCCATCATCCGTAGACGCAGTGCTCTTCGCCGTGGCGTACAAAGTAAACAGACCGCGGACGCCGTAATCCTGACCATGGTGAAGGCGGAAGACATCGGCGAGGGAAGCTTCGCCCCAGCGCAAGGTGATTTCCGCAGGCTGTAAGCGAGTGGAGGTCCCCGCCAGGTCCCCGTGGACGCGAATAATTCCCGTCGATTGCAGGAGAACGCCGCTGCGCCATGGCTGGGCTTCGAGTTGAAGCTCCCAGCGGCCAGGAGAGACTTGTTCGACGCTGCCGGCAACTCCGGTGAAGGCGAACGGAAGTTTCTCCTGTTGATTCTTGAAATCGATACGCCCTTCGTAGAATTTGATTTTTTGAAGGTGATTCACGGGAGGGACCGGCGAGGGCGGCCCATAAATCCGCAGTCCTTGCGTGGAAGTGTTCTTCGCCGGAGGAAGCCAGCCCTCAAGGTTCCATCGCCCTGCAAAGGTGCGCACCAAAATGAGGCTTGGCCTGCTGAAAGACAAGGTGCCAAATTCAAAATGGCCGCCGAGCAGGCCCTTCCACCGCAACCCGGCGCTCAGATGCTCGGCACGAAGGAAATACTCGTAGCCGAATGCGGGGTCTTCGCCCACGGTAACTCCGTCGGCGTAGAGTTGCAGGTTTGGGAAAATGCGAGCATCAAAACTGCGTACCTCAACGGGCCGTCCAAAGGCCCGTTCGAGACGTGCGGTGAGATAGGTGTGCACGCGATGCGTCCGCACCAGGAAGGACATGGCCATCTGTAAGGCAACAACCGCCAACACGATGGCGAGGCCCGACTTCCACCATTTTCTGAGCTTGCTCATGCCGTTCGGAAGTTTAAGGAACTCTAGCCCAAAAAGGTAGCGCCCGACGAGGACGAACGCTAGTCCCTCGCTAATGCACGGTATGAAGCATACGGCTCCATCGCGTGCGCGAAGGCAGGTGCGCGAGTGTATCGAATACCCCTACCAGCCTCGACCAGAACGTGCTTTCCCCGGTGTAGTCGTTGCTCTTAGCTTCGACCGACCAATAGATCAAGAAAGGCCGCCCCATAATGGCGTCGCGGTCCACGAAGCCCCAGAAGCGGCTGTCCCAGCTCTGATCGCGATTATCCCCCATTGCGAAATACTTCCCGGCCGGCACAACAATTTCTATGCCCTTCACAAACTTTCTCATTTCCTGCGCCCACTCCGGCTGAAGTTGCGACGCAATCATCTGGCTTGGGGTCGGAGGAAAGTTGTAGTTCAACGGGTCATAACGGGCCGAAGGATCGTGGACGACGTAGGGCTCGTTAAGCATCTTGCCGTTGACGTAGACCGCCTGGTCCACCACCTTCACACGGTCGCCCGGCAAGCCAATCACACGTTTCACAAAATGCTGGTGTTCCTGATAAGGGAACTTGAAAACGATGATGTCGCCGCGCTGGAGCGGGCGATACGGCAGGAATTTGTCATACCAGGCGCCGGTGCCGCCAAAAATAAACTTGTTGACCAACAGGTGGTCCCCGATCAGCAGCGTCCCTTCCATAGATGCCGACGGAATCTTGAAGGCCTGCACAATGAAGGTCGTGCCGAACAGAGCCAGAATCACGGTAACCAGCAGCGACTCCAGATACTCGGAAAGAGTGGTTTCTTCCCGGCGTTCCCGGCGCTTTTCTGGCTTAGCCACCGGTGTTTGTTCCTGGACTGGGGCCAGTGTTTGCTCAGGCATTCCTGCTTAGCCTTTCACTCCTGTCCGCTCGAGTTGTTCCAGCGCGCTGCGAGCCGCCCGCTGCTCCGCCTCTTTTTTCGTGCTGCCCTCGCCCCTCGCCAGGCATTCCCCGTTAATCCAAACTTCGATCTGGAAAGTCTTTTGATGATCCGGCCCGCTCTCTCCCGCCAGGCGATACTCTGCCGGCGCTTGCCCTCGCCCTTGCAGAAATTCTTGCAGCGCCGATTTGCGGTCTGATTCCGCGATGCGCTCACCGCGTCCCTCAAGTGCCTGCTCGAACAGGACCCGCTGCAACAATTCCCTGGCGGCGCTGAGCCCGGAATCGAGATAGACAGCCGCCACCACAGCTTCGAAGGCATCGGCGAGCAGCGTTTGCTTTTCACGCCCCCCGGTTTTCTCTTCCCCGCGTCCCAAGCGGAGGTGCTCTCCAAGGTGCAAGCGCCGGGCTGCCGACTCGAGCGAACTTGCGTTTACGATGCGCGCCCGGCTCTTGGAAAGCTGGCCCTCGGACCAGTCCGGAAAAGCGGCGAGGAGATACTCGCTGGCAAGCAGTTCGAGGACCGCGTCCCCAAGAAATTCCAGCCGTTCGTTATCCGACAGATGTGTGGAATCTCCCGGCGCATCCGCACTGGCTCCGCGCAACTCAGGGATCGCCGAACTGTGGGTCAAAGCTCGATCGAGCAGCCCTCGATTCGAGAACTTGTGACCGAGGCGTTCCTCCAACGCCGCTTCGGGATTCCGCATCACTTCGTGCATAATTCGGGCACGCTGCCTGCCCTGCTTACTTTGGCGCGCTCAGCTCCGTAGAACTTTTCTTCTTGGTGTCGTCAGCCTGCGCTTTGCAAACCGGCTGCATCTGGCCCGGCGAGGAAGCACACTTGTTGAACGCGGTGATGGCGTCGTCGAAATGCGAGGTGTTCTTGTTGGCCACCCCCAGCAGGTAGTAGTTGACCGGGTCGGGGTTCGGGTCCACTTTCACCGCTTCATCGAGCTCGGTGATGGCCTCCGCATTCCTTCCCCGCCGAATGTAGACCAGTCCCAGACCGCTGTGGGCCATGGCCAAGTCTTGATTTTTCGCCGCAGCAAACGTTTCATCCGTCATGTTCGCCGGCTTGGGAAGCGTAGGAGCGATCTCGATCGCCTGCTTTGAATACTGTTCCGCCTTCGCGAGCAACTGGGCCGCTTCTGCCGCCGGAGTGCTCGCATTGATTCTGCGCGGAAGCGTCTGGGCCATGAGCGCGAGTGTGGAGACGTCATTGGGCACGAGCGCAATTGCCTTTTCTCCGTATTCCTGCATTTTCTGCACTTGGTTCTCTTGCAAGTAAGCAAAAGCCAACGGGGCGTACACACCGGACTTGTAGCGCGTTTCGGGGTATTTCTGGAGAAAAGCCTCGCCCGACTGGATCTTCTGTTTTGCGTCATTCATCGGCACCGCTTGGAACGCCTTGAAGGCCGCATCTTCTTCGGCGCTCACCGGAGGCGGCGCGCTGTCCAAAGACAGCGGGGTGACGTCCGGCGTCTTGGACTTGTCGGTGGACGGCGCCGGCGGCTGGCTCTGGCTGCCCTGGCCGCTTTGGCCGTTCAGAGAACCCTGGCTCCCCTGTGCCACAGCCAGGCCGCAGGAGCTCATCAAGAATCCCGCTAGGGTCAGTGCTTCCAACCAAAGATTCGCCTTTCTTCTCATGCCATTTCTCCTATTCCGTCTCGTTCCCTACCCGCTTAAGGGTATCACTTCACCATCGCAAACCTACCTCGGGACACCTTGCTGGCCGGTATCAAGCTCTTTGCTCTCTCTACGCTTCCTTGCCGGCCGATTGCAGGTTCCCGGAAAACTCGACGCACTTTTGTCAATCGCCTGCTTTGCATGCCGATCCGCTTTGTCTGCCGGACGAGGAGCCAGTTTGAGCAAGGCATGCTGCTCCCGCGCAAAGTCTCGCTCCTCGAACAACGCAAGCCCGATCCCTTCATGCTTCGTTGTCTCCCGTCGCAGAGACCTAAACCGAAATGAAACTCTGTCTATGGCTGCGACGCAGGCTTGTCGTTTGCAGATGCGGCAAGTTCCTTTTGCGCTGCCTGCCTGGCCTCCGCCGGTCCGCCCTCGACCGCCAGCGCCGATTCGTACTCCGCTTTCGCCTCGGAGGTATTGCCTTCATAATCATAAAGCCGCGCCAGGTAAACATGCGACCAGGCCAGTACTCGGGGGTCTCCTGTGGCGGCGTGCTCTCCGGCGGTTAATCGGCCAAAGACTTGCTTGGCCCGGGCGGAGTCGTGATTCATGTAGGCGGCCACGCCCATACCAAACCAGGCGCGCGGCTGGTCGGGATACTTGCTCAAAACTTTCTGGAATGCAGCTTCGGCGGCGCGAGGATTCTTTGCGGCAATCTGCCGCTCGCCTTCCGTAAGCGCCGAGATAGCTTCCCTGTCGTCGGGTACGGTTGTCGGCAAGGCTTTTTTCGGGTGCGCCACGGCTTCCACCGCTGCACCGTCGGTCTCGGTCGCATCGGCAGGGGCGAACTGGATCGCGGCTATGCGTTTGGCCTCCGCTTTTTCGTCGATGCTCCTCACCAAATCAGGGAAATACCGTTTCATCGATGGTTCCGACTTTTCAAAATCGGCCAACGCGGTGACCAGGGGCCTTACCAAAACGTACCCGTCAGCGTCGTTGCGGGTCAACGCCGCTTCACGCTCCCCCGGCGAAATCCGCTTCATTCGTAGTTCCACCGCGCGTACAATGCACTCTGCGAAGTACGAGGGAAAATCATCCTTCAGGTCTTTCACGAGCCGCGGCGCTTTCGCGGCGGTGTCGTAGAGCAGCCCCTTCACCGCGACCACATGGGGATACATGAGCGGGAGCGGGTCCAGCATAAAGTGCAGGAAGGCGTGTCGCACTACGTCCAGAGGGATGTCATCTGCTCCGCTGAGCACCAGCGCATAGTGGTCGCCAAAATTCCTCACGTTGGTAATTCGCCCTACCAGCGGTTCGACAATGATGTTGAACTTCCGCGGGCCGTAAGGATCGAGAGTCTCCCGGAGATACCCGGCCGAGGTGTACACCACTTGTGTTAACGGTTCATGCAGGCGCTGGATTTCCCGGTTGTAAATCGGCTGCACTTGCTGCCAGAGATCGCCAATCTTCTGTTCCTGGTAATAAGTCGAAAGAAGTTCGCTGAATCCCAGAAGCGCGATCACATCGGGCGGCAATTCGTCACGCCGCAAGATGGACTGAAACGCAGGAGCGGGACCGGACACCAGCCCAAACCACAAGTATCTGGAGAGTGTCGCTCCAGGGTCGCGCAATTCGTGCTGCCGATAGAATTGCCGAACCGCATCCACCGCTGGCCCGCTCTGCTGCCGCAACCGCTCGCGCATCTGGGCACGGAAAGCGGTCCAATTATCGGAGCTCATGTTAGATTCAAAACCCGAAGCGAGCAGCGCGCACATGGTGGTAAACATGGCTTCGCTGCCATCCACGGTCACGGTGGTTTCGGCGGGAGCCTGCGCGCGCGAGGCGACGGCGGGCGCCTGCATCTTGCGCGGCGTCTGCGTCTGTGATTGCGATGGGGCTAGCGGGGTGCCCTGCGAGGCAGCCTGCCAGGCCATGGTGGCACCGAGTCCCAAAAGCGCCGTTAGTCCTAGTTTTCTCATTCCGGCTGCCGCAGCCCTCACTCGGGCAAGTCGCTTTCTCTATTTTTCACCTTTAGCATCTCTCAGCATGGAAGGGAACACCGGGGAGCGCTCCAGGTTCTCTCACAATGCTGCGGCATCCCTTCAATCTAACGTTGCCCTCACTATCCGTCAAGGAATCGCGTTTATTCGAGTTTATTCGAATCGCGCTTGGGCGCGGAAGTCTTCCGAGCCAGTCGGATCGAGCGAACAAGGCGTTTTCGACCGCGTTCCCTTTACGGACTTTCTTCGTTCATCTGGTTGCAACGCTTGCCCCCATTCAACGCATCTGCTTAGACTAGAAATTCGCGCAAGCTTTTGAAACAGGATGGCTCTCGAGGAATGGCTCGGCTTCCAAGGCACACACTCCTTCTTATCCTCGGACTTCCCGTCGTGTCGGCCGCTCCTCCGGGTAGGGTGTACGCCCAGCTAGTTCGCCAGGGCACCACCACGCCAGGCCAGCAAGCGGCTACCGGGCAGAACAGTATGAAATCCCAAACATCCTTGGGGAAGAAGCGCCTTTCTCAAGAGGTACAGCTTACCGGCGACGCGTCCTGGATGGATACCGGCATCGACGTGCAGCCTGGCGAACACGTGGTCATTACCGCAACCGGTAAGCTGCGCTACTCCGAAGCCAAAGAAGACAATGGGCCCGACGGTCTTGCCCGGGGCTTTCGTGATCTCCTGCGCATCCTGCCTTTTAACGAAGCGGGACGCGGCGCTTTGATCGGGCGCATCGGCGACAAAGACGTGGCGCAGCCCTTCCTGATTGGCTCGCACCGCGATGTGGTTGCGCCCATTGCCGGGTACCTGACGCTCGGAATCAACCAGACAAGCGACGATACCGGCAGCGGCACCTATGTCGTGCAGATTGAGGTGTACGCTCCGGAAGACGGCCAGGCGCACACCGTGGCCAAGCAACTCGGCTCCATCCCCGGCATCGACAGTGCTCTTTTCTCCAAAATCCCGCGGCGTGTCTCGGACAAGCAAGGCCATCCGGGTGATATGGTCAATTTTCTTATTCTTGGCTCGGAACCGGCCATGCAACAGGTTTTCACTGCCGCTGGCTGGGTAAAGGTGGATGCCGACGTCCAAGATGCGATCCTCCACGGCGTTCTTGAAAGCATTTCGAAAGAGTCCTATGTGACCATGCCCATGAGCCAGCTCTATCTGTTTGGCCGTCCGCAGGACTACGGCTGGGCGCACGCCGAACCCATTAGCGTGGTAAAGACCCGCAACCACCTGCGCATCTGGAAAGCTCCGTATCAAGTTCATGGAGAAACGCTCTGGGTAGGCGCTGCGACTCATGACATCGGACTCGAACGGGACCAGCGCAACAATGGAATTACCCACAAGATCGATCCCGATATTGACCTTGAGCGCGACTACCTGGAGAAGACGCTTTCCTCTACGGGTTTGGTTAGCGAAATCACTTACTTGCTCCCCGACCATCCCCTGAAGGAAGCCACGACGGCCACCGGCGGCAGCTTTCATTCGAACGGCAAAGTTCTTGTGCTGAAACTCGCCGAATCCGCAACCACGCTATCGATCCTCAAGCGCCGCGCTTCGAGGTGCTCCGCTCGTGTCGGACTGCTGCGGAATTTGCGCTGCGGCGTGCTCGGCATTTTCTACTTCTCAGGCTCCAACTCCAACTCGATGACGCGGTCCACTTCCTCGGCCTGCGCTTCCGGGAGCTTCAGCACCAGTCCTCCCTTGACGACGCTGACCTCGACGGTCGTTCCATCACGCAACAACTTCGCCGAACGCACGCCGCGCGGGATGCCTGCCAGCGCCAGCAACGGCTGATTCCAGTCGAGCACATGCACGTAAACGGTCGAACCCCGCTCGGTCGTCACGCCCCAAGGCCCCGCAGGCACGGGACCACCACGCGTTCCATAGACGGACTGCCCGTATTGCTTGGTCCACTTCCCCATTTCCGTCAGGCGCTCGACAAACTCCGGCTGAATCTCTCCATTCGGCATCGGCCCGACATTCAAAAGGAAATTCGCATTCCTTCCCGCCGCGCGCACCACATAGCGGATCAAATCCGCCGTGCTCTTGTAATGATGGTCGGTAATATTGAATCCCCAAGAGTTGTTCATCGTTTCCGCGGTTTCCAGCGGAAGAGCGCTCACGCCTTGCTCCGGATTGAAGCCGGTGGTGTGCCCGCCGGGCAAATCCTTCTCAAACATCTGAAAATCCTCGCCGGGGAAGGGAGTCTTGTGATGATTGCTGCCAACGAGCGCTGGTGGCTGGAGTTGGTGAATGAGCGCGTAGGTCCGCGCAAGACGCCAATCGGCGTCAGGCTTGTCCCACATTCCGTCAAACCACACGCCGCCGATTTCTCCATACTTCGTCAGCAATTCTCGCAACTGTCCATCCATGAAGTTCAGATAAGCATCCCAGTTCCCGGAATCCGGCCGCCCGGTGCGCTGCCCTGTCCGTCCGCGCGGAAAATAGTCCTCGGAATGCCAATCCAGTTGCGAGTAGTAGACAAAGAGCTTGATTCCCTGCTTGTGACACTCTGCCGCGAGCATGCCGATCACATCTTTTCCGTAGGGCGTGCGCGCCACAACGTTCCAGTCGGTCAGCTTCGAATCGAACATCGCGAACCCGTCGTGATGTTTGGATGTGATGGTGATGTACTTCATCCCCGCCGTCTTCGCCAGCGTTACCCACGCCGCCGGATCAAACTTGAGGGGATTGAAGAAGTTCGGGAGCTTTGCGTAGTCGGTGCGGTTGATGGGCCGGGTTTCCATTACCCATTCCCCGTCGCCCAGCACGCTGTACACCCCCCAGTGAATGAACAACCCGAACTTCGCGTCCTGGAACCATCCGCGCGCCTTGAGGTTTTCCTTCGTAGGCGTATAAGTCTCTTGCGCGCTCGCCGAAGAAGAACCGGCCAGCATCGCGCAAAGGACCGTCGCGCAGCACACCGGTCGTAAGCGGAGATGCAGATTCATCGAGGACCTCCACAAAACATCGTTGCGGCTCCTTCTTGGAGACGGAGATTTTAACCGACGCACCGAACGATGGGTAAGATTTCTGAAGCCGCAGTATTCTTTTGCGCCTGCGGTTTGTCGCTCTTGCGCGGCTGGCTCGAATCATTCATAAGTCTCTCGTTTGAAAGCGAGGAGTGTTATCCTCTCTTCGTTTTTTGATGGAAGGACCGTTGAGAAAGACTGCTATTTGCGCGCCAACGCTTGCCAGTGCTCTCGGCATCCTGCTGATCGCTGCTGGTGCTCGGCAGACTCCTGGCGACCAAAAATCAGAGACAACCGCACCGCGCCAGCAAGACTGGCCAGTCTATGGGGGTTCTCCAGAGAACACTCGCTATACCACCCTCGCCGAAATCAACCGCGAAAATGTCAAGCAATTGGCCGTCGCCTGGAGCTACGACACGGGCGAGGAAGGTGGTCTGCAAACCAGTCCCCTTATTGTCGGCGGAACCCTCTACGGGCTCACGCCAACACAGAAAGTTTTCGCCTTGGATGCCGCCACCGGAAACGAGCTGTGGAAATTCGCCTTGGGCGTCGTCGGGTCACAGCCGGATCGCGGACTGGCTTACTGGAGCGACGGTCAAGATAAGCGGATTCTCGTTGGCGTGATGAATTTTCTGTACGCTCTCGACGCCTCGACGGGCCAACCTATCCCGGGCTTTGCAAAGCAAGGACGCATCGATCTGCGCGAGGATTTAGGGCGCACCCCCGCCACCGCCCAATCGATCGATCTGACCAGCCCGGGAATCGTCTACCGGGACCTCATCATCGTCGGTGGTCGCAACCCGGAGACGCTGCCCGCGCCTCCCGGTGACATTCGCGCCTACGACGTTCGCACGGGCCGATTGCGCTGGTCATTTCACACCATTCCTCATCCCGGTGAATTTGGATACAAGACCTGGCCGGCACAAGCTTGGAAAACCTCCGGTGCCGCGAACAACTGGACAGGCATGGCTCTCGATCCCCAGCGAGGAATTGTCTATGCTCCGACCGGCTCCGCCGCTTTTGATTTCTACGGCGCGGACCGCATTGGCGACGATCTCTTCGCGGATTGTCTGATCGCTTTGGACGCCGAAACCGGCAAGCGAATCTGGCATTTCCAGGGTGTCCACCACGATCTCTGGGATCGCGACTTCCCTTCGCCACCCGCGCTCGTCACTGTCAAGCGCGACGGCAAAAACGTGGACGCCGTTGTGCAAACCTCAAAACAGGGCTTCGTCTACCTGTTCGACCGTGCCAACGGAAGGCTGCTCTTCCCGATGGAAGTCCGCAAATATCCTTCGAGCCCCGTGCCCGGTGAGCGCGCTTCCGCGACGCAGCCGCTCCCTCGGCGTCCCGCACCTTTTGCCCGCCAGCTTCTCACCGAAGAACTGCTGACCAACCGCACCCCGGCAGCTCATCAATGGGCGCTCGAGCAATTCCGGAAATTCCGAAGCAACGGCCAGTTTGTTCCGTTTTCCGTTGGCAGCGATACAGTGATTTTCCCCGGCTTCGATGGTGGCGCCGAGTGGGGTGGGCCTGCCGTGGATCCCGAAACCGGCATCATCTACATCAATTCCAATGATGTCGCCTGGACCGGCGCTCTAGCGCCCAACACCGGCAAGAACAGCCCGCGTTCCATCTATCTGAGCCAGTGTGGTGTTTGTCATGGCGAAAAAATGACCGGCTCGCCACCCGCGATGCCGTCGCTCGTCGGAGTGAGTAGCCGCCTGACAGCAACACAAATCTCCGCCGTCATCAAGAACGGAAAGGGCCGCATGCCCGGCTTCCCGAACCTCAACCAGGATCAAGTTTCTGCTCTGATCGATTACTTGATGAGCGGTAAGAGCAAAGAACTAAAAGGCTCGGCGCCCCTGCTGGCGATGAAATTCCGCTTCACCGGCTACCGCAAATTTCTCGATCCGGAGGGCTATCCCGCCGTGGCTCCTCCCTGGGGCACGCTCAACGCCATCGATCTGAATACCGGGGAATACGTTTGGAAGATTCCCTTCGGCGAGTATCCGGAGTTGGCCGCACAGGGCCAGACCGACACCGGCACAGAAAACTATGGTGGCCCTATCGTCACCGCCGGAGGCCTTCTCTTCATCGGCGCGACCAACTTCGACAAAAAATTCCGCGCCTACGACAAATCCACCGGCCAACTCCTCTGGGAAGCAGCGCTTCCCTTCTCCGGAAACGCAACTCCGGCCAGCTATGAAGTAAACGGTCGCCAGTTTGTGGTGATTGCCGCAGGCGGCGGCAAAGATCCCAAGTCCCGTTCCGGAGGCGTCTACGTCGCCTTCGCGGTCCCCGATGAGCCCTCGAGGTCGCGTCAGTAGTTAAAGTATCGACTAGGTTTACGTTCCCTGAGATTCACTCGCATTAGCTAAGCTAGAGCGCCCTCTTCAGCACTTCGCGGGGAATATTCGCACCGCTCACAAGCAGCACTGGAAAGTCTCCGCAGCCCTCCCCCGCTTTCAGCAGTGCCGCGGTGCTTGCTGCTCCGGCAGGTTCCGCAAGGACGTGCTCCTCCATAAGCAAAATCGCAATCGCCTCGAGCATTTGCTCCTCGCTGACCAACACCACGTCATCGACGAGTGCCCTCACGTCGCGCACATTCTCGGCTTCTGGCGTCCTGGTGGCCAGCCCGTCGGCTATCGTGTCACAGGTTTCTGTGCCAACAACTCGTCCTTGTTTCCACGACAGGTAATACGCCGGCGCGCGCTCCGCTTGCACGCCAATAATCCTCACCTGCGGCGCAACCTGCTTCGCCGCCGCAGCAATCCCGCGAATCAGCGCCGTATCTCCCATCGGCACCACGATTGCGCTGGCCTTTGGAAGTTGCTCCAGGATTTCACACGCAATCGTCGCCGGTCCTGCGGGCAAGTCCAAATCGGTTGCGTCGTTCAAGAAATAAACGCCCGGCTGCTTCGCGTACTCTGCCGCCAGTCGGAACGCCGAAGCAAGATCCCCTCCGCCACTCTCCACAAGAGCAGCCCCCAGGGCGGCAATTCTTCCCCGCTTGACCGGATTGCAATTCGCGGGCAAAAAAATCCTCGCCGCAATGCCGAACTCTTTTGCCGCGTAGGCCACCGCCGCGCCGTGATTTCCCGTGCTCGATGCGATCACTTCTCGCACCGCTTCCTTCTTCATTCTTTGTGCCAGCGCGTAGAAAGCCCCGCGCACCTTAAAAGATGCTGTCGGCAACTCGGTCTCTAGCTTCAAATAAACATTCTTCGCCGTGCGCTGGCTCAGAAACGGCCCTGCGATCAGCCGCGTCTCGGCGAAATATTGCGCCAAAAATTTCTGTGCCTCTCGAATCGCCGCAAGGCTCGGTTGAATTTGCGCGCCCGCCCCAGCACTCATCTCATCTTTCCTTGGCAGCTGCCTCCGCTTGCAGGCGCAAAGCATACAGGGAGGAAGCCGTGGCCAACAGCGCCGCCCCGAGAAAGCCCCAGCATCATAGCCGTATCCGATAAGCACTTCGCCGCCGGGGAAGCGCATTGATCCGCCGCTTATAAGTTATTCTTTTTACAGGTCTTGCTACAACCCCTCGCGACTTTTGGCGCGACGCCGGGTTTCATCGAATGGGTGGTCTCAACTGGCATAGACCTCCCGGAACAGAAACTGGAAAGCCAGCCAACGCCAGAAAGGTGAGAATCATGCGTATCGCGCGCTTCATTTTCTTGTTTGCCCTTGCCGCCGGAATCATGGCGATTCCCGCTCCATCCCGGGCGCAAGTTGCCGTGGGCGTCTCCATCCGCATTGGCCCTCCCGCCTTGCCCGTCTATGTGCAGCCTATCTGTCCCGGACCGGGCTACATCTGGATTCCCGGTTACTGGGCTTACGGACCCGACGGTTACTTCTGGGTTCCCGGCACGTGGGCGCTCGCTCCCGAGTCGGGCCTGCTCTGGACTCCCGGCTACTGGGGATTTGGCGAAGGTGTCTATCTCTGGCACGCAGGCTACTGGGGACCAAGAGTCGGCTTCTACGGCGGCATTAATTACGGCTTCGGCTACACTGGCGTCGGTTTCGTCGGCGGCTACTGGCGCGGCGGAAATTACTATTACAACCGCTCCGTGAGCAACGTGAACGTCACGGTGATCCACAACACCTACAACACGACCGTCGTCCATAACAACACCACGATAAACCGCGTCAGCTTCAACGGTGGTCCCGGCGGAATCACCGCTCGGCCCACCCGCGAGGAGATGGCCGCTGAACACGACCGCCACGCCCCCACGACCGCAGAGCAGAACCACCATTTTGAAGCTGCGCGCGGCGATCGCAGCTTCCTGGCTTCCGTAAACCACGGTCGCCCGGAAGTCGCGGCAACTCCGCGTTCCGGCGAGTTTCGCGGTCGCGGAGTAGAGCGTGGCAGAGACGCTAACATGAACCGCCCGCCCGAGAACCGCGGCGATTCCAATCGTGCGGACAGGTCTCGTGACAACAACGGACGCATCCGTGACGACCGCCCGCCCTCGGCACGCTCGTCGCATGACGCTTCCTACAATTCCCGGTTGGACGAGAAACACCAGAGGGAAACCGACAAGGTGCAGCGGCAACAGGATACGGAGCGTCAAAAGCTCCAGCAGCGGCACGACCAGGAGCGGCGGAATCTTGGCCGCCAGAATGCGAGCCAACAGCGGCAGGAGCAGGGCCAGCGCGGTCAGCAGCAGCAAATGGACCAGATGAATCGCCGGCATGAACAGCAATCACAAAAGCTCGAGCAACGCCAGCAGCGCGAAAACCAACGGCAAGAAGGCAAACCGCACAAATAATCGCGGGCAAAGGCGCACCCGATAGGCAATCCACCAGCGGACAGTCGCGAACGCCGCCAGTGTCGCCAACCTCTGTGATTTCGCGGGATCACTGGCGGTGACTCTCGCCGGCTCTCCTCGTAGCGGCCGGACTGGTTATCGCGCTTCTCCCCTGGCAGCCCCTCAACTATCGCGCCTTTCACGCTCTTGTGCGCCTGCGCGACAACTTTTGGCTCGAATTCTGGGATGGCAACGACGGTAACTCCAACGAGCTGGGTGGACATCGAAAAGCATCCCACGATCAATCCTGACGAAGGAGCCCGATTGGCCAAGCTCGGCGAAATTCCCTAGATGCAAGAAAAGCTCGGCAAAGCCCTTGCTTTCCTCGCCCTCCATCCAGGCTTGTATTAGTTCAATGCGTGCGAAGATTTTTGTACGTCTGGACGGGCTTCTGGAATCTTGATCCGTCCAACCTGCTGGACGAGTTTCACGGTTTCGCCAATGTCTATCTGACTTCATCGCTCACTCTGGCCATGTTACTTGGCCTGTGGCGCGCCCTCCGCAATTCTGGCTCTCTTCGTGGGGAAGCTTCTCCCAGGCCGGGCGCTGCCCTTTGCTCTGATGCTGGTTCGGGCCGGCATTCCCGCAGCGTCGCCGGTCCCGCCTTTCGTTCTTCTCGCGAGGCCGTCCTCCCTCATCTGCCTTATCTGCCAGTCTTGTTGATTTATCCTCGATCTTCTATATAACGCATCCGACCATTCGCCACCGCCACGCCATTGATCCTGAAATCGTCGTCCTCGCCGCCCTCGGTCTCCGCTTTCTCTTCCCGGCCTCGAGTTCTAGCAAGTCGACCGCTCTCCCGCCCGCTGCTACCCCTTCGCAGCCGAACGCAACCTTGGTTGGTTATTGTAGCTCCCCGCAAACGGTTTCATGAACTGGAGCGTCCTGCTGACGCCGCAGCCTCTTGAGTCTTTCTCGACTCTCTCCACAGTTCGAGATAGGGCTGCAATTCGCGCATCATTTTCTGGAATTGCGCCAGGTCAAGCGACTGCGCGCCGTCGCTCATAGCTTTCTCCGGAGCGGGGTGCACCTCCACGATCAAGCCATCCGCGCCAATCGCCACGCCCGCACGCGAAACCGCCGGCACCAGGCTGCGCTTCCCCGTCGCGTGGCTCGGATCCAAAATCACCGGCAAGTGCGTCAGTTCATTCAGCACGGGAATTGCCGCGATGTCGCAAGTGTTTCGCGTCGCCGTTTCGAATGTCCGAATTCCCCGCTCGCACAAAATCACATCCGGATTCCCATGCGCGGTGATGTATTCCGCGGACATCAGCAACTCCTTCACCGTGCTGCTCAATCCGCGCTTCAGCAGCACCGGTCGCCCGCATTTTCCCAGTGCTTTCAGCAGCATGAAATTCTGCATGTTCCGCGCGCCCACCTGCATCACGTCCGCGTATTGCGCCACCAGGTCCACGCCGCTCTCGCTCATCACTTCCGTAATAATCGCCAGCCCCGTCACGCGCTTGGCTTTCTGCAGCAATTTCAATCCCTCTTCTTCCATGCCTTGAAAATCGTACGGCGATGTTCGCGGCTTGAACGCGCCCCCGCGCAGCAGTTTCGCTCCTGCCTTCGCCACGGCTTCGGCCGCCTGCATGATCTGCTTTTCCGATTCCACCGAGCAGGGCCCGGCCATCACCACAAATTCGTCGCCGCCAATTTCCGAGCCGTTCACCTTGATCCGCGTCTTCTCCTTGCGGAATTCCCGGCTCACAAACTTGTAGGGCGCCGAAATGCGCACCACATTGTCCACCTGCGGCATCGCTTCGATCGATTCCATGCACGCCGTCACGTCGCCCACGCCCACCACGCCGATAACGACGCGCTCCTCCCCTTCGATCGAGTGCACTTTGTAGCCGAAGTGCCTTACCTGTTCACAGACTTCGTCGATCTCTCCCCGCGTCGCATGCAGTTTCATGGAAATGATCATTTCTCCGGCCCTCCCAACGGATCCTTGTCCGCGATTTTTCTTGCAAACTTTTCCCGCGCATTCCTTCCTGGCCGTCTCACTCGCCCAACTCTTCCGCCGTATCCGCGCTCGAAATGTCTCGCGCCCAAATAAAAAACCCACTCGGCTGGCGAGTGGGCTGAAAATCCTTTTTCGCTGATTTCGCTTACGGAACCGCCCTCCGCCATCCGGATGGATGCCACGTAAATCGATACCAGCAATACCAGTTGGCGTGTTGCGTGTTCATGGAGCCCACAGTGTATTCCGGCTTTTTCGCATTTTCAACTATTTCTTTTCTCGCGCCATTTCCCCCTCACCGGCGGGCATTTCTCGGGCGCTAAGCCAGTCCGTTCCCATTTCGATTTTCCATTTTGCCGTTTTCCCGCGATTAGAAGAACAGCAGCGCGATTTTGTAGCGCACAAAACCCGGCCCCTCGCGCGTGCGGCAGGCTCCTACCGCGACGTTGCGGTACGGCTCGCGGCGAATCTGTTTCTCCAAAGCCGGCGGAAATTCGCCCAGATCCCCGGTCTCGAAGCGAATCACCGCCCCCGACCGCGAACCCGGTAATCCCGCCAGCCCATCGCAAGCCCTGCGCGCGTCCTCCGCTGTCCGTGCGACGCGCAAGCCTTTCGCGCTCAGCAGCGACGCCACCTGCCTCTCCTGCTGCTCCAAACTCACGTCGCCAAAGGACTGCGAGAAATCTTCGACGGCAAAAAGCCCGTCCGTTCCGCGCACCACCGCGATGCCTACGGCCGTTACGCGCGGGCTGAGAATGTTGGCGCGATGACCGGGGGAATGCATCCATCCGGAATGAATCGTCGCCGGATCTTTCCCGATGGCAATGTTCTCGGCAATGTACGTGAACCGCGCGCCTGCATTGGTGAGCCGTTCCTCGAGTCCAGGCTCGCCGGGGAGCTGATGCTCGAAGGTATTGAGGTCGAGCATGAGCAACGCATGCTTTCGCGCCGCTCTGAACAGCGCGTCGTCCCGCATCAATTCTGGAAGGTGATTTGCGGTGCGCTCGTGATTGAGCAGGTCAAACAGCTCGCGCTCGGCGTCGTTCGGCTGCGTTTGCGCACTGCGCGATGCCGGAACGAAAAACAAAGAAACGGAGGCTAAAGACGCGACGATTTTTTTCACGCTCGCGAATGCATCCGCGGCAACCAGGGCGGTCGCAAACTTTTTCATGCCCCTGGGAATTTACCCGCGTACGCGGACGGCACTGAAGCTCAGCACCACATGCCCCCCGGCGGTCGGCCGGCCGAAGCTGAGCATCGGGCTGAAGCGCGAGAAGAGCAGCATCTGATCCAAATGGTGACGCAGTTCCAGGCTCGTGGGACCGGAGAGAATCTGATAATCGGTCATGTGACCTTGCGCGTCCACCGTCACGTCCACCAGCAGCCCGTGCGGCAGGGAAAGTTCCGTGTCATGCTTTTCGGGCGCCCACGATTCCGGGTAATCGGAAAGCGAAACCAGCTCCGCCGGGCGCATCAGGTTGATGGGCACATCGTTTTCCACGGCGCGCACGGTGATTCCCGGAGCAATCATCTGAAACACCAGCGCAAAAATCAGTACCGCAGAAAACAATCCGCCGGTCGCTGGAACTGTCAGCGGGCGAAACACGTTTTCGAGAATGATTCCGGCATGCCCCCGGAACTGCCGGAAGCGGCTTACCCAATCCTGCGATTGCTGCGCGGCCACCTTGATGCGCACCGCGAGATTTGCGGGCGGAACATTTTTCGGCATGCGAGAGAGCAACACCGCCAGCTTGCGGAACCGTTGCAATTCCTCGCGGCAGCCGCTGCAAACTCTCAGGTGCTCGCTGATGGCTGCGCGTTCCTTCACGCGCCGTTCGCCAATCAGCGCATCATCCAGATAACCAGCCAGATTTCTTCGTACCGTGGTGCACTTCATGAGAGCCCCTCTCCCGCGGGATTCGCCCGCGGGGCTGTGTCTTGCGATGCAACCGAAATAGGCCGCCCAGCCGAAGAGGCATTGCTGTAAAGCGACGGCCGCGGCATCACCGCTCGTTCGCGAACAAAGGCTTGAACGTGTGTCGGAATATGCGTCAGCGGAGTTTCCGGCCTACCGGTTCTTATCGCCTTTCGTTCCGCTTTGGGTTCCTGCAACAAGGGTTCGAGAATTTCTTTCAGCGCGCGGCGCCCGCGCAAGATCCGCGACTTGACGGTGCCGACGCTGCACTCCAGAACTTCCGCGACCTCCTCGTAACTTAAACCTTCCAAGTCGCGCAAAATCACCGCGCTGCGAAAGGCCTCCGGCACCTGCTGCAACGCGCCCTGCACGGCATCCTGGATTTCGTGCGCGGCGAGCTGCTCGAAGGGCGTGCCGCAGGCGTCCGCAATCTCGAAACGCGCCTGCCCTTCCTCCGGCTCCGCATCGATCGAAACATTTTTCTGGAGGTGCCGCTTGAACCAACGCTTCTGGTTCAGCGCTTCGCGAATCGCGATGCGATAGAGCCAGGTCTTCAGCGAACTGCCTTGGCGGAACTTGCGGATGCCGCGAAAGGCCTTCAAAAAAACCTCCTGCGTGCCGTCAGCCGCGTCCGAGGTGTCGCCAAGCATGCCGAGGATCAGGTTGTATACCGGCGCATGATAGTGGGTGACGAGCCAGTCGAATGCCGTCTCCGAGCCCGCCTGGAGCTCGTGGACGAGTTCGGCTTCACCGCCGCCCCAACTTAGGGCACTAGCCCAATCGGACACCGCCGGCCTTTCCGACCCGAAGCTGCTGGAGCAGCCGCTGCTCAACATGCCTTCGACATGCACGCTCGGGTCACCCTGCATTCCCGGGCCCTAATACTGCGGCCTACCCTGGAAATCAACCGCTTGCCGGGCCCGGCCTCTAGCTCGCCGAACCCGCTGTCCGCTCTCCTTCTTTAGACACCGAAGGAAGCGGCTTTGTTTCCCAATACTTAGACCTACCAAACAAGCACATTCTGGCACCAAGCGACGGCGAGTGCAATGGGACGAAAGATAGGGCCTCGCGAAGGGCCCCTCGGGATTGGGGCAAGCTTGCGACGGTCGAGGGAACAGGAAAACCCCTCTCGCAAGGTTGGAACGACGCGGCCGCCTTTCGCCGACGTTTTTCGATGCGCCCCATCCGCATTTTTGGGTAGGTGTTCATTCTACAGGACTTAGGCCATAGCCCCCGGCGCTTTAGTCCGCGCGCCTCCGCAATGGGAAGGCCGCGGAGAAAATGGTTTTGGAACTCGGCCTTGCCGAGTCGCGAAAGGCCATGGACCACAGCCCAGCACTCGCTAGCAGAAACAAATTCAAGTGAAGCAAGCGCCCACCTCGAAATGAAGTGGCGACCCGACAGGTGAGATCAGCACCTTGAGCAAATTATTGACGCCACGGGCGGAGGACTCGAGAACGGAAAGGTGCTCCTTCGCGAGTTTTCGAAGATTTTGGAAGGCGCATCGGCTGGTTTAAGGCCGCGCCTAACCACAGGGCGGCGGCTCAGCTGGTGGCGGCGGCGAGGAGGGAAAGCCACTCATCCCAATCATTCAGCACGATGTTGAAATCGGCACTCGCCAACGGACGGCTGGCCGAAGGAATCAGGGCAACAACCTTTATCTTCGGAAAATTCGCCTTCAGCCAATCGACCATTTCCTTTCTCGTTTCTTCGGGCGCCGTGTGGCCAACGACAAACACATCGACATTTTGAATCGAGGTCAGAGCCCGCTTTGCCGCTTCGTTTTCCGCGACCGACATGACCTGATGGCCGCAGCGTCGAAAAAGTTCGGCCCTGGCGTTCAGGTCCTTTTCGTCATAGCCGATCTGAAACACGATCTGCTTTACCGGCGATTTGATGGAAATCCTTTCGCCCGTCTGTCGGTTGGCGATGATGTATTCACCGGGCGAAAATGCGGCAAGCTTCTTCACACGGGCTCTGGCGCGTTCCACATCGCCCGCTCCTTCGATCAGGCGAAGGCTGCCGTCGCTTTCCATCTTGCAGATGTCGAATTGCTGGGACATGGCTAATTGCGACCTGGAATGACTGGGCCCGACAGGCAGGATTGAATCACAGGTTGGGCTCCCTGTCCACCCCTTAGCCTAGGCGGATTTATACACTTTATGCGCTATTCCTCCGCGGCGAGACACAAGCCAGTACCCGGAGTGATATCATTCGGCCAGTCCGAGGCCGGTGCTTCCGCCGAAGGAAACGCCCAAGGAGAAGGCCGATGGCAAAACGGTGTTCCTCGCTCGCGACGATTTGTGTGGCAATGTCCTGTGCTGCGCTTTTATGCTGCCTGGCACGGGGAGAAGCGCAAGTGCAGCAGCAAAAGGCGTCGGTGCGGATTTTCAACACGGCGAAGCAGAAACTTCGTGAAGGCAAGACGATTGTTGGCGCCACGGTTTTTTCTCCAGACCCCAACATTTACTGCGCGATGGCCAACGCCGGATACGATTTTCTGTGGATCGAGATGCAGCACAGCCCTTTGACCTATGGGGATGTGGCGAAAATGATTTGGGCCTGCCGAGGGGCTTCGGCGATGCCATTTATCCGCGTGCCGGACGCGACTGAGGGCGACATTCAGAAAGCGACCGACATTGGCGCGGTCGGAATCATCGTTCCTACCGTGGACACCGTGGAAAAGGCGCAGGCCGCCGTAAAGTGGTCCAAATATCCGCCAGAAGGCCGGCGCAGCCAGGGCAACGGGCAGTACGGCGCCCTGTGGGGAAGCGACTATCGTCAGATCGCCAATGACAATATGGTGGTGGTGATTATGATTGAGACGCCCATCGGCGTGGAAAACGCGGAAAAGATTGCGTCGGTGCCGGGGATCGATGTGATTTTCGCGGCGAGCACAGACCTGGGAAATTTCTCCGGGCATCGGCAGGGCGAGAAGGACTATGAAGCGCTGGTCACGCGAATCCACGACGTGACGCTCGAGCACGGGATCCGCTTGGGCGGGCCACAGGCTTGGAAGGGACGTCCGGGATTCACGTTCTTCCAGGGCCCCGGCGAGACGGAACTGATCCGAGCCGGAGCGCGCGCGAACCTCTCGGCGAATCCTGAAGCGAAGCCGACGGCCGCGCCGGTCGAAGGCGAGAAGCCGAGGTGAGGAAGAGAAGAGCAGAGAAAGGGAGATCAGGGGTTGCAGGGAACACATGAGAATCAGATAGCTGAGTTTCCTTGCGCTCCCCTCACTCGTGACATTGGCGGCCGAAGGTAAGGGGAACGACACCATCGTTCCCGGGGCGCAGCATCACGCTGCGCCCCTGAAGCAAGGACAACAAACAGCGATGCGGCAGTTACCGTTGTGCCGGGCTGGTCGAGCTCGGCAAACCCGCGGATGCCGACGGCGAGGCACTGCAAGGGCCGAGATCCTTCACGAGCTTCTTGGCCGTGAACGTCTCCGTACCGCCATCGTTCTTGGAGGTCTTGCCCTTGAGCAGCACACGCTGGCCGGGCTTTAGATACACGTCACCGGGAACCAGTGCGTAGGATTTGTCGTTCTTTTCGTCGAGCAGACGCAGGCCGTCGTCGGCAGGTTGAACGCAGCCGCTCATGCGACCGCGGTAATGCAATGCAAGAAAGAGAGTGCCCACGCCAGCAGCGGCTCCTGCTCCGATGGCAGCGCCAGTCGCGGAGCCGTAACCGCCCTTGGGCGCCATGTAGGTGCCGCCCCCTCCGGTCCCGCCGCCACCGTACTGGGCGAAGGCTTGGCCAGCCGCCAGGAACACCAGCGAAGAACAAAGAACAAGCCGGAGGACACTCTTGGCCAGAAAACGTCCGAGTTGCCGGGGGAAATTGGCAGAAATCTTGTTCACAACGGCCTCCCTTCAAACCGAAATGCACGTTTTGATCGACAGCACGCCGTTGCTCGTCTGGACCGCGAAACTGGTGAAGAAATTCCAAGCCGTTGCGTAAAAGGTGCAAAGCCGGGAACAACTCTGCGATAAATGCGATGCGTCGCCGGGGATGACTTTTGCCCTATCCCCTTGATTCCTTACCTTTTCCTGACCTTTTCTTTTCCTCGGCTTCCTGGCCGGCTGCCCCCCGGGGCGCAAGCTAAGCGGGGGAGGCTAGTCGAAAGGGGGTGAATGGCTTCGGGGGAGATACCTAATTTACTACCGGTGCCAGCATGTTGTAGGCTGCCGGTATGCTCATCGGTCAGAAGTTAAGGGAAATTCGTGAAGCAAAAAAGATGAGTCAGATGGAAATCGCAGAGTCCACGGGGCTGGTGCAGCCCTATGTATCCCGCGTGGAGAACGGGCACACGATTCCGGGTGTGGAAACGCTGGAAAAGTGGGCCAGCGCTCTGAAGATTCCGCTTTACCAGATTCTCTACGACGGCGAAGAGCCGCCCAAGCCGTTGAAACTTTCCGGCAATCATAACCGCGAGTTGTGGGGAAATTCCGGGCGCGATTCGCACCACCTCAAGCGGCTGCGGCAATTCCTGGCGAGAATGAATGAACAGGAACGCGAGTTGCTGCTATCACTGGCGGGGCGGATGGCGTCGCGGCCGCGGCGAAGGGCGGCCGAGGACAAGAGGAAGTAACCCTGGTGCGGGCGGATGGTCGTCAGTTCTAGGTCCTCAGTTTTCTGCTTTTGGATTTAGTTTATTGTCTTTTGGTTCCCGGTTTTCGTGCTGAACGCAGGCCTGCCTGGAAGCGGCGTCCGAGTCTGAATTCTCGGGAGACTCGACGCCGGCGCGGGCAATGAGCCGGCGAAGCGCTTCCTCGCCACCGGCGCCGCGCTGGGTTCCGGCGATGAAGCCGTCGCGGTCAATCACCACGTAAATGGGGATAGACGGTGGCCTGATACATGGCCGCAAGGTTGGTGTCTTCCATCAGCACGATTTTGCAATCGCGCGGGTGCTGTTCGAGGTATTTCTTGACCGTTTTCTTGGATTCACCGACGTCGATAGCGAGAAGAATGAGCCCTTTGGCGGCGAGTTCCTTGCCGATCTTGTCGACGAAGGCGGCTTCGTCCGCGCAGTAGCCGCACCAAGTGGTCCAGAATTCAAACAGAGCTACCTTGCCCTGGATGGTCCGATTGGTGAACTTTTCGCCGGTCGTCGTGGTGGCGGAAAAACGCGGGGCGGGTTCCTTTTCGTTGGAGCCGACGGCGAGACCGAAGGCGCTGCCGAAGAAAATAGTTTGCACGCGCATGGCCGCAATGTAGCACACATCGTGGAGCAGGGCTCAGGGGACGGGGGGATAAAGACTGGGGAATAGGGCACCGAAACGGCCGGCACTGCGTGCTTGCTCCGGCGATGACGGCCCAAAGTATTTTCTCCGAGCAGGCCGAGCAGCGAGCAGGCGAGCAGGGCGGGGAGTGGTTTTCGGGCCGTGCGTGTGTTAAAGAGGGCGCGGAAGTAGCCGGAGGGAACATGCGGAGAGAGCGAGAGTACGGGTTCACCGTATCCAGGTTGGTCTTGCTGCTGGCGGTCTTTGTTGTCGGGGCTGGCGTGACCGCGGAAAACGTGGCCCCGCTGAATGCCCAGACTGCCGGCCAGCCGACGGACAAAACCATCGTGGTCTTTGGGCAGTCCATTCATTATTGGGATGTCGGCTCGGGACCGGTGGTCGTGTTGGTGCACGGGCTGGGGAGCCGCAAGGAGGACTGGCTGCCGGTTCTGGAGCCCCTGGCGCAGAAATACCGGTTGCTCGTGCCCGACCAAGTCGGGTTTGGAAAATCAGACAAACCGCTGCTGGACTACAGCGTGCAGACGTATGTGGATTTTCTGAATGAGTTTTTGCGGCAGTTGAAGGTAGAGAAGGTGAGCTTGGTGGGCGAATCGCTGGGCGGGTGGATCTCCGCGCTGTACGCGGTGGAATTGGCCGACGGAGCGCACCTGATTCCGATGGAGAAGCTGGTGCTGGTGGACGCGGCCGGGTTGAAGCAGGACACGCCGATTCCGAATCTGAATCCAAGTTCTCTGGCGACGATGCGCGGAGTGATGGAAGCCGTGTTTTACGATACGAGCTGGCTGAATGAGGATGCCCTGCGGAAGATTTTCACGGACAAGCTGGCGACACACGACGCGTACACGGTGCGGAGTTTTCTGGGGAATCCGATGATCGCTACGGAAAGGTTGGACGCCCGCATTGGGAAGATCAAAACGCCGACGCTGGTGGTGTGGGGGAAACAGGACAAACTACTTCCGATCGCGGCCGGGGAACGCTACGCGGCGGGAATTGCTGGGGCGAAGCTAATCACTTTCGACAAGTGCGGACATGTGCCTCCGATTGAGAAGTCGGATGAGTTTGTTGCGGCGGTGATGGCATTTCTGAGCGTAGAAGCGGCACTGCACTGAGGAGGAGCGCGCAAATCACGGCCGGCGGAAAAGGACGCGAAAACGGCGGACGTCCGGCTCGCTGACATCAGGAAGAATGTCGAACAAGATTTTCTCGAGACCGTGAGCGGTGAGGGCGGAAATTTCCGCACGCGTGAGGGCCAGGGCATTTCACCTTCGGGATCAGAAGCTTCGCGGTGGCGCGCGATCAGGAGCAGATGGCCGCCCGGGCGGAGAAACGCGGCGATGTTTCTCGTGGCCTCAGGACGAAGCGCGGCGGGCAAGACCTGGAGCGTGTTCGTTTCGAAAACAAAATCGAACTGGCCGCGCCAAGGCGCGGGAGGATGCGGCAGATCGGCGGTCTGATAGTCCACTCGGAAATGGGGGGAAGCGCTTTCGGGCATTGCGAATGGCGGTCTCGGAAATGTCGAACCCGGTAGTGCAAAAACCCCACCTGGCGTGTTGCGCGGCGGCGGCGCCGAGCCCGCAGCCAGCGACCAACGCGGATTTTCCGGCGGCTTGTTGCGGATACTGCATCCAGAAACCGATGACAGGCGTGGGATGGTAGTCCGCCCAAGGTACAGTGCTCTTCCCTTCCTCGGCTTCGCGGTAGAGAACGTCAAACCATCCGGTGGGATCGTCCTTGCGGCTGAACTCGGCGGCAAGTTCACGAGCCCGCTTGCGATCTTGCATATGGCGAAATGATAGCGCGAGAAATCAGTAGAGAGACGGCCGGAGCGGGACATGCCCGCCCTGACATTGATGTGGAGGGTGTAGGAGCAGGCGTAATCCTCAAACGCGCGGGCTATTGCTGGTTGGTGAACGTTGCAGCACGACGATGCTAAGGTGCGGGGTGAATCGCAGTACTCTTGAAATAAGTGGACGTGCGTCGAAACTGCGGTTGTTCAGCGGAGGCAAATGTGGAGTACAAAGACAGACGCCGTGGGCCCAGGTATTCATTTATCGCAAGCGCGGAGCTGATCGAGCAGAGAGCCGACGTGCGTATCGCCTCGCGCGTAAGCGAGCTGAGCATGGGCGGCTGTTATCTGGACATGATGAACCCGTTCCCTATGGGAACTTCTGTGCTGGTGAAAATCTCGGCGGGCAATGATTTTTTCCAGGCCAAAGCGAAAATCGTATACTCGCAAATGAATATGGGCGCGGGCGTGGTCTTTCAGGAGTTTGACCAGGCCTCGCGGATTGTGCTGGAACGCTGGATGGACGAGGCGAAGAAGGAAGCGGTTAAGCAAGAGGGATAGTCCCAACCGGCAGAGAAACCGAAACGCGGCTCCTGGAGCGATCCGACAGATTAGTTTCGAAGGCAAGCTTCCTCAAGAATTTCAACACAAACCCGCCCTCTCGCCTGCACGCGGTTTCGCCGCGCTTTCAGAAGGCGCTGCGCTTGAATTCCGAGATGAGATAGTCACACGAACGGACGCAGAGTGCCATGATAGTGAGGGTGGGGTTCTGGCAAGGATTCGAGACAAAGCTGGACGCGTCCATGACAAAGAGATTCTGGATGTCGTGGGTTTGCTGAAACGGATTGAGCACGGATTTCTTCGGGTCAGAGCCCATGCGGGCGATCCCGGCTTCGTGCAGCGCCCAGCGCGGCGCGGACGGATGCGCGTAAGTGCGAATGTTCTTTGCCCCGGCAGCTTCGAGCATTTCGCCGGCCGAATCGCCCATATCCTGGATCATGGCGCGCTCGTTTTCGCCGTCAGACATGTGAATTTTCAGGACCGGGATTCCGTAGATGTCTTTCACCTGCGAATCGAGTTGGACGAAATTTTCCCAGCGCGGCAGGACTTCGCCAAAACCCGTGATTTCGATGGTCGTGCGCGGCTCGAGCACAGCTTTCTTGTAGGCCTCACCGAAACCAGGAGCGCCCAAATGGAAGCCGGTGTGAGACCCGCCTTCATAACCGTAACCGCGGAGAAATTTCTTGTACGGGGGAGTGTTGGGTAGGTTGCGGAAGCGTGCGATGTAGACGCCCATCGGTTTGTGAGGTCCGCCGCCTTCCGGAGCCGGCTTTAACGCGAAGGAAGGAAACTCACCGCTGCCCCCGCCGCTGCGAACGTGCGCGGTCAGGTAATGCCCGAGCACACCGCTCGAATTCGCGAGCCCATTCGGGTATTCGCGCGTCGCCGAGTTGAGCAGAATGCGGACCGACTCCTGCGCTTGCGCGCAAAGAATGACCGCGCGGGAATAAACTTCGTTAGGCTGCCGCGTATTTCGATCGATATAAAGAACGCCCCGCGCACGGTTGTGGTCCGGATGCATGAGAACTTTGTAGACCATAGCGTTCGAAATGAGCGTGCATTTTCCGGACGCTAGAGCGTCGGCGACGGTCGTGAACGCCGAGTTAAAGTAAGAATGGGTCATGCAGCCACGTTCGCAAGGACCGCAAAAGTGGCAAGGGCCGCGACCGTGCAAAGGCTGGGTCAGATTTGCGACACGCGCGGGCATGACCACGCGGCCGAGCTTTTCACGCACGCGCTCGCGGAAGAGCGTCTCCTGGCAGGTGAGCGGAACCGGCGGCTGGAATCGACCGTCGGGAAGAAAATCGATGCCCTCCGCGCTTCCAGAAATACCGACGTATCTTTCGACAAGATCGTAGTACGGCTCGATATCTGTGTATCCGAGCGGCCAATCTTCCCCATAGCCGTCGTGAGAAGCCGCCTTGAAATCCCAATCGCTGTAGCGCAGGCTGAGCCGGCCCCAAACGTTGGTCCGCCCACCGGTAATGCGCAGGCGGCCCATCCAAAGAAAAGGCTGGTCGGGAGGGGTAGTGTACGGTTCATCCAGGTCGTTGATGAACCAGTCGGCGTTGTATTCGCTGCAAGCGAATCTGGACTGGATCGGACGAGTCTTGCGCACGACTTCCGGAGCCATGTCGCGATATTTCAGCTCGAACGGGGGCTTGTGCTCGGTGAAATTCTCGTCGGACTGAGCTTTGCCGGCTTCGAGGAGAGCTACGTGCAATCCGGCTTCCGCCAGCCGTTTGCACGCCCACCCGCCAGAAGCGCCGGAGCCTACAACAATGACGTCGTAAAGGCGGTGGTGTTTCTCGGCATTCGGTCTCACTGAGAGACGCATGCTAACAAGCGGGCTGCCGACCGGTCAATCAAGGCAGATGACAAGGAGTCACCTTCCGATTAACACTCGGAAGCCTGGGGTCGGGTCTGCTTATTACCGTTTTCTTGACCTCGGTATGACATCCCGGTCAGTGTCAGCCGCGTAAAACAGCCCAAGGCTGAAACACGGGATCGAGACCCGCATTGCTCGGCGTGATTCCAGCGGGAATACCGCATTGCGGCCGCGCGGAAAGCCACGGCGAGACACCCGGCCACAAACGCCAGCGTCGCCAAATCATTTTCATCGCATAGGATCGTACATGACGATGTTTGGCCCGGCCAGTGTCGGCTTTGTAAGATAATCGGGAAACCGGGCTTCCGAATCCTCTTCGAGACTATTTGGCCAGCTGGGGTGCGGATGGTACTATCGGCGCGCGGGTTCGAACGAAGGGTGGGCGATGAACAAGGAAAAGAATCTGCTCGTGATCGGCAGCGGGGCTGCCGAGATCACGCGGTTCACGCGGCGGATGATCGTGCAGGCCCTGCTGGCCGGAGCAGGGGCGGCGTGGCCGCTGGTGGCGAATTCTCATCCTATTTATGGGCTGCTGAGCGGTAAAGCAGCTCTGGATGAGGTCGAGAAGCTTGGCGCTGCTAATTCGAAGCCTGCTTTCCTCAGTTCGTCACAAAATGAAACTCTGACCGCGATTGCGGAAAGCGTTGTGCCAGGTTCGACCAAGGCGCAGGTGAGCCGCTTCATTGACGTTTTGCTCAGCGTGGACAAGCCGGAGAGCCAGCACAAATTCCTGGAATCTCTGACGGCGCTTGACGCGGAAGCTCAGAAGCGATTCGGCAGGCGCTTCCCGGCACTCGACGAGGAACAAAAAGATGCGTTGTTGAGCGATGTGTCGACGAAAGCGGAGAGCCCGAAAACTCTGGAAACAGACGCCGGCAAGAAACAGCCTTCGCTTTACGGTCACTTCGAGAATCTAAAAGGCTGGGTCAGCGGAGCCTACTATTCCTCGGAAGTGGGCATGCGGGAACTGGGCTGGACGGGAGATTATGTGTTTGAGAAGTTTCCCGGCTGCCTGCACCCAGAAGGATATCACTGAAAGAGAAAACCATGAGCACAACCACAGGACGCAGGGAATTTCTTCGTGCGGCGGCGGTGACAAGCGCGGGACTGGCGCTTGCGAAGCGCCTGCCCGCCGCGCCGGCAAAATCCGTACTGGTGTTTACGAAATCCTCGGGCTTTGAACACGAGGTGGTCAAGCGCATCGATGGAAAGCCCAGCCTGATGGATGACACGATCACTACTCTCGGCGACGAGAACGGATTTCACGTGGGCGTGACGAAGGACGGAAGGATTTTCGACGAGAAGAAATTTCATGACTACTCGGCGTTAGTTTTTTACACCACGGGCGACCTGACGACGCTGGGCACCGACGGCAAGCCCCCGATGTCGGCGGAAGGAAAACAAAACCTGTTGGAGGCGATACACAATGGGATGGGTTTCGTAGGTATCCACGCGGCGGCAGACACGTTTCATCCGCAGCCGGACCCAAAGGACCTCTCGAACCGCTACATCGCGCATGGCGAACAGCAGGATCCTTACTTGAAGATGTTGGGGGCAGAGTTCATCATTCACGGGAGCAATCCGCGGCTGCAGGATGCCAGTCTGATCGTGAACGATCCGAAATTTCCCGGACTCGAAGGCGTGAGCTCGCCGGTCAGTCTCAAGGAAGAGTGGTATTCGCTGAAAGATTTTCAAAGCGACTTGCACGTGATTCTGACACTGGACACCAAGGGCATGCACGGAGCGTGCTACGAGCGCGCGCCCTACCCGGTCACATGGGCGCGAATGTACGGCCGGGGGCGTGTCTTCTACACGGCGATCGGAGATCGTCCGGAGAATTGGAAGAATGAGTTTTTCACAAAACTGCTGGGCGGCGGAATCCGCTGGGCGATTGGCGACGTGAACCCGAACGTGGAAACCAACCTGAAAGAAGCAGCGCCGGGCTACGCTGAAATCCCTCCAAGAGAGCCCGCAAAGAACTGATCCTTGCTCCCCTCAGCGTCGCGCAACGCTGGGCGGAAACACGCAGACCCAGGTTAATGGCACACGTGTCGAGCGCTGTGCCCGACGTCACAAAACTATCCCTTTGCCTATGAATCCGTTGCTGGGAACCAAAAACCCTCCGGTTCGGCCTCGAGCGTGCCCTGGTCATCGTGCTCTCGGTCTAAATGCGGGTTTTCGAGCAGTCCCCCGGTATTGGCTGAGTCCATGACTCAAGACCCTCCTTAGACCGGAGCAAGCTTATAGGAAGTCCCCACGCCGATGCTGTAGATGGCCAAGACAAAAGGCAGCATACAAGACGGGAACCGCAAGCGGGGTGGGAAATGAGAATCCTGGTTGCAATCGATGGTTCGAAAGGGTCCGAAATCGTTCTGCAAGAGGCGTTGGAACGGTCATGGGCACCGGGAACGCGCTTTTGCCTTCTCACGGTATTAGATCCTTTCTTCTTTACACGAACGCCGCTGCTCCTTGAGGAACCAAGATAGCAGCAGGAGAACTTCTCGAAGAAGCGGCAGAGAAGTTCCGAGCCGCTGGCTGGGAGACAGAGACCAAGGTTGCTCTTGGAAACCCGCGCAAAACGATCAGCCGTTGTGCCGAGGAGTGGCGATCAGATTTGGTGGTGGTAGGTTCGCACGGCTTGAACGTGCTGGAACGCCTGGCCCTGGGGAGTACGGTGCGTACGGTACTGCGTCACTCGAAATGCTCGGTAGAGATAGTGAGGGCGCCGAGGAAGGAGACCGCGACCGATGATCACCGGAAAAGAATTCTTGTGGCAACCGACGGATCGGAGTTTGCAAAGGCAGCCGTGAAAGCAGTCGCCAGCGAGGCTTGGCCGCGGGATACGGATATCAAAATTATCTCCGTTCCTGAGTTTGCTTTGTGGCTCGGCGAATATCCGTACTTTCAACGCACGCAAGTCGAGGAGTTGCATCAATCCGCTCTGGACGCCGCAAATGCAGCCGTCACGCAAGCAAAGGAAATTCTGTCGAGAACAAGCCTCACGGTAACTATTGAAGTGCCGGTCGACCGTGATGCGCCGGCAAAAACGATCCTGGAAACAGCAGAGGAATGGAACGCGGACCTGATTGTGCTTGGTTCGCATGGCCGGCGAGGATTCGACCGCTGGGCGATGGGGAGCGTTTCGGAAACGCTAGCGATGGATGCGCCCTGCTCAGTGGAAGTTGTGCACATAGCAGTCAGCACGGAAGTAAACGAATGCGAGGGGGAAAACCATGAAAGTGAAAGAAGTCATGATGGGCACGCCATACACGTGCCGTAGAGAAACCAACCTCGGTCAAGCCGCGGAATTGATGTGGAAGGGAAACTGCGGCTTCCTGCCAATCACGGGAGCCGACAACAAAGTGTGTGGGGTGATCACCGACCGGGACATCTGCATCGCGCTCGGGACGAGAAACAAACTGGCAGCTGAAGTCAGCGTGGGCGAAGTGACGGAGAGCAAGTTGTCCGCTGGTTCGCCCGAAGATGAAATCCACGTGGCCTTGCTCACTATGCGGGAAGGAAAAGTGCGCCGCTTGCCGGTCGTTGATGCAGCTGGCCAGGCCGCCGGGGTATTGTCCATGGACGACGTGTTGCTGCGCGCCGAGCCGTCCGGCTCAGGGAAGATTGTAGAGCTGTCCACCGACGAGGTAGTCCGCTCGTATCGCGCCATTAATCAGCGCGAGCTGCCACAGCTGGTGAAGAAGCATACCGCGGCAGCGTGAAGCTTCTCGCTATCACATGGGAATTGGCCGGCTGATGCGCGGCCTGACGTACCAGCAGGGCGCGAAGCCTCCGTGCGGAAACACGGAGTGGACACAGGTGAAGGTCTGCTCCGGGTTTTGCTGGTCGATTTCGTAGCCGGTCTTTCCGCTGTTTTCCGGAATGGCCAGAATGCGCGGGACGGTGAAGGATTCCAAAGGATCGGCCGGTTTCGGATGGATAAGCCGCACGCGAAACCACACGTAGTCGCCCGCATACGCTGCAATAAGAAGAAGCAGAGTTCCTTTGACAAATCTTTGAGTTGCAATGGGAAGGCTCATTCCTTTTCCTCAAACCCACGGCGGCGAAGCCACAGCATCTCCGAATGAAAATGATAAGGTTTGGAAAAGCCTGAAAGGAAGACGCAAGACTGTCTTTCGCCAGCTGTGATAAACTTAGGCACTCCTTCGGTGGGGCCGTGGCGCAGTTGGGAGCGCGCCTCGATGGCATCGAGGAGGTCGTGGGTTCGAATCCCATCGGCTCCACCAACTTACTTCTTTGTTTTCAATCCGGTAGCAAAAACTTCAAGGGGCACTAAGGGGCATTAAGCCACCTTCGAAGGCAATACGAGGCGGACGACTTTGCCGTGCGCCTTGCGTTTGCTTTCGTCCATGGCTTTGCCGTAAACGTTCATCGCCGTCACGGATGTCGGCGTGGCGCATAAGTTCCTGCTGCACTTTCATCGGAGCCCCGGTTTCATCAAGCAGGGTTCTGAATGTGTGGCGGAACGAATGCCAGCCGATACGTCCGATACCGCAACGAATGCCTGCGGGAATGATATGACGCCGCTCTACTCCCCAGGGATACCAAGGCAGCTTGCCTGCCACGAACGGGCTTGCAAACACCCAATCCTCGGGATTTTTGAACCGCGTCTTCCGCCGCCAATTCAAGAGCACCTCGGCCAATGCCGGATCAAGCGGGATGCCTGCATTGGAGTATTTGGTTTTGACATCGCTTACTACCCCGGTGACGATGCCTCGCCGCACGAGGAGTGTAAGGTCATCCCAGAGCACGTCACACCACTTAAGGGCGAAGAGCTCGCTGCAGCGGAGCCCCGTGGCGAGATCGAGGATAACCATCGTGCGGAAGGGCTCATCGAGCGCCTTGAGCAAGGGACGGAATTGAGCAACGCTAAGAACCATCGGCTCACGCTGTCGTTTGCTTGTGCCGCGGACCCGCACGAGCTTCATGGGATTCTCGCCGATCTCGGTGAGCTCCCAACGCATGGCGCAGTTCCAAAGCACGCGCATGAGATTGTGGAGATGCCCTCTGGTTCTTGAAGCCAGGTCAAGCCCCTTCAACCACTGCTCCACGGCGAAGGGCTTTACCTTGGAAATCGGGTAGTCGCCCCACCGCGGTTTGATCTGGTGATTGAGGTATGACCTGTATCCATTGGCGGTCGAGTGCCGCAGCTCGGGAAGCTCTGTTTCGAGGTATCGGCTCACCAGCATACCGATGGTGACCGCCTGTCCTTGAGGATGATCAGAGTTCACATCAAGCTTGCGATGCTCGATGGCCCGCCACGCATTGGCTTCGGTTTTGAGCATTGAGACGGGACCAATCACTTCAGATCGTTTTGTATAGCCGCCGTCGGACTTGCGTTCCCGCCAGCGATAGACAAATACGAGGTCCTGCTTTTTCGACGGCCGGGTTTCAATCCAACCGTGTTGATACGTATTTCGAGTTAGCCGCAGCATCATGCTCTCCTTTTGGGATTAGAGGAGAGTTGCGGCGCAACCCTGTTGGCCTTCAGTGAAGAGCTTACACCGCTTCGCAGCAAAGCGTCCAAATCTGAGGGGCGAAAATACCATCGTCGCCCAAGTCGGCATCCGGGGATCTGGCCGCTGCGCGCCATGCGCTTGAGGGTCTTAGGGTGTAGCCGAAGGAATCGAGCTGCTTCAGCGCAGTCCCAGACCGGCTCGGGAGTTTGATATGGCTCTGTGCTCGAAGCGGAGGGCAAACCAAATCTCTCGGCTGACAGCGATGGCTTGTTCTCGAACGAATTTCCAGTCTGGCTTTCAGATCTTAAGGATGACGAATTCACTGCAGGGCGCAAGCCATGCACTCTTTGCGAGTCTGGGTTCTTGCGCACGCCGAGTTGGGTGCTGCGGTGTTTCATTGCCTCTTTTCCTTGGTTCCCCCGGTTGTTATTTTCCACTTGACATCCCGTCCACAATATCGTACTATGTGTGCAAACGTTTTGTAAAGATGCATCTCTCTCTGAAAGGGTTGCATCTTACCGACGAAACCAGGAGGAGTACCCGATGCCTGAAAAACCGCAAAAGCCTGAGAAGCCCACCCAGGGACAAACTCTGTCCCTTCGCATCAGTGACGCTCTCTTTGCCCGCCTGGAGCGGGCCAAGCAACTCATGTCCTCGAAAAAGGGCGACAGTGTTTCGACTTCGGAGGTTGCCAAGCAGCTCCTTGAGTCTGCCCGCGAGGACCGCTTTGAAGTTGCGGACATGATGGCCAAGCCGACAGAAACACTTCTCGAGATTCGCAGGAAGGGAGAAGCGCAGCATATTCTGTCGCGAGCCGAGTGGATCCTGCTCTCGCACTTCGTGCAGAAGGGACTCGAAGCTTATGCCGAAAGGACACCCAATCCTGTCTCTAACGAATCACTCATCGCTGTGCTGGACGCGTTCCTGGCCGTATATGAACTGCGCACGGAACGTGCTTCCTTGCGGGACCCGTATTACATGAGCAATCTGCCGTCCGAGTGCCGTCCTCCGAAGGCGAAAGGAGCAGACGATTCGGAGCGTGCCACTTCAGAGACGGTTCGCCGGACCGTGGCCGAGACCCGCAAGCGGCTCAGCGATCCGGCAGTAAAGTGGGACACGTTTCTGGCAGGACGCAACCTGCTTATCCTGCTGGAGGACGAGAAGCTCCCCGCGGCTGACGCCGTGAACCGTGCGCTGCGCCCCTTCTTCCCGGCTCTGTGGCGGCTGGCCGCGCGCGGCCACTACTGCCTCACGCAAAAGTCGCTCCGAGCCAAGTCCACGAGCCAGGATTCCTTCTATCAACCGCCGATTCCATCCATCAAAGAAGGCGACTTCACGCTCTCGTTCAATCGGGGAGAGAGCAACGACCTTTACTTGCTCTTAAGTTTCCCTGGTCCACGAGGCCCGATGTACCCGATCAGTGGCTATCCGAAGATTACGGAATTTCGCGCCATGCTGGCCGCACTTGCCCCGGACAGCCCCACCCGCCGTTGGGAGGGCGGGCATTTCCTTGGCTATGTCGCGGCGTCCGAAGAGGGCAAAGGGAAGGACTACTGGTTCCGCGCCCACCACAATGGCATCACGTTCGGCCTCTCCGAGAAGGAGTGGAAGTCTGTCCAAGCGCTGTTTCGCGAGGCGTGGGAGCTGCCGGAAATCCGGATGGCCTGGGACTCGCTGACCTTGGAGTACGGTGAGCTGTGATGCTCTTCAGCATCGTCATGGTAGCCAGATGCGGCCCCGCCGAGGGCGCTTTTGGCCGACCAAGAGAAGAGCGGTGCCTTCGGCACCGGGAGTTTTGCGGACACGCCACCCCATGTTGGGTGCTGCAGAGCGCCGCGCGGCGCTGTTGGTTAACGTGCTCAGGCGGCGCGAGTTAGCAAATTGCCGGTGCGCCCGGTCAATTTCCGGCGCTCCGCGTTAACTTCTTTATTTTGTTCGCTCAAGTTAGAGCGAATGGCTTTCTTCAAAGTTCGTGGCCAGGAGGTCCTCGACATGCCTGCCGATCAACTGCGCAATCGAACCGTTGGTTCGAAGATGACCGAGAGCGAGTACGAACAGCTTGTCGCTGTCGCCGAGCGTGACGGTTTGACGCTGGGCGAATGGTGCCGTGAGGTGCTCTTGGCGCAAGCAAACACCACTGAAGAGACAAGGCCCCTTGCCACCGAACGGACTCTGCTTGCGGAAGTGATGGCGCTGCGGACGATTTTGTTGAATGCACTGTTTAAGCTCGCTCAGGGGGCAGTGCTGACAACCGAGGAACTGGACCGGTTGATCGAGCGGGCCGATGGAGAGCGATTCGAGAGAGCGCAGGAACGATTCGCGGAAGTCCCAACCGGAGGTAGGTCGTGAAGCAACAATGGGGCCGGAACTCATACGCGGGCCAGTGGCAGAATCGCAGGTCGGTGTGGACGTGGACAGCGGCGTTTTTGGCGCTGGCCAGCATGGTGGGAATTTGCGTCTACCGCTACGCCGAAGTGTGGACACCCTTAGAACGCTTCTATGTGACGACCTACATCCGCAGCGGCCTCCGAAGCCTGGTGAAGTTCTCAAGGACCGACAGCTATTGGACGGTGAGCGCCGTGGGTAAGAAAGGAAGCCATTGGGCGCTCGACGAGGAGGTCATCGAGGTAAAGACCGGGACCGGCGAGACTGCGCTTGCACTCACGCCTGAAGCTGTGGCGATCGGCGACGTGCGGCTTGTCATACAAAAGGTGCTGTGGGACAGCGCAAGGTTACATGACTTCTTGGGCCAGTGGATCTATCGAGACGAAACCTTCCTGGACTTCATAAAGTCAGGGCTGCTGGGAGGCGTCGTTGTTTTCCTTGTGGCTCTTGCGTTGGCAATCCCGAAGGATTCCCGGCGAGCTCGCGAGCGGAAAGAAGGACGAAGGCTCAAGGGACCAGAACTTGTGACCGCCCGGAAATTTAACCGCAGGAATCGTTCCGATGGAATCGGCTTTGAGCTGACAGAACAAACATTGATCCAGAAAGCATTCGGCAAGGTGCAACGGCTGGTTCTGCCCCGTGCCGTCGAATCGAGCCACATCCTTATTATGGGCGATACAGGGATGGGCAAGAGCACGTTGATACGGCAAATCCTTCTGCAAGTGGAAGCGCGTGGCGACACCGCCATCGTCTACGATCCCGCGCTCGAATACACGCCGAAGTTCTACAAGCCCGAACGGGGTGACATCATCCTGAATCCTATTGACCATCGCATGCCCTACTGGAGTCCCTCCGACGAACTGACACACGTTACGGAGTCTTCCACGCTGGCCGCTTCGTTGTTCCCCCATCGGCCCAACGAGAATGCCTTCTTCACCGAAGGCCCGAGGAAAATCTTCGCGCACCTGCTGACTTTTAGGCCGACACCCGAGGAGTTGGCTTGGTGGATGTGCCACGAAGCGGAGATCGACTACCGAGTGAAAGGCACGGAGTACGCGGCCATGATCGATCGGCAGGCCCCCGCACAGCGGAGCGGCGTACTGGCGTCGCTAAACATGGTAGCGGAAAGTCTGAAGCTGCTTCCGAAAGAAGCCGATACACCGAAGCGTTGGAGCGCGGCGGCGTGGGCGAACGAGCGCAAGGGGTGGCTCTTCCTTACCAGCACGCCGGCGACGCGGGAACGGCTCGTTCCCCTCACGAGCTTGTGGCTGGACACGCTGGTGTTGCGGCTGATGAATTATGGCCAGACAGGTCCTCGTCCCGTGTGGTTCGTCCTGGATGAACTGGCGAGCTTACAAAGACTCCCACAACTGCACACAGCGGTTACGGAAAACCGCAAATCGAATAATCCTGTTGTACTTGGCTTCCAAGGACGGAGCCAGCTAGAGACGCGCTACGGCCACGAAGCCGAGGCCATGCTCTCGCAGCCAGCCACGAAAATCTTTCTTGCTACGAGCGAACCGAACGCGGCGCGATGGATTTCGGACGCTATTGGTGAGATTGAGACGGAGCGGTTGACCGAGAGCCGGTCGGGCGGGCGATGGGGGCGAAGCCGGAACTCGGAGACCCAGAATCTCCAACGGCAACGTGAACCGCTGGTGATACCGAGCGAGATCACCGGGCTCCAGCCACTGCATGGGTATCTGAAACACAGGAATCTCGTTGTGGGAATGAGCTTCTCCATCGTCGAACTGCCAGACAGCCATCCTTCATTCATCCAACGGCCGATGGAGATGCCACGAAAGGAAGAGCGCAAGACTGCGGCAGCGGCGGCGGGAGCAAACAGCACTTTAGAACAGAAACTCGCGTCGCAGGATGGGAAGCAGTCCCCTGAGCAAGAATTACGGCGCAACCGAGCAGAACCAGGACACTTCTTCCGGTAGGCCAGCACGATGCTAACCATCTCCAATCCACTGAGTGCGAGCCAGGCCCAGGCGTATCACGCGGAGGAGTTTTCCAACGCGCGAGAAAACTACTACACGCAAGGCGACCAGATACGCGGTGAATGGCACGGCAGGCTCGCCGGGCAATGGGGATTGCGCGGAGAAGTGCGCGAGGAACATTTTCGGAGGCTCTCTGAAGGCCAACACCCGATGAGTGGCGAGCAGCTGGTGCGCCATCAAACAGCGCGGGAATACGTAAACAGGCACGGTCGGAAGGTAAGTCCGATGGAGCACCGCGCGGGATGGGATGCAACGTTTTCGGCACCGAAGAGCGTGTCGCTGACTGCCCTTGTGGGCGGAGATGAACGCGTACGGGAGGCACATCGAGAAAGCGTTGGCATTGCACTCGATGAATTGGAGCGGTATGTCCAGGCGCGCATCGACGGGAATCTTCCGGCAGAAACAACCGGCAAATGGGTGGCCGCAAAATTCGAGCACGATAGCGCCAGGCCGGTAGACGGTTATGCCGCACCGCAGCTGCATACGCATGTCGTCTTCTTCAATCTTACGGAGACCGAAGAGGGCGAAGCCTATGCCCTGCAACCACGTGAACTCTACAAAACGCAGCAATATGCGACGGCGGTGTACCGCTCTGAATTAGCCGCGCAGCTCAAAACACTCGGCTACGGGATCGAACGTGGGAAGAGTGGGCAGCCAGAAATCAAAGGCTACACCGAAGAATACCTTGTGGCATCGAGCCCGCGTCGCCGGCAGATCAAGGAGCACCTCAAGAAAGAGAAACAGCGAGGAGCAGACGCGGCGCAAATTGCGGCGCACAAAACACGTGAGAGCAAGCTCAATCTGTCGCACGACGAGGTGCAGCAGCGACATCGAGAGATAGCGGAGGCTTTCGGCAATCAGCCGGATCGCGTAGTCCGGGCTGTCAAAGAAACGGCGCGCGACATCGAGCAGGAAGCGCCTCACCGAATCGTTCAATCGGCGATGACATTCTCGAAGGAACGGAATCTGGAACGCGAGGCAGTCGTGGATGAACGTGAGCTATTGCGAGATGCGTTGAGACGTTCGATGGGAGACGCGACATTCACAGAGGTTCGCACGGAGTTTGAAAAGCGCGTCGGCGCAGGCGAATTCATCGAAGCCGAGAAACGGTCAGGCGGGCCAAGCCGCGCGTTTACGACCGAAGAGATGATCGGATATGAGCGAGATACCATCCAGATGATGCGGGAGGGACAGAACGAATACCCGGCGTTAGCGAGCTTCGAAACGCGGCGAGAAATCGATAATCATCATCCTCATTTAAGCCAGAGCCAACGCGTAGCGGTCGAGCAAATCCTTGCAAGCCGGGATCAAGTCATGGCGCTGGAGGGTGTCGCAGGCGCCGGGAAAACGACTTCTTTAGCTGTGGTTCGTGAAGCTGCCGAGCGAGAGGGTTACAAAGTGGAGGGATTCGCCCCAACTTCACGAGCAGCACAAAAACTCACAGAGGCCGGAATCGAATCGAGTACGCTGCAACGGCATCTTGCGCAAGGCCATGACCAGACTGGCGTACAAAAACACCTTTACGTTCTGGACGAATCGAGCCTCGCAAGTACAAAGCAGATGAACGAGTTTCTGCACCGGCTCAAAGATAGCGACCGCGTTTTGCTGGTTGGTGATACACGCCAGCACCAGGCTGTGGAAGCCGGAACACCGTATGAGCAACTACAAGAAGCCGGAATCCAAACTGCTCGACTCGACGAAATCATTCGGCAGAAAGACCCGGCCCTCAAGGAAGTCGTGGAGCATCTCTCACGCGGAGAGGTAAAGGAGGCAATCGAGAAGCTCGATACGCAGAGCCGCGTCCATGAAATTGCAGATCCTAACGAACGGCTCAAAGCAATCTCCCATGAATACGCGAAGCAGTCGGAAGGAACACTCGTTGTTTCGCCCGACAACCAGTCGCGCACGGAAATCAACCGGATGATCCACGCGGAAATGCAAAAGATAGGGCAAGTGGACCACAGGGAGAGAAGCGTGAGAGTGCTCGTCGCACGCCAGGAGATCACCGGCGCAGACCGTCAGTGGGCCGAGCAATATGAACCGGGCAACATCGTACGCTACACGAAAGGCAGCAAGACGCAAGGCATCGAAGCCGGAGAATATTCGCGCGTGGAAAGCGTCAATGCAAAAGAAAACCTGCTCACGGTCCGGCGCGAAAGTGGTGAGAAGATCAGCTACGATCCGCGCCGCTTGCAGGGTGTGACGCTCTACCGTGAAACGGAGCGGGCCTTCTCCAAAGGCGACCGCGTGCAGTTCACAGCGCCGAACCGAGAGCAACACATTGCGAACCGCGAGTTGGGAACCATTGAGAAGATGAATGATTCGGCTAACCTGCAAGTGCACCTCGACTCGGGCCGCACAGTCTCATTAAACATCAAAGAGAATCCGCATCTCGACTACGGCTATGCCGTGACGAGCCACAGCAGCCAGGGGCAAACCGCTGACCGTGTGCTAGTGCATGTGGACACGGAGCAGGCCGGAGAAAAACTCGTGAATCGCCGGTTGGCATATGTGGCGGTATCGCGTGGACGTTATGATGCGCAAATCTACACAAACGACAAAACGCATTTGACCGAGCAATTGTCGCGCGACGTGTCCCACCGATCCGCAATCGAACCGAGCCGTGAGTCTGCACCCTCAGCGCAGAAGATCGAGTCGCCATCCGCGCGAAGCCAAGTGCATGAACACATACAGGCAGTGGGTCACAGCATCAGCCGATAGACCCTCGATTTCCTCCGCTCTCGCCGCCGTCAAGAGTCAGGCCCGCTACGCTGCTCCCTACGGTCGCCTTGCCCTTACACCGGAGCAAAGGAGCGAACTCGCAAGAAAGGCAGTCCAAGCTCGATGGGCAAAGGTCAAGAAGAAACGCCAACGCCCTGCCAAAACGTCGGGCGCATGAACGGTGTATAATCATTTTATGGCTAAGGACATAATCCACATCTCGGACTCGGAGGCGGCAAACGACTTCGCTTCACTCCTCGACCGTGTGAGCGCTGGAGCCGAAGTCATTATTGAGCGAAACTCGCGCCCCGTAGCAGTGGTGCGTTCAGCCGAAGCCCCTCGTGGACGTTTACTCTCTGAATCAATCGCCCTAGCGGAAGCACACGCGAAGGAATTGGGTTACGAACCCACGATGGATGCTGACTTCGCCGCCGATCTTAGAGAGATCATTAATAGCCGCAAACCGCGTGACCTCTCCGCATGGGACTGATTCTCGACTCCAGCATCCTCATCGCAGGAGAACGCGGTGGCGAGAGTGTCCGAGCAATCCTCAAACGAGTACAGGCATCGCAAGGCGAGACTGAATCGGGCCTCTCAGCGGTGACCATCGTAGAATTGACTCACGGCATATACCGAGCGAAGAGCGATACTCACCGTGAGCACAGACGAGCCTTTACCGAAGAACTGTGCCGTGACCTGACAGTCCATCCAGTAACACTCGAAATCGCTCAACTCGCTGGGAAAGTAGAGGGCGAGCAGGCAGCCCGCGGCATAAGCATTGCCTTCGAAGATCTGCTGATTGGCACCACAGCGTTGCATCTTGGCTATTCTGTCGCAACTCTGAACGTCCGCCACTTTCGATTGATTCCAGGTCTTTCCGTGATCCAACTCTGAACGATTGACAGGCAACGAAATTTCCCTCCGCTCTCGGCGCCGTCAAGGGGTATGCCCGCTGCCGCGGCTCCCTGTGGTCGCCCTTGACTGCGGCTTCGCTCGGAAGTGCCACCCGAAACTACAACACTTGCATGGCAGTAGTTAATTCCCACCCTGCCTCCGTATACTTCAGGTAAGGAATCGAATTGGAGCCTCGACCATCGATACCCGAATTCAGGTTTCGACTAAATGGCATTTTCCTGCCAGAGATCAACGTCCGGCGCGGACCAGACGGCGGCAACGGGCTTGCTGCGAAAGACAGAGAGCTTGGCTGGATCGTCGTGCACGACAGGTCGGACTTGATCCTCGAATGGCGGGACGAGACCGCATGGGCGCTTCTCCCGATGGAGAATGTGCCAAGCGTCGGTCGATAAGGGCTGGAACCGCGCAACGCCGCAGGAGCTAGTCGGAATTCTATGGAGTTCCGGAGTGCTCAAGTAAGCCGACCTAACTCCGATGCTCATCACAAAGTCAAAATTCGTCGCCGGGGTGCAGTGCCTAAAGCGCCTGTACTTGACAGTTCACACGCCCGAACTGGCGGCGCAGCCGGATGAGTCGGATCAGTCGATCATCGACCAAGGGCGAGAGGTCGGTCTTCTGGCACGGCAGATGTTTCCGGGCGGTGTAGTCGTTGAGTGCAAGGATCGAGAACAGGCCATCCGAATGACTCGGGAGCTAATCGAAAATCCGGAAATCCCTGCGATCTTCGAGGGTGCGTTCGAGCACCGGGGCGTTTTCGTCCGAGTCGATGTGCTCCACCGTCGTCCAGATCACCGCTGGCGGTTGATCGAGGTCAAATCGACAACCGATGTCAAAGACCACCACGTCGATGATGTTGCAACCCAGCACCGGGTGGTGACCCGCTCGGGATTCGATGTGGCATCATCATGTCTGGCGCACGTGAGTCGAGATTACGTGTATGAGGGCGGCCCTATCGACGCAAGCCGCTTCTTCAGGATCCGGAACCTCACCCGGCAAGTCGAGAGATTGCAGCCAGAGCTTACGGTTCAACTTCGCTCAGAATTTCGAGTCCTCGCGATGCCTGAGGCTCCCAATATTCCTGCTGGACGACAGTGCAGCGATCCATTCACTTGCGAGTTTTTTGATCATTGCAATCCCCCGATTCCTGACGACCACATTCTGCGACTCCCCAGAATCCATGCCGCGACGGTGGCAAAACTTGTCGCTCTCGGCATTCAGTCGATTCACGACATCCCAGAGAATTACCCTCTCACGCAACGGCTGCGTCGTGCGTGCGCGAGCGTTCAAATGGGGAAGCCGTGGTATGGCGCGGAACTTAAGGGCGAGTTAAAAGGGCTGAGATACCCGTTCTACTTCGCGGATTTTGAAACGATAAATCCATGCATCCCGCGATTTCCGGGGATGAGACCGTACGACCAACTGCCGTTCCAATGGTCGGTTCATTTGCAACGGCAACCGGGCGCTGCGCCCGAGCATTCCGAATTCTTAGCAACCGACGAGAGCGATCCTCGCCTTCCGTTCATCTCGGCGCTTTGCGATGCCCTCGGTGATCGCGGCAGCATCGTCGTGTACCACCAGCAATTCGAATCTCTGCGGCTCTCAGACCTTGCCTCGTGGCTGCCGGAGTTCTCGGGGCGGATCAACAAGATTCAGCGCCGACTTTGGGACCTGCTGCCAGTCGTCCGCAATCACGTGTACCATCCGGCTTTTGGTGGCTCGTACTCCCTGAAGTCGGTACTCCCGGCGTTGGTGCCTGAGATGACGTATGAGGGCATGGAAGTGGCGGACGGGCAGGCTGCTGGACTGGCTTGGGAATCGCTTATTGGCGGTGCTTGCAGCGAAGCCGAGCGCCAGCGGAAACGGGCGGCGCTGCTAGACTACTGTGCTCAGGACACGCTAGCGATGGTAAGAATTGTCGATGCACTTTCCTAGCAGAAAACCCAACTCCTGCATTGGTTGGAGTAACCAAAAAGACAGCGTAGCTTATGATAGCCTAGCATCGGTGTTCCGGAACCCGCCGTCTGTGCCGAGATTCATCTTAGAATTGTGTACTCGGGACTGGTTTCATCTGCAAATTCATGCTCATTGAACAGCTAAAACCAAACGCGATTGTGCGCGGCCCGATCTTCCCTGAGCCCGTTCAGGTGCTCGTCGCCATCCCGATGGGCACCTCGATCAAGCTGGTCGGCAAGGGCTTGAGTACCAATCAGGTGCATGAACTGATTCTGAATGGGAGCAACTAGCCCAATTAGACTCCAGCCCTGAAAAAGAGCCCTTCGACGGCGACCCCTTGCGTTTTCGACGCGCCGGGTCAGGTTGCAACCTACGATCCGATTGATCCTACCGTCCTCAATTTTGAAATGAGAGCCACGCCTGTTGGGAAGATTGAAGAAGAGAACCATCCTGACCTTGGGCTAGATTTCGTCACGGTGTATCCCCACACAGATCACAATAGCCCACTCTATGAATACAACGGGCTGAGCGGTGGAGGATTGTGGGAATTGAGTTATGTTCCCGATGAGACAGCCATAGAAGGCTTTCGATATGAACCGATGTTTTTTGGCGTGAACTTTCTTCAGCAGCGAGAAGACACAACCAAGCCTTGCGAAAAAGTGCGCTGTTTGGGGCGCAGGGCTGTACAAAGCCTAATCAATAAGTACCGTCAGGAGAAGAAGAAGTAAGGATTCCAGTAACGCCGTCAGCGGAATTTCGTCCGTTGCTTCTGCCCGCCCACCGTTCATCGACCTGCTGCGTGATGTCGGCCATACCGACTGGTACAGCTTCGGTACAATTCAACAGTAGAAATGGGAAGTTGGGTCTTGAGCTAAGCGACGCCACATCAAGCAGTTACGCGTTATCAGTGAGGGTCAGAATTCCGATTCCCTCCACCGCCACTTCTTACTCCGTACGCAGGGCGACCATTGGATCGATGGCGGACGCACGGCGGGCCGGCAGGTACCCCGCGAACAAAGCCACAAGAAGAAGGAGCATGGAGACAAACGCGGTGGTTGGGAGGTCGCTTGGGGAAAGGTCGAAGAGCATGCTGGCGATTAACCGGGTAGCCGCGAGGGCGGAGGGAATGCCGAGGGCTATGCCGAGCAATGCGAGCCCGAGTGTTTCGCGGAGAACGAGCCAGAGAACATTTTCGCGCTGCGCTCCTACAGCGACACGGATGCCGATTTCGCGTGCGCGGCGCGTAACGGAATAGGACATCAATCCATACAGGCCGATGGAAGCGAGCAGCAGCGCGAGAGCCGCAAAGAAACTGGAGAGCATGGCGGTGACGCGCTCTTCGACAAGTGCGCCGCTGATGACTTGGGGGATCGTTTTGGTGCTGAGCGCGTATTCGTGTCCGAGCGACTCGACCCCGTAGCCCACGGTTTTTGCGAGCGCTTCGGGAGGTCCGTTGGTGCGCACTATGAGATCGCCCCATTGCCCCGGATACTGGAGACAGGAAAGAAAAATGATGGGCGTGGCGGCATTGCGGAGATCGAGAATTCGGGCATTCCCGACAATGCCAATAATTTCAATATTTTGAAATTCGGGCATGAAGCCGAAGCGAACGGTTTTTCCTATGGGATCGCCATTCGGAAAGAGGCGTTCCGCGAGAGCGCTGTTCACGATGGCAACATGCGGGTGCTTTTCGTCATCAGTCTCCTGAAATGAACGGCCGCGAAGAAGGGGAATCGCGAGTGTTTGGAAAAAACCGGAGGAGACGGTCGCGCCATCTGCAAGGAGATGCATTCCTGTGTTCGGATCGGTCGACGCCAGCGAGACCGTTTCGTGCCACGCATTCGGACTGGGAATGGGAAAATCTGCAAAGGCAACCGAACTCACGCTGGGAAGGCCGGCAATCCGCTGCAAGAGTTGCTTGTGATAGCTGCCCATGTCCAGCTTGTCGTAGCCGCCCGGCTTTGGATTGAGCTTGACCTGGAGCAAGCTGGATTGGTTAAAACCGAGATCGAGGGAACGCAGCCGCTCGAAGCTGCGCACAAAGAGGCCAGCTCCAAGCAATAAGATCAAGGAGAGCGCGACCTGCGTGACGATGAGAGCTTTGCCCAACTTGCCCGCGCCGCCGCTCAAACTGCGCGCATTTTGCTGCAGCAACGAGGCTGGATCTTCGCGTGAGCAGCGCCAGGCGGGCGCCAGGCCAAAAAGAATTCCGGTGAAGAGCCCTGCGAGCACGGCAAGCGAGAGCACGGTGAGATCGGGACGCAAGTCAAGCGAGACCGTTCCCTCCGTCATGAGGAGCACGAGCAAGCGGCTTCCCCAGTAGGCGAAGGCGAGGCCGAGCAAAGCGCCGGCGAAAGCGAGCGACAGGCTCTCGGCAAGAACTTGGCCGACGAGAGTCCCGCGGCTAGCGCCGATGGCGACGCGCACACTCATTTCGTGACTGCGAGCGGCAGCGCGGGCGAGCATGAGGTTCGCGAGGTTGACGCAGGCAACGAGCAAGATCAATCCGACGATGCCGGCAAGGACGTAAAGGGGCCGTTCGAATTGGGAGCGCAAGTTGCCGCCGACGCCTTTTGCTGCCGATGAGACGTCCAAGCCCATAGAGAGAAACGTCTGCCGGCGAAGCCCAGGAGTTTGCGTGGAAGCGGTCGCAAGAAGAACGTCCGGCCAGAAGGATTGGAGCTGAGTGCGAGCCTGCTGGATGGTAACGCCGTCATTCAGGCGGCCAATGGGGTTAAGCCAGAGAATGGAGCGGCTGCCGATATCGAATTCTCCGCTCTGAATGAGGGGCATGGCCGTGAGAGGAACAGTAATATCCGGCGGCTCGCCCGTCGTCAGGCCCGTGAACCACTTGCGAGTGACGCCGATAATCGTGAAAGGATGGCCCTCGATGCGAATCTGCTTGCCGACAACATCGAGCGTGCCGCCGAAACGGCGCCTCCAGAATTCATAGCCGATAACGGCGACTTGCGAGGTTACCCGGCTACTGGGATTTGAATCTTCCGGAGTGAGCAATCGGCCGAGAAAAGGAGAGGTGCCGAGTTCGGAATAGCAATTGCCAGTAACGGCGAGGACGCGATCCTGTGAGAGGACACCGCTCACTTCCACATTGGGCGTCCATTCGCCGCCCCATCCGATCATGCCGGAGAAAACGCGTTGGCCACGTTCGACTTCGAGGAACATGGGATAGGAAAAAGGAATCTTGTTCCCCTGGCGGATTGCGGAAAGATGGACGAGGCGCTCCGGGTGGCGAACGGGAACGTCGCGAAGAAGCAATGCGTTGATCAGCGTGAAGATGGCGGTATTCGCGCCGATTCCCAGGGCGAGAGAGAGCACCGCGACGACCGTGAACCCGGGATTCTTGCCCAGGACACGAATGGTATAGCGCAGATTCTGCCAAAGGTTCGCCACGAACACCTCCCCTCAAGATTCAAAGTTGGGATGTGCTCTCAACGTTTACGCTAACCGAGGAACTCTTTCAAGATGCTCGTCACTGCGCCAAGGCATGATGAATAGCTGAGGACTATCCGTGTTTGGGCCGACCTTGCTGCTTCTCACCGATGTTGGCATGGAGGGTTTCACATTACAGACCTAGATTGCGATTCGCCGGAAACCGGGACGGCCAGTGGAAGTCACACAGCCTTTGATGATCCTCTACCCAGGCGCATTAGCCATCCTTGCACTGCGAGCTGTGAATTCGCTCGACAAACCGCGACTTCAGCGCCATTTATATTGTGCAGAGATTGGCCGATTCTATCCGTACTAGCAGGCGTGGTGAGTAAAGAAGGTCACTACTGTCCGGTTGTCGAATTCTCATATCGACGTAACTGTCTGTAACCCAGCGGCTTAAGTGACATTTCGACTTTTTTCGATTTGAAATGCAAACGGCGTTTTTTGGCTCCTCCCGGCTTGGTCTGATTCTGCGAAACTAATTTTTCAAATGGATCAAACAGCACCTTCGCATCAAAGCGTTCTACGGCACCAGCGAGAACGCTATGAAGACTCAAATCTGGATCGCCGTCTCGATTCATGTGCTGGTAGCCATCGCTCGCAAGCGCCTTGGGCTGGAGAAGAGTCTTTACCAAATTCTACAGATTTTCAGCATCACGAGCCTTGAAAAAGTGCCCATTTTACAAGTGTTCGAAGCATTCGACTCCCAATCGGAGTTACTCGATAACTCTAACCAGCTAATTCTGTTCGGTTTATAACCGGACAGTAGTGAAAGAAGGTATATTCCAGGAGTTTTTTGGATGCATCGAGATTTTGTCTTCGCACTCCGGCAATTGAGAACGAATCTCAGGTTCAGCCTGATCATTGTGCTCACACTGGCATTGGGTATCGGAGCTACAACTGCGATATTCAGCGTGGTGAGCGGAGTATTGCTGCGAGCCTTGCCATTTCCGGAATCAGAACGATTGATTTCGCTGCAGACTGTGGTGTTTCCGCACGGGGAAGCGGCAACGAAGGAGGCGGGCGCCGGAACGATCGAGGATGTCTCCTTCCCCGACTTTTTTGATTGGCGCGGCCAGAGCCACACGCTGGAGGCGATTGCGTCCTACGCCTACGGAACATCGAGGAAATTCACTCCGGCTGGAAACGAACCGCCGACGATGGTCGAAGTGGAGTATGTGTCCGCAGATTTCTTTCGTGTGCTGGGCGTGACTCCGATGCTCGGCCGATCCTTTGTTTTGGACGACGAAAGAGACGATAGCCGTCCGATCATTCTGAGTCATCAGTTCTGGGAGTCCGAGTTCCATTCTTCACCCGACATCGTCGGCAAGCACATCACGGTGAGTGACAGGCTCGCGACCGTCGTCGGTGTGATGCCAGCAGGATTCAGCTTTCCCGACCTGAGCCACCCGCCGAGCTTCTGGGGAACGTTCTGGCTGGCGAGCGCCTCTGCGGTCAACGCCATCGGTAGCCCGCAAAAGGAATCCGTTAGTCTGGCGGCCGAGCGTACCAACAGAGCTGTCCAGGTGGTTGGGCGGCTCAAGCCTGATGTCAGTGTGGCGCAGGCGCGAGCGGAAATGAATGCGATACAACGAAGTCTCGCAGAGCAGTACCCGGAGGATCGCAATGCGTTCGGCGTTGAGGTTCGACTGTTGCTCGATCACGTTAGCGGCGATTTTCGACAGCCCTTGTACATACTCTTCGGCGCGGTCACGGCGGTGCTCCTGATCGCATGCGCGAATGTCGCGGGTCTTTTGCTTGCGCGCGGATTCGCGCGGCGCCCTGAGTTTGGCGTACGCGTCGCTCTGGGCGCCAGGCCTTCGCACATTATGCGACAAGTTTTGATCGAGTCTACAGTGTTGGCTTGTTGCGCCGGAGTGCTCGGCGTCGGCCTTGCTTTTGTACTGCTGAAAACATTTCTGGGACTTACTCCGGTTGATCTCCCTAGACTCACCCAGGTGCGAATCGACGGAATCGTATTGGGGTTTGCGTTTCTCGTGTCGCTATTGACGGGAATAGGTTTCGGAGTGGTCCCGGCATGGAGTGCGTCGCGTTCGGACTCATCCGGACTGTGGCGCGCGGGTCGCGGGATCAGCGGCGGTCGCAACGAGCATCGATTGCGCGGAATGTTGGTGATTGCGGAGACGGCGGTTAGCCTAATCCTTCTGGCTGGCTCAGGGCTGCTCATCCGCAGCTTCTTGCAAACGATGCGAGTTCCTCCGGGGTTCGACCCGCACCACATCTTGGCCCTACGGCTGGGAATGTCTACCGTCGAGTACCCCGAGGAAAAAGCGCCGCTTTTCTTTCGGCAGTTGTTGCCGCTGCTTTCCGCAATTCCCGGCGTCGAATCGGTAAGCAGCGCTTATCCCATCCCCTTTCCATACGACAACGCAAGCCGTTTCAGCATAGCGGGCAGGCCGGCCGATCCGAGTGACCTGCCCGTCGCCAACCGAGCTACTGTCGGACCGCGCTATTTTGAGACGTTACGAATCCCTTTATTGAAAGGGCGCACCTTTGACCGACGCGACAACCAGAGCGCGAAGCGAGTCGCTGTCGTAAATCAGGAGTTTGCCCGTGAGTTTTTTCCGGGCGAAGATGCGATTGGCAAATTGATTCAACCCGATTTCCTGGAGTACGGCTACAAACCAACGTGGTACGAAATCGTAGGAGTCGTTGGAGGCATCCGAACTACAGATCTCACAGAGGGTCCTAAGCCCCAATTCTTCTTACCGTACGAGCAGGCATCCCATTGGCCTCAATGGGTACTCTTGCGGGTTTCCCGTGAGCCACGGGCGTACGTGAACTCTGTGCGCGCTGCGGTTGCGGGACTCAATCGAGATCTGCCCCTTTTTGCGGTCACCACGTTCGACGAACTTATCGTGCGATCGACGGTCTTCGCCCGCTTTGAAGCCGGGCTGCTGACGTGCTTCGCGGTTTCCGCGCTGCTTCTTGCAGCGGTGGGTTTGTACGCAGCACTTTCGGAAATGGTGGCGCGTCGTACGTTTGAAATCGGGTTGCGAGTGGCGTTGGGCGCGCAGCGGGCGGATGTTTTCGGATTTGTGGTGCGGCGAGGGCTAGTCTTGGCCGCAATTGGTTTGACAGTGGGATTGATTGGATTTGTGATTTTCGGGCGAGTCGTTGCGGACATGCTCTATGGCGTTCGAGCGCTTGATCCATTTACGGTTGCGGCAGCCAGTGTGGTGCTTCTTCTGGTGTCGCTGCTGGCGAGTGCGGCGCCCGCTTGGCGCGCTGTGCGGTTGGAGCCGACGGAAGCGCTGCGGGAGCAATAGAGCTGCGCAATTCTCCTTTGCGTATATGGTCAGTGAACATGAACTCCCTCACGTCAGAATCTCTGCAGGCGCAGGGCAACCCCTGCAACGGATCTTAAGGGACGCCTACGGTTTCCGGGCCCAGGCTGAGATGTACCGAATGCTGACCCATTGGGGATCGGCCTCGCGAGCATGAGCTTCTAGCCGGTCCGCGAGGGAATCAATGTTAACTTCTTCACGCGTGGCGATTCTGCCATGATTTCCGCTCTAGCCGTCGAGGGAAAATAACTCAGGGCCGATCTCCCGGCAATCCCAGCGTAGGCAAACCTGGGCTCGACAAGGGAGAATATCTCGCCGACGACGGTCTTGAACCAACCCTCGGCATCGTCGAAATTGAACAAAGACGATTTCGGGCAAACAAGATATTCGTTCCACAATTCCTTGATCGCCTGGAACGGCAGTTCGAGCAGGAGGTTCCTTGCGATCATGGGCTCCGGCTCGTAGATGGTTTGCTTGAGAAAAGTCGACAGGACTTCGCGTCGCGAAACATTCAGGGTCTTTTGAAAAAAGACCGCATGGACGAAGTCATATAGGTCCGGCGAGTGGCGGCGTTGCAGTAGAGCTTTCAACTTCGATGCAAGCAGCTCTTCTAGCTGCTAGCTTTAGACATCGAATGTCGCCCCGACAAACTGCCGCGTCCGAATACGAATGGATCAAGTGCCGCATTTGGATCGGCAGCAATATCCGGTCGTACTCTTTTACATCGACATCTACCCGGATCCTTGCATCTTCCTCGCCATAGAAGCTCTTGAAATATACACGCGCCTCATAAATGCGGGCTTCGGCGTCGGCCAATCGCTTCTCCGACACTCGGCTGTCGTCGATCAGAAATTCGACGCCACTGCGCTCGCCCGCCGCAGCGCATGCCTGTTTTAGTCCTTGCAATAGCAGGTCGACATCGAGTTCCGTTTGCGTTGAAAAATCGAGATCGTTTGAAAATCGGCCATGTTCGAAGTAGGCCTTGCGGAATGAGTTGCCGCCCTTGAGGACCAGAAGCGGCTGCAGCGGATTGTCCGCCCTGAAAATGCTGGACAGCAGCCATCCGAATACGTAATCCCGCTGAACGTTGGCAGCATGGACGCCAAGTTCTTCGGCTTTTGCATCGATCTCATGCTTGTCGATCATCGCTGGTTGCGCAGGCTATGACACATGCAGTGCCGTGCCGTGAAATAAACGGCCCCCCGCGCTGTCCTCAAAATCGAACCCAGCGCCGCCGGTCAGTAACGGGCTTGTCGTCATCTATTCGGCTTCCTCACTCTGGTCTACGATAAATTCAATGGCTTGATATGATATCTGATCGACGGCGCCCCGTCTTGACAAGTGTTAAGTTACAGGCTACACTCGGCTTTGCGTGAAAATACGGAACATCGTCCATAAGGGCCTGACACGGCTCTACGCGGAGGGCAACCCTAAAGGCGTGCCGCCCGACACTGTGGACAAGCTCCGCAAGATGTTGGCGTTTCTCGATGACATGCAAGAGCCGGAAGAGCTGCGCGCCCTCCCCTCTTGGAAAGTACACACGCTGACGGGCGACCGCAAAGGGACTTGGAGCCTCAGCGTTACGCGCAACAGGCGCTTAACATTTCGTATCGACGCGACAGAGCAGGAAATCTGCGATTTGAATTTGGAAGACTATCACTAAAACGAAAGGAGTAGAACATGCCGATGAAGAACCCACCGCATCCTGGCGATTTTATCCGCACGGAGATCATCGAGCCCGCCGGCCTTTCGGTGACCGCGGCTGCGGCCGCGCTTAACGTTTCCCGGCCTGCCCTATCCAGCTTGGTGAATTCGAAGGCCGATCTCTCGGGAGATATGGCCCTCCGCATCGAAAAGGCGTTTGGCGTGAAGATGGACACGCTCATGCGCATGCAGGCTTCTTACGACATCGCCCAAACCCGGAAGCGCGAGAAGCAGATTCACATCAAACGCGTCAGCCAGCTTGTTCACGCTTGACCCAACAACCGAGTCGCTTCAGGACTTCCCGTGGCTTGTCCGTGGTGAGCCGGCTGAAATGCCCCCCTCATCAATTGCGACACGTCCCGCTGAGTAATCCCCAGGACATCCACAATCTGGCGCTCGTCCATTCCTCTGTCGTTGAGAATTTTCAGCGCAACTGTCGACTGGTCAAAGAACGAAATGGCCTGACTGCAACAGCTGGTCGGAATCACCGTGGTCTATATGCACCGATGGGCTGGTCAGTTCTTCCATACCGCACAGGATAAGAAACTGTGCGGTTGCATCGAGTTGATCGTGGAGTCGCGACGAGTGCGAGCGGTCTGGCCTGGGAACGTAAACGACTATTCCCTGTCGTGCGCGTGTAAGCAAAACTCGGTAGCCGTTTACCCGATACTTGTGTTTCTGCGGGTCTTTGTTTGCCTTCCACATCTTTCCGTTGAAACTACGACTGCGCCACTCCGTTCCGCTCCACAGGAGATCCTCGCCTCAGCAGATGCCTATCCAGTCGAGTTCCAATCCTTGAATCTCGAACTGAGTGGCCGCCACCTCAAGTTTGGAAGAGGCTCGCACATCGTTACAATATTTATGCTCGCAGTCTGCCTCTTCGCACGAGTCACGATCGAGAAACCATCTCTCCCACTCGAAGCGCTGGTGAAAATCAAATGAGGTCTCGAGTCCGTCTGGCCGTAACATAGCTGCTCCAGAACTCGCGACCAAGCCAGCCCTAGTCAGACCTCGACGCTTCTCTCGTAGCCACCGGCTGACAGTGGAGATGTCTCCCGACAGTACGGGAGGGCTGGACATTTGATTAGCAATGTCCTTTGCTGCCGAGTGATCTCCGCGGAGAACGGCATCCACCCACTTGGACATCTGCGTTGCCCTTAATTAAAGCAATGGTCGCTCTGTTGTTAGTCCCAAGTCCCATTATAGGGTCCCAAACGAGAATTTCGTTCTCGTAATGCTTGCCTTCTTAGGCTGCTTTCAAACCGACAGCCTCGACGAGGTCGTCGAGCGCCTCAATCACGGCAGTATATCGACGATCGAGAGCCGTGATCTTTTCTTTGGGAATGGATTGGTCCGCAGCG
>QHYH01000179.1 GCA_003223215.1 Acidobacteriota bacterium
CATTCGGTACTTTCCTTTGCTCAAGGCTTTATGAAGGGCTAGCAGTGTCGAAGGCTTCAGAACGATTGCGGCACGGAGCAGGCGAGTGGGACGCACCAAGAGCGCCATCAAGCCGGCGAGGATGCGGTCCGAGGTGCACAAATTCGGCGATCGTTGCCGGGATCGATTCACGATCAAGAGTTGGTGCTTGAGGATAAGGGACTCGGCAACTATGGAACGGACACCGCCAGGACCGAGCAAGCGGGCCAGGGTAGCAATGAAATGGATAAACAGAATGACCAGATTGCTCATCGCAGAATCGTAGCAGGAAGGGAAATCCCAAGGAAATATGGGCAAAACAACAATTCGCCAGCCACACCTCCTTGGTGCAGGATCAACTCTGTCGCTCGCCCCTTGCTGTCGGTGACAAAAGTGATCTGCGCGTCGACGACTTTCAGGAAATAATCGCGCTCGCCTTCCGGAAAGATCTCAAATTTCGGCTGGTCGCTGGCCTGCTCGAAGAGACGCTCGCCATCTCTCGTAATAGTGATAATGAAATCCGGTGCGAGTTGGTACCTTCCGATGTAGCCGTCAAACAGCTTCGAATCCACGGCAACCTGCTTATGCTCCTTCGGCGGCGTCAATAACGGCACACTCGGGTCAAGTAGGTGCCGGCCAATGTCATCAACGCCCGCCGCCGTTTCAGCATTTGAGAGCACAACCACGCCCACTCGGGCCTTCGGGTCCAAGCCCATGAATGACCGGTACCCGCCGGTACCACCGTTATGCCAGATGATTTCTTTGCCACCGGTCGTGAATATGTGCCACCCAAGAGCGACTTCAAGGCCCGGCTGGCCGGTGGGCCGCCGCTCTTTCAGCATGGCCGCCATTGCCGATGCAAGGGGCGATTTCGTGTAACCCAGATTTGCCGCGACGAAAGTCAGCAGGTCGTTGGCAGTGGATCGCAACGCGCCTGCTCCCGCAAGCGTCGGCAAGTCCCAATTCTCAACGGTTTCGAGCGCGGCGTTGTGTCCTCCTGCGAGCCGCCCTTTCATTTCGGGCGTGAGCGTGATACGCGTGCTGTTCATACCCAGCGGAGCGCAGATTCGAGACTCGACGAGATCCTCGTAACTCATTCCAGCGCGCAGGGCGAGAGCATGCCCCAGAAGTCCGCCTCCAAGGTTGGAATACTCATATTGCGAACCGATGTCCCGGGAAAGTTGGTACGTGGAGAGAAATTCATAGAGTTGCTTAACCGAATAATCCGCATAGGGATTGTTCGGATCCTTGGGAGACATATTTGTGGGCAATCGCGGCAAGCCGGACGTGTGCGTGGCGAGATCGACGGGCGTAATCGAACGCCCGTTCCGCTCAGGCATTTTTGTGCCGGGCGGCAAATACTTAACTACAGGATCGCGCAACGCGACTTCGCCGCGCTCCGCCATGTTGGCCAGCAGCAGTGCCGTGAACACCTTCGTTGCCGAGCCAATTTCGAATATCGTGTCGCCGTTGAGCGGACGTGGATCGTCCTTCTCCAGATGCCCATAGGCATCACGCGCCGTCCCGCGGGCCCGATGACGCCCACCACAATGCCGACGCTCTGGTGCTGGAGGTCGATTCGATCGACGAGTATTTGTCGAATATCAGCATCCGACGGAGTCGTGGTCTTTGGAGGAGACTGGCCATCGGCGAAAGCAAACATGACAACGACAAGCGCGGATGTAGAAATCGTTCCTGTGACCATATACGTTGTCCCCATTTCTTTCCCGCAAGCGGCCAGGGCGCCGTGCCAGTATACGCACCGCCGCGTAGATCATGCCCGAAATGAGAGAATACTCTCAACTGCTTGTTCAGTGCCCGGCAGGTCGGGTACACGAAACTTATCCGATGTGTGGGAGTACCATAACTTGTCTCAGTTTTGGGGTTCATCTCCAGCGAAGTTGCTCTTCCGCTTAGAGGGACAAACGTGGACCTGTGATTAGGTCCGTCCGGTCTGAAAACACAGGGGTTCCGATCATTCGTGAGATCATGGTGGCTACTACGATGAGCTCTCTCTTCGTCGCCCTTTTCACTTTGCTAGCCTCCAGTTTTCGAACCCGCGCTGCCCTGCAGGCGGAGATCCTCGCGCTTCGTCACCAACTCGCGGTTTTCCAAAAGAACGCGCCGCGTCGCTTGCGCCTCCACCACTGCGATCGGCTCACTTGGGTTGTGTTGTACCGATTCTGGTCCGGTTGGCGGCGATGTCTGCAGATGGTTCCGCCCGACACAGTCCTCCGTTGGCGCCGCCGAGCCTTCGCCCGGCATTGGACCAGGAAATCGCGCCGCCTTCTTGGAAGGCCAGAAGTTGCGGCCAACATTCGTGATCTAATTCGGTGCATTCGCCAAGCCAACTCCTTGTGGGGTGCACCGCGCATTCACGGAGAACTGCTCAAATTGAGGATTGCGGTGGCGCAATCCACAGTGGCCAGATATTTGCCTCGGCCACGCAAACCGCCTTCCCAGACTTGGCGAACGTTCCTGACAAATCATCTGGCGCAGACCGCGGCCATCGATTTTTTCACCGCGCCGACGGCGACTTTCCGGATCCTGTTCGTCTTTGTTGTGCTAGCGCATGATCGACGCCGGGTGGTGCACTTTGCGGTGACAGAACATCCCACGCAGGAGTGGACCATGCAGCAGATGCGGGAAGCGTTTCCCTGGGACCAGGCCCCACGATTTGTGTTGCGCGATCGAGATGCCATCTACGGAAGAGACTTCGCCGCCATGACCCGACATATGGGAAGGGAGGAAGTACTTACTGCACCGCAATCCCCCCTGGCAAAACCCCTTTGCGGAACGGCCAGTGGGCTCCATCCGACGCGAGTGCCTGGACCACATTATCCTGTGGAATGAGAGGTCGTTGCGTCGAACCCTGCACAACTATTTTGCTTACTATCAGCAGTCACGTACGCATTTAGCCTTGGGCAAAAACGCCCCGGAGCCCAGGGCAGTGGAACAGCCAGGACAGGGGCGCGTGGTAGCGATTCCTCAGGTCGGGGGATTACACCACCGATACCAGCGACGCGCCGTTTAGCCGGAGCAAGCCAGTTGCATTGACGTTGATCCGTTGATCTGGCCGACCAAACTCTTGCTAATCCAACACTGGAACCTTTCGCTACACGGACTCCCTGCACTTGGATGTACTCGTCGACTGTGCGCCGCAGACGCCCGGAATCCTCCAGGTCCGGTGCAATTGTCGGCACGGTCGCCAGTTCATCGACGAGATCTGCGATCAGGGTGCCACGAGGATGCTGGTTGAGATGCGGACGGAATTCTCGGTAATCACAATACCAAGCCGCCGTTAGTTTCGACACCCGCAGCGGGGAGCCAGATCGCGAGGCGCGGCCCCGCTGGAGTATGATGGCCGTGAGTACAATGCGACACTTGCGGTTGTCCTTTGTCATTGTTCTGATTTTCGCTTGCGCTCGAACTTCGCGCGGGAGCGAAGCGGGGGTTTCGCCGAAAGTTGATCCGCGTGTTGAATTGCTTAGCATTGTTTTTCGCTTAGCCGGGAACTCCGAGTACAACATGAGTCCGCTCAAGACGTACACCGCGGATATCGACTCGTATTTTTCACCCTATAAAGAACACCCGGCTGTAGTTCTTGCGCGGAAGCTGGCGAGTGAGAGGGACGTAGGGTTTGACACCGTGATGAACCTCGCAGTTCATTTGTCGCCCGCGCCCGCGCTGAATCCACTTGTTACCTTCACGGACAATGTTCCAGACCCCCGCTTCGGCAAGGACAACGCGGTCCTCCTATCCCAGCGATTGGCTGATTTTTATCGCGTCACTCATTTTGAGAAATTCCTGGCGGCGCACCAGTCTTTCTATGATCTTGCGGAGAAACGCTTTCGAGTAGTGCTAACCGACCTCGATCTGAATTGGTACAAGACCTTTTATGGAGATATGCGCACAGGACAGTACCATCTGATTCTAGGGATGAATAACGGCGGCGGGAACTACGGCCCTAGAGTCGTTTGGCCTGACGGACACGAGGATTTGTTTTCCATTATCGGATGCTGGACTCAAGATGATTCGCGAAATCCCACCTATAATGCGGATTACCTGCCGACGATCATTCACGAGTTCAACCATTCCTTCGTGAATCCGGCTTTTGCCGAACACAAGAGTGAGTTTGCTTCTGCCAAACAGATCTATGAGCGTGTTGCTGACAAGATGCGAGCACAAGCCTATGGGAACTCAGACACGATGGTTATTGAATCGCTCGTCAGGGCAGCCGTAATTCAGTACCTCGAATCAAGAGGCCATGAAAGCCGTGAAGTTCGGAACGAGATACGCGGAGAGCAGAGGGTCGGTTTTGTTTGGATGGACGAACTTGTTGATCTGCTGCATCAATACGACTCCCAGCGCAGCCGTTACACAACGTTTGAGAGCTGGATGCCTGTCGTGGCTGAGTTCTACCGTTCACTTGCGCCACGTATCGCAGAATCGATTGCCAGCTTCAATCGGCATTGCGTCCACGTCGCCAGCTTGCAACCTTTCCCGAATCAGTCAACAAGCGCTGACCCGGAGACAAAGGAACTCATAATCACGTTTGACAAGCCGCTTGACCCGGAAGCAGGTCCGAGGCATCACGGTTATTCCATTAGTTGCGACTCGGACGCTAAGGAACATTGTCCAATTAGCGGCACGCCGGAATTTCTACCTGGCAACCTCTCGATTAAGCTGCAGGTCTCCCTGAAGCCGGATTGTGAGTACAGCTTCGTGCTTACGCCCCTAGCATTTGCGTCGCCTGATGGCTACCCGCTCGAAACTTATACCGTAACCTTCAAGACGAAGCGCGTGACGCAATAACGGAGCACTTGGGCTTAATGCGGATTGTTGTCCAACTCTTCTTCCAGTCGATCCTAGTCGATCCACGCGATCCTCAAGCCTGCCGAGCTTTGCCTGCTCCGTATCCAGTTGTTCCTCAGCTTCCAATTCGCGGCTTCCCTTTGTTGCTCTTCAACCGCCATTGCTTCGAGTTCCGTCTTTTTCGAGGAGATTTCGGCTTGGACGTTTTCCCGACCTGTTTGAGAAAATGCATTCTCCTGAGAGCGCGGCGTAGGGTACATTTAGTCACGCAACTGCTGGATCGTCGGCCTACAATGAACGGTTTCTTTACGCGAGACTGAAAGCTACCACCTTTGCTAGCGGGGGCGTGTACCCCACATGTACCTCGGTTCGGCGTTTCTCCGGTTTTTCTCCTCTTTGCCTTTTCGGAGAATCAATAATCAATAACTTGCGCGTCCTCAATGCCTCAAGCAGTTCGATCCCCACCGCCCCTACCAACCATCCCATTTTGCTTCGAGTCATTTAGCGATTTCGCGAGGCGGCAAAAGGCGGCATTTAAGAAGAAGTGGAATGAGCCTCTTCCGTGGCACCTATGGCTCGGCCTTTTAAGTCAGCCGGCAGACACGCCTGCAACTGCCTCATCCCGTCAAGACACGCTATTTCACATTCGACAATCCAAGTGATCCCAGAAGTGACACCAGAAGCGTCAGCTCTTTTTCTGAATAATTCGACATCCGGCTTACACGCTCGCTGGCGGTATCTTGTGTATCCCATCCTCGCGCCGGATCGGGAACTTCTTGTGCTCAGGTTCGGATTTCTTTATCACGGCGGCAGATTATACTGTCAGAATACTGTGAATCAAGCCGCTATTTCGAAAAGTCGGGACCGGCACGGATGTAGGCGACCCGGGTGGAATTCGGTTATCCTTCTGTCATGGACCCGATCATCAAAGGCGCAATACCGGTTGTTCCTGCTGCCGACACCACGGAATCCCTGAATTGGTGGACGAAGATCTGTGGCTTCAAGGAAACCTTTCGTGACGCCACGCCACCGAACTACGCAGGAATCAACCGCGGCGAGGCCTACCTGCACATAGCGGGTATGAGCGACAAAGAACTGGCGCGCAAGGTCGGAGACCAGACGATGGTGCGAATCGCCGTCCAAGGCATTGAGTCCCTGTATGCCGAATACCAGAAACGCGGGGGAAAAGTGCACCCGAATGGTCCACTGCAAACCAAGCCCTGGGGCACGAAAGAGTTCGGCGCGATTGACCCCAATGGTGTGTGCGTGACGTTTCAGGAATGAACTAAGAGAAATCTTTTCTCGAACAACGTCTTGAGCCACGACCGCGAATCCTTTCGCAGCTCCTACGCCGGCAGCCCGCCCTGGGACATCGGCAAGCCCCAGCCTACGTTCCAGGCCGCCGCCGATAAGATCGTCGGTTCGGTTCTCGATGCGGGTTGCGGCACCGGCGAAAACGCCCTGTTCTTCGCCGCACGGGGCCATGCTGTCACCGGCTTCGACTTCCTGGAGGAACCCATCGCTGCGGCGCCGCGCAAGGCCGCCGAGCGCAGCCTCATCGTCAAGTTCCTGGTCAAAGATGCCCTAAAACTCCATGAGTGGACCGAACGCTTCGATAACGTACTCGACTCCGGCCTGTTTCACGTTTTTTCCGACGCGGACCGCATTCGCTACGTGCGCGGGCTCAATACCGTCCTCAATCCCGGGGGGCGTCTGTTCCTGCTTTGTTTCAGCGACGCCACCCCGGGGACGGAAGGACCGCGACGCGTCTCGCAGTCCGAGTTGCGCCATGCCTTTGCCGATGGTTGGGAAATCGAATCCCTCGAGCCCGTGCGCCTCGAAATCCGCCCTGACTATAGACAGGGAGCCTTCTCCGGCGAAGACCCGCGCGGCTGGTTCCTTATCGCCCACCGCCTGGCTTAAACCCCTCCTCCGTCGCCTAACTTTCTCCTTGATTCGTACTTCCCGTTTAATCCCTTTTCTTGCGTGGTTAAGTTGTTGGCGTCGCCCAAGACCCCACCGGGCTTGGGAAAGCTGTGTGCTGCGCCCTGTAAATCCATGATTAATTCTATCTAGGTTGATCGTCCTAGCTTCCCTAAGCAGGCCGGATTAGTTCTTGGGTGCGTAGAGATGCACTTTCCCATCGGCTACGACTGCAATATACCTTCCACCTTCCAAGAACTGCATCACTTTCTTGCCGTCCCTTTGCCGTCCCTCGCCATTGCTGCCCACCGAGATTTCGTATCAGGGTTCTGCTCTGGTCCTCGCAAATCTTTTCCATCGAATTGAAAATCGATTTGCTTTAGCTTTCGCTTAGCGGTTGAGCGAACGGGGAAGCTCTCTTCTTCGAGCGTGACTGTCTTCTTGTTTTCGACCAAGGACTGGCGCCAGACATTCAGAAGGGCGTCTTCCAGAGACATCGGTCATAGCCCTCAACCCTCACCTGCATGTTCTTTGGTCACCGAGCGTGGGTTCTTGTCCTCGCGCAGACCTACGAACTTCGAGTGTCTGAGATGGTCTGTTCGAGTCCAGGTCTCCCAGCTATTCTTTTCTCGCGCTCGTAAACGTCAATTGCGCGTGCTCCGATTGCTCTTGCAGCGAGCACGCAAATCCCTTACTCATTCCAGAGCTCCCTAAACCTGATCGTCGAACCCAGATTGTACATGCTTCTGAGGTTTCAGAAAGTGTGCCAGGAAATTACGAGACAGCGGTTCTCAGGCTCGCAGCCCAATTGGACTCAGCCGGATTACGGTGGAGACAAGGACGACCGTCGCGCCGCAAACAGAATTGCTTCAGATTCGATAGATACGGTACGAATTACAGGGATGCAATCAATGCCCTAACTCGACAAGGTTCCATCAAAGTTCCATCAAACCGCCAAAAATGAGCCTAAACACACCAAAGCCACCAACAGTTAAGTCCTTGATCTTGCTTGGGCTTAGGGTTGGTGGCTTAGGTTCGTTTGGATTAAAAGCGATTCTTAAACTGCGGCAGCGCCATTTGGACAAACGACATAGCTGACTTAGCCGCCCATCACGTCCCATGACCTACCCAGCATAGATGAGCTCCCAACAGGCTGCCCGGGTATCGAGCCAATCACCGGGGACGTGGGACCGTTCTTCAGCATCATCAATGCCAAAGTCCGAGGGGAAGGGTTTCGGCGCGGCAACAGCACAATACTCACGTTCGTGGACACAGTGGTTTCCCACGAGGCATTCACGGACAGGCTCCTGCTCCGTGAACTCGTCCGCGTCGTCCAGTACGAAAAGCTGGGATTGAAAGAATTCGCCGCCAAGTACGTTACAGGTTTCTTGAGCGGCGGCTCCTACGAAGCGATTCCGCTGGAAATGAATGCCCATGAACTGGACGACCGGTGCGCGGCGGCAACGACGAAGGCTTTTTCCGTTGCGGACGAGGTTCAGAGGTGGATTGATACTCGCAGGTTCTAGTTCGGAGCGCGGAACACGCAGAGCGAGGTACTCGTCTCATTTTTATTCTCGTAGAGGCCGTCCTACTCCTGCGTAGCGATGCTAGGTAATCACGTGAGACGTCACCTCTGGGTTGCTGCACAAACTGCTGCACAGACGCTTCCCTGAACCCCCTGAAATGCACCAAAACGGATGCATCACACCTATACTTCACAACAACATACGCAAGGTTGGGTCTTTTCGTAATCGGCAGGTCGCGAGTTCAACTCTCGCCCTCGGCTCCATACTTTCATAGAAGTAAGCACATCGGGACAAGGATCCAACTGGGGTAGATCTCACAAATGCGGAGCTGAAAGCTTTTCAACACAATTGGAGCAAGGGGTCGCCTTGTCCAGAACGCACATTTTCCAGTTTAGCTGGATCGCTGCTTTCACGAAGGTGGTTCGCATCCCGACCTTTTCGCCTTTCACGCAACGTTTGCTCTTCGGAAGCTGGAGTCCAGCATGCCCGCTGCCCAGCGAAGCCAAGCGACCATCACATAGTCCCGATGAGATTGACGAATACGCCTTTGTGGTTGTACTTCAGATCGGTCAGGTCGTCGGAGAAGTCGGTGAAGTTGTAGCCGACGCCGGCCTTCAGGTTCTTGCTAATATGACGATAGATCGCGGCCAGTGCGCCGCGGCGCCATTGATTTATATCCGGCAGCTTAAGCGTTCGTACCTCCGCCAGGCCATCCCATTCCTTGAGGAACCGCCAGTCCACGCGCAACACCGCGAGCTGCGCGGGGTTGTCGAAGAAACTCGGGTTCACGCGATCCAGACTTTCCTGTCCCATGCGATACGAGTACTTGCTTCCAAGGGACCAATTCGCCGTGAGGTCGTAGTTCACATCCAGCGCCGCGATGTGGCTCTTCTGAAGGAACTCGGCCGCGGTGTTCTGCAATCCCACCTGACCCGTGGTCGGCACGTTATAAAAGTACGTGTACTTGACCAGCGCGTTTAGCCGGTCGTTCCTTACCGGACGGTACGCGTAGCCGACCACTGCCTCGGTGTAGCCGCCGGCATAGAACTCGCCGAGCGAGCTATCACTGACCGAGTGGTCCAGCTTGCCGATAAGGCGCCAGTCGGGCGTCAGTTGCAACTTGAAATTGTTACGAAACAGCCATGTAGTCGTTTCGGTATACGCCAGGTCGAGTTGTTCCGCGTTATCCCGGCGATACTCGATCGCGCTCGAGAACTGCATCTTACTCACGCCGTAGCCCATGCGGATACCGGCCGCCTTGCGATCGGTCTCGGCGCCGGTTTGCGAGTCGCGTAGCCTGCCGAACTCCCCGCTGCCGCCGAAATTCCAGTGCTCTTTCGTTGTGAGGTTGATTCCGGTGGTGTGAGTGAGTCCGCTCAGGGACCCGCCATTCTGGTAACGCTCCTCGACGTAGACACTGGAAGTGTCGGAGAGCCGCGTCTTCACGCCCGAGACCAGGTTGCCCTGGCTGCCGTGAAGCAGCAGCCCGTTGTCTGTCTGCTCGTTTTCAAGCGAATAGTTCAGGTAATAACTGGTCCGCTCGGAATAGAGAAAGCTAGTCCCGACCTTGCCGCCGGGTCCGAGGTGTCCGTCGGACGCCTCCCCGTCGATCCGGAAGCGTTTCGTCAGGCGATAGGAGCCGCCCACGCCGATGCGATCATTGCCTTCACGGCCGCCGCTTGCCGCGACCGTGTGCTGGCCGAAGCCATAGGCGCTCCAGGAGGCGCTGGAATCGAACTTCACCTGCGCGACCGCGTCCGTGCGCTCGCCCTGTATCTGCGTTAGGGGAACAACCGGCGAATTGTCCTTACGCAGGTCGTTGCGCACTCCGGTGCTGACGGTCCATTTTTCGGCTAGCTTGTAGGCCACGTCCAATTCGACCGCCCGAGTCTCGAGCCCCTGGTTCTCGATTTTCTGATCGCCCTTGGCTGCGAGACTCAAGCTGCTCGTCAGGGGCATCCTGAACGTGCCGCCGTATTGCTCGGTGTCCTTAATCGTCGCCTCTCCTGGCGACGAATAACCGGCGTCGAGGTGCTGCGTATAGAACGTGAAACGACCGTCGTGGCCTTCGAAGAAATCGCCCAGCCCAACGCTCAGGTCTGCGCGATAGGCGCCCGCCTTCGCGCCGGTGAACGACTGGTCGTTAGGACCCTGAAACCCGAATCCGCCATCATTGGATTGCAGTGAGGGAGAGAGGAGACCCGTGCTACGGCCTGCCTGCAACTTGAACCAGGAATTGGCGCTCTTCCGCAGGGTCAGGTCTGCGGCGCCGAGGTTGCTAGCGGAGTCACCTTTGTTGGAATCGGCCGTAAATCCGAGCCGCACATAGTCGTTGAACCAGTAGTGAGCTTGACCGCCGACGGCGACTTGGTCCAGCTTTTCGAAACCTGGCGTATATTCGTAACGCACCACCAGGTACGCCTCGTCACCGCTCAAGCCGCTCGTGCGCACTAGCAAGTTGTCGTTAGCGGTCGACGAGAGCGGCTGCGAAAGCAGAACCCGGCCCTGCAGGTAGTCGATGTCGTAGTCCACGTTGGGTTGTAGGTTGACCACCCCTGTGACGATGCCGGAGGCCTTGTCGTGAATTTCGATGCGCACACGCTCAGAGCCCGTCAGGATGTCCTGGTGGTGCAGGAAGTAGAGCGATCCGCCCGTCCCGCGGAATGCCTCATAGCTCGCCATCGTTCCCGGTTGGGCCGCGAATGCATCCACCGTGAACCGTCGCTCGCCGAAGCTGGTGGTGGGTTCGGGCGCGTAGTGCGCGTTAGCTCCGTACAAGCCTCGGTCCACGTGGGCCAGCTCGTTATCCAAATACCCGACCTTGAAATTGCCCCACATCCCGTAATTCTCGCCATTGCTCGCTTTGACGTAGAACTTGCCCATGGTTGGCGCCATTTCCTGCACCACACCGTCGTCGCCGAACGATGGGTAATAATAGTCGGGATCGATGCGCCGGAATAACGAATCGGGCGACTTGGCCAGGAAGTTGCTGAACAGGTCCTTCACCGGGCCTTCGCGGGTGTCCGCGCTCGCCGTCAACCGCCAGTTCTCATGCATATTTCCGTTCAAGTAAAACGCCAGCCGGCCATCCAGAGATGAATTGTAGGGCTGTGGATTATTTTCGCCTTCCTGCAGCTTTGCCGGGGCGCTCGCGCTATTCTTCGATACCGTCAAGTCGGCAACGCCGACATAGAACAGGTCCGTGCGTTTGAACTCGAGGTCGCGAAGATACAGCGAGCCGTTGCCAGCATCATCGAGGACCGCGACTTCGACGCTATGCGCTCCGGCCGGAAGGATCTCCTCCGCAGCGAAGTTGCCCTGCGGGTCGACCGGAATTTGGCGGCCCGCTACCCAAACCGTGTGTCCGGCAGGTATGCCGCCGCCTTGCACCTTCACCGTGCCGCTGCCGAGCGGAATCTGCTGGCGCTTCAGGTCGTTCTCGCCGTAGGCGGCCAGCAGCTCGCTTGCTGACGGCCTGTCGGAAACCGCGACGTTTCCAGGCGAGGGCTCGCGGTACAGCCGCAACGGCCGCGCGTCCGTTTCGTCGAAATTACCCTTGGAGTCATAGGCGCGCAGCAGGTATTTGAGTTCGCGTGCCGGGCCCGCGAGAATTTCTGCTGTCGGATGCCATTCCGCAAGGCCCGCGTCGTCGACAGCGATGATCTTGAGCGGCGCGGCTTCCAAGGACTGCTGCTGCTCGAATATTCGGATTTCAGCTCGCTTGAGAAAGCTTGCATAGTTGCTATACATCCGGAAATGCACTACCGACGATGCAGGACCGCCGCCTAAGTCGCTCACGGCCACGGCGACTGGATTCGCCGCGACGCCGAGCCGCCGCCGTCCCCCCAGATTGTCGAAGCGGAAGTGGATCTTGGCGTTGTCGAGTGAGACGTCGGTGCAGCGCTGGATATCGGAGGAGCTGCGGCCCGGGTCATCGATTGGCTTGCCGTCGACGGTAATGCGCATCACATTCAGCTCGTAAGGACTCTTCGGACGAACCTCCTGGGTCAAACGCGTAATATCCACGCCCTCGTAGTTGTCCAACGGCAACCGTTCGTCGTACACGACCGCCACGCGCACGAACGAGTCTTGACCCTGGGTGAAGCCGGCGTTTACGACATCGTCGGACTGGACGTAGCCGCGTCCCTCATGCTCGGACCGCGCGCCCGACAACACCGGGTCCTGCATGAGCGCATCCATAGCGCGGCGAGCCCGCGCTGCGGAAAGCCCGATGTCGTCGCCATACACGGACGCGGTGCGGCGGTCGAGTCGCTCGTTCTTTGTGTACCCTATAAACCGCAGTCGTGCGTTGGTCCGATCCGCAATTTCCGTCAGCGCGCGATGCAGGTTTGCCGCGTAGCCCGGCGGAATGATCGGCTGACCGTTCTCGATCTCGAGGGATGGAATGCTGCCCCATGGGGGATCGTAAACCCTGGTCACCGTTTCCTCAGTATCGTCCGGGCACAGTTGCGGCTCGTCCGATAACTCTTGGAGAGGATCGTCGTACCAGAATTCCACCTCGATGCGGCGATTCAGCGTCCGTCCCTGTGCGGTTTCGTTTGAGGCAAGCGGGTGGGAGGCCCCGCGACCGTCGCTTTCGATCGCCAACGCGGGCAATCCCAGGATTTTCTGCATTTCCAATGCGACGCGGTGCGCCCTTGCCTTCGACAACGACAAGTGGTTTCCGTAAGTGCTCTCGTCCAGGCCAGTCAGCGGCGCGTCGTCAGTGTAGCCGATGAACCGGACCGTCACGCCCCGCTTGTCCCGCAGGTTGTCGAGCGCCTGCCGGACCTGTCTTGTGAAGGCATCGGAAATGGGAGTGTTCTCGTCCTCGTACGGCAGTGGCGCGACAAGCTTTCTGATGCGCGTCCGCGGCGTCTGGCCTTCCCGGTATCGCATCTTGCAAACGTTCTCCGCCCGGCAGACCTTGATGAGCTTCGTTTTATCGGTCGAATTCGAGTCGTGCGACCATTCACGGAAGGTCTGATCGCTGGACAGATGCCGCTCGACCGGCTCGCCGGGCTTGGCCGTGTTAACCTGACTGACGCCCGCGGGAGCGGTCATGATCAGCAGTCCGACAATCAGCAGGAGATGGCGTAGCTTGCTCATGCCGTTCACCTGCTCCCCGGCATACGCCCGTCGAGCCGTTTAGGCGGGCCGCCACGCCGCCAGAAGACCTCAGGCTCAATGGCCAGCACATAGCCGTCTTTCTTCGCATCCCACGCTTCGGTCAACTGCCGCTTAAACGCTTCCAAGCGCTGCTCGACTAGGGCCTCATCCTCCGTGTCGGCGACGTAGTACAGGCGCAGCACCGACGGCACTTTGCGCAGCTCATCGAGGAGTAGGTTGACGCGTGGCCGCCACTGGATGCGGATTTCGGTCTTACCCGGCTCGAAAGCTGCATCGGAGAGGTCGATAGCTACCACCCGGTGAATTGACGCACCGAAATCGAATTTCAGGGCCTTGCCGCGTGTGGCGCGCTTGATCTGCACTTGGTCAGTTGACATCCGGAAGCCGCTAGGCAGGGTCCTGTCGTCGAGTTTCAGCACGAAATTGCTGCCGCGGTCCTCATTAGGCGTGATTGCGCAGGTGATGTGGAACCGCCCGTACTGATCCGTCATCGCTTCCAGACCCGTTGCTGTCACCACACGCACGCCGGGCAGGCCATCTTCGCCGCCGTCCTGCACTCCGTTGCGATTGACGTCGTTGAAGACCTTGCCATACACGTCTGTGCAATCGAACGTCTGATCCGGGACCACGCGAACCCTGGCGGTCGCCTCAACGGACAACGGCTTGCCCGTCAGACCGTCGATGACCTGGGCGCGGTTGACGAACTCGCCTTCGCCAACACCGGCGCCAATGGCGAGCAGCAGGACGATCGTGCGAGTGGAGCTGCCGAAGTTGAGGCCATTCCACACGAGTTGGAGGCCGGTCACCGTGGGCTCTGAGGGCACGCCATCAAGGCGCGCAGATCCAGGCACGTATTTGAAGCCCGCCGGACAGCGATCCACAACCTGCTCACCTTGCAGGGATGCGCCTATCGCGTTGCTGATCGTGATGGTGTACGGGACGAGCTGCCCGCGAGTCACGTTGACCAATGGCGTCGTTTTCGTGATTGAGAATGCTCCCGCGAGCTGCGGGTCGAGCGGAATGTGGTTGTTGTAGATCTGGCTCGAGCCGGGCACTGCGGTGCCGTCCAGGGCAAGATTCAAGTAGTACTGCGTCCCAGCGCTACGCGCGGCCACGGAGGGTGGCGGCGCAAATTCCGATGTCTGTGCCTCGCAGTATGGGACGACCGGAAGAGCATCCGTCGGACAGGTAGACACAGAAAACGGAGCGGTCGCAGCGTTCGAACTCGGCGGGATAACCAGCGACTCACCAGCCACGTAGTTCGACGTTGGTGCGGTCACCACAATGAGGTAGCTGCCACCACTGGGACAGGCAGGATCCGAGAAGTTGACGTCGAAGCGGTAATAGCCGCCCGCCTGGGTGATCTGGCCCTGTTGAGCCGGGTCGTCGAAGCAGGTTGCCGGCAGTGGCGTGGTGCCGCGCAGCATCTTCAGAGTCGCGCCCGCAATAGGCGCGCGCGTCAACGAATTGTAGACAAGGCCATTCGGCCCCATCAGCAGGTTCAGATTCTGGAGGTTGCTGCCGGAGGGCACGGCGATGTTGGTGATGCGCTGCAGCCAGTTGGTAAAGGCTGAGTCGGCTTTGCCGAGCTTGGCGGTATTCGGGCCCGCACCTGGCGCGGTGAACCGCAGCTCGTACAAGTTTGCTGTCCCGTCGGTTGGCGGCACGCTGCTGAAACGATAGACGCCGTTGACATCCGTCACAACGGACTGCACCAGCGCACCATTGAGATACAGCCCAACCGTCCAGCCCTGGAGCAGCGGCTCGCCGGGGTCGGCTATCTTGTTGAAGTTTGCGTCGAGCCACGCCGTGCCGTTCAAACTGCCGGAACCGGGGACCCCTCCGATATCGATCGAGACGCTGGCGCTCGCGGTTTGCGGAGGATTGTTCCACGTTACGACCGCGGTGTTCGTGAGCGTCGTGCCAGCGGCAAGTCCCGAAGCAATCTGCGCCCGGAAACGCACGTCGATGGATTGTCCGGGCTGCAACGAACCGTACACAGCAGAGTAGTTCGCGGTCAGCAGCGAGCCCACGATGCTGATACCCGTCGTGGAGCCGTTCATCGTTGCCGGTGAGTTCACGAACGTGAGGCGGCCTGCCCCCGCGGTGCTAAGATCGTCCGTGATCACGACCGAGGCGGCCGGGTTCGTCGAGACATTGGTCACGTGCACCAGGTAGTCGAGCTGCCCCCCCGGCATCGCAGCGCCGCCGCCTACGACGCTGACTTGCTTCGTGATGGCGATCGTGATGATCACTACTGTGACGGTGTGGGCGTCCTGGAAATCGAGGATGCCCGGTGTGCCGTCGGTCAACGTGCGATTGAATGCTTGGCGCGTCGAGACGCTGCTGTCGGCATCGAACCACTGGACTGCGCCCGCTATGTTGGTGAGCTGGGCGCCATTCTGGCTGTTGGCGTCGAGTTGGGTCCGGTAGGTAATGATCAGACGCTGAGTCGGGCTGATTGTGGCCGCGGCGGTAAGCATGGTCAGCGTGAGCCTGCAGGTTGACGCACCAACGTAGCTGATCGAGAAGTCCGTGCCTGGAACCAGTGGGCCCTTGCCCGCCACCGGCGTGACGCCGTCCGCCTGGAAGATCTGAGCACTGAGCACCTGAGGCGTCGTGTTGCACATGCCGCCCATTGCGCCGCTCGGGAGTTGGTCGAGCAGCGTGGCGTTCCACGCATTGCTCGTCCCGGTATTCTGGACGTTGAGGCCGAACTGTCCCCACTGCCCCAGGCTCATCGTTGCCGGCCCGGACTTAGTGAACACGAGATTGGGCGCACCGACGACTCCTCCGACAGTGATCGAGACGCTGGCGCTTGCTGTCTGCGAGGGGGTGTTCCACGTTACGACGCCGGTGTTGGTGACGATCGCGCCGGCAGCGAGCGTGCTGCCGAGTGTGGCGCGGAAGCGCAGGTCGATCGTCCCTCCGGGTGCCAGCGGTCCGTAGGTCGCCGAGTAGTTCGCGGTGATGACGTTGCCGACGACGCTGACACCGTTGGGCGAGCCGTTCATGGTCGCGGTGCCAGCCACGTAGGTGAGCGCCCCCGCCCCCGCTGCGTTCAGGTTGTCCGTGATCACCACCGGGTTTACCGGGTTCGCGGAGGTGTTCGTCACGTGCACCAGGTAGTCGAGCGTCGCTCCCGGCACCGCGGGGCCGCCCCCCACGACCGTCACCTGCTTGGTGATGGTCACCGCCGGGATAACGACCGTCACCGTGTGCGCGTCCTGACAGTCCAGCACGCCGGGCGTACCGTTGGTCAGCGTGCAGGTGTAGCTCTGGCGGCCGGTGTCATTGCTCGGGCCGTTGTACCACAGCGTCGTACCGGCCACGTTGGTGAGCGTGGCGCCGTTCTGTGTGTTCGCATCCAGCTGCGTCTGGTAGGTGACGATGAGGCGCTGCGTCGGACCGATTACCGCCGCGGCGCTCAGCATGTTGAGTGTCAGCGTGCACGCGGGCGCTCCCGCATAGCTGAGCGTGTAGTCCGTGCCGGCCTTGAGCGGGCCCTTACCCGCGACCGGCGTGACGCCGTCCGCCTGGAAGACCTGAGCACTGAGCACCTGAGGCGTCATGTTGCACATGCCGCCCGTCGGCCCCGTCGGCAGCTTGTCCACGATGGTCGCGTTCCACGCGTCGCTATTGCCGGTGTTTTGCACGTTGAGGGTGAACTGCCCCAGCTGACCAGGGTTCATCGTCGCCGGGCCGCCCTTGGTCATCACCAGGCTGGGCGCCGCAATGGTCAGCGGCGGCGACGAGATCCCCTGCTGTCCTGTCAGCGGGAAATGGAAGGTTCCGCCTATGGTCGTTCCTAACGTCCAGTTGGCCGTGTTGGAGAACTGCGTGCCGGGCGAGTTCGGCGGCACGGCGTTGTTGAGCACCACAGTGACGCTCACCACGATCTGCTGCCCGGCTGGGATCGGGGGGAAACCGCTGAAGGTGAGCAGCCCGCTTGCGTTCGAGACCGCGAAAGGCACCGAAGCGCCGCTGCCCTTCCAGGCGGCGCTGCTATTCACGTAGCTGAGCGACACCCCAGTCGCATTAAGGTTGTCAGTGACCGTGACCTGGTCGACTTCGACGTTCGACCCGTTGGGATTGACCACAGCGCCGGTCGTCGCGCTGACCAGTTGTGGGAAGGTGAGCGTGTAGGTAAAGGGCACCCCGATCGAGACGAAGGGCGGCCCCGGCGGATTCTCTTTGTCGATCTTGTCGACCGGTGCGAAAAGGTTAGCGCACCCCAAAACGTGCGCGCCGGTAATCGAGCCATTCACGAACCAGATGAAATTCCCGTGCGACTTGTCGCAGGAGAGGTTGCCGGTGAAATCGACGTTGTCGAAGATGACCAGCCAGCCCCTTCCGGTGCCGGTGAAGCTGATGTTGGATGTCAGTGGGTTGGACGCTGGGAAGTTCCGGATCGTGCAATTTCCGTCGATATTGATCTGCGAAGGGGGAACAGGGTTGACAAAGCCATCTATCACGCCACCGAAATTGGCGACACAACCGCCAACGGACTGCCCCCGTGCCGGTACGGCGCTCAGCAGCAACAGGCCGAAGGCAAACAGCAGGATTTTGATCCACCTGCCGTGCGGCTTTGCATTGTTTGTGTTGCTAGAACTCATCTCCGCCCTCGTCCCACGAGGCAGTCCCCGCCTGGACTGGATTCCGGCGGTCCCGCCGTCGTAGGGCCTCCCAGGCCCATTAGACCGGTGACTTTGCGTCGCCACCTTTCGGTGGCTTTGCCTTTGTCAAAATCGCATCGAACTTAAATGATCAAATTCGCAGCTTCTCCAAACCTCCTGGCGTCCGTGCCATTTCGATTCAGCCGCCGGCTTCACACCGCCGGCAGAAAGTCGATCGGATACACGATCGTCACCGCAGGTACATCCTTCGCGCCGAAATTGATCGTCTTGACGCGGCTAACCACTTGCGTGGCGAGATCCGGCGCATCCATGTCAGTCGACTGCAGCACGCACATTGACACGCTGCCGTCCGGCTCAATCGTCAGGCGCAGAACCATCTGGCCTTTCAGGGCCGGGTTATTGCGCAACTCGCGGTTGTACAGCCGGTAGAACGACGCTTTGTAGCGATCGAACACGATCTGTATTTCTTCGTCGGTGCGGGCAGCACCTGGCCCGCCGCGGGCCTTTGGTCGGTCAGCGCCGGTGATTGGAGCGATCGGGCTGACCGCCCGGCCTACGCCCACACCACCAATCCCGCCTCCTCCGCTACCGCCAGCGCCAGTGCCACGGCCACCCACACCTCCAATCCCGTTGCCACCTCCGCCGCCGCCGCCGCCTCCGACACTGCGGCTCAGCGAGGCGACGTTTATGCCGCCGCTCGATCCCGGCGTATTGCTCGTCAACAGCGAGCGCGCAGAGGGCTTGCCTACTTCATCGGCGGCAACGTGACGCGCATCGGCTCCGAGCGGCGCCACGACGGTGTCCTGTGCCAGTCTCGCGATCTTGTCCTTAAGTGCCAGGATGCCGGCGTTTCCCACATTCGTCTTTGCCTCCACTGGTGGGCCCAGCTCCGGGCCTGGTGGGAGTTCTGCTTTGCCAGCCAGGTCTGGACCTGCCGGGGCGTTGGGTTTCGGTTTCAGCGCGGGTGCAGGTGTCCCTGGTGGGGATCCGGCACTCGCCCCTCGCGGGATCGGACGCGGAACGGTGACGGCGATTTCCGGCGGACGATAGAAGACTATGTCTAGTTCTTTGTTGGGTTGCTCGCTGCGAAACAGCGCTTGCGCCGGTATGACCATCAGCAAGGCCATCACCAAGACATGGATCGCCATGCTCTTCGCCATGCTGCGGGCCGTCGGAGCCCCGGATTTTTTGAAAATGCTCTTTGCATCCATGGTTGTCACCAAGCAACCACCTCAATTGGCCGCGACAAATTCAATCTTCAAATCCTCAACGCCCGACTTTGCGAGATCGATGATGCGTAGAACCGCCTCGTAGTTCAGGCGATCGTCGACGGCCAGGAACAACGCGCGCTGTTCCGCAGGCCGGCCGCGCAGAATCGTCGCAACGCGCCCGGGCAATTCGGCTACAGGGATCTTTTGATCCGCCAAGGTCACTTGACAGTCCTTCGGGATCCCCTCCCCCGCCGGCGGCGTGAGGATGGGGCACGCTGTGGCCCCGATGCCCAAGATCAACTGGGATTCGGCAACCGGGGCAGACGTATCGGCTGAGGCTCGAGGGATATCCACGTCATAGCCCTCCATCAGGAGTGGTACGACGACCATAAATATGATCAGCAACACGAGCACCACGTCGACGAGCGGCGTGATGTTGATGGCCGCTTGCATCCGGGCTGGCTCACCGAGTCGCATAGGCCGGACCTTCCTTTTTAGCCTTCG
>QHYH01000110.1 GCA_003223215.1 Acidobacteriota bacterium
GAATCAGTAACTTAGCGCAAAATCAAGCACTTATCCGGGTTCAAGGGGGGTCAAAAAATCTAAAAAATCTGGCTTCGCAGGTACAATCGCAGGTACAAATCACAGGTACAAAAGGTACAAATCGCAGGTACAAACGGGGAGAGAAATGCCTGCTCCGCACGCCTATTTAGAGCCCGCGACACGATACGGGACCCCCGGCCCCGCCGTTATCGTTATTTAAGACCAAGTACCATAGAAACCTTCTCCGCGATCTCAGCCCACTCCGACGAATCTAGCAGCAACCCGGCTGCGTATTGCCCACAACGCCCTCGATCAACATAACGGACTTGCTCACAAAGTGCGAGGGCGCCATCACCTTTGATTTCCAATCGCACCCAATATGGTTGTATGACTTCAAACCGTCTCGTACCGTCCGATTTGAATTCGCTTGTGGTTGGAATCACTACGAGTCCACGATTTTGGGTGTCATTAAAAACCTGATTAGACGATAGGACGATGCACAGATGCGCTCCCGCTTGTTCGACACCGGGGCGCATTCTCTGCTTCCCATCAGTGACTTCGCCAATATTCTGTGTAGGCAGATTAACCCAATAGATACCACCCCGCAAATATCTGTCAGGCTTTGCGGGTGGTTTCTTGTTTCTTCCGGTACTCATCTTCCGATGCCTTCCGGCACTCGTCGGCAAACAGTGCATTCGCAACGAACTTCGATAAAAATGAACTGCGGTCCAATCCTTCGAGTTGCGCTCCAGTGCAAGCGCAGACTGGCCCATGCCCGCAGCATCCCAATGCACCCGCCAGATCAATCCCACACTTCATTGCTAACAGGCGCGAGCCAGACAGCCCAGGTCGGCTGCCAAGAAGGGGCCACCAGTGCTGGTTCCTATCCTGTGTAGTACACTCGTTCGGTTCCATGTTCTGTCCCCAATGCAAAGCTGAGTATCGCCCCGGTTTCACTCGTTGTTCTGATTGTGAAGTGGACCTGGTTGAGCATCTTGCGGAATCAAATGATTCCACGGTTTCGTCATCGGGGGCGACGAAGCGAGTTTGGTTGTGTGATGACCAAGAGTCGTGCGTGGATGTGTGCTCAGGGTTGAAGGCAGCCGGAATTCCGTTCAGAGTGGCTCAACGCAGGAAGCAGGTTTTCTGGCGCGTGGATGAGCACTATGAGGTTTGGGTGCCGGCGGCGTTTTATGACAGAGCCAAAATAATCGCCGAGAAGGGGTGCTTCGATTTCTCGGACAGCGATGAAGACCAGAGGATTATGGAATTGCCAGACGCGGATACAAGCGCTGTTAAGCGCGAGGTCAGGGATTGGGGTTGGCGACCAGAAGACGCGACAGTGGAGGTTTGGTCTGGGGGAACGGAGTTGAAGGGCGTAGCCTGGATGGTCGAAGCATCGCTACATGAACATGGGATTCGTACTCACGCTGACGTAACTCAAGAAGGATTCCAGAGAATCTTCGTTCGGCCTGAGGATGAGCACGAAGCTCGCGAGATTATGCATGAAATTAAGAACGGGACCCCGCCGACGTAGAGCAGGTTGCTCGATAAGAAGCAGCTTATTCTAATTTGGACCGCGGTCGTAATGAGCGTTTCTAGATTTGCGTGCCCACAAAGCACCAAGGGAGTAAGCCACCGACGTGTAGAACTTCTCTGTGAAAGTGAGTTGGTCATAGCACCGATCATCGGCTCGGCATCCCCAGCCGAAGTAGTGTGACAGTGGACCGGTATCGGCTGCCGAGTATGACCAAGGGCTAAAGGTCGGAATCGCAAAGCATCGAACGATGCTCCCAACGAAGGTAGAGTTTCCATCCGAAGTATGCTCCGACAGCTGCCTGAACTGGAAAGAAAGGTGTGTTCGTCAGTACAACGTGCATGGCGCGCATTAAGGCAGAATGCGCCCATGCTTCACTCACGGCACCAACCGTAGTTGTCAGTAGAAATGCTCCTAGAACCACCAGCCACGTTACACCCTCTGTTCCTATGATTTGGTGCATCACAAAAAGCAGTACCGTTCTCACAAAGCAGCTGGTGCCTCTTATGTTATTGGCTCTCATTCGCAATGTTTTCAATGCAACGAGTAGCGCCAGTGTAAAGCTCAAAAAATCCGACAACTCCCGTTAGTTTCGGAGTGTTCTTCGCCCCTTTGATATTCGGTATGACCGGCTTGTTGTTGCCAGGATACTGGGCCGGGTGATATTTCACCGGCAAAGAACGCGACTCCGAATCCGGCTTAGAACGCTATCGATCCCAATGGTCTCGACTGCGTCTACTTGAACGAGGGTGAGAACAGCACCACCTACTTCGTTCACACCGACCACCTCGGCCGCCGTTTTCCTTTCCATTCCGCTTTCTGCCTTGGCTGCGTTTCTGGCCTTGGGCGGAAGTGGCGGCAGCGTCAACACCATGGTGCTCGGCGGACTCGCGCTGGCCTTCTCCCGGTTGATCGACAACTCCGTCATCGTTCTCGAAAACATTTTTCGCCATCTGGAATTGGGCGAAGCGCCCGAAGCCGCCGCGGAACGCGGCGGCCGGGAAGTGGGGCTCGCCGTCCTGGCCGCCACGCTCACCACCTCGGTCGTATTTTTCCCCGTGGTATTTCTCTACGGTGTCAGCCGCTTTCTTTTCGTGGCTCTGGCCCTCGCGGTGGTTCTTTCGCTTTTTGCTTCTTACTTCGTGGCCATGACCGTGGTCCCGCTTTTCTGCGCGAAATTAATCAAGCAACGCCAGGCCGACGAAGAATTGGGCGATACCTTCACTTGGCGCTGGGACGGCATCGGCCAAATGTTTAATTTCTATTTCAAAAAAGTGCTCGAAGAGTATGACCGCACCCTAGCCGCCGCGCTCAGGAGGCCTGCCGCCACCACCGTGGCCCTTGCGGGAATTTCCCTGTTGTCTCTCGGACTCTATCCTTTTCTTGGCGTCTCCTTCTTCCCGCGCACCGACCCGGGCCAATTCGTCATCAATTTGAAAGCACCCTCAGGAACGCGCGTCGAACTGACCGAAGACTACGTCAAGAAAGTGGAACAAATCATCCGCGGTGTCGTCCCTCCGAGCGAATTGCAAATCATCGTCTCGAACATCGGCATCACCACCGATTTCTCCGCCATCTATACTCCAAACTCCGCGCCGCACACCGCCTTCGTTCAGGTCAGCCTGAAAGAAAACCACAAAGTCGGCAGCTATGAATACATGCGCCGGGTCCGCGAGCAGTTGAGCGAGAAACTCCCGCAGCTCAGCACTTACTTTCAATCCGGCGGCTTGGTCGACGCGGTGATCAATCTTGGTCTGCCCGCGCCAATCGACATTCAGGTCAGCGGCAACAACCTCGACGCGGTCTACAACACCGCTACGAAGCTTGCTCAACCCGTGCGCCAGCTCCAAGACGTAAACGACGTGCTGATTCCCCAGGACATCGACTACCCGGCCCTCGAACTCGACGTTGACCGGGAGAAAGCGGGCCTCCTCGGTCTTTCGCAGAAGGAAATCGTCGACAACGTCGTCACCGCTCTCACTTCGAACGGCATGATCGCGCCGAATTATTGGATCGATCCCAAGAGCGGGAATCCCTATATGCTCACCGTGCAATACCCTGAAGACGCTGTCAAAACCGTGACGGACCTCAAGCAAATTCCTTTGCGCGGAGTGAAAAGTTCCGAGCCGACCTTTCTCGACACCGTCGTCAAAGTCAAAACCATTCCTTCGCCAACCGAAGTCGACCACTATCAATTATTCCGCGTTGTCGACGTCTATGTTTCTCCAAAAAAGGAGGACCTGCGGACGGTCACGAATCAAGTGGATGACATCATCAAGAAAACGCAGATTCCCGAAGGCGTCCGCGTGAACCTTCGTGGCTCGGTCGAGGCATGCGTTCTTCTTTCCGCAGTTTCGGCGTCGGCCTCATTTTGTCGGTCGTCCTCGTCTACTTGATTCTCGTCGCGCAATTTGCCTCCTGGGAGGATCCCTTCATCATTCTTCTCGCTATTCCTCCAGGACTCGCCGGCGTGCTCTTGTTCCTGCTCGCCACCGGCACCACCTTGAACGTCATGTCCTTGATGGGCGTGGTCATGATGGTGGGCATCGTCGTTTCGAACAGCATTTTGATCGTCGAATTTGCGCGTCACTTGCACCATGACGGCAAGCCCGTGCAAGAAGCGGTTTCGCTGGCCTCGCGAATGCGTCTTCGCCCCATCTTGATGACTTCGCTGGCCACGGTTCTCGGCATGATCCCCATGGCCATCGGCGCCGAGCCCGGCAGCGAACAGTACGCGCCTCTCGCCCGCGCCATCATCGGCGGCTTATTGGTCTCCGTGGTAATCACGGTCTACCTCGTGCCCGCCGTCTATCTCATCGTGCACGGTAAAGGAGAGCAGCAGGCACAGGGGGTTCCGTCGTGAGGCGTCGAACGGTTTGCCTCTCGCTCCTGGTTGCCCTCACCTGCGGCTTGGCAAACGCCCAGGCCCCGGCAGGCTCAGCAAAATCGCAACCCTCTAGCCAAACCTCAACCTCCCCTACGCCCCTGACCCTGGCCGAGGCCGAAGCGATCGCCCTCAAGAACAATCCGCAGATCACCGTCGGAAGACTGCGTGCGCTTGCTGCCGAGCAATACGTCCGTGAAACCCGCTCGGCACTCTTGCCCAATGCCTATCTGAGCCTCACCGCTGTGGATGCGAATCCCGGGAGCCGTATCGCCGCCGGCTTTTTGAATAATCCCATCCTTTTCCCGCGCGCGGCCGGCGGCGCCAGCGTCAACCAACTCGTCACCGACTTCGGCCGCTCGAGTAATCTGCTTTCCAGTTCTGAATTCAGCGCCAAAGCCGAAGATCAAAATGCGGCGGCCACACGCGCGGACATCCTCTTGGCCGTGGATCAAGCCTTTTACAATTCGCTCGACACGCAGGCTCTGGTCCACGTTGCCGAAGAAACGGTCGAAGCCCGGCAAACGCTCGTTGATAAGGTGCAGGCTTTGACTTCCGCGAAACTCAAGTCCGAGCTCGATCTCAGCTTCTCCAAAGTCGAGTTGGCGCGCTCCAAACTTCTTTTGCTGGAAGCCCGCAACAACTATCAGGCCGCGCTTGCCGGCCTTTCCGCGGTTCTCGGCTATCCCACGGAGCAGAATTTCCAGCTGGTCGAAGAAACCAGTCCACTCACGCCCCCGGCCAGCGACGTCCAGCCGCTCATTCAGCAAGCTCTCGAGCAGCGTCCGGAAATCCAAGCATTGCAATTCGAGGTCGCGTCCGCACAAAAATTCGGCAACGCCGAGCACGACCTCTGGCGGCCCTCGGTGAGCGCCCTCGGCGTCGTTGGCGAAGCTCCCGTGCGTGACGAGCACATTCCCAACTGGTATGGTGCGGTCGGCGTCAATATCAACATCCCGGTCTTCAACGGTTTCCTGTACAACGCCCGCGCCAAGGCCGCTGATCTCCAAACCGAGGCTGACCGCCAGCGGCTCCGCGATCTCGAAAACACCACTTCTCGCGACGTCCGAGTCTCCTGGCAGGACACCAATCGCGCTTACGAACGCCTTTCTGTCACCCAGCAGCTCCGCCAGCAGGCCGACCTTGCTCTAGATCTGGCACAGGCCCGCTACACCCTCGGCCTCGGCTCCATCGTGGAATTCACCCAGGCCGAGCTCCAAAAAACCGAGGCGGACATCGCGGACACCGATGCGACCTACCAATACCGCTTGACCCAGCTGGCCCTGGCCTTTACCATTGCGGCGCCGAAGTAGGCCTAGGCCCGAGGGCCCGGGAACAAACGCAAGGTTGTTTAGGGAGTTGCGGATGGCTCGGTTTGTTACAACTGACGCACGGCTGCTTCCGCTCGTTTTGGCGCCCGCCCGTTGTTATTGATCCTCTAACAATCCGTAACTTCTTATGCGTCAATGACTTGCTGTGAATTGCCCTTCTTTGTTACAGGATATTCACAATCAGTTGACGCAATTGTAAGACGGGCTCTTTACCTTTTGCCGCTGGGTTCTAGGTGCATTATCCCCTAGCCACTTCGATTCTTGCTCGAAAAGAGAGACGAAATGAAAAAACTAGCAGCATTCGCACTATTCCTGTTCCTTACTACGGGTTTGGCCCTTGCGGATACACCGAAGGAGGCCGACGCCAAGGCGGCCAAAACGGCCGAGCCCGCTAAGCCCAAAGCGGCCAAGGAAACGGTGAAATCCGACTCGAGGCTCGCCGCCGAGATTGAGGAACTCCGCCAAGCCATTCAGTCACAGCAAGAGCAACTCGAGCTCTTGAAGGGAGAGCTTGCCAAGCGCGACCGCCAGATCGACGAGGCCCGTGAGGCTGCGGCCGCCGCCAACGCCCGCGCCGCCGAAGCCAACACCAAGGCTGCCGAAGCGGCCAACTCCTCCGCAGAAGTGAAAACCGCAGCGGTCACACTGCCGACTCCGGTCAGCGACTTGAAGGCCAGCAATGAGGGTCTGAAAACCGCCGTTTCCGCAGAATCGGCGCAAACCCGCGGTGCCGGAGCCGAAACCTCTCCGCTGCAGTTGCACATCGGCGATGCTTCCATCACGCCAATAGGATTCGCGGACTTCACTGGCGTATGGCGCAGCAGAGATGGGGGAAGCGGAATCGGAACAAACTTTGCCGGCATCCCTTACGGTGGCAGCAATGTCTTTCAGACGAACCTGAACGAGTTCCGTTTCAGCATGCAGAACTCGCGCATCGGCTTCCGCGTAGATGCCGACGTAAAGGGTTCTCATGTGCTTGGTTATATGGAAGCGGACTTCCTCGGCAACAATCCTGGGAACGTCGCCGTGAGCAGTAACAGCAACACTCTTCGCTCCAGGTTGTACTGGGTTGACCTCCGTAAGGGCGCTTGGGAGGTGCTGGGCGGTCAGACCTGGACTCTGGCGACGCCTAATCGCTCCGGTGTCTCGCCGCTGCCAGGGGACATCTTCTTCTCTAACAACATGGACGTGAACTATCAGCTCGGAATGGTTTGGGGGCGCATTCCGGAGTTCCGCCTGGCCTACCATTTCCCCGAGGATAAGGCCGCCTTTGCTGTCGCGCTCGACTCGCCTGATCAATATATGGGCGGTACGAACGGCTCCGCGGCAATTACCCTCCCGGCGTGCTGCGCCAATTACGCGGGTGGGCAGCTGGACAATGGGACGACCACTCTGAATCCCCCAAACATCGCCCCAGACGTAATCGCCAAGTTCGTTGTCGATCCCTCCAAGCGGCTCCACGGCGAGATTGGCGGAATTGTGCGATTCTTTCAGGTCTACAATCAGACCACGGCAACACACTTCTCGAGCACCGGCGGCGGAGGCTTTGTGAACCTCGACGTGGGAGTAGCCGGCGGCCTACGCTTGCTCACCCACAATTTCTGGAGCGATGGAGGCGGGAGGTACATCTTCGGGCAGGCCCCGGACGTGATCGCACGCGCCGACGGCAGCTTGTCTCCCGTCCACGTCGGCTCGACGGTGGATGGCTTCGAGTTTACACACCGGAACACCATCCTGTCCGGGTACTACGGTTTGGTTTACATTCCACGCAACGTGGCGATCGACGCCAACGGGACGACTCACATCGGCTGGGGCTTTAGCGGGTCTCCTTCGACGCCGTCTGCAACTTCTTCCGGCCACAATCGCAGCATCCAGGAGGGCACATTTGCGTTTAGTCAGAACTTTTGGAAGGATCCCAGGTACGGTGGTCTGACTTTTATCGGCCAATACTCGTACCTGACACGTAATCCGTGGTCTGTAGCCACCGGGCAACCCAAGAACGCCCACGCAAGTATGGTCTGGGTGGACCTCCGTTATACCCTTCCTGGCTCTGCACCGACGCTTGGCAAACCCTAGCCATCAGCGGTAGATGGGCCGGCTTAGGCGGTTTATGCTCCCCAGACGAAACAGCAATTTCGCCCCGGGCCGCTACATCAGGGCAGCTCGGGGCTTCTTGCTTGCCGTCTCGAAGTCGGGACGGAAGCGATGCGTGGGCGACAGTAGGAGTGGGTCGTCCTCGATGGATCGCACCATTATTTTGAGCTAATCACTTGGGGGAGAGCTCGGTTCCCGGCCGAAGTTGCTCCGTCCCGCGAGTCAAAACTTCGTCTCCCTCGTCCAAATCACCAAACTCCTCAATCCAATTACCCGTAGTGACTCCTGTTTTCACGTCCACCCACTCTGCACGGCGGTTGTGGATTCGAACAATAAACGTGCGTTCAAGGTTGCTCGTCACGGCCGAAACGGGGACAAACAGAGTTGGGTAGGTCCGCCGCACCGGCCACTCCACTTCGCAAAACGTGCCTGGGACCAACTCGGCATGAGGGTCGGCCACGTCCAATTCCACTGACATCGTTCGCGTCTTGATATCCACTTCATGCGCAATTCTCGCGATCGGTGCATGAAATAACCTTCCGGGGAACGCCGGCACGGTGAAATCCACTTGGGTGCCTTCAGGAACTCCCGCCACGTCATTTTCCGGGACGGGCACGACCAAACGATGTCGGCGAAGCGTCTCGATGCGCACGATCGGCGTCACAATACCCGCACCCCCCAGCAGGCCAGACCAACGCCGTCTACTTCTTCGGATGTCAAGGAGTTAGCTTTAATTTAATCTCTGTTCCTTGGCATGCGGCCTTCGACGGCCTTGCGGGTAGCGACTAGCGTCGCGGTCAGAGTTTCACGAGGAATGCTGGTCACAAACGGCTCGATCATCCACTTCAGCACGACCGGAATGTCACGCGTCAGTGACACGACTTCGCTTTGCACGTACACGCCGCGGTCGTGCTCTTCCATTCGCCACCACGTTTCCATGCGCCACAGGAAGCCGCCGTCTTGGCCCGGCGGCTTTTCGCGTTCGTCGCTTTTGCCGGGGTTTTCCACTTCGGCGATGCGCACCGCGGAGCTGCGGCTGTGGGCGCGCTCGGGCGCGTCGCGGAAATACTCAATCTCGTGCTCAGTGTCCAGGACCACGGTGATCACTTTGTGGCGGCGAAAGCGCAGAAACACACGGAAATGGTCGCCGTTCCTCGATTCAGTCTTTGACCGTTCGACGTCCGGCGCGTAATAGACGGAATGCTTGTCGTAATCTTCGAGCATCCCAAGCACGTCGCCAAGTTTGGCTTCTGGGATGAACACGACGCCCACCCAGTGATGAATGATGCCACCCGGACAAGCGATGAGCTTTCCGCCCTCGAGCGTCTCCCGTTTTTTCATCTTGACTTCACCGCGCTTGAGCCCGGCGTAAGCTTCGGAGCGCTCTGGCGCAGGCAGTTCGTCAATCCACAACAGGTTCGTTCCGCGTTTCAGCTCTTCTTCGTTCCGCGCTTCCGTGAGTTTCACGTAGCGGTCGAACGCGGCGAGCGTATTCGCATGCAACGGAGCGGGCTCAGGCTCCGCGCCCTGCGCAAAGTCCGACATCGGCGGAGACAACATCGCCGCGGCCAGCGCGATCGCAAGGAACGCCACCCATTTGTCGCCTGCGCCTTTCACCTGTCGCACCCTCCTGTCATGGTGAACCGGCGGCCCGCGTCGTAATGCACTGATTTCGCAACATTTTCATCAAGCATTCCCTTGGCGCGACCCTTCAGGATGCATGTGAGGCGCCTACCCGGCAACCGGCTATCCCGGATGGACAGCCGGCATCAGGTTCGCGGGAGCCGGAACGACTGTGTTTTGCGGAGAGCTCAGGAGTGCAGAGGCAAGAGAAAATTGGCGGGTTGGGTAGCTCGCACACGGTCCCTTTCGGGACCGCTGTCCCCGCGCGGCCCCCAACCCGTTCTTGGCACGTTACGCGGGCGCTTTGCATGGCTCAATGGTTCTGCGGAGCCAGCGTACAGAGTACCAGGGTTATAGTACAAGACGGTCATTTCCGCCTCGCTTCCATTTGCGGTGAGGCTGCTATTCTATTTAGTATCAGCAGCATACATGGCCACATCCGATTTGCTGGCTGGCCAAAGACTGGGGAGTACTATCTTCGACCTGAGTCGAAGCCTCGCTGGTTAGCGAACCAACTGGGGACGTACCAACGAACGTAAGTGGCGAATCCCAGCAGCAACACGAGCCACCAGAAGACGAGGACGCCGCGCATCCAAGCTTTGTATTGCGTGAGGCGAAGCTTTTCTGGCAACAACCGCGTGCCCGCGCAAAGCAGGATGTACAAGCCCGCGAGTTCCGTGATGGTTCCGAGCCCGGCATGCACAGTCGCCAACGCAAAGTAAGGCCTACCGAGCTTGGCCGGAATCCGAGGAAGCACTTGTGAGCGAAAAGAAGGTGTCATTGCCACCAGGATCACTGCCAGATTGAGAAGCACGATGGCGGATTGGCACCAGGCGTGTTGCCGAAAACGCTTGCGGCGCGCAAGCCAGGCGCCGATGAGCAATCCGACTCCCATGCCGATTTCCAGCAGGAGAACCACGTCGGCTGCCAGCGGTGCAGCCGTTCCGAGAAATCCTTCGCTCAAAGTTCAGCCTCGGCCCTGAGTCATTCGACGACGACCTTAGCGGTCATCTTCGGATGAATCGAGCAGAAATACGGATAGGTTCCCGCCTTGGTAAAAGTGAAGGAGAACTTTTCGTCCGTGTCGAGCACTTTGGACTTGAACGCCTTGGGATCATCCGAACTGGCCACCGTGTGCGGAATGTCGTCGCGATTTGTCCAGGTCACCGTGGTCCCCACCGCGACGGTCAATGTCGACGGACCGAAACTGAAATTGTCGATCTTCACCTCCGCGCTTTCCGCTTTTTGCGGTGCGACCGCAGCTGCGTTTCTTGGCGGGGCCGTTAGGGCGCTCGCTCCCAAAACAACCACCGCAAGAAAGACTGCGAAAGACACACTTCTCCTCATGATTTTTCTACTCCTTTTTATTTTGTTGCGAAAAATTCAAGTATGCAGAGTTGGCGGCCGCCGCTCACCCGAGCGTCGAATCCACAAGCCCAAGCGCTTGTTTTCCCCGGATGAAGTTCACATCGGTAATTCCCAGGACGCTCTTCAACTGCTCGGCCGGCACCTTCATCGGCCCGGGCGAATCGGCCTTGCCCGGCGCCGGCTGGGGAAAGGCGGTCGAAGCGGCGGTGTGAAAGGTGATATGGCCTTCGACTTTCTGCATGGTCTGGTGAATGTGCCCGTTCAACACCGTGACCGAGCCAAATTTCTTGAGGTACGACAACGCTTGCGCGCTGTCTTCGGTGCCCCAGCCCCACTCCGGATACACCGACCACAAGGGAATGTGCGCGAACACGACAATGGGCGTGCTGTACTGCAAAGGCTTCACGTCCTCTTCCAACCACTCGAGTTGCTCTTGGCCGAGCGTTCCGAGCCCGCCGGCTTTCAGGTTCAGCACATTCACCAACGCGATGAAGTGCACGCCTTTTTTGTCGAAGCTGTACCAGCCAGCTCCCTGGGCGCCTCTTCCAAAGCGCTCCCGGAACTGCTTCCCATCGTCGTCCAAAACGTCGTGCTCGCCGGGCACATAGAAAATATCCTTGGGCGTGGCGCTCTTGAGGATTTGCTCGACGGTGTCGAATTCTTCCGGTTTCGAAAGATGGCTGATGTCTCCGGTGTGCAGAAGGAATTCCGGAGTAACCGCTAGTCCATTGATTTTGTCCACGGCCGCCTTGAGCGTCCCGGCCACGTCCGGGTTGGCCGCCTTGTTAAAACCCATGTGGCTGTCACTAATCTGCGCGAAGCTCAATTCGCCAGCCGTTTCCTTAAGGTCCATTTCCGCTAGGCGGCCCAGGCTGTAGGAGCGGAGCACGCCGCCGCGGATCACGCAGAAGGCCCCGGTGCCGGCCCAGGCCATGCACTTCAGAAAGCCCCGCCGATCGACGCCGTCATGGTTGTGGTCGTACACGAGTTCGTTTTGCGTGTTTCCGGAAAGGGCCTGTTGGGACGTTGTCTTCACGGTTCTCCTCAGCTCTGGACACACGAAGCCCCAGTGCAGTTTTTCGTCGCCCTTGCCCGCCAATTTTCATGGAGGGCGGCGCGGGTGAGAGAGTCCAGGGAGCCCGCGCCGCGTATGGGACGTGTTTCGATTGTGCAGACCGCCCGGGGAGGCCCGTTATTCCCGACCGGGCTGCTTACCAACGGATTGCCAGATTCGTCACTCTAAAGGGATTCTAGGGAATAAAATCAGTCTAGAGGCGGTTTGTGCCCATGAGTGGGTTCGACCAGGGGAGAGGCTCGGACTTGTTGGACGTGCACGAACGGGCGCGCTTCGAGCAACTCGTTTTGCCCCACCTCGATGCCGCCTTTAACCTTGCGCGCTGGCTGCTCAGACGCCGCGAGGACTCAGAAGATGTCACGCAGGAAGCCATGCTCCGCGCGTACCGCTTCTTCCGAGGTTTCCATGGAGGAGACGCACGTGCATGGCTTTTGCAAATTGTGCGCAATACTTGTTATACATGGTTAGAAAAGAACCGACCTGTGGAACTGATGAGCGAATTTGACGAGGAATTGCATCCTCAGCCGAGCGTTTCCCCGGAGTCCCTGGCGATCGCGGGAGACAACCGGGAACGCCTGGGCAGGGCGCTCGAAACGCTGCCGCCGCGCTTCCGCGAGGTGCTGGTGCTCCGGGAACTGGAAGGGTGTTCCTATAAGGAGATTGCCACCATCACGGCGATTCCCATCGGCACGGTAATGTCCGCGTTGGCGCGCGCCCGCCAGCGGCTGCAGCGCGCCCTTACGCAACCTCCGGTCGAGGAGGCTCGCCGTGAGCTGTGATTACACGCACACGGCCTTACACGGTTACCTGGATGGCGAGTTGGATGCGTCGCGCTCGGAGGAATTCGAACGTCACCTGGAGGGCTGCCGGGAATGTGCCAAGGCGCTCGAAACGGAGGAATCGCTGCGTTCTATTCTTCAGCGCAGCGGTCTTTGTGAAAGCGCTCCGCATTCGCTGCGCAAGAAGATCCGGGCGGAATTGGACGCGGCGACTTCTGTTCCGATCGCGCAGCGGATCCCCCTGTGGAGGTGGGCAGCCGTGGCCGCCTCGATTGTTCTGGTCGCGGCGATCTCTTGGTATGCCTGGCCGGGATCTGGGTCCGGAACGAGGAACCCTGCTGCTCCGCCCTTCACCGCAGCGGAACTCATCGACGCGCATATCCGCTCGCTGCAGCCCGGGCACCTCACCGACGTTGCGTCGACCGATCAGCACACCGTGAAACCGTGGTTCAACGGCAAGCTGGACTTCGCGCCGCCGGTGAAAGACTTTGCGGAGGACGGTTTTCCCCTGGTTGGCGGACGTCTGGACGTTTTGGGCGGCCGAAACGTTGCGGTGCTCATCTATGCGCGGCGAAAGCACTTCATCAATGTTTTTGTGTTGCCCACGAAAGAGCCGGACACACCGATTCATCCTCCCGGGCTGCGGCAGGGATACCAATGGCTGCACTGGCGTCATCAAGGGATGGAGTACTGCGCCGTATCGGACGTTTCGGTTGCGGACCTGCACGAGCTCGCGCAGCTCATCTACCAATGACGTACTCCCCTGGCGTCAGCCGGGGGCTACTCGGTCAACAGCTCAAAGATCTCCGCCCATCCCGCGTGGCTTCCGCCTTGCTGCTAAAAACCCTGAAAAAAGCCGATTCCTCGTCGCCTGGCGCACGTCGGCTCCGCCCCTCGGAATGACCAAGCGGCTGATTTTTCAAAAGGACCTATTGCGGATTCGGCTTGGTCTTTACGTACGCCTTGGGCACTTCTTTCGCGTAAATCAGCCGCAGCGTCACGTTTTTGGTCTGACCGGAATGCACCGTGATATTTTTCTGCCACTCGGAGAAGACGCCTTTTCCCGAAGCGCGCATGTCGTAATTGTCGGACCGCAGCTTGGTGATCGTGAAATGGCCGTGGGCATCGGCGTGGACGGCATGCGGAGCATTGCCCCCCGACGATTGGTAGGTTACGGCGGCATGCGGCACTGGCTGGTCATCGGGGCCGAGCACGACGCCGGCCAGCGTGGCTGTTCCCTTTTTCTGCGGACCGGCTGCCACGCTGCGAGCCGTTACCAGCGCGAGCAAAAGAATCGCCCGAAACAAAACGATGCGTCTCATTTTTGGAGCCTCTCCTGTCGCTTTCCGGCGAGAGCGCTTCTGAAAGATTCGGCCGCGGGGGCTGGCCTTCTCGCTTCCCTTTGAGTGTAAATCGTGAGCAGCCGGCAGCTCGTGCTCGGCGAAAAAATGTGCGTTCGGAGCAACCTGCCAGTTCGGACAGGTGGGGCCGCGGCAGGAATTGGGGAGCGTCTCGCTCGATATCACGACGTGAAGGTCACCGTGTGCACGTCGTCGATCATCTTTTGCAGTTGATCGTTGGCTTTGTCGCGCTGTGCCTCCGTGTCCTGGATCTTTTTGCGCAACATTGCGTTTCCTGCTCGTCCAGTTGCTTTGTCTAGCGCTGAACGAGAACCCTTTCTTCGGCGCTGCCGCGCAGGGCTTTCCTGTTTTCGCGCAGTCGCCCCTGGTCTTTCACGATACCGTCGATGTCTTGCTGCCGGTTTTCCATTTCTTCTTCGAGGTTGGCGACCACGGCCCTTTGCGCGGAGATTTTCCCGAGCGCCTCGGCCATTTCCCGCGTGCCTTGTTTTGCGAACAGGGCAACCTGCTCGTCGGTGAGGCTCGAGAGCTCATAGGTTGTCGAGAGCGTGCGCACTTCCTCGCTGGGCAGTGCAGCCCCGCGCTGCACCGAATGGAACTCTGGTGGTTTGCCGGAAGGAATGCCGCAGAACGGTGAGAAGGTTCATAAGGATAAGACGCCGGGCACTCGGGAATGTTTCGTCTTGTTTCACGCGCGCGGGTCTATGGAATACTTGGATCTCGACGTTCCATCGAGGAGTTCCGATGCCACGCTACCTTACGCAGCACACCTTGGCCTGCCTCACGCGGCAGGGCGCCGAAGCGCTCGCCAAGCGCATGCGAGCCGGCGGCACGGCGCGTGCTGATCGCGTGCTTGTCAATATGCTCGAAGGAAAAATGTTTGTAGAGTTTCGCGCGGAATCGCGCGAGGCGCTGGAGCTCTGGCTCAAGACCGAGGGCATGCATTTCGACTTTCTGGTGCGCATCGAATGGGAAATGCGGGGCGACACACTCGAACTGGCGGAATGAGTGGGCGAGGCGCCGAGATGACGTCCTCACTCCGAGAACACAGCAATCATGCGGATGGAGATTGTGGCGCGAGAACCGCTCGAGGAGGTCGAGAGGAGCTTGGTCGGGCGATAGCCCGCAAAAAGGCCTTATGGCGAGGCCTATGGCGGTATTCGGCGAGAGCGTCAAGGGCGCAACCAGATGCTGACCCGATTGACCGGAATCGCCCATTGTGCGTCCCAAAAACGGGCACTCCTCTTTCGTGGCTACTTTTGAGAGGATGGCATAAGACTCGTATTTTCAGTAGCTTGCATAAGGTCGCCGCTTGGTGACTGGCCTGCGATTCTTCCCGGCATTATGGCTACCGCAACAGCAAGTCTCGAAAGCATGACACGTCCCGGTCTGCTTCTGCTGGCGCAAAGAGGTGACCGCGAATCATTGGGCAAGTTGATCCTGCCCTACGCAGCCGGTTTGTATCGAGGGGCGCTGCGCCTGACACGAAACCCTGCCGACGCGGAGGACGTGCGTCAGGAGGCCTTCCTGAAGGTGATCCGCCGACTCGAGCAGTTTGCGGGCTCTAGATCGCGGGATGCAAAACGAGACGATTTACATGCCTGGGTTTCGCGTATCGGCACGAACGCCTCGATTGATGTCATCCGCAAGCGGCGCGACGGAAGGCTCTTCTCTTTGGAAGAGCCGACCGGAACACGGGAGGAGACCGTCGGAAGTCGCATTGCCGCCCGCTACGATAATCCCGAAGAACGCTTCGCGCGGCGAGAAATAGGTAAGCGCATGGCGGACTCCATCCGGCAACTTGCTCCGGAACTGCGGCACGTATGCCTGCTGCGCGACGTTTTGGAGTATTCCACGCAGGAAGTGGCACAGCGCCTGGGAGTATCATCGCTGACCGTGCGGCTGCGCCTGTTTCGCGCGCGCCGAAGGCTCAGAGAAAATCTATCTCTCGGCCCGATTCGCCGTTTCCCCCTTGCGTCCAAAAGCCGTTAAGGTTTGCAGTTACATCAATGCGAAATAGATAATTTGCACCGACCCGCGTTTCGAGGCGTAGAATCATGCGATCGCCCACCCTGGCAGGGATATGGAACACGACCGGCGGCGCACACCCCGTTATACCTTCAACGCCTCGATCGAAATGCGCGAAGGCGCTTCGCAGGACAAGAGGACCGCGCGTGTGGCCGGACTCAGCCTGAACGGGTGTTACGTCAGCACCGAGAGTCCGTATCCCGAGGGGGCTTTGCTAACGGTGAAGGTCTTCACGGAGACGGACTTTTATGAGGGTCAAGCCACGGTGATCTACCAACAAGAGAAGCTGGGTATGGGATTGATGTTTACCGAGACCCGGCCTTATTACCTGATGGTCCTGCGAAAATGGCTGCTCTCGGCGATGATGGCGAAGAAAGAAGCCCTGAGGTAATCTCGAAAGACGGGTAGTTTCATCGCCGCAGCAGGTGCATGAGACGCGCGTTGTCCTTTCCGGCGCAGGGATGGGCGGGAAATCTTTCCGTCGAAAGTTCACGACCGAGCAAGGGAACGGTCGGATTAATGTGCCGGCCTGTCCGTGACGAGTTCCGGGTGCCGGCGACGGAACGCTTCGGCAATGTGGCAGTTCCAGCAAACGGGCCAGTGGGTGGACAAGGTTTGCTGAAGATGTTCCAGCGGAATCTCATTCCACTCGAAGCTGTCGCCCTGCTCGTTTACGACGGCGGGAGGATGATCATGCCAATGGATTTCGCCAAACGGCCTGTGACAGTAAAGGCATCTCCTGCCTTCGTACCAGCGACTGACGATGTTGGAGACCAGGCACGCCTTCGGCGCCTCTTGAATCTGCGACAAACACTCCTGGCCACAACCCGCCATTCCGGGCCACCGCGAGCATTCGCTCAATTGAAGATGGGCAGTTCCAATGGTCGCCTGGATGGCGGCTTTTGCTGCCGCTACCCGCACGGCCGCTGGCCGATGATTTTCCGGGCAGCTGATGATTCTGTTCCCGCGAAACTTGCGGTAAGCGCCAAGAGAGCGGAGAAGCCCAAAAACAACGATGACGAGGGCCCCCGCCACGAATAATAGAGTGTAGGGCGTCATTTCGCCCCCCTTCCTGCCCGAACGCCGGGGTTCCGGTGTGCCTCTACCGAGCGCGAACCACCATGAATACCGGGACCCGGTCGCTACAGACCTAAGTACATCTTTTGCCGCACCGCAGCGCAGTGATGGGGGGCATGCCGGCAGGTGATGACGGCACCGGGCGGCGCTTGCGTTCCTTAGACCTGGGGTCTTGGTGAGTTTGTGGAGCGTTGCGCTAGCTTCGCTAAGCTAGAGATGCACTTACTTTTGCGCGCGTAATTTTGTTGCGGTACGCGCCTCGGGATTTTTCGGCGACCAATCTTCCGGAGGAAAGGCTACCCGCCAGAAAGTGGGGCGGGGCGAATTGAATTCCACACCGACCTCGGCTCGGCCGCTGCGCACTGGACCGAGAAACGCCACATGGCATTCCTGTTCTTCCTCCGTCATGTTGTGCTTTAGATGGATGATCGCACCGCTGACGACGCGCACGTTGAGCAAGATCAGCGCGCCGTGGGCGTTGATGGCGAGCGTCTCGGTCATTTCCTCAAAGTCCTTGCCCTGGGCGTCCTTGCCGCGCACGCGAATGCCAACTTGCATGAGCACGCGCTGGCTACGGCGCCGCGACAAGGCATGTGTTGGTGTTGTGGAGACCCGAAACATCGGAACCCTCGCTCTATTTAACTATACCTGCGGGAGTTCGACTGTCGAGGGGCATCGCGGAGGGTGGTTTTCAAAGAGGCTACGACTGTTTGGCTAACCACGTTCTTCGATGGGGAGGTAATTTCGTGTGTCATGGCCGAGATAAATTTGACGCGGGCGCGCGATTTTCTGTTCCGGGTCGAGAAGCATCTCTTCCCATTGCGCAATCCACCCGGATGTTCGCGGGATGGCAAACAGCACGGGGAACATGGTCATTGGAAAACCCATCGATTGGTAAATCAAGCCCGTGTAGAAGTCCACGTTGGGATAAAGCTTGCGCTTGATGAAGTACTCGTCTTCGAGCGCGATGCGCTCGCACTCCAAGGCGATTTCGAGAAGCGGATTCTTGCCCATCAGGTCGAACACCTGATAGGCGATGTGCTTGATGATGCGCGCGCGGGGGTCGTAATTCTTGTACACGCGATGCCCGAAGCCCATAAGCTTTACTTCCCCGGTCTTGACGCGCTTGATGAACGCAGCAACGTTCTGCACCGAACCGATTTCCATCAACATGCGGAGAACTTCTTCGTTCGCCCCGCCATGGAGCGGCCCGTAAAGCGCCGCGATGGCCGCGGCCGTTGCGGAGTAGGGGTCGACGTGCGAACTGCCCACGCTGCGAATCGTGTTGGCAGAACAGTTCTGCTCGTGATCGGCGTGCAAAATGAAAAGAATATCCAGGGCGCGCTCCAGCGTGGGATTCGGCCGGTACTTGGCTTCGGAAGTCCGGAACAGCATGTTCAGGAAATTTCCCGGGTAGCTGAGATCGTTGTCGGGGTAGACATACGGCATGCCCAGCGTGTGACGGTAGGCAAAAGCAGCAATCGTCGGCATCTTGCCAATCAGGCGGTAGGTCTGCTTCTTGCGCGACTCGGGACTGAAGATGTCTTTCGCGTCGTTATAGAACGTGGAGAGCGCGGCGATGGTGGAAATAGTCATGCCCATGGGATGGGCGTCGTAGTGAAAGCCATCGAGAAATTTCTTGATGCTCTCATGGATGAAGGTGTGATGGGTGATGTGGTAGGTCCAATCTTTCAACTGCGCAGCCGTCGGCAGTTCGCCGTGCAGCAATAAATAAGCCGTTTCGAGGTAGGTGCTTTTTTCTGCGAGATCTTCGATGGGATAGCCGCGGTAGCGCAGGATACCGGCGTCGCCATCGATATACGTGATTCTGCTGATACAGGAAGCGGTGTTGTTGAACGCCGGGTCGTAGCTCATCAACCCGAATTCCTTGGGATCGACTTTGATCTGGCGAAGGTCGGCGGCGCGGATGGTGCCGTGCGTGACGGGAATTTCGTAGGATTTTCCGGTGCGATTGTCGGTGATGGTAAGCGTTTCGCGGGCGGTGGTGGCGCCGTCCGGTTTTCTCGTCTGCGTAGCGGAAAGTGGAGAGCTCATTCCAAAGTCCTCGGAGGCAGCGGAGCGGTTGCCTAATCTTCTCTACCACTCTACACCCAAAGCGGGCGGAGCGGAAACCGGACCGCCGGCCGGGTGGCGAAAGCGGACCAAAAGAGTTGCCCGGAGCCAGAACCGGGGTGCGGAGGGGGCTAGATCTGCCTCTTGACAATAGTCGTTATAACGAGTATTATGCACTCGCTGACCTTAGGAGGCCACCATGATTCAGATTCGCAAGAGCGACGAGCGCGGTCACGCCAACCACGGTTGGCTGGACACTCATTTCACTTTTTCTTTTTCCGATTACTACGACCCAACGCACGTGCACTTTCGCACGCTGCGGGTGATGAACGATGACCGCGTCGCGGGCGGCGGCGGTTTTCCGATGCATCCGCACCGCGACATGGAAATCGTCACCTACGTCCTGGAGGGCGCCTTGGAGCACCGTGACAGCATGGGCCACGGCTCGGTGATCAAGCCGGGTGACGTCCAGTACATGAGCGCGGGCACGGGCGTAACGCACAGCGAATTCAATGCCTCGCAAACCGAGCCGGTGCATCTGTATCAGATCTGGATGTTTCCGGAGAAGCAGGGGCTAAAGCCGGCTTACGGGCAGAAGAACTTCAGCGCGACCGAGAAGCGCGGAAAGCTGCGGCTGCTGGTTTCTCCGGATGGGCGCGACGGATCGCTAAAGATCCGGCAGGACAATGAGCTGTATGCCTCGCTGCTCAGAAAGGATGAGACGGTCAGGCATGACTTAAAGCCCGACCGCCATGCGTATGTGCAAGTGGCGCGCGGCAGTGTCACGCTGAACGGAAACCAGCTAGATGAGGGCGACGGCGCGGCCATCTCGCAGGAGAAAGCGGTCGAACTCACCGGAGTAAAGGATGCGGAAGTGCTGTTGTTCGATCTTGCCTGAACCGGGCCTCAGGAGGAGGGAAGCGCGAAGGCCCCTGTTCTCGCGCGGGACTTCGCGCTTTTTCTTTAACGTGAGGCTTCGGTCCTGGCTCTGTTCGAAAGACGGAGTTCATGGGCAGCGCGGCGCCGCGAGATTGTTCGAGCGCAAGGAAGAAACAGACGCAAAACAGGCAATACTTCCTGGACGGACCTGGCTTATGCCGTCTTTCCCGGGTTCATACCTTGTTTAGTTAGGACGGGGTCGGCCCGGCCGCACGGAATCGCCCTCAAAAAGGCGGAGGAAATCACCCGCGAGTGCGCTGGAATTCGCGCATAAAGCTCGCGAGCGCCTCAACCGCTTCGAGGGTCACGGCGTTGTAGAGCGAGATGCGCATTCCGCCGACGGAGCGGTGGCCGGGAGTGCCGGCGATGCCGGCGGCGGTGGCTTCTTTGGCAAACTTCTTTTCGATGGGGTCGTCACCGCCGGCGACGCGAAAGACCACATTCATCCTCGAGCGCGAATCCTTTTCGACCGGGCAGCGATAAAAGCCGCCGCTCGATTCGATGGTGTCATAGAGAAGTTTAGCCTTGGCGTCGTTGCGCTTTTCGATGGCCGGAACTCCGCCGAGCGATTCCATCCATTCGAGAACCAGGCCGACGATGTAAACCGCAAAAGTGGGCGGCGTGTGATATAAGGATTTGTCTTTGATGTGCGTACGGTACTGAAGAATTGTTGGAAGATTCTCATGAGCACGCTCGGCAAGATCTTTGCGGATGATGACCACCGTGACGCCGGCGGCGCCGAGATTTTTCTGCGCGCCGGCGAAGATGAGGCCGAATTTCTTTACGTCAGTGGGAAGCGAAGCAATGTCGGAGGACATGTCGGCGACGAGCGGTATGTCCCGCGTGTCGGGCATGGCGGTCCATTGCGTGCCTTCGATGGTGTTGTTGGTGCAGAGGTACACGTAGGAAGCGTTAGGCGAGAATTTGCATTCGCTAGGACGCGGCAGACGCAGGAACCTTTGCGATTCGGTCGAGGCGGCCAGGTTGTATGTAAAACCCTTTTTCAGCTCGCCAATCGCTTTGGCCGTCCAGGCGCCGGTGTGTAGCACATCCACCGGCTTTCCGGGAAGGCAGAGGTTCATGGGCACCATGGCGAACTGCAGGCTGCCTCCCCCTTGCACGAAGATCACCTCATAGCTGTCGGGGATGGCCAGGAGTCCGCGCAGCTTCTGGCCGGCGGCGGCGTTGATGCTTTCGTATTCCGGAGAACGGTGACTCATCTCCATGACCGACATCCCGCTCCCGCGCCAGTCGAACAGCTCCTCCCGGATGCGTTCGAGGACCGGCAGCGGCAGGGTGGCCGGGCCGGCGTTGAAATTGAAAATGCGTTTGGTGGTTGGAAGGGAAGCGGTCGGCGAACTCACGGTGAAAGATCCTCTCGAAATGGGTGAATGCGATAGTGGGGCGATCCGCCCTGCTTTCATAACCCAACAGAATAGCAGAAACCCGGGGACCCATTCGATCGGGCAAATCACCCATGGATTCGCGAGAAGTGGCAGGAATCACGACGGGGATACCGTGGAATACGGTAGTCCGTGAAACGGCGGCGTGCCATGGAACTCGAACCCTACTTGGCGCCACGCGAGTTTATTGATAGCGGCGACTCGGGCGTCCAGGAGTTCGCAGGAAAAGTCACCTCAGCTGCGGGCGACGACGTGTCGCGCGCTGTGAAGCTCTACTACGCGGTGCGCGACGGGATCCTCTACGACCCCTATTATGGGGGAGAAGCGCGACGTTATTTCCGGGCGAGCGATTGCCTGCGCGCCAAACGAGGATTCTGCATTCCGAAAGCGGCGCTGCTGGCAGCCGGGGCGCGGTGCCTGGGCATTCCGGCGCGGGTGGCCTTCGCCGACGTGCGCAATCATCTTTCCACGAAGAAACTGCTCGAGTTAATGGGCGGAGACGTTTTCATTTGGCACAGCTTGACAGAGTTGTATCTCGAGGGTCGCTGGGTGAAAGCGACGCCGGCGTTCAATCTCAGTTTGTGCCAGCGGTTTGGAGTGCATCCGTTGGAGTTCGATGGGCGGCGCGATTCGCTTTTTCATGAGTACGATCAGGCCGGCCGAAAGCACATGGAGTACCTGCGGGAGCGCGGGCATTACGCCGACGTGCCCTACGAGAGTATTCTCGCGGACTTGCGGAAGGCCTATCCGCGGTGGATGAAGTTGATCAGTGAGAACCAAGACGGAGCGTTTGCGAGCGAGGCGTGAGAACGACCGAGATTCGAAACCAGCAAGAACGTCGAGAAACGTGGAGCTGATAACCTCGGGCCGCTAGGAAATGACGGCGAATTCGACGCGCTTGCGCATGGGATCGATGCGGTCGGCGCGGACGCGGACGCGGTCGCCAAGATGCCATTCTAAGGGCCGCGATTTGGCATCGCGGACCGATCGCGAGTCCTTTCCGGTAGGGCCGCTTTGGCCGCGGCGATGGGCGGCGGCAGAGTGCCCGCGGGATGACCCGGCGGCCGCGCCGCCTTTGGTGCCAACCAGCGCGATGATCGAGTGGTCGCGCTCGCGGTAGACGCACCGGGCGTTCGCAGCTTCTTCTAGCGCACTGATGGGCAGCAGTCCTTCCACAAAAACCTCGAAGAGCTCGACGAAGCAGCCGAATTTCTGCACCGAGACAATCAGGCCCTCGTACTCTTCGCCGAGGTGCTCTTCCATGAACTGCGCGGTCTTCCAATCCATCAACTCGCGCTCGGCCGCATCGGCGCGGCGCTCGGCCTCGGAGGTTTCCGCGGCGATTTCCTCGAGGCTTGTGTGAGAATACAAGGCCGCTTCCGATCCACGCGGCGGGACGATATGCGCTTTGCGCGAGAGAGTTTCCGACCGATGCTCGAGGGCCCACTTCAGGATGCGGTGGACGATGAGGTCCGGGTAGCGGCGGATAGGCGATGTGAAATGGGTGTACTCATCGAAGCCTAGAGCGAAATGGCCCAGGGAGTCCGCGGCGTAGCGCGCCTGCTTGAGCGAACGCAACATCAGGTAAGACAGGATTCGCTCCTCGGGCTTCCCCACGATTTTGCGAATGAGGCGCTGATAATGCTGCGGGGTGATGCGCAGTTCGCCGCCGGGCAGGGCGACGCGCATAGCGCGCTCACGGCCGCGGCCATAGGAATCGGGCCGGCCCGCCTTCGCCGGCGCAGGTACGCGGCCATGCCGCACGGCAATCTCGCGCTGGCGCAAGTCTTCCACGCCGAGCGAATAGCCGAACGCGCGTGCCAACTCTTCGAATTCGAGAACCTTGCGGGCATCGGGCTTTTCGTGCACGCGATGCAACGATTCGATGCCGCGCTTAAGGAGATAGCTGGCGACCCCGCGGTTGGCCGCGAGCATAAATTCTTCAATGAGGCGGTGCGCGATGTTGCGCTCGCTCCGCGTTATGTTGGTCATGCGCTGCTTTTCATCGAATTCGATGACCGGCTCGGGCAGATCGAAGTCGATGGAGCCGTGTTCATTCCGGCGCGCGTTCAGAAGCAGCGCCAGTTCCTTCATGGCGCGGAAATGATGCGCGAGCTTCGCGTAGCGTTCGGTCCTTTCAGCGTCGCCTTCACAGACCTTGTTCACGTCCGTGTACGTCATGCGCTCGGCGGAACGGATAATGCCGGGAGTCATCCGCGAAGATTTCTGGTTGCCCGCCGCGTCGAACTCCATGAGCACGCTCATGACCAGACGGTCCTCGCGAGGCTTCAGCGAACACATGCCATTCGAAAGCGCTTCGGGCAGCATGGGCACGGCGCGGTCGGGGAAATAAACCGAGGTGCCGCGCAAGCGCGCTTCCCGGTCGAGAACCGTGCTGGTGCGAACATAATGCGCGACGTCCGCGATGTGCACTTGAAGATGCCAGCCGTTTGCTCGGCGTTCGACGTAGACGGCGTCATCGAAATCGCGCGCGGTTTCCCCGTCAATCGTTACAATCGGCAGATGGCGAAAATCTTCGCGGTCCGCGCGTTCGGTCTCGCTGACGGGTTTGGCGCGAAGCTCCGCTTCCTCCATGACTTCGTTCGAGAACAAATGCGGCAAGTGATGCTTGCGTATGATGATTTCGGTATCTACACCGAGTTCGCCCGGTCGACCGAGAATTTCGATGACACGGCCGCTCGGCGCGGCGCCGCCGCGGGGAAAACGCGTCAGCTCGACGTTGACCACCGCGCCGTCGAGTTCCGGCATGCGCGGAATGCGGCGGCCGCGGAGGCCGCGTTGATCGAAGCCGCTCGAACCCACTTTCTTCGCAAGGTCCGGCGTCAGTTCGTGCCCCGGAGGAATGACGACTTCGTGCTGGATGCGGGTGTCGTAGGGGAGAACCACGTTTCCCTGCGCGCCGTAACGAAACAGACCCACGATCGTGGGGTGCGCGCGGTCCAAGATGCGAACGATGCGGCCCTCGGCACGCTCGGCGCCTGGGACACCGCCCCGCCGCTGGATCTTCACCAAAACGTGGTCTCCGTGCATGACGTCTTCGATGGCATTGCGGGGGATGTATACGTCGCCATCTAGCCGGGGCAGGGGCGTATCCAGCACCACGAAGCCGTAGCCGTCCGGGTGAAGGATCAGACGCCCCGCGAGTTCGTCACGACTGACGGAACCAAGGGAGGAGTCCGAGCGTTTTTGAGCAGGAGGGTTCTTGGCCCGCTCCCGGGAGTCCGGGACCGGGTCCGGCTTCCGCCCGGGAAGGCCGTAGCGTCCCCCGGGCAGAGCTTCAATAGCCTGACGGTTCTCGAGCTTCGCGAGCAGCTTGAACAATGGCCGGGTGTCTGGATCCTTGAGGCCCAATCCCTTGGCAATCTCGCTGGCCGAGGCAGGCTCGTTCCTAAGTTGTAGAAAACGCAATATGTTATCGGTGCTTAGGCTGAACTTCCTAGGCATGGGGCATTGGCGCTTTCCTGTTAGAGCGTCTGAGTTTCCACCCCTGATTGTAGATACTTTTTCGGTCCTGCCGGAACTTTTTTCTTGATTCCGGGATTATATGAATAGGCCAACACACGACCGGCTAGTCGCCCTCCGTCAGACTAGCTGGATTCCCCGAGAGGGGAAAGAAAGGAGGCGGGAAGACCTGGCCCGCCTCCTTTTTCATTTTCGATGCCAAATCATCCTTTCACGCACACGACCTGGTGCAAGGTATGCACAATTTCCACCAGGTCTTGTTGTGCGGCCATGACCGACTCGATGGGCTTGTAAGCGGCGGGCGTTTCGTCAATGACCTCGGCGTCCTTGCGGCATTCTACGCCTTCGGTCATGCGCTTGTGGTCCTCCACCGTGAAGCGGCGCTTCGCCTCCGTGCGCGACATGGCGCGGCCCGCGCCGTGGCTGCAACTCATAAAGCTTTCCGGGTTGCCTTTGCCGCGAACGATGTAAGAGCGGGCTCCCATGCTGCCGGGAATGATACCCATGTCGCCTTCGCGAGCACGGACAGCGCCTTTGCGAGTGACCAAAATGTTCTGGTTGTAATGGCGTTCGCGGGCCACATAGTTGTGGTGGCAGTTGATGGCCTTCAACTGGGCAACCAACGGGCGCACCTCACCCGAATTACGTACCGCATTGACGATCTGGTCCATCATCAGGTCGCGGTTCGAGCGCGCAAAGTCCTGCGCCCATTCGACGGCCTCGACGTAATCGTCAAAATGCTCGGTGCCTTCCGAAAAATAGGCGAGATCCTTGTCAGGCAAGTTGCTGAGGAACTTCTGCATGTCCTTGCGAGCCAGCTCGATGAAGTAGCTGCCCATGCGATTGCCGACGCCCCGCGAACCGCTGTGCAGCATGAACCAGACCATGTCCGCTTCATCGAGACAAATCTCGATGAAGTGGTTGCCGGTTCCCAAGGTGCCCAAATGATTCGCGTGGTTTCCGCGATCGAGCTTCGGATGCTTTTCAAGGATGGCATCGTAGCGCGGCTTCAGGCTTTGCCAAGCTTCGGCGTTTGGCGCGGGGATGGTCTGCCACGCGCCCACGTCGCCGCGCCCGCCATGATTCGTGCGGCCGTGGGGCACGGCTTTTTCAATGGCGGTGCGGATGCGCTTCAAATTGTCCGGAAGATCGCGCGCATTCAAGTCGGTCTCGACGGCCATCATGCCGCAGCCGATGTCCACGCCGACCGCAGCGGGAATGATCGCGCCCTTGGTGGGAATAACGCTTCCTACCGTGGCACCGATACCCCAATGCACGTCAGGCATGGCGGCCACCCACTTGAAAATGAAAGGGAGCTCGGCGACGTTCCGAAGCTGTGCCCGGGCCTGGTCTTCGAGAGGCACGCCCTTGGTCCACGCCTTGATGGGCACGCCCTTTTCGACTTCGATAAGGTTGTAGCTTTTCTCCTCGTGTGCCATGGCATTTCCGGAGAAATCAGTGTGGCACGGCGCTCAAGAACGGATAGTGACTGGCCGCCGCCATGAAGAAAAGCATGGGAAACGACAGCCAGAACGAAGTACGCGCGGTCAGGTAATTCCAGCGCATCAGCCGCTCGGCTTCCGCGGGCATCGGCGTGCCCTCCTCAGCGCTGGCGCGGCTCCAGGCAATCAGGCGCTTCTGGGCGCGCCACACCACGCCCCAGGTGTTCAGCAACATAGTCAGCCCGAGCCCACCCCCAACACTGATGGCCAAGTGCGGGTTGGAGACGGCCGGGCCGCCGTTCAATGCGAGCGCCAGCCACGATGCCGCAATCACCACAATGGCGACGCCGAGAGAACGCACCCAGGCGCGATCCAGGATTCCCGTGGCCGGCAGTTGCAGCGCGTAGAGGCACACATACGCCACCATCCACACCAGGAACCACCAGCCAAACCATTTGCCCACGAGCGAAGGGTTTCCGGCATTTCTCGCGTCTGCGCTCAGATGAATCGCGTAGTAGCGCAAGCCCACGAGCACGGTCACGAGCGCCGACCAGCGGAACCAGTTCATCGCTCCCGGCATCAACTCGGGATAGATCCTGATGCGCAGTTGAGGGTCGCACTGCTTCATGGCAGGCGTGAGCACCAAATTGAAGAAATAGAGCAAGCCAATCCAGATAATGCCGAAAATAATGTGCAGCCAGCGCAACGCGATCATCTCATTCACCTGCGCTCCTGCCGGAAAAGAAAAGTGCGGCTGCCATTGAGGAAAGGTGAGCAAAAGACTGTGCGGAAGCATGAGATACCTCGCTACTGCCGTGGCCTGTCTTCGAGAAACACGGTAGCGGATTTTGTCATCAAAGGCCAACCAGACAAAAGGGGACGAACCGAGGGAAACGCCCACGAGGGCCCGCTTGGTTGTTTAACTGGTTTTGGCAACGCTTTCGGCGGTTCTGGTCACGGCCAGGTGATGCCCGTCACGGTCTGAGGTGCGACGCGTCACCGCCCAAGGAGACGGCTCGAGAGGATACTCGAGGCGAAAGTTTGGAGACCACGCTCATGCGGTCGCGAGTCCGGCTTCTCGGTTCAAGGAAGACTCGCGGGAGCTGGCCATCGCCCGTCCCGAATTCTTCGCGTGCCCCCGGCCGTCCGAGGCCAGCTTACGGAAGCAGTTAACCTCTTCGAGAAAGGCTCGGTATGAACTGGCGAAGCGAGTATGCAAAAAAGAAGCAGACCGCGGAGCAGGCTCTCGAATCGGTCCGGTCCGGGATGCGGGTTTACATTCAGCCAGGCTGTGCCGAGCCCGAAACCCTGGTGGAAGCGCTCTTGAAGCGCGGCCCTTTTGTGCGGAACGTCGAGGTCGTTCACCTGCTTACTCTTGGCAACGCCGATTACGTCAAGCCGGAGATGGAAGGTCATTTCCGTCACAATGCGATCTTCATCGGCGGAAACGTCCGTGAAGCCGTCAACGATGGCCGGGCCGATTACACGCCGGTGTACCTGAGCGAGGTGGAACCGCTTTTTGAAAGCGGCGCCATGCCGCTAGACGTCGCGCTGATCCAGGTTTCGCCGCCCGATCCGCACGGCTTTTGTGGTTTCGGCGTTGGTGTGGACACGACGCTGACCGCCGCGAAGTGCGCGAAATACGTGGTGGCTCAGGTCAATGACCAAATGCCCCGGACTTACGGCGACAGCTTCATCCACGTGAGCAAGATTCAAGCTTTCGTCGAATCTTCCCGCCCGCTTTGTGAATTGCCGAAGCCGGAAATCACGGAAATGCATGTCGCCATTGCCAAAAATGTCTCGAGCCTTATCGAGGACGGCGCCGTCCTTCAGACAGGCATCGGAGGCATTCCCGATGCGGTTCTGCCTTTCCTGGTGGACCGCAAAGATCTGGGTGTGCACACGGAACTGGTCTCCGACAGCGTGATTCCGCTGATTGAAGCCGGCGTGATCACCGGCAACCGCAAGAACTACAAGCCACGCAAGATTATCTTGGGGTTTGTGCTCGGCTCGAAAGAACTGTTCGATTTCGTCGACAACAATCCCATCTTTGAATTCCACCCCAGCTCCTACACGAACGATCCGGGACTTATCGCGCGCAATGACAACATGGTGGCCATCAATTCGGCGCTCGAGATCGATCTGACCGGGCAAGTGTGCTCCGATTCCATCGGCACATACTTTTACAGCGGCATCGGCGGCCAAGTGGATTTTTTGCGCGGCGCAACGCGTTCCAAGGGAGGCAAGCCCATCATTGCCCTGCCTTCGACAGCCAAAAGCGGCACGATTTCCCGCATCACTCCGATGCTTTCGCCGGGTGCCGGCGTGGTGACTTCGCGGGGATTGATACGGTACGTCGTCACGGAATACGGAGTTGCCTACCTGCATGGAAAATCCATCCGCGAGCGCGCCAAGGCGCTTATCGAGATCGCCCATCCGAAGTTTCGCGAGGAGCTGTACGAGTATTGCGAGCAAACCAAATGGTTGAAGCAGCAGGACCTGCCAGCGCTCGTAGGGAGGTGACGTGGATGGCCGGCTCGGTCCGTAGCGGCGGACTCATTCTTTACAACGGCAACCGTATTCCCGCCGACCTCGGGCCTTTACCCGCGCGAATCCTGTGGATTCCAGCGTCCGCCATTGCCGACAAACTGGGATCCGCAAACTCTGCCAACATGGTGTTGTTGGGCGCGCTACTCAAGGCTGCCTTGATCCGGCCACCACACGGGCCGTGATCCAAAACAAGACGGGCAAGTTCGCTTTGCGAGAGGCCAACGGCAAGGCGCTCGAGCGAGGGCGCAAGTTTTGCGGAAGAGTTTTTCCGAGCTTCAAGTGGTTTGACCCGCTTGGGCGGCAAGTTCAGAAGGAGAGTTTGGTGCCCGAGAGAGGACTCGAACCTCCACGACCTTGCGATCACTAGCTCCTGAAGCTAGCGCGTCTGCCAGTTCCGCCACTCGGGCACGAGTCAAGAGAGCTGGCTTGATGGGAGCCAACCGCTTGCGAGGCATTTTTAATTCTGCGCGCGGGCTTGTCCTTTGTCAACGCGGGCCGAATGCGCTGAATGCGCTTGAAAAACGAGGCCGTAATGCAGCTGGCAGGTTCCAAGCCCTGCATTGAAAGAAGAGTGCCATGAAAAAACTACTCATGCTGTTGCTGATAGTCGCTGTCATGCCACCAGCGGCTCAAATGAATTTGCTTCCCGAAGCTCCGGTCCTGAAGGCGGTCAACGAGCTTCCCGATGCTCCAGTTCCGAAGGTGTTCGCTGCACCAAAAGAAAAACACGAACGTGTCGCCGACGCGAAATTCTGGACGGTCGTCGGTGTGCTCGGTGCCGCGAAGCCGCCGACATGATAACGACTCGGCACATGCTCGATCGCGGGTGGTGGGAGACTAATCCGATTTTCGGACGGCATCCTACGAACGCGAGACTCGCGGCGACGAGTGGAGCGTATTTCGGCGCAGAGGTTGCCGGAGCATATCTTCTGAAGCGCTACGGCCAGCACCACAAATGGGCGCGCGTATTCTGGATCGCAGAACCCACGTACCAGATCCAAGAACACATTCGGTTCGCGGCTAAGAACGAAAGCATGCCCCAGAATATCCAGATCGGTCAGCGATAGGCGCAGAGGACGGCGGGTGCTCCCCGCCGTAATGCGGCACCGCCGGTTCCAAGCCCGGCAGAAAAGAGGTTCTATGAAAAGCGATGCGCAAGCGGTCGTCGAGGAGTGTCGATCGACAAATGCGAATCTAGGGTAGGCGGGGCCGCATCTGTTTTCCCGATAGTTAACCCTAGAAATTTCTATTTGCGGTGCTATACTCCCCGGCTAGAAACACGCACTACCCTCTTGCCGGCTTTGGAGTCCGGCCGGCATTGTGGGCCGGTCCATCCGGAGGTCGCCATGGAAAGCACCCTTACACCCCCTGTCTTCTATCTTCTGATTGTCTGGGGAATTGTTACTTCTGTTTTTGTAATACTGCTGATCTGGCGCGGTCTCTTATCCAGCCACGAGGATGATCAGATCTTCCTCGACGCGGCGGAAGAACACATGGCTAGGGAACAGCGGGAACTGGTCGCCAAGATCACCACGTTGTCTCGGCCTTTGCTCATCACCGGCATCCTGTCGGGCGCGCTTCTGCTGCTTGCCGGCGGGCTGTGGATTTACGAAGGTCTCAGGCAGAATTTCTGAAGATTCTGCCTGTCTGTGGCCGTCCGACGGCTTGCTAGAATCCGTTTGGCTTGGCAGGTGTCTGTTGGGGTGTGGTGGTGTTCGCGGGCGAGGTCAGCGTTCCACCCGGCGACAGCGAAGTATGATTGTGAACGATGACCCAGTGGTCGTTCCTTTTCATCAGCACGACTGTTGTTTGCCCTCGCGATTGCACTGGTTGCCCCTCCACGTCCGCTGAGAAGTCCCATTGGTAACACGCCCAGCCGGTGTTGCCGTTCACCCTGATATAGGTATTGGAACGATCCATGCGTACCCGCTGCATGCGTGCGCGCGACTGCTGGAAAATAGGGGCGTAATTCGCCCAGCCGATGACCGGTGGCGTCCACCCGCCGCTCACCAGGGAAACGTCATCCGCATACGTGGCGTGCAACTTTTCGACGTCGCCGATCTGCCAGGCGCCCAGCATCTCCGAGAGCAGGTAGTCAATCTGCTGCTCATCGCCCAGCATGACCGCCTTCGAACTAGCGGATGGCTGGGCCTGGTCTTTTTTCTTCTTCTTGTCTTTCTGTGCCGCTGCAAGGGAAAGATTCGCGAGCAGCAAGAGCCCTGCCAGCAGGAACATCACCGCGTTCCCTAACCTCCCACCGCAAGGATTCATCGCGAACTTTTTTTTCATGCGTGTTTGGCCCCTCTCGAGCAAGAGGATAACACGTCCGGTTACAGCCGGGCTGCGCACGGCGGTGACGTGTTCGGTTGATTACTGCGGCTTATTCGCTCGCGAAGCGCCGAGCAGGTCGACAAACAGCCGATACGCGCCGGGCACTCCGTCGGGCAATTGCCGGAAGAACGCCAATCCGGTGTAAATGTACGTGCCTTTGCCGTAGTGTGCGTAAACCAACCCGCCGTCGAGGTCCGGCTCGCCGGGATCGTGCATGGCCAGCAATGCGGTGTATTTGGGGTCGAATTGCGTCCAGAAATACAAGCCGCGCTCTTGCACCCAGCCTTTGAAATCTTCCGGCGTAATCTTGTTCGGCGTATTCAGCAGGGGATCATTCGGCTTCAGAAATTTCACGGGCGAATTCTCATCGGTGATGCGTGGTAGCTGCCGTGGCGTTGGCGGAGCGCCTTCCTTCGCGGGCGGCAGCGGCGGCGAAATGAGCGCCGGATACGGCGCGGGCTGCAATTTGTCCCAGACGAAATCACGGTTGTACTGGACCACGAGGGTCCCGCCGTTCGACACGTAATCGAGCAGCCGCTGGTTCGCGCCGGGAAGCTCCGGGCGCAATTCGTACGCTCGCACTCCAACCACAATCGCCCGGAAGCGCGACAAATCGCCGAACGCCAGATCTTTCGCGTCCAGCATGTCGACCTGAATGCCCAGTTGCCCGAGGGCGTCCGGGATAGGCTCGCCCTCCGCGCTCACGTAGCCAACGCGAAGGTTGGGCGGCACCACGACGCCGAAGGCATGCACCACGCACTGCGCGGGTTCGCTCCAGAGCTGTGTGGGCAGACTCGGCAACGGCTCGAGCGAAAGGCTGAACCTTTCGGCTCTGAGATTTCGCGAGCGATCCGCGGCTCGCTCCACATAGGCGGTGATCTTGTACCGCCCGGCGGCAAGGTTTTGCGGCGGCGCGACGACCACGCGCGCGTAGCGGTCGCCGGTCCCGTTGAATTTCAGCGCCACCGGAGCGCTGGCCTTCCATCCTTTGGGAACAACCACTCCAACGCGCGTCTGGCCGGGTTCGGTCGCATAGGAGTGCACCCGCAGCAGGACGTCAAAGGGTTTTCTCGGTTTGGACAGATTCTGGAGGTCCTGTTTCGGTTCGACGGCCAGCGTGTACGGTGGGACGACGACGGGGCTGATGCGGTCCACACGTGTGGAAGTCGAGCGTACGCTGGTCACCGGGGAGAGCACGGTGAAGGCGTAACCGTCCATCACCACTTCCTCGCTGGCGGTCAAGAGCGGCGGCGGCTCCGGCAAAAGGGCCACTGCCGGCCCTTCGTTGACGTGCGGTTGCCGGGAATTCGGCTGGACCGTAAAGCGAATCACGTTCGGTGATTCCTGCTCTTCCTTTGCGACGCTCCATTCCGGCGGAAGCCGCAACGCCGGCTTTTTGAAGTCCCCGGAAACGCCTTCGCGATGGCGTGATTCCACGCGCACCGTGAAGGCTTCACCAGGAACGATTTCGCTTCGGTCGGCAACGGCTTCAAGGCGCAGTCCGGCCACCAGTACCAGGGCGTTTTCCACCTTTTCCCGCTTGCGCTCCGTGCTTCGTGCCAGGGAGAGGAGTGGCTCGGGATTATTCGCCGAGGGGTTTGGCTTCGGAACTTCATTGAGCTTCTTGCCCGCCTCCACCAGAGAGCTAGCCGCCGCTTTCCAATCCAGGCGTAAAGCGGCGTCGCGTGTTTCTACCAGAGCCGCGTCGACCGCACGCATGAGCGGATCCACGCCCATATTCCCCTCTTCATAGTCCTCATCGAGCGGACCAAGCGGCTCGGCAAGCATGGCCGGATTCAGCGGTTGTCCGTCTTCGCGTTTGAGCGCGATAGGGCGGCGCAGAAACGCCGAGCCGAGAAACACGGCAATCCCCTGCGAGCGGTGATTGGCGAAGGCATCAAGCCCGATTTCGCGCCAGGTCTTTCCGTAAAGAGGCGAGGTGTCATCGAGCGGCAGGAAGTAACCCTGTGGTTTTTCGCCTCGGTCCACATCCAATACCACCACGGGTTTTCGATCGCCCCAGGGGGTCAAATCTTTTTTTTCTGACGCCGAGACGTGCAACTGGAAAGAAGGATCCGCCGCCAACTGCACCGCTTTCGGTGTCAACAGCCCTGCCGCCTGATGGTGCCCGTGTCCCGTGTGCACCCCGCCCCAGCCATTGAGGACTACGTTGGGGCGGAGCGTGCGAATCACCCGGACCATATCCTCAAGGACCTGTTCGCCCCAGACCTTCTCGGTTTCTTCCGGCGTTTTTGAAAAGCCAAAATCTTTGGCGCGCGTGAAGCACAGCCTCGCGCCATAACCGCGTGTGGCTGCCAGCAGCTCCTGGGTGCGAATCAGTCCCAATTGGGGCGCCTGTTCGGGGCCAAGATCATTTTGTCCGCCTTCGCCGCGCGTCAACGAGAGCAAGGCGACCTCGGCGTGCAATCCCCGCGCCAGATAGGCCAGCACCGCGCCTGATTCATCGTCGGGATGCGCGGTGACGTAGAGGATTCGCGTGGTGACCCGCGCGCGCTCGATCGCTTCCACGGTTTCCGGCAAACCGGGTCCGGTTCCCGGCGCCGGTGGAAATTGCGCGTAGCTGCGCGGGCCAAGCAGGCACAGCGCCATTCCGAACAGCACGCCGCGTATCTTTCCTGTTCTCGTGCTCATTGCCGGTTTCGCCTCGATGTTTGCGGTTGGCTTGCATTTCCTTCTGACGCCTCCCGCTTCATGGCGATTGCGAGTCGCCAGTCACCGCCCTTGCGAAGGGCCATTGTTTTTTCTCCCAAGTCCAAATCAGAAACGCCACAACCCCGAGTGCGATCTGCAGGAGCCCCCACTTTCGCGCCGGGCCGGTCCGCCAAAAAAGCCAGAACCAGCCGGTCATGCTCAACACCGCGGGCAACGGATAGAGCCACATCTTGAACGGAAACCTCTCCAAGCTCCAGCGTCGCCGCAGCAGCATCACTCCCACGGCCTGCCCGATAAACTGCACAATCAGCCGAACCGCCAGGATCCCTACGATAGCGGTTTGCAGGCTCAAAATCACGCTGAAGAGAGACGCCAGGCCCCCCAGAACCAGCAGAGAAACATAAGGAAAGTGTTTGGTCGGGTGCAGCCGGGCAAAGACCGGGAAAAAGTTGTCGTCCAAGGCCGCCGAGTACGGCACACGCGAAGCTCCCAGCAAAACCGAAAAAATCGAAGCAAGCGCCACCCACAGGATCATTGCCGTCGCAATCTTTGCCGCTGCGGGCCCGTAAAGCCTCTCGACAAACAGGCTTGCCAAGAACTTAGAGTCCGCGGCTTCACGCCACGGCACGACGCCGAGAATACTCGTCTGCATCGCCAAATACAGGACTGCAATGCCGGCCACGGAAAGGAAGATTCCTCGAGGAATGTTCTTCTCGGGATTGCGAATCTCTCCTCCGAGATGACAGATATTGTAGTAGCCCCAATAGCTGTAGACCGTGCTGATCATTGCCGATCCAAGCCCGGCGAACCACAAACTGGAAAAAGCAAAGGCTCCCTCGGGAAAATCGAAGGCCAGCTTCGCGTTGAAGTGCCGCAGGCCTCCCCAGATCAGCCAGAGCATCACTCCCACGACGCCGATCCACAGGAAAACGGAAATTTTTCCAATCGTTCCGATCCTCCGGTACAGCAGAACGATCAGCAAAAGGACCAAGCCGCCGGAAATGGCCTTGGCCTCGAGCGTCGAGAAGGGATAAAGGTACTTCGCGTAACTCGCGAATCCGATTGATGCGGAAGCCACGGAAAGAGGTACGTGCAGAAACGTTTGCCACACGAACAAAAACGACATCAGCCGGCCCCACTTCTCCGGGCCGTAAGCTTCGCGCAGAAACACATAGGTGCCGCCGGCTTTGGGCATCGCCGCTCCCAGCTCCGACCACACAAAACCATCCAGCGCGGCCAGCAGCGCGCCTCCGAGCCACGCGAGCAGGGCCTGTGGCCCGCCCATCGCGCGGATGACCAGCGAGCTGACCACAAACGGACCGATGCCCACAATCTCGATCATGTTCAGCGCAACGGCTTCTTTCAGGCCCAATGCGCGCTCGAGCCCGGGGGTTGTCGCTTTTTCCGATGTCGACATCAGCCCGCCGAGGATAGCAAAACCGTTCCCTAGCGCCTAACGTAGATTCCGCTGCTTGCAACTCTCCGGGAAGAGCATAAACTCGTCCTGCGCAGTGCGTGGCCTTGTGCGAAACTTCTTTAGAGTGCAAATCACTGTTTCCTTCCTCTCTGCCCGCTTTGCCGCCGTCCTGCTTGTTTTGCCCTTTCCCTTCATCCCGACTCGAGCCCGCCAGCTCACCTTGCCGCCGGAAACCTCGGAGATCATCGAAAAAGTCTATTCCTTCGATCTTGAGGGCGCCCGGCAAGCCGCAAGGCAAATGCAAAAAGAGCATCCCGACGATCCGCTTGGTTATTTGTTGGAATCGGACGCGCTCTGGTGGCGCTTTTGGTGCACCGCGGCGGAGTTCAAATATGGAATGAGCGATGCCCGCCGCCGCGCGAAACTTCCAGCCGACCAGCATTACCTCGAATTGGCGGCCACCGCCTCCTCGCTTGCTTCCGCCCAGCTCAAGCAGCAGGAATCCGCGGAGATGCAACTCTACGCGGGCATGGCGGATGCCGCGGCCGCGCGCCTCTATGCCTTGCGCGGAGAAAACCGCAACACCGCCCGCTTTGGCGTCCGCGCTCGCGATCATTTTCTGCGCGCCAAGACTCTCGATCCGGATCTGGCCGACGCCGATTTTGGCGTCGGCCTTTACAACTATTACGTGGACACCTTGAGCGCCATGGCCAGAATCCTTCGCTTCTTCATGGGCATCCCGGGGGGCTCGAAACAAGAAGGCATTCGCCTGCTTGAGCAGGCCATCACCCACGGCGTTCTCACCCCCGACATCGCCCGCTTTTATCTCGCCATGAATTTGCATCGCTACGATCAGCAGTACGAGCGCGCCTTGACCATCATCAGCCCCTTAGCGGAAAAATATCCCTCGAACCCTCTGTTTCAATTGGCTCGCGGTGATCTACTGGCCAAGCTCGGCCGAAAACCGCAGGCCAGCGAATGCTACCGGGCCGCCGCCGTTTTGCCGGTCCATGAGCCGGAGTGCCAAGCACGCATTCAGCAGTTAGCGCGCGCTGCCATCTCCGCCTTGGGCTTGCCCCAGGAACCTGCCGCGCCGTGATTCTCGCAGCTGTTCGTCCTTTTGTTGGCTTTGCCTCCCCTGGCATCTACTGGCATCTCGATTGACCTTCCCCCTCCCTGAATGGTAAGCATGTAGGGTTCGGCAAGCGCAGTGATTTCAGACGGAGCGTCTGGTCGAGGGAGCAAGGGTACTCGCGAACGATCTTTGGTGAGAGAAATCCAGCTCTGGTCAACGCTTCGCTCGGATTTGGCATCACACCCCCTAATGTAGGTTGGCATTTCGGCGTTGACGCCGTTTGCCCCGTCAGGTTGTCCCGGTTGTGTTCGGGGACGCAGGAAAACAAAGGAGTGGCAATGAAGCGGTTTTGGACACTAATCGCTGTCGTATTGCTGGCGATTTTCGCGGCGGCTGCCTGCAACGATTACGGGAACACCTTTCAGAGCCCGGGTGGCGCCATCATAACTTTCTTGTCCCCCAAGCAGATTCCCGCATGCCCGGCTCCCTGCACCAACAACTCGGGCTTCACGCTGACGCTCAATGGCGGCGGCTTTGTCGCGAAAACACTCGTCCAGTGGAACGGCAAGACTTGTCCCCTCGCTTCAAGCTCTGGCGCGACAAACGCTTCCTGTACCACTAACGTCACTCTGGATTCCAACAATAATGTAACCTTGTTGACGGCCACGATTTCCTCCGCGCTAATCGCTCAGCCCGGGACCGCCGTCGTCAACGCCATTAATCCAGGCTCCAACTATGGAACCGGGACCAACGGCCTCTCGAATACCATCACCTTTATCATCAACAATCCAGCCAACCTCACTCCGACGATCGCTTCCGTGGCCCCGGCCTGCGCAGTGGTTGGCAGTCCTCTGGCCATTACGGTCACGGGCACGAACTTCATGAACGTTCCCGCTTCAAGCGATCCAAACCAGACGCAGTTTTCCACGCTGAACTGGACTCTCGGTTCGTCTCAGCTCCAATTGACGCCCCATACGGCGACGACGATTACTGCCACTCAGATAACGGCAACGATTCCCGCCACGAGCATTAACGCTTCGGGCACGGCCACCGTCACCGTTTCCAATCCGCCTTCGCCGCCTGTTCCGAACATCCCGGGCAGCACTGGCAGCGGCGGCGGCACAAGCGCCCCACCGGCTACCGTGACCGTGCAAACCACAGCTTGCCAGGTGGCCGCAAAGGCTCCGGCCAATTCCGTTTCGACGGGCGCTGTCGCGCAAGAAACGCCTGCAGTCAGCCTCGACGGGCGTTACGTGGCTTATGCTGCCTTCGGCGACGAACACCTCCAAATCTTCCTGCGCGACACCTGCGAAGGAGCTCCGACAAGCTGCCAGCCCCGGATTTCTTTGCTCTCCGCCAGCACAAGCGGTGACCCGGGCGCCGGGGATAGTCACACGCCTTCCATGAGTTCCGACGGCCGCTACATCGCTTTCAGCTCGGATTCGACCGATCTGGTCGAGAATGCCCCGCCGGGCCGCCAGATTTATTTGCGTGACACCTGTGCGGGCGCTGCGGACGCCTGCAAGCCTTCCACTATTCTTGTTTCCGCGGACGCTCGGGGTGGGCTGGTTGGTGCAGAGAATATTTTGCCTTCGGTCAGTTCTTCAGGGCGCTTCGTCGCCTTTCTTGCTGTTACGCCGAGCCACTCCGCGAATCCGCCTGTGGCGGAAGCGACCGCTGCGGGTGCACCCAACAGCGGTTACCGCCAGGTATTTGTCCGCGACACCTGCCTTGGCGTTTCGAACTGCACACCAAAGACCACGCGCATTTCGCTCGAGCCCGGTGATGGCCCCGGGACGGGGGCCCATCCTGCTGGTCCCGCGCTCGGTGGCAAGGGCAGACACGTGGCCATGGCCGGCGCGAAAGCTTCCACGCTCTTTACGCGTTCGGTCGCCGTGGATGACAGCGTCTTCCTGGCCATCACCAACGATCAGCGGTAGTTTGTGGTTGGTTTCGACGGAATTTCCAATGGAAAGTTCCGCCTCGCGGCCTCTTCGCAGGGTTGTCGAATGGCTTTCGTTTAACTCTTTTTTCTTTCCACTGCCGACTTTCCTCAGTAGAAGCGTACCTTGACATCGGGCCTCTTCTCCAAGTGCACCGAATCGATGAACCGCACTTGCCGCTCGTCCAGGGTCAAAATCATCGAACTGGTGCGCACACCTTCTCCGAAAAATCGCACCCCCTTCAGCAAATTTCCGTCCGTCACGCCCGTACACGCAAACACCATCTTTCTGCCTGGCGCCAGGTCTTCCGTGTCATAAATGCGTTTCGGGTCCTTCACTCCCATTTTCCCAAGCCGCTCCGCGTCTTCGGGCCTGCTAATCACCAGCCGCGCCAGAATCTGTCCATTCAAGCAGCGTAGTGCCGCCGCCGTCAGCACTCCTTCCGGTGCGCCGCCCGTGCCCATCACCGCGTGCACTCCCGCGCCGACCACCGCCGCGGAAATACCCGCTGAAAGGTCGCCGTCGCCGATCAGCCGGATACGCGCTCCCGCCGCGCGAATGTCATCAATCAATTTTTCGTGCCGCACGCGGTCCAGCACCACTACCACCAAATCTTCGACGTCGCGTTCCAGCCGCTTCGCGATCGATTTCAGGTTGTCGGCCACCGGCACGTCCAGATCGATCGCGCCCTTGCAAGCCGGCCCTACGACGATCTTTTCCATATACAAATCGGGCGCGTGCAGCAATCCGCCGCGCTCGCTGGCGGCGAGCACGGCGATGGCGTTCGGGGCCCCTGTCGCGCACAGGTTCGTGCCCTCGAGTGGATCCACGGCGATGTCCACTTGCGGAAACAAGGCCTTCGGCGCGTGCGTCGCGAGACCTACTTTTTCGCCGATATACAGCATGGGCGCCTCATCGCGCTCGCCCTCGCCGATGACGATGGTCCCGTCGATCTCCACCGAATCCATCGTCTTGCGCATGGCTTCGACCGCCACTTCATCCGCTTTGTGGCGGTCGCCAAATCCCATCGTGCGTGCCGCCGCGACCGCGGCATTCTCGACCACGCGCAGAAAATCCAGGCTGAGTTGTTCTTCCATAACTTCTTCTCCGCTTTGCCCGTTCCGGGGTTTACGGTTTTACACGGACTGCCCTTAACCCTTCAGGGCGGCGCATATCATAGGCCAAAGGGCCTCGCGCCGTCGATAAGCCTGGCCGGGCATGCAGCCCTTCAGGTTCTCGAGCGGTATCACTTGAGGTTCCTTGACCCGCCGCTATAGAATCCCCGCCGAGATTCTTGCCCTGAGGTGGTCTATGATGCGGATCCTGGCTGGTCTTTTGCTTGCGCTGTGTTTGCTTTCTGGTTCCGGCTTTGCTCAGACGCAACCCTGCACGGTAACCGATCACGCTGAATACACGAAGAAGATCAAAGAGTTTACAACCGAATCGTTTTTCAGCACCGAACTCGTCGATCATCTTCCGCTGAGCTCCTGCGTTCCCCCGCCTGACGCTTTTCTTCATCACATCATCGGCGCGCCCGATATTCTTGACTACACCAAAGACATCAACGGCTATTTCCGGCTGGTCGCCAGCCAAAGCCCTCGCGTCAAAGTCTGGAGCATAGGCACCTCCGAAGAAGGCCGCGAAATGCTCATCGTCGCCGTCTCCAACGAGGCCAATCTCGCCAAGCTCGACCGCTACAAGGAGATCACCGCGCGTTTAGCCGATCCCCGCGGCCTCAGCGACGCGGAAGCCGAAAAGCTCATTGCCGAGGGCAAGCCGATGTATTGGGCCGACGGCAGCATCCATTCTCCCGAAACCGGCGCCCCGGAAATGCTGATGGAACTGGCCTATCGCCTCGCCGTCGAAGACACCCCTTTCATCCAAAAAATTCGTAACGACTCCGTCGTCCTGATCACCCCTATTGTTGAAGTCGACGGCCGTGACCGCATGGTGGACGTCTACCTCCAGCACAAAAAACATCCCGACCAGCCGCCGTATCCGCTCATCTGGTGGGGCCACTACGTTTCCCACGACAATAATCGCGACAATCTTGGCGTCACACTGGCGCTCTCCCGCAACATGCTCAAGACCTACCTCGACTTTCACCCCACGATCATGCACGACCTTCACGAATCGGTTCCTTACCTGTACATCATGACCGGCACCGGCCCCTACAACGCCTGGCTCGACCCCATCGTCATCAGCGAGTGGCAGGAAATGGCCTATCACGAGATCGAAGAAATGACCAAGCGCGGCGTCATCGGCGTCTGGACGCATGGCTTCTATGACGGCTGGGCTCCCAATTATCTTCTCTCCATCGCCAACAACCACAACTCCATCGGCCGCTTTTACGAAACTTTCGGCAACGGCGGCGCCGACACGCGCGTCCGCACGCTTCGTCCTTCCGACACCAGTCGCGAATGGTATCGCCCCAATCCGCCGCTCGCCAAAGTCAAATGGTCCGCGCGAGACAATATCAACATGCAAGAGAGCGCCATTCTTTTTGGCATGAACAACGTGGCCTCCAACGGCCAGAAGTTCCTGAACAACTTCTATCTCAAGAGCAAGCGCGCGGTCGGGAAAGCCCGCGCCGAAGGCCCCGCCGCCTGGGTTTTTCCCGCTGACGATCCCCGCCCCGCAGAGCAAGCCAGCCTTCTGAATCTCTTCGAGCTTCAGGGCATCGAAGTTCACCGAGCGGAAAAGGAAATCCGCCTCCCCGCCGCCTCGAGCGGCCACGACCCCGACTCGCGCAAGGAAAAATCCTCCGCCGACGCCAAATCCAGAGAAGAAAAGAAACCCGCCGAAACCGTTATCCCCGCCGGCAGCTACGTCGTCCGCATGGATCAACCCTATAGCCGCCTCGCCGACATGGTTCTCGACACGCAGTATTACAGCCCGCGCGATCCCCGCTCTTACGACGACACCGGCTGGACCCTCGGCGCACTTCGCGGCGTGAAAACGATGCGCATAACCGATGTCTTGATCCTCGCTGCGCCCATGCGCAAAGTCGGCAAAATCGATCCTCCCGGCGGCGTCGCCGGTCAGGGCAAGGCCTTTCTGATCCGCCACAACACCGACAACACGCTTGCGACGCTGCGGTTCCGCCTCGCGTCGGTTCCCATGGAAGCTGCCGAAGACTCCTTCGAAGCTGACGGCCTCCAGTTCAATGCGGGCACGTTCATCCTTCGCAACGTCGACCGCGCGCAACTCGAAAAAGCCGCCTCGGGACTTGGGCTCCACATCCACTCGACCAACGCCGCGCTCAACGTTGCTGCGCACCCCATCTCTGCTCCGCGCGTGGGCATCGTCCACAACTGGCAGAATACGCAAAACGACGGCTGGTTCCGCATCGCCTTCGACGAGCTGAAAATTCCCTATACCTACGTCGCCGACACCTGGCTGCGCGAAAACTCGAATCTCCGCGAAAAATTCGATGTTCTGATTCTTCCCCCTTTGGGCGGCGGTGGCGCAGCTGGTCTTAGCTCGGTCATCCGCGGACTGGCCATGCGCGGCGGGCCACGACCCTGGCAGAACACCGACGACACTCCCAACTTTGTCGCCCCCGGCCTCGATTCCACCGCGGATATCCGCGGCGGCCTCGGCTATCAGGGTCTCGCCAATCTCGAGCGCTTTGTCAGTGACGGCGGGCTCTTGCTCGCCGTGCAATCGAGTGCCGCGCTTCCCGTTGCTGGCGGCATGACCGAGATGGTCAATGTTTCCGACCCCCGCGCCATGCAAGCGCCCGGCAGCGTCGTCGTCTCGACCATCGACGACAAGAAAAGCCCCATCACTTACGGCTACGACGACAAGCTCTACCTGTACTTCCGCCAGGGACCGGTCATCACCGTGGGCGGAATTTTCGGCGGGTTCGGTCCCGAAGAGGGTCCCGGCGCTTCAGCGCGCTCGAGCGGCCGCGGCTCCCTCAGCGATCCCGACGTGGTTCAGGCGCGTCCCTACATGCCGCCGGAAAAAACGGTCAAGCGCACGCCGCACGAGCAAGAGCTGTACGTCCCCGAAGACCTGGCGGAATTTGCCCGCTGGGCCATTCCCCCAGCAGACCAGCAGCCTCGCGTCGTCCTCCGTTTTGCCGCGGAAAAAGATCTTCTCGTCAGTGGCATGATCACCGGCGCCAACGAAATCGCGGAAAAGCCTGCCGTCGTTGACGTCCCTCACGGCAAGGGCCACGTCGTGCTCTTTGCCAACAATCCCATCTGGCGCGCGGAAACCACCGGCAGCTACTTCCTGGTCTTCAACGCCATTTTGAACTTCGACCACCTCAGCGCCGGCGCGGCCGCTGCCACACCATCGGCCTCGGCAACGACGACGGCGGGCGGCGAAGATAACGACCAGAACTGAGGAGGGCTTGCTTCGCCCCTGCAAATTTTGCACAATTTCCGCATGTTCGACGCGCACCGCCTGGTACTTTTCTTGGCCGCTGCTTTGCTCCTGGCAATCACGCCAGGCCCGGGCATTTTCTACGTCCTCGCGCGCAGCCTCGCCGGCGGCAAGCGCGAAGGCATGCTCTCTTCCCTCGGCACCTTCGTCGGCGGGCTCGTCCATGTCTTTGCCGCGGCTCTCGGCCTTTCCGCGATTCTTGCCGCCTCTGCCGTTGCCTTTCACACCGTCAAATACGCGGGCGCCGCTTATCTCATTTGGCTGGGCATCCGCACGATCCGCACGCGCAACGCGGAAATGACCCTGCAAGCCCCGGGCCCCTCGAACGGCGCTTTTCGTCAAGGCATCCTTACCGAAGTGTTGAATCCCAAAACCGCGCTGTTCTTTCTTTCCTTCATCCCGCAATTCGTCGCCCCGGCCCATGGACACGCCTTCTTTCAATTCGCCCTGCTCGGCGCGATCTCCGTCAGCCTCAATACCGCCGCCGACCTCGTGGTCGTGGGGATGGCCGCTCCCCTCGAGCGCAAGCTGAAGAATAGCATCCGCTTCCGTCGCCGTCAGCGCACCGCCTGCGGACTCGGGATGATCGGCCTCGGCGCCTACCTCGCCCTCGCCGACTCCAAGTGACTGCTTTCTTTGGAATGGTGGGGCAGGGATTTCTTTCTGTTCTCTTAGGTTTTCTCCGTGGCGGCGGGCTTCGAAATGCTTCTACTCCCACCGTATTGGCTCATAGATGGACCGCAGCCGCCTACCCCTACCCGGATTGACCGACTCAACGAATCCCACTTGCCAGGTGCTCCCGCCAACATCGCGAACGATCGCGATCCTGGCTCGCCGTACCGTAGCGTACACAATTGGTAAGGGTGGCCTTTAACCGCTCGAAATCCGCGCGTCTGACATTCAGGCGTTGATTTGCCACTGAGCCCGCCAAATGTTACCTCCGGCTCCGTCGCATCGAGTGATCCCCCTCAAACGCGGATTCGCCGGCGAGAAATGCCATCGCCAGTGCGTCGGCAAGCACCTGATACGTCATGGTGGAGGGCGGCGGGATGCCCAACGAGTCTGACCTTGCGCGAGCCTGTCTGCGTAGATCGCGGAGCGCCGCTCACGCGACGAGATGCTAGTCCTTCACGTCCCCTGGGTCGCCCCAGAGAGGCAGAAACCGAGCCAAAGGCTCGATCCAGGCCGGCTTGGAGCATCCGCCGCCCGATTAAACCAGCGAGATCCCTGCCGCGGCTTGCATCGCATGGAGCCTGGAGCTAGGAAAGAAATCATCCATGCAATGCCTGGCTACCCTGGCTACCACGCGGTATGACAGTGCGAGGAGAACTCCTGTATTCTGGTTCGCTATGGCAAAACGACCGCAGCCCCTGGTATTGACCGTGCTCGATGGATGGGGGTACCGCGCGGAGACGAAAGGAAACGCGATCGCGCTCGCGCGCAAACCGGCTTACGACGAACTGCTTCGCAAATTTCCGAACACGCTGATTCAAACTTCCGGGCCTTTCGTGGGCTTGCCCGAAGGGCAGATGGGCAACAGCGAAGTGGGGCACATGAACATGGGCGCGGGACGCATTGTGCATATGGACATTACGCGGATCGATCTGATGATCGCCAACAAGCAATTCGAGAACGTGTCGCTGTTCCGGCAGGCGATGGAGCGCGGGAGGCAGCGGCAACTGCATTTCCTGGGGTTGCTGAGCGACGGCGGGGTGCACTCGCACATCCATCATTTATTCGCGCTGCTCGAGATGGCCAAACAGCAAAAAGTCGAGAAAGTGTTTGTGCATTGCTTCATGGACGGGCGCGACACGCCGCCCAACAGCGGGCGCGATTATGTGCGGCAATTGCAGCAAAAGATGCGCGAGTTGGGTGTGGGGGAGATCGCGACGCTCGGGGGGCGCTATTACGCGATGGACCGCGACAACCGCTGGGAGCGCGTGGAAATGGCGTATCGCGCGATGGTGCATGGTGAAGCAGAGACGAAAACCGGCGATCCCGTGGCAGCGCTCGAGCGGAGCTACGAGCAAGGCGTGACGGATGAATTTGTAAAACCGGTTGTGGTGAGGAAGGGTGACGGAGTGGCTAGTGCTCCCGTCGGGCCGATTCGCAGCGACGACGCGGTGATTTTCTACAATTTCCGAGCGGACCGCGCCCGGCAAATGACGCGAGCGCTGGCGGAGCCGGGATTCGATAGGTTTGTCGACGAAAAGCGGCCGCAGAACCCTTTCTACGTGGGCATGACGCAGTATGAAAAGACTTGGCCGTGGCTGAAGTATGTGCTTGCGCCGGAGAAGCTCGAGCATATCCTGGCGCACGTGTTCGCGGAATTGCAGTACAAGAATTTGCGCACCGCGGAGACGGAGAAGTACGCGCACGTGACGTATTTTTTCAACGGCGGCGTGGAGAAGCCGTTCGGCGGAGAAGAACGGATTCTCGTGCCGTCGCCGAAAGTGGCGACGTACGATTTGAAGCCGGAAATGTCCGCGGCAGGGATTACCGAGACGGTAGTGAAAGCGATCGACAAAAGCGAGTTTGACGCCATCATCATGAATTACGCGAATGCGGACATGGTGGGGCATTCGGGGAAACTGGAAGCAGCCATTAAAGCGGTGGAAGCGGTGGACGCCGGGCTCGCGCGGATTTATCAGACCATGAAGCGGCGGGGAGGCGCGTGGATTATTACCGCCGACCACGGGAACGCGGAGACGATGATCGATCCGGCAACGGGCGGGCCCCACACCTATCACACGACCAACCCGGTGCCATTTATTTTGGTGAGCGAGCAGGACAAGGTGAAATTGAAGCCGGGCGGGTCGCTGCGGGACATTGCCCCGACGATGCTCGGAGTGCTCGGGCAGCAGAGGCCGGCGGACATGACCGGCACGGATTTGCGGATGGTTTCCTGACCCGCCCATGAAGCGAACCACACCTGGCGAGACGAAACTGGTGATTTGCGTGTGGCACCCGTTTACCGAATGGCGGCCGAAGCCGCTCCTGGCGGAAGGCATTCGGAAGCGCTGGCCGGGGATGCGCGTGGTGCATCTGCCGGATTACGACCAACTGCCACAGGAGTTGCCAGACACGGATATTTTCGTGGGCTACTCGTTGCGCGCGAAGCAATTGAAGGACGCCAAGAAGCTGAAGTGGCTGCATTCGACCGCCGCGGGAGTGGCGCAACTGATGTATCCCGAGCTGCGCGACTCGGGGATCATGGTGACCAACCCGAGCGGCGTATTTTCCGTGCCGATGGCGGAACACACGATGGGGCTGCTGCTGGCCTTGGCGCGAAATTTCCCCGACTCGGTGCGACAACAGGACAAAGCCATCTGGTCGCAACAGGAGTTGTGGGACAAGCCGCAGCATCTGGCCGAGGTGAACGGGCAAGCGCTGCTGATTGTGGGCTACGGCTCGATCGGGCGCGAGCTGGCAAAACGCGCGAAGGCGTTTGAAATGCGGATCTGGGGAGTGACGCGTTCCGGCGAAGGGGACGGCAACTACGCGGAAAAGATTTTTTCGGCTGCCCAATGGCACGAAGCGCTGCCGGAAGCGGATTACGTGGTGATGGCCGCGCCGGAAACGGCGGAGACCAAACATCTCATCGGAGCGAAGGAGATCGCGCTGATGAAGCGCGGGACGCGGTTGATTAATGTGGGGCGCGGGTCGCTGCTCGATCAAAAGGAGCTTATCTGCGCGCTCGAAAAGGGAGTACTGGCGGGTGCGGCCATCGACGTGGCGGAGACCGAGCCGCTGCCGGCCGACAGCCCTTTGTGGAGGGCGCCGAATCTCTTTATTACACCGCACACCAGCGCGTTGAGCGACCGGCTGTGGAAGCGGCAAGCGGCGCTGCTGGTCGAACTGCTGGAGCGGTGGTTCGACGGAAGGGAAATGTTGAATCGCGTGGATTTGGCGCGGGGATACTAGCCGGAAACGCGAAACTCGAAAAACGAAACCGGCATACTAGCAGAGGAGTGCCGAATTTCTACTTTTCCAATTTCGCGTTGCCCAAGCTGTCAGTCGCCGACGCCTGGTTTGCTGGCCTGATAGCCCTCACGGGCGTAAACCTGATATTTCAGCTTCTTGCCTTTCTGGTCTTGGATCGTCAGCGGGCCCCCATCGGGAGCGACCAGCTCCACTTTTACTTTGTGGAATTTTCCATCCTTGCCACCGCCCGAAGGGGTGAAGGAAAGACTGTACTGGTGGCGTAGAAAAGCGGCAACGCTGCGGAAGATGTCGGGGATCTCGCCATCGAATTGCGGGAACCAAGCAAATCCGCCGGTTTCCTGGGCAAAGGTTCGCAGCTGGTTCTCCGCCTGCAGGTAATCCATGTGCGGACTCATGGATCCCCTGGAATCGAGAAAATTGGTCCAGGTTTTTCCCAAGCCGACACAAAAGATCGGGACGTCACTTCCGCGAAGCACCTTCATGGTTTGATCGAGAGTGTGCTTGGAAAAGGTGTCCACGCCGCTCGCGAGCAGAAGGATGGATTTCTTGCCTTTGACGTCTTTGAGCCGCTCGGTGGTCTCAATCAGCGCATCGAAGACGTTGGATTCGCTGAAACCCGGGAAATAGAGGTGGTAAATGGCGTTGCGGACTTCGTCCTTGTCCTGCGTAAAGTCCACCTCGATGCGTGTTTTCATATCGAAGGTCTCGAGAGCAACCCAGTCTTTTTGTTGCAGGTTCGGGAAAAGGGCGTCGGCCCAATATCGGGCGTAAGCGGCGAACCAGCCGTAAGCATTTCCGCTAAACTGCATGAGCACGACCATGGTGATGGGCGCGTCGGTGGGAGCAAAATTGCTAATCGCCTGGGGCACGCCTTCGTCGAGAACGCGGAAGTTTTCTTTCTTGAGGTTGGGAATGAGATCCCCGTGCTGCGTGGCGGCCACCACGTCGAGGGTCACGACCGGAACATCCACGCTGATGCTGACACCGGAGGACGGCGCTTGCTGTCCGGGAGCGGGTGTTTCGGGCGCGGTGGGTTTTTGTTGCTGCTGAGAAGGCGGCCCACCCTGCGGGCCGGTGGGTGCCTGCGCGAGGGCGGGCTGCCCTGAAAGAGGCCCTATCAAAAAAGCCGCTAAAGCCGGGAATAAACGCAAAGCGATTCGTCGCATCTTTCGTACCTCGCTGGTTGGGCGAAAAAACAAGAGCCCGCCAAGATTTTTGTTGTCATGCGAACCCGCGGCTGCGGAACGCGGGTTGAGCTTAGGCCACGCTACACCAATGAGCGGGCCGGGCCCCCATACCCGCATGTTAGTATGAAGCACGCTCGACGTAAAACGTTAGCTGGAAGGTTTCGGGGGAGACCCAGGCCATTTCGTGGAGGAGGGTGGATTGGTGAATGGGAACCGTTTGCTGGGAACTGTCACGGGCTTGGCGGCCCTCATGTTGGCATCGAGTCTTCCCGCCGTTATACAGGGAATTCCCCGGTCGGCGCCGGTCGTCGCATCGGCAGTCGCTGACCCTGCGGGGATTCACAGGGATGCACTCCTTTGGCTGGCGGATTTGATCAGGATCAACACGTCCAACCCGCCGGGAAGTGAGCAGCTCGCCGCCAAGTACGTGGCCGGAGTGCTTCAAAAGGAAGGCATCAAACCGGAACTTCTGGATTTGGCGCTGGGAAGAAGCGCGGTGGTGGCCCGCCTGAGGAGTTCGGTGGTGCCGGACCCCTCGAAGGCGCTGCTGCTGGTGGCTCACCTGGATACCGTGCCGGTTGAGAAGTCACGGTGGACGGTCGATCCGTTCGGCGCGGTGATCAAGGACGGCTACCTGTATGGCCGCGGGGCCATCGACGACAAAGGCATGCTCGCCGCAAATCTGGCGGTCTTTGTTGGCTTGAAGCGGTCGAATGCGCACATTAACCGCGATGTGATCTTCCTAGCCACGGCGGATGAAGAAGGGGGCGGCGACTCGAGCATGCGGATGCTCATTGCAAAATATTGGGACAAGTTTGCCGCTGGCTTTGCCATCAACGAGGGCGGCAACGTTTTCATGAGAAACGGCAAAGTGCAGTACATTGGCGTGCAAGCGAGCGAGAAAGTGGCGGTGAACGTCGCCGTGGTCGCTCACGGAACATCGGGCCATGCCTCGCAGCCGACCAAAGACAATGCCGTGGTCCATTTGGCCGCCGCCATTGCAAAGATCGGAACCTATTCCGCGCCGGTGCACTTCACCGCGATTGTGCGCCGATACTTCGAGGGGATTACGCCGCTCGAAGACGACGAAATCGCAAAGTGGATCCGTTCGATGGATACCTCGGACCGCGGCGAACACGCGCAACGGGTGGTGTCCGATTCGAGCCCGCTGTGGAATGCGATGATGCGGGATACCATCGCTCCCACGGTGCTCTCCGCGGGGGTAGCCAACAATGTGATTCCCGCAGAAGCCCGCGCGAATCTGAACGTGCGGCTTCTGCCTGGAGATTCCATCGGAACGCTTGTGAATGAGCTAAACAAGCTGGTCAATGATCCGGCGGTGAAGCTGGAAGTGCAGCCGAACCCGGGGCTGGCCGCGCCTCCGTCCTCATTGGAGTCGGATTTTTACAGCGTGATTTGCCAGGTGGCTTCGCGCGAATTTGCGGGCCCCCCGGCGCTGCCGTTTCAGTCGACGTGGTTAACGGACTCCGCGCAGTTGCGGCTGCACAACGTCCAGGCTTACGGGCTCGTGCCGTTCCCCTTGGCCGACGAAGACCTGAAGCGCATGCACGGTGATGATGAGCGAATTCCCTTGATGGCTTTTGACAAGGGCGTGGACGTGCTGACGAAAATCGTGACGGAGTTTGCGGTTACCCGTTACTGAAGCAAATGCCGTTCGGAACCATCCAAAAAGAAAATCAAGAGTGACCAGGCTTTGGTTCAATAATAAAAAGCCGGAAGTGTCGAGGGCATCCTCGAAGGAACCTATGAATTTTCGCCACTCGAAAATTGTGTGCACCATCGGGCCGGTCACCTGTTCGCCGCGGATGATTGACCGGCTGTTCGCGGCGGGGATGGACGTGGCAAGGCTGAATTTCTCGCACGGCACACACGAAGAGCACGCACAGCACTTCGCGCTGATTCGCGCGGCCTCCGGCAAACACGAAAAGCCGATTGCGATTCTGGCCGACCTTCAGGGACCGAAAATCCGCACCGGGGCGCTGGCGGGTGGCGGGCCGGTGATGCTGCGCGCCGGGGAGCGGTTCACCATCACTACCGCCAAAGTTCTCGGCGATTCCACGCGCGTCAGCACAACCTTCCCGGGCCTGCCCCGGGAAGTTCATCCTGGCGACCGTATTCTCCTTTCGGACGGCCTCATCGAGCTGCGCGTCGAGCAGGTGCGCGAGCGCCAAGTGATCTGCGAGATTGTGAACGGCGGCGCACTCGGCCAGCATAAGGGCATCAACCTTCCCGGGTTGCAGCTCCGCGTTCCGGCGTTGACGCCGAAAGACCGCGCGGATCTGCGGTTTGCGCTCAAGCACGGGGCGAATTACATCGCGGTGAGTTTTGTGCGGCGGCCGGAGGACGTGCTGCTGGCGAAGCAATTGGTCCGCGCCGCAGGAAAAGACACGCCGGTGATCGCCAAACTGGAAAAGCCGCAGGCCATCGAAAACCTGGACGCTATCCTGCGCGCGGCCGACGCGGTGATGGTGGCCCGCGGCGACCTTGGCGTGGAAATGAGTCCGGAGCGCGTGCCCGTAGTGCAGAAAACGATCATTTCGAGGGCCAGAGAGCTGCGGCGGCCGGTGATTACCGCGACCCAAATGCTCGAATCGATGACGGAAAATCCCCGGCCCACGCGCGCGGAAGCTTCCGACGTCGCCAATGCGATTTTCGACGGATCGGATGCGGTTATGCTTTCCGCGGAGACGGCCACGGGAAAATATCCGATCGAGGCCGTGAGCATGATGGCGCGCATCATCGAAGAGGCGGAAGGAAGCATCCGGGAATATCCGCGGCCCGCCCAGCAGGAGCAATTGAAAGTGCCGGGGACCATCGCCGAACTCGTGTGCCACGCTTCGCGTGAATTGTACATGAGGCTGATCGCGGTGTTCACGCACAGCGGGTTCACGGCGCGGTTGATCTCGCGTTATCGGCCGCTGGTTCCCATTGTCGCCTTCTCGCCTGAACAGGAAACCCGGCGGCGCTTGGGGCTGATCTGGGGGGTGTATCCAAGAAACATTCAGGATTTGCGCAAGATCGATGGGCTGGCGGCAGTTGCGGAGAAGCGGTTGCTCGAAGAGCGATTGGTGCGCAAAGGCGACGTCATTGGCATCGTGGCGGGAACGCCGATGGGAATCCGCGGCACAACGAACTTCGTGAAGTTTCACGTCATCGGCGGGGAAGCGTGAAAAGAGCTTTCCGTCGCAAGGCGAAGCACTTCTAATTCACCCAGTTGTCGGGGCGCGAGGGCGGGTCTTTGCGGTGCTTGCCCATGTAGATTTGGAAGCGCCGACGATTGCGGCGGTTTTGCCAATCGGAAACGCTGTTGCGCAAGCTGTAGAGGAAAGATCCACGCCGCAAATAAACGTAGCCCACCAGCAGTCCGCCGAGATGACACAGATGGCTGACGTTGTCGGCGCCCAACCCAAATGTTCCGAGGAAAGTAAGAATGGTCATGAGGATGACGATGGTGCGCATGCTCATGGCTACGGGAAACGGGAAAAGATAAACCCGTCGGTCCGGAAAGAGAATGGCGCAAGCGACAAGAATTCCAAAAATGGCCCCGGAAGCGCCGATCGTGGGAGTAGAGGCGGTCAAGGGGATCCCGTTACCGAGGGCCGCCGGCGCTATTTTGACAATCACGTTGATGAGCCCCGCGCCAACGCCCGTTAGGAAGTAATAACGCAGAAAGCGGCTTTTTCCCCACGCGACCTCGAGTTCCCGGCCAAACATCCAAAGCATGAACATGTTCATCAGGATGTGCCAGATGCTGTTGACATCGTGGAGAAACAGGTACGTGAAGGGCTGCCAGATGTGCAACAGGGGAATGACGCCGGCCGGAACAAGGCCAAACCACTTCACCAGCTCTTCATACGCGAACGGCCCGGCGAAGTGGTAGAGCAGGGCTTCGACGATGAAAACCGCAAAGTTGGCAATCAGAAGGAACTTGATGCCCGGAGTGACGTAGAAGTCGAAGCTGACCCGATAGCTCTTGATGCCCGAGCGAGAAGACATAGACGAAGTTTACGGCGCCGAGGCATTTCCGTCAAAGAGCGGAACAGCGGAAAAGTCGAAAGTCAAAGAGTCAAAGAATCAAGGAATCAAAGAGTTCGAAATCGCAGATTGCTCCCGCACGGGTGCACCTTGTCTTTTTCCATAACAGCGCTTGCTCTCTTGGACTTTCGAACGTCTTTCAATCGAGCTTCTTGCGGGCAAAGTAAAAAAGCGAACCCGCAAGAGCCAAAAACATGATCAAACCGAGGAGGTTGCTGGTGGCGAGCGGGCCGAGAACTTTCGGGCCGAAGGCCAACAGATCGGCCCGCCATGGCAGCCCCAGCACAGCGGTAAGCCAATGGGGCACGTGGTTGGAAATTTCCGGATCCTCGAGTAAGTTGATGACAATGCCCAGCAAGCCAAACACGCCTCCGGCGGCGATCAATCCGCTTGAATAAAGCGCTCCGGGGCTGGCCTCGCTCTCTTCCTTTTTCTTTGTTGTGGCCTCGACCAGCACGCGAACCAGTCCGCCCGCGAACATGGTTGCCGTGGTTCCCAGGGAGAGGTAGGCGCCGACGGCAAATGCGAGCGATCGTATCCCGAGAATCTCCACAGCAATCACCAGAGCTACGCCCATCAAGACCAGCCGCCAGGGCAATCGCTGGCTGAGGATGCCGTTAATGACCGTAGCCATCAGGCGGGCCTGGGGAGCCGGCGCTTTATCACTGCCGATTCCCTGAGCCCACTGGAGTTCAATCCGCTGGGAACCCGGATCGTAGAGATACTCGCCATCGGGAATTTGGCTGGAACCAAGCGCATTGATCAGAACGTAGTTCTTTCCCAGATGTTCGAAGGTGGCTCTTTCTACTTTCACGCCGGCAGGCAGGGCTTCGAGATTGACGGGAATCTGGGTGGGAATGTACTTTTCGAGGCCCTTATTCATCAGCCCAAGCGTGATGCCAATGGCGAAGGTGGAAACCGTGACGCCCACCAGCAGGCCCCACTGCTGCAGAACGGGCGTGGCGCCAACCAGATAGCCGGTCTTCAAATCTTGCGAGGTCGCGCCCGCAATCGCCGCGGCAATGCACACGGACCCGCCGATGGTTAGCGCGAGAACGCCATAGCTCGGCGCAGTCCAGCCGGCGAGGAGAAAAATCGCGCAGGTAGCCATGAGCGTGCCGATGCTCATACCGCTCACCGGATTGGAGGAATTGCCCAGCAAACCGCTGATGCGCGAGGCCACGGTGACAAAGAGAAATCCAAAGATCACTACAAGAATGCCCGCGAGCAAATTCTGGTACCAAGTCGTGTGCGCATCTTGCACGGGAGCAATGGTCAAGAGCACGAACAGCAAGAGGATGATCACCGCGGAGCCGGCAATCACCCAGCTCATGGGCATGTCGCGCTCAATGCGGCTGGCTTCATTGCTGGCTGGCGCGTTATTTCCTTCCGCGCGCACATCCTTCAGGCCGGCGCGCAGGGCCGAAATGATCGTGGGCATCGTTCGAATCAAGGTAATCAATCCTGCCGCGGCCACGGCTCCCGCGGCCATCGGGCGGATGTACTGGCGCCACATGTCGTCGGGCGTCATCTGCGGAATGGGAATCGTGGAGGGATAGATAGGCGTATTTCCCGCGAGTTGTCCGAAGAACTGAATCGCCGGCATCACCAGCAACCAGGAGATCACGCCGCCCGCAAAAAGAATTCCCGCCACCTTTGGGCCGATGATGTAGCCCACTCCCAGGTATTCCGACGTGATGGTGGCGCGGAAGGAAGCGCCCGGAAACCAGCGCGGGCGCACTTCCGGCTGGCCGGTCCAGGCCTGCGCCGTGTTCATCAGGAAGGTGTACGCGCCGCCCAGGCCAAGTCCCCAAAAGACGCGTCCGGCAAACGAGCCTCCGCGCTCACCGGCCACCAGCACGTCGGCGCAGGCGGTGCCCTCGGGAAAGGTCAGGTTGCCATGCTCTTTGACAATCAGCTGACGGCGCAGCGGGATCATGAACAAGACGCCGAGCCAGCCTCCCAGCAACGCCAGCGGGAAAATGTGCCAGAACGTGAATTCCGAGCCGAAACCCAGAAAAATCAGCGCCGGCAGCGTGAACATGACGCCCGCGGCAAGTGATTCTCCTGCGGAACCGGTGGTCTGCACGATGTTGTTTTCGAGGATAGTCGAGCGGCCGAACGCCCGCAGGATGCTGATCGAGAGCACCGCGATGGGAATCGAGGCGGAAACGGTGAGCCCGGCGCGCAGGCCGACATACACGCTGACCGCCCCAAAAAGCAGGCCAAACAGCGCACCGAGGATCACCGCGCGGACGGTGAATTCCCTAGGGCTTTGTTCCGCCGAGATGTAGGTGCGAAATTCTCCCGGCGGCGCGGTGGAACTCCAGGCTCCCTCGCGGACGGCGGTTTGTTCGCCCACCAAATCCTCCTCGTACGCAAGTCCAAATTGGCTGCAACCGTGTCCGGGGATTATGCCTTATCGCCGGAGAATCGTCGAGGCACGCGAGCCGCTTGAAAGGCCAAGGTCCTTGCGGCCCTTTCGGTTCCTTTCGTTCTATTGACTACTATCTAAGTTCGCAGTACCGTCCGACACGATATTTTCACTCAGGTCGGTTGCCATAACATGGGACGGGCCCCTTCAATATCGCGGTCGGGCGGGGCCATTCTGCCCGGCATCATCCAGGCTGCCCTGTTTTGCCCAAATGGTCCCTCTGCGTTCGTTTCCCTATTTCAACACGGAGGTTCATCGTGCATTCTAGCCGTCTTACTTCGATAGCGGTCATCTTCGTAGCTCTTGTAGCGATGTTGTTCTGCGCTCGTATCAGTGAGGGCGACGAATGGCTGCCGGTTAGCCCCCAAGAATTGAAAGTGACCGGCGAGCCGAAGGCGCCCGGCGCACCAGCGATTATCCTGTATCGGCAGATCGATCGCGACGACAGCGATGCGCGGACGCCCCACGAGTACAACTACGTTCGAACAAAGATCTTGACCGAGGAAGGAAGAAAGTACGCCGACGTCGAAATCCCGTTTTTCAAAGAAAATGAGGACGTGGTCAACGTGAGAGCCCGCACGATCCGGCCCGACGGGTCCATTGTCAATTTTGACGGCAAAGTCTATGAAAAAGAGATTGTTAGAGCTCGCAGCGTCAAATTCCTAGCAAAGACGTTCACCCTTTCCGATGTGCAGCCCGGCAGCATCATCGAATATCACTACATGATTGATTTCAAGGAGTATTACGTGTTCAATTCGCATTGGACCCTCAGCGAAGAACTTTTCACCAGGGTCGGCAAATACTCCCTGAAACCGTATGGACGGTTCGCCCTGCAATGGACTTGGCCTAACGGCCTTCCGCAAGGCACATCGCCGCCTGCCGAGCAAAATGACGCCAGAGGCAATTACGTTCGAATGGAAGCCAGGGATATTCCCGCGTTTCAAGTCGAAGACGATATGCCCCCCGAAAATGCCATGAAGTACATGGTGGATTTTGTCTATTTTGAGGGCACCCTGGAAAATGACCCCGTGAAGTTCTGGAGGAATCGCGGAAAAAAGCTGTACGACCAGGCCGAGGGCTTCGTCGGAAGACGCAAAGCGATGGAGCAAGCAGTAAGCGAAATTGTCGCCGCGAGCGATTCCCCGGAAACAAAGCTGCAAAAGATCTATGCTCGTGTTCAGCAGGTCCGCAACACCTCCTATGAGCGCCAAAAAACCGAGCAGGAGCAGAAGCGCGATAAAGAAAAAGAAATAAGCAACGTGGAAGACTTGTGGAAACGCGGCTACGGGGACGGCACGCAGATCACCTGGCTCTTCCTTGCACTTGCGCGCGCCGCGGGGCTCGAAGCCTATCCGGTATGGGTGTCTTCGCGGACCGAGGATTTCTTCAAGCCCAATCTGATGCGGGCTTCCGACCTCAATTCCAATGTCGTGCTCGTCAGGCACAGTGGCAAGGACCTCTATTTCGATCCTGGCTCTGCGTACACTCCCTATGGATTGTTGCCCTGGGGGGAGACAGACGTACGCGGGCTCAAACTGGACAAAGATGGCGGCGCGTGGGTGACCACGCCGAGTCCGGAGAGTTCTGCTTCCCAAATCATCCGCAAAGCCGACTTGAAGCTGGATAGCGACGGGACTCTCGAAGGCATGCTGACCGTGACGTTCACAGGGCTTGAAGCCTCTTTGCGAAGAGTCGAGGAGCACAATGAAGATGAAGCTCATCATAAGAAACTCTTGGAGGACTACGTGAGGGAGGCGGTTCCCGCAGGCATTGACGTCGAACTTACTAACAAACCGGACTGGGCAAGCTCCTCAGGCAGTTTAGTCGCGAAATTCAGTTTGAAAGTACCCGGTTGGGTCTCTGGAGCTGGAAAGCGGGCGCTGTTGCCGGTCGGACTGTTCAGCGCACCCGAGAAACACATGTATGAGCACGCGACGCGGGTCCACCCGCTCTATTTTCGCTTTATGTATCAGAAGCTGGACGACGTTCAGATTGACCTGCCGCTCGGCTGGCAGGTGAGCTCTCTTCCTCAACCAGTGACTCAAGATGCCAAGCTGATTGTTTACAACTCAAAAGCAGACAACAAGAACGGGACACTGCACCTGGAAAGGCATCTCACGGTGGAGTTGGCTCTTCTCGAACAAAAATACTACCCGACGCTCCGGAATTTCTATCAGTTGGTGAAAAATGCAGACGAACAACAAATTGTTTTGCAGCCGCTTGGTGCTGCGTCAGGGAATTGATCGGCTAAGACTTGCTTCAGTCTTAGCCGTGCTGACCGTTTCACTGCTCAGCTGGACCGCGGCTGCCAGGGCCGGCGACGCACCGGCGTGGATGCACGCTTTGGTAAATGTGCCTCTACCGGAGCATGACGAAAAAACTGACGCTGTGCTGCTGTATTCGGGAAGATTTGTATTGGTTCAGTCCGCCGAGAAAATCAAGATCACGGTTCGCGAGGCGTTTAAGATTCTTCGGCCCAGCGGCCGCGAGTATGGCACGCTAGTGGTTCCTTACAATTCCCACCAGAAAATCACGGCGATGCGAGCTTGGTGTATCCCGTCACAAGGCAAGGATTATGAAATCAAAGACAAGGAGGCCGTCGAGATCTCATTACCTAAAATCGAGGGAAGCGAGCTGATCACGGATGTGAAGGACAGACTCCTTCGCATTCCGGCCGCGGACCCGGGCAACATCGTGGGGTACGAATACGAAAAAGAAGATCAGCCATTCGTTTTACAAGATATCTGGCGTTTCCAGCAAGAAAGCCCCGTCCGCGAAGCACGGTACAGCCTTCAACTTCCCTCCGGTTGGGAATACAAAGTAAAGTGGATGAACTATCCGGAGATAAAGCCCGTCGAATCCGGAAACCAATTTGAGTGGGTTGTGAGTCAAATCAAAGGCATCCACCATGAAGACAACATGCCGCCTTGGCAAGGTGTAGCCGGACAGATGATTATTTCGTTGGTCCCTCGCGGAGCTTCGGTGCAGAGCCGCGGGTTTCAAAACTGGAAGGAAATGGGGATTTGGTATCAGGGCTTGACAAGTGGACGTCGCGACGCTTCTCCGGAACTCAAACAAAAGGTGGCTTCGCTCGCTTCTTCGTCCAGGACTCCCCTTGAAAAAATGAAAGCGCTGGCAAATTTTGCGCAAAGCGATATTCGCTACGTTGCCATCGAATTGGGAATAGGCGGATGGCAACCCCATGCTGCTCCGGAAGTCTTTACCCATCATTACGGCGATTGCAAAGACAAGGCAACTCTGATGGGAGCAATGCTGCAGGAAATTGGCGTTGATTCCTACTACGTCATTATCAATTCCGAGCGCGGTTCGGTTACTCCCGAAACGCCCGCTCATAAAGATGGCTTCGATCACGCCATCATCGCCGTCAAACTGCCCGATTCAGTCGTGGACGCTTCTTTGATGGCCACGATCGTTCATCCGAAACTCGGCAGACTCCTGTTCTTCGATCCCACCGACGAATTGACGCCATTCGGTCAACTTAACGGCGCCTTGCAGGCAAATTACGGGCTTTTAGTGGGGCCGGACGGCGGCGAGCTGGTCGAACTACCGGTGATGCCACCGGCGATGAACGGCATTCGGCGCGCTGGCAAGCTCACTTTGGATGCCTTCGGCACGCTTACCGGAGATGTCCAGGAAATTCGCGTAGGCGACCGGGCTTCGTCGCAGCGTTGGGCGCTGCGCACAGTGAACAAAGACACCGATAAGATCAAGCCGATTGAGACTCTTCTCTCCCATTCGCTCGCGACCTTCGAAATCACCAAGGCGAGCGTGGGCAATCTCCAAAGCACGGATCTGCCTTTTGTTTACAATTATTCAGTTACGGCGCGGAATTACGCGAAGCCCGCTGGGAATTTGCTTCTCCTACGGCCGCGATTCATCGGCAATAAGTCCAGCGATCTCTTGGAAACCAAAGAGCCCCGCAAATATCCCGTGGAGTTTGATGGGCCGTCGCGTGACACCGACACTTTTGAGATTGCGCTGCCCCCCGGCTACGAAGTGGATGATTTACCGCCGCCCGTTGACGCGGATTACAGCTTTGCGAGCTATCACAGCAAAACCGAAGTCCACGGCAGCATGCTGAAGTATACCCGAACGTTTGAAGTGAAGGAGCTGAGCGTGCCGGTCAGCAAGGTTGAGGATCTGAAAAAGCTTTACCGCATCATCGCTAGCGACGAAAGAAACGCGGCGGTGCTGAAGCCTACGTCCCATTGATTCGCACGTCGCCTTTGCGCTTCATGTCCACCCAAGGCCTTCGTCATTCGTGTCGCCATATCCCTTTGCGGCGTGCTTTGAGGGACCAGACGGCATCGGCGCGGCCAATCAAGAACGCAGCAAAACACAGTATGAAGACCGAATGACTCAGGCTCGCGCCAAAATATTGCCAGAACGGCGCGCCCGCACCGGGATAGTCGGAAGAAAAAAGCAACGTGAGCATGAAAACCAGCCCGCCGAAGCTCGCGGCCCGCACCAGAATTCCGAAAAGGAGCGCGATGCCAATGGCCAGCTCACCGTAGGCCACCAGGAACGCGATCGGTGTGGCGTGCCCGAGCACGAACCCGCGAAGCACCGGCGCCATGAGCGGGTAAGCGCCGCCCTCAAGAAAACGGTTGATCCAATACTGGAAGCCGCCGTGAAGCGTGAACTGTGTGCCGAAAACCTTGTACTCGCCAAAGATGAGGAACAAAGCGCCAACGCCGATACGAAGAACTGCCAGCGCGCGGGAATTCATGTCGGTCGAGGATGGCAGTTCCACCGTATATTCTGCTCCTGCACTGACCGGACCGGATCTTACCCGAGTTTTGAAAGATGTTCGCGCACGCGATCGCTCAGGATTTTCCCGTCGACCGTCTTTCCTTGCAGCGCCGATTTGGCGGCTTTTACTACCGCGCCCATTTGCTTCATGGAATTCGCCGCCGTTTCAGCAATCGCTTTGCTGATGGCTGCGTCCATTTCAGCCTCGGTCGCCCCTCGAGGCAGATAGGATTCGATGATGCCGAGTTCTTTCGTTTCTTTCGCGGCGAGTTCCGGCCGATTGCCCTTGGTGAACTGCTCGATGGATTCCTTGCGCTGTTTAACGAGCGTTTGCAGGATCTGAATCGTTTCGGATTCATCGAGCGTTCTTATCTTTTCCACTTCTTTCAGCTTGATGGCCGATTTGATTCCGCGCAGAACGCTCAGGCGCAGTTCATCTTTGGCGCGCATGGCCTCGACCAGGTCGCTCTGAATTTTCTCAGCAAGGTTCATCGCTTGCTCCTTGAGTCAGTTCAATATAACAGAGACCCAAGGCCTGGCAGAGATACAAGGCATATTCCGGCAGATGGTTGCGTTCTTAGGGTTTGTACCGAATTGACAGAGCCAAAGGGACTCGCTACTTTGGATTTCTTATGCCGCGTGGCAAATTCATAGCCGTTTTCGAGCGGATACGGGTCGAGCTGCGCTACTGAAGGGGCGGAATGAAAGTCATCGTCGCGGACAAGATCAGTGAGCGAGGCGTGAAACTGTTGAAGGAGCAGGACGGCTGGACGACCGTCCTGACCACAAAAGAGACGCTCGAAGCGGAAATTACCGATGCCGATGCATTGATCGTGCGCAGCGCGACGAAAGTCACCGAGCATCTGCTCGCCAGGGCCCCTAAGCTGCGCGCGGTGGGCCGCGCTGGCGTCGGCGTGGACAATATTAATTTGGAAGCAGCCACGAAGCGCGGCGTGCTGGTGATGAGCACGCCCGGCGGAAACTCCGTGAGCGTGGCCGAGCATACCTTCGCTTTGCTTCTGTCGCTTGCGCGGCAGGTGCCGCGGCTGGACAGAGCTATCCACGAGGGGCGCTGGGAAAAATCCTCCGCAGCGGGAACCGAAGTGCGCGGGAAAACGCTCGGGCTTGTGGGCCTCGGAAGAATCGGGAGCGAAGTGGCCGTGCGCGCGGAGGCGTTTGATATGCGCGTGCTGGCTTACGACCCATTCATCAGCGAAGCGGCGGCGCATGAAATATCGGTCGAACTTGTGCCGCTTGACCAGCTGTTGGCGGAGAGCGACTTTGTTTCCCTGCACGCGGCGCTCAGTCCGGCGACGCAGAATCTCATCAGCGCGGCAAATATCCAGAAAATGAAAAAAGGCGCGCGCATCATTAACACCGCGCGCGGTGAATTGGTGGACGAAAGCGCGCTGGCGGCCGCGTTAAAAAGCGGCAAGCTTGCCGGCGCGGCGGTGGACGTGTTCTCGGAAGAACCTCCGAAAAACTCTCCTTTGGTCGGACTGCCTTACGTGATTGCCACGCCGCACGTGGCGGGTTCGACCGCGGAAGCGCAGGAGGAAGTCGGCACGCAAGTGGCCGTGCAGATCAAGGATTACCTTGCGGAAGGAATTATCCGCAATGCGGTGAATCTTCCGGCGCTGTCGGCTGATCAATACCGTCGCGTGCGGCCCTATCTGGAGTTGGCGGAGCGGCTCGGGTCGCTGGTTTCGCAAGCAGCGCCTGCACGCCCCGCCCGAATTCGCATTCGCTACGCGGGCGAGGTCGCCGAAGTAGGCACGCACTTGCTCCGGAGCGCGGTGCTCTCAGGTGTGCTGAACGCGGTCTTGGACCAGAAGGTCAACGTGGTGAACGCGTCGGCGATAGCCGCGGCACGCGGCCTAAGCGTTGAGGAAGAAACACGAAGGCGCGAACGCGGCTTCCCGAACACCTTGGAAGTCTCGGCGCTGCCGGAAAAGACAGGCTCGGCGTGCGGCTTTACGGCGGAGGGAACGGTTGTGCATGACGGCTCGCCGCGCGTCCTCGCGATCGAGGGTATTCCGCTCGAAGCCCAGCTCGAGGGGACAATCCTCTATTTGCGGAACCGCGACGAGCCGGGCGTGATTGGCCAAGTGGGAACGACGCTCGGAAAGCTTGGAGTGAATATCGCGACGTTTGCCTTGGGTCGGCGCGAAGCCGTCCAGGGAGCAGAAGCTGCTGCGCTCGTGCGCGTGGACGGCGTGGTTTCCCCATCCATTCTGGAGCCCATCCGCGCGATTCCCGCCATTACCGAGGCCAAGTTGCTCCGGCTGTCCTAGGGGAAGAACTAGTACTCTCGAAACGACCCTCGTCCATCATTCGGAAAAAACGAATTAAACCGATTTGATAAAGAATTTAGAAGAACTTTCCTTGACAGAAATATGAACCTGTCCTAAAAGTATAGCAACTACGCGAACTCGGATTTTGACCTCCGTCACGTCGTCAATGTGAATGCGATCTACGAGCTTCCCTTTGGGCGCGGCAAACTCCTGGCTGGCGGAGCCGGGCGGGGGCTGGATGCTCTCATCGGCGGCTGGCAGCTATCTGGTATTTTCCGCTGGAACACAGGTTTGCCGGTCAGCGCTCCGATCGACGACGCACGCTGGGCGACGAATTTCCAGGTCCAGTCTTGGACGAGCTTGACCAGACCACTAAGCACCTGTGTCACCAAGGGAAACGCTACTACTGCTCCGAAGCTTTTTGGCTGTGATCCGACATTTGCTTATCAGAGCTTCCGGAATGCCTATCCGGGAGAAACCGGAATGCGGAATATCTTCCAGCTACCGGGGCAAACCAACCTTGACGCCGGACTCAGCAAGTCGTTCAGCTTGCCATGGAGCGAAAAACAGAAATTGCAGCTCCGTTGGGAGGTTTTCAACGTGGCTAATTTCCAGCCGTTGGGTGTGCTCGACAACAGCCGCAGCGGTTTCGGCATCGCATCTGACCCGTTGGTCCGGAACCTACAACCTGCAAAGAACTTCTCCAATTTCACGGCTATTCAGACAACGGCCGCTCCACGCTCCATGCAGGTCGGCCTTCGTTATTCCTTCTGAGGACTATTCATTTTTGGCCGCCGGGTGGTAAATGCTTCCCGGCGGCTTTTTTTTCTCGCAACGATTCGGCTAGAGATGGCGCCGGGGGAATCGAAGGTCTTCAGGTCTTCTGATGGGTTGGCCGGAACGAAAGTGGAAGGGGACGAGAATCATGCTGGCCCGCCCGCCAGTGTCGCAAGGGGGTGGCGGCTTTTTCCTATCCCATGGTGTCCAGGTGTAATCTCATAGGTCTTAGCGCAGGGCCTAGTACTCTCGAAACGACACTCTCCCGTCATCCGAAAATCCACTTAAACCGATTTGATAAAGGGTCTAGAAGAAAGGTTAAGAAAGGTCCCTTGACAGAAAGCCTCAAACTGTCCTAAAAGCTAGGACAACGGTTGCTGTCGAGTAGCGGGGAAGGTTGCCTAAAGTCTATCTACTTTTTGGTTTAGAAGCATGAAGCCTTAGGCCACCTGAAGGCCACCTGGCCTTTCGGTTTCCCGGCGCCTTCTGCCTGCTCTTGTCCCATTCAGTAAAGGTGCGCGAAAGGAGCAGTCTATGAAGCGGTCATTTCTTATTGGCAGTCTCGCGGTGTTGGTCTGCCTGCTACTCTTCCCGGGAACCGGCTGGGGACAGACCGGCGCATCGACCATTCGCGGAAGCGTGAAAGATCAATCCGGCGCGCTCGTTTCCGGTGCAACGGTGACGCTCACCAATCTAGAGACGAACGCCGTTCGGACTGCAGAAACCACGACGTCGGGGGCATTCGCATTTGAACTTGTTCCGGTTGGCGATTACGAAGTAAGAATTGAGGCGAAGGGCTTCCGAAAATCGATTGTCCGCCCAGTGCAGGCTCTCGTGGCAAACGTGACCGATGTCCCCGTGACACTGGAGATCGGCGAATTGAGCTCGACGGTGACCGTTGAGGCCGCGGAGGCCACGGTTCAGGTAAACACGCAAGATGCGACACTGGGTAACAACTTCGTTGCGCAACAAATCACGCAACTTCCCATGGAATCGCGCAACGTCCTCTCGCTCTTGACGCTGCAGGCACAAGTGACCCCGGACGGATACGTGGCCGGGGGACGCAGCGATCAGTCGAACGTTACGCTGGACGGTGTGGACATTAACGACGCGGAGACCAGCGATGTTAAAGCGCCGGTGCTGCGCTTAAATGCCGAAGCCATCGAAGAGTTTCGGGTAGTTACGGTGGGATCCAACGCCGACGAAGGGCGGTCGTCCGCGGCGCAAATCAATCTTGTGACGAAGAGCGGCACGAATTCGTGGCATGGATCGGCGTTCGAATTCCACCGTAACACGATTTTTACCGCGAACGACTTGTTCAACAAACTTAGCGGTGTGGATCGTCCAAAGCTTCTCCGCAACGTGTTTGGTGGAACGCTGGGCGGACCAATCGCGAAGAACAAGCTATTTTTCTTTTATAGCTATGAGGCGAGGCGCGACGCGAGTGGTACCTCGATTACGTCCCTGGTGCCTCTCTCCGTATTGGGGCAAGGTCAGCTCATCGTGAACGCCCAGCGTTGCACCAAGGCGGTTCCACCGGCCACCACGGATACATGCGAGACGCCGCAAACCTTCACACTTACCACTCCTCAACTCGACAATGCCTGGAACGTAGTGCATACAAACCCAATTGCCATTCAGACCCTCAAGGATGCGGCAACCAAGTACCCCGCAAACGATACTTCGATCGGCGACGGAATCATGACAGGGGGATTCCGATTCAATGCTTCAACGCCGGTAAAATTGAATTCAAATATGGCCCGAATCGACTGGACTATGTCGAGCAAGATGAGCGCTTTTTTCCGTTTGAATACCTACTACGACCACGACACGACCACGCTACTTCCCGCATTTCCGGACACTCCGGCGCCCAGTTTGTGGGCGCATCCTTGGGGCGTGTTAGCAAGCCACAACTGGGCGATCGGCCGGAATTGGGTGAACAGCTTCCGGTATGGCTTGACGCGGCAGGGCTTCAGCCAGCAAGGCGACAGCGACCAGAACGCCATCTCCTTCCGCGGAGTGTTCTTTCCCGTGAACTACAACCGCACGACATCGCGCACCACTCCGGTCCACAACATTGTGGATGACGTTGCCTGGATCAAGGGCAGTCATACCATCAAATTCGGCACCAATGTACGGCTCGTGAAGAATAACCGCACAGGCTTTACCAATGCGTACGACTCGGCCCAAACAAACTTTTTCTTTTATTCGCCAGCCGGCACCGCGGTCACGGACCCCCTGGACACCTATATCGGGAATCCCGCCAACAACCTCTTGCCGGCAGGGCCCAATCAGTACATTCAGATAGCCAGCAACCAAAATGGCGTGGATGCAGCTGGGGCGGCGTTGATCGGCAGATATACATCCTATTCCGCGCGATTCACGTTCGGGCAAGATGGGTCGCTCCTTCCTTCCGGAACGCCCACGAACCGGACATTCGCTACGAATGCCTACGACTTTTACGTTCAGGACTCGTGGAAACTTCGCCCGAGTCTGACCTTGAACGTGGGGCTCCGCTATACGATCAGCAGCCCGGTGCATGAGACCCACGGATTCGGAGTGGTGACCGATATTTCGACCGAGGAATTTCTGAGGCGGCGGATAGCCGGGGCATTGGCTGGGACACCCTACGTCCAGCCGCTCACTCTGGTTTTAGCCGGCGGGAACGGCAAGGGATACCTTTATAATTGGGACAAAAACAACTTCCAGCCACGCATCTCGGTAGCTTGGTCACCCTCGGGGGGTGGCTTGTGGCACAGTTTGTTCGGGAACCAAGGCCAGTCGGTGATCCGGGCGGGGTTTGCGCTGATGAACGACTATTACGGCGAAGCGCTGGCCTCGCAGTTTGACCTGAACAACAGGCTGGGCTATACCTCCAATGTCGCGATTTCAGCGAATACTTATAACCTTACGTCGAATCCAGGACCGCTGTTCACGGGATTTAATCAGGATATCCGGACCCTGCCGCCACCGCCAGGGGTTACCTATCCGACTTCGGTCTCGTTTCCACGGCAGCAACCGGTGGACTACAGCCGCCGGATTGAAAGCGGAATCGACACCGCGCTGCAAGCGCCGAACCACTACCAGTTTAATCTGACGTTTGAGCGCGAAATGCGCGGCGGAATACTGTTTCAGGCGTCCTATATTGGTCGCCTGGCGCGGAATCTTCTTGCTAGTCGCGACGTGATGGCGCTGAATGACTTGCGCGATCCAAAGAGCGGAATGGACTGGTACACGGCTGCGACAATACTGGAGAAACAGCGCCAGCTAGGAACCGATCCGGCTAACGTTCAGCCCATTCCATACTTTGAGAATATCCTTCCAGCAGGCTACGCGGCCACTACTGCTGCCAATGGCTACACTCTTCCCGCAAACGCCACGAACACGCAAGCTGTCTATGCGGAGGGCTTCGAGTTTTGGGCCAACGACTGGACAGACATTCAGGATGAAATCGAAAACTATGCAGGCCAAACGCTTGGTCTATCCCACCCGGTGCCGTATTTCTTCAACCCACAATATGGCGCTCTATCTGCCTGGGGAACGATTGCCTATTCCAACTACCATGGGTTCTCGGCTTCCCTTCGGCAGAGGACTCACAATCTGCAATGGGATTTCAACTATACCTACTCACATTCTCTGGACAATGCCTCAGGACTCCAGACCAGCAATACATACGGCGGCGCGTTTATTGAGAATGCCATTCGCCCGCATGACAACTATTCCAACTCCGACTTCGATATCCGGCACATCATCAACGTAAACGCTATCTATCAGATGCCCTTTGGCCGGGGGAAGCACTTCGGAAGCAACATGAACCGCGGCTTGGATGCCCTCATTGGCGGCTGGCAACTTTCCGGTATCTACCGGTGGAATACCGGGCTGCCAAATGGCCAGCCCTATGATACGGGGCAGTGGTCGACAAACTGGGAAGTGCAAAGCAACGTGACGCAGGTTACGCCGGTCCCGACCTGCCCGACGCGTGGCAATGCCACCACTCCGCCCAAGCTATTCGGTTGCGATGTGGTCGCTGCCTATCAGAGTTACCGCCCCTCGTACCCTGGAGAGACTGGTCAGCGCAATATACTGCGTGCGCCGGGCTATTGGGTTCTGGACGCGGGGCTTAGCAAGATCTTCACCATGCCCTGGAGCGAGAAACAACAACTGGCACTCAGGTGGGAAGTGTTCAACGTGACTAATACCCAGCATCTGACTGGAGCCGACGCAAATAACAGTAACCTGGCCGTTGATCCGGATGCCGCACTAAACAACCTTCAGCCGCCGCCGGACTGGTCGAACTTCACGAAGATTCAAGGAACACCGCGCGTGATGCAGATCGGCTTGCGGTTCAGCTTCTGATAACAATTGTCAGGATGGCTGGACTCAACAAAACTGGCCGCCGGGGAACGACGGTTTCCCGGCGGTTTTCTTTGGCGGAAGCCTTGGCCTACCTCGAAGCCGTGAAGCTATGTTAATCTGATAACTCCACTTTGGCTGGAACGTCCGCCGGAGTGGTTCGGTCGGGGCGTAGCGCAGCCTGGCTAGCGCGCCTGGTTCGGGACCGCTTACGGACCAAACGGCCGTTTATCCTGCCTTTGAATTGGACCGAAGTTGGACCGATTCCCGTTAGGAAGCTCGAAAACCCAAACCCGCTTTTTCTGCCACTTCTTTGCGAAACCGCACGTCGCCTTTGATCGTGTCGTAGAGGTCGGACATGCCCTCTCCGGCTGTCCCAACCGAAAATCCTGTGTGACTCATGGCGGATGTCTTTCCTCCAAACGAACCGTGACCACTCGCCCTTCCAAACGTCTAATCACCAAAACGAGTGTTCAGCTAGGGAGCTAGGGGGACCCTGCATGGCAAATTTTACGCGCAATGTCCGATTTGGCCTCCGGCTGCTCGCCAGAAACTCCTCCTTGTTAGGCCGCCGCCGGTATTGGGGTGACTCGGTATCCGAGCTTTTCGGCTTTGGCCTTGAGGCGCTTGATCTGTAACTCTCGGTGTCGAA
>QHYH01000276.1 GCA_003223215.1 Acidobacteriota bacterium
CAGAATATACTTAATGTATTGGTACGCTGATAATGGGAATATCAGAGTGTCTCATTTCAGGTATGTGAAGATGGCCTTCGGCTAAAAGAACCTCCCAGCCATCAGAAACACTGTAATTAGGTGAATTTCCCGACAAATTCAGATTGTGGTCAAATTGGTCTTGACACTACTGGTTGTATATGACATTTTGCAGGCGTGGCTATTGGCGCACCTAAAGAATTAAGTAAACTCCGCCGCTTCTTCCTCGAGCCCCGCCTGCCGAAACACCGCCAATACGAGGCCCTGCGCGCTTACTTGGTCGAGGGCCGGCTCGCCAAGGACGTTGCCCGCGCCTTCGGCTACACCCTCAATTCCTTCCACGTCCTTTGTCACCATTTTCGCAGAGAAACCCACCCCGCATTTTTTCTCTCTCCGCGGCACGGCCCTCAGTCCCAACCCAAGAAGTCGGCGGCTCGCGACCTGATCGTCAAGCTGCGCAAGCAGAACCACTCCGTCTATGAGATCAGCCAGATTCTTAAGGATCGCCACTCCCCACTGAGTCCCACCGGCGTACGGGAAGTCCTCAGAGCCGAAGGGTTCGCTCCGCTGCCTCGGAGGCTGGATGAAGAACGGCCCCGGCAACCCCGTCCCACGGTTGAGCCTATAGCCAATGTCAGACTGTTTTCCCTGGCCCCGCGCACCTTCACCACTCGCTGCGGCGGGCTGTTCCTGTTCGTCGCCGACTTGGTGCGTTTGCAGACGCAAAAGTTGACACAAGCCGCTGGGTTGCCAGGTTCAAAGATGATCCCCGCCGATCATGCTCTGCGATGTTGCCTGGCGCTCAAGCTCTGGTCGATTGAGCGAAAAAGCCATGTGATGGCCTTGATCGCCGATGAAGGGCTGGCACTATTCGCCGGCCTGAATGCCTTCCCCAAGAAAAGCTATCTTTCGGAATACTCCTGTCGAATCGATCCCCGCAAAACGGATCGGTTCCTGACTGCTTGGCACCACTGCATCCTGGGAACCAAACTCCTGACCGGAGAATCCTTCAATTTGGATTTTCATTCCGTACCTTTCTACGGCGAAGACCCTATGGTGGAACGGCACTATGTGTCGGGCCGCAGCCGCAGCCAGCCCAGCATGCTGGTCTTTCTCGCTCAGGATGCCAGCAGCCACGTCTTCTGCTACTCCAATGCGGATCTGCGCAAAGGCGAGGAAGCTGAGGAGATTTTCCAGTTCATTGATTTTTGGAAGCGCGCTCACGGCAAGCTCCCCAGCCATCTGGTTTTCGATTCCAAACTGACGACCCACGCGGGGCTGGCACAGTTGGATGAGATGAACATCCCTTTTATCACCCTGCGCCGCCGTTCCCCCAAACTTCTGAGGGAAATCGTTCTTCTGCCTCGTTCGGCCTGGCGGACCGTTGAGTTGGAGGTTCCCACTCGCAAGTTTCGAACTCCGCGAGTCTTTGAACAGACCATCTCCTTGGTCGGGCGGTCACTGCGGCAGCTATTTGTTCTAGACCTCGGCCACGAGGAACCGACCATCCTGCTCACCAATCAACGGCACACTACCACCAAGGCGCTGCTGACCCGTTACGCTCAACGCATGTTGATCGAAAATGCGCTCTCCGACGCGGTGCGTTTCTTCCATATTGATGCGCTCTCCTCAGCGGTGGGGATGAAGGTGGATTTCGACATGGCTTTGCTGGTGCTGGCCAGCGGTCTTTATCGCCTGATCGCTCAACGCATGCACGGCTACGCCGACGCGCAAGCGCGCCAAATTTTCCGCGACCTCATCGATATGCCTGCAGATGTTACCGTCAGCGACAAGGAAGTAGAGGTCAGCTTTCACCGCCGCGCACACCTGCCGATCCTTCTAGCGTCGGATCTCATGGAAAAACGTATCGCAGTGCCCTGGTGGAATGGATTACCCTTACGCCTGACAACCTACGATGGACGTCAAAACACGCCGCCCACTTAGGTCAACGATTGGCCGTGGAAATCCAGGCTAGATCAATTGATGTTCGAGCAGGCGCCGGGGGCGGGCATATCAATCCGCCGGTTCAACTTGTTAGGATCATAGGGAACAAGTTGAACAGCTATGGACGTCGCTGGAACCGTCCCTTCATTCCTAATGATATGAACGTGTCCGTGTGCCTGGCCGGGATCGACAAGCGTAGGGGCGGGTTGCCCAGGTACAAAGGCGTATACGTGAGGAGTGCAATCGTTTTCATACTCGGTTACTGTCCCAGAGGTGATGATGATTAAGCTGTGCCCCGGATGGGTGTGCCAACCGCTGCTGCCGCCAGGCTGCCAGGTATTGCTTTGCACGTACAGGTCTGATGGGCCCTTGGTCTTCTGCAAGGATATCCAGACGTTGCCAGGAAAGCCTGAAGGGAGATCGTTGTTGGAGAACTGGTTAAAAACATCAAATTCATCAAAGCTGCCAACGGCGATTGTGGTGCCCTTGAACAAGTTCGCAGGGGTGGCGCGGGCAGTTCTTGCGTAATAGAGCCCTATGGTTGCGAGGGCAACACTCAGCAAGGTCAACCATGTCAATCCTCGTTTCATGTGAATCTCCTTAACCTTTTTGTTAGCGTCGCGGGACGATGACGCGCGTCAACAAGATCGAGCGCCGCGAGAGGTGCAGTCAAGCGGCAAGGCGCGGAACTGCTGTCTTTTTCCTTGATTTATCGTTGAATGCCGTACTTTGCCGTTCTTTGCAGCCAGAGTTACAATCGCACAAGCGTTTATCTTTCAGGAGATTCGAGTGTCCGAACCTTTCCCGGGAACATCGCCAACCGAAAGCCCGCCTAGGAATCGGCTGGACTCCTGGAAAGAGATTGCGGCCTACCTCAAGCGAGACGTAACTACAGTCCAGCGCTGGGAGAAGCACGAGGAGATGCCCGTTCACCGGCACCTTCACGACAGGATTGGCTCTGTCTACGCTTTCACTTCGGAGCTCGATGCTTGGCAGCTTAGCCGCAAGGTGCCTCTCGAGGAAGAACCAAAAGAGCAAGCTGCGGGAGTTCCCGGGAAGAAGAACGACGAAAGGACAAAACGGACTGCCGATACGCGTCGCGGGCTTGCCTTCGCCGGCGTAGATGGAACAGCGAGAGGGAGCGCATCTGGGGTGAGCGCGGCCGCGCGAACACGCAGTCGAAAAATTGTCGTGACAGTGGCCGTTGTGGTGCTCGCAGCGGGAATTGCCGGAGGACTGCTCTGGCGCGCGCGGCAGACGCGGCATCTCACGGAGAGGGACACCATCGTTCTCGGAGACTTCGCCAATTCCACGGGGGATGCCGTTTTCGATGGGACGTTGCGAGAAGGGCTCTCGGTGCAATTGCAGCAGTCACCGTTTCTGAGTCTCGTATCCGGGGAGGGAATCCAGCAGACGTTGCAAATGATGGGACAACCAGGGAATGTCAGGCTCACGCCGCAAATCACGCGCGAAGTTTGTCAAAGGACCAACAGTACGGCAGCACTAGACTGTTCGATTGCTTTGATTGGCGCCCGATACGATTTAATCGTGAAGGCCGTGAACTGTGTGAATGGCGACTTGCTGGCGAGCACGGAAGCACAGGCGAACGACAAAAGCCATGTTCTAGATGCGCTGAACACAACCGCTTCGGAAATGCGCAGGAAACTCGGCGAATCCTTGAGTACGGTGCAGAAATACAATACCCCTCTCGAACAAGCCACGACACCATCTCTGGAGGCATTGCAAGCCTTCAGTCTGGGTGTTAAGGCTTCGCTCGCGGGCGACGTTGCGGCGGATGCTTTTTTTCAGCGTGCAGTCCAATTGGACCCGAATTTCGCCGCGGCTTACGACGCGATGGGCGGCGAGAATCAGTGGATAGGTACCGCACGGGCCGTGGAAAACATGCGGAAGGCCTTCGAACTGCGCGCACGTGTGAGTGAGCGAGAGAAGTTGATCATCGAAGGAGATTATTACAATGTTGTGATTGGCGACCTCATGAAGGCACGGCAGAGCTTTATCCTTGGCGAACAAATCTACCCACGCGAGGTCAACTTCCGAACCAACCTGGGTGCTCTCTATAACGCTCTCGGGCAATATGAAGCGGGTCTCAGAGAAAATCAAGATGCCGTTCGTCTTGCTCCGTCCTCCATTACATATCGATTTCTTATGTACACATATTTGTCGCTGAACCGAGATGAGGACGCTGCAGCTTTGGCCAGAGAGGCGCATGGAAAGGGCCTGGACTCTGGTCTTGGGACCACGCTTTATTCGCTCGCCTTTTATCGGAATGACACCGCCGAAATGTCGCGGCAAGTAGCCGCTTGGTCTGGCAAACCGGACCAAGAATACCTGATGTTGGCGTTAGAGGCCGACACGGCTGCTTACTTCGGACATCTTGGAAGAGCGCGTGAGCTATCACGGCAGGCTGCAAGTTCCGCCAAGCGGGCAGGGGAGAATGAAATCTCGGCGACCTACGAGGCCGTGGCTGCTTTGCGAGAAGGCCTGTTTGGCAATGCAAACCGAGCTGGACAACGGACAGCGCTGGCTAAGGAACGTTCGGGTGGACCAGATAAGTATTATGCCGTAGTGCTTGCCCTAGCCTATACAGGGGACGAAT
>QHYH01000277.1 GCA_003223215.1 Acidobacteriota bacterium
GGTTTTCTCTTTGTCTTTTCAGTGCAGTTCGACGGTGAGAAGCCGGATAAAATCACGCGCGGTGCCTGTGCCTGTAACGACGACAAAGTCATTTTCGAGAACCCTCTGATCTACTCCACAGCCCTGTTTCGTGTTCCAGGCATGAATTAGGACTCAAGGGTATGGGACGGTACGTGCCCCGCTCCGGGTGGGCTGAGCAAAAAACTTCACGCGAAAGCTGCTGCGGAAAAACAGCAATCCATCACACTTGTCAACCAGAGTTTCGACGAGCGAAAAATTGTAGTTTTGCGCTCAGACGCCTCGGACAAAACCGCGAAGCAAAACGAGTCCGACGATCACTTCCGGTTAGCCGATGATCCTGGCATGATCGGTAAAGGACCCCTAGGAGGAACCCGAATCGGGACCATTCGGAAATTGGCCTGTCATAGCTTCGGATCTCGAAGTCGATCCCTGCCAGCGATATGATTTAGAAGGGCAGGACGGGTGGCGACCAATTTGAGACGTCGGCCGCAGCAGATCAGCAGATGAACTGGTGGGTCACTGATACGGACCGACGCAACGACCGCGGCCTTCGCCCTGATCGAGCATAAGGAGCACGCGAATATGAAACCAAAAAACACGATCTGCCTCTGGTTCGACAAAGACGCGCATGAGGCGGCGCGCTTCTACGCCGTCACCTTTCCGGATAGTAAAGTGACCGCTGTTCACGAGGCTCCCGGTGACTATCCGGGCGGCAAGAAGGGCGATGTGCTGACGGTGGAGTTCACCGTCCTAGGCATTCCCTGTCTCGGTCTCAACGGTGGCCCGGCGTTCAAGCACACCGAGGCCTTTTCCTTCCAGATCGCGACGGAGAATCAGGAAGAGACGGACCGTTACTGGAACGCGATCGTCGGCAATGGCGGCATGGAAAGCCAGTGCGGTTGGTGCAAGGACCGCTGGGGCCTCTCCTGGCAGATCACCCCGCGCGCGCTAACCGATGCGCTTGCGGCTGGTGGCGGTGAGGCAAAGCGTGCCTTCGAGGCGATGATGACGATGAGGAAGATCGACATCGCCGCCATCGAGGCAGCGCGGCGAGGCTGACGTGAACACGCCGAAACGTCGTTATTCGTTTGGATCACGCGCCACTCGTCCCTTCTGGGATATGGTAGAAGCGAGTGTAAACACAATGGGTTGTGGGCGACTACTTCGTTTTAGGCCGTCCATGACCGGTTGTATCCAGGTCGGTCTAAACAAGAATTAGTCCGCAGAGGGGGACCCGATGAAGCGCACGTGGACGATCATAGGGGTAGGCGACGTGCCGGGCAGCTTCAAATGGTACCAGGCGCTGTTCGGTCAGCCGGCTACCCTTCCTGCCCATGATTACTTTGGGCAAATCCTCGATTCAGATGGAACTGTCTTGCTCTGCCTCCACGGGTGGGGTCCCCACGAGCATCCCTCATTGATGATCCCCGATCACGGGACACCCGGCAACGGGTTCCTGGTGTTCTTCCGTGTCGATGATTTCGACCCGGCGCTTCAAAGGGCACGCCCTCTCGTCACTCGGCTCGAAGAGGAGCCACACGTGAATCCGAACACTCAAAGCCAGGAGTTGTCGATCCGAGATCCGGACGGATATTACGTTACGATCAGTGCGCTATCTCGGCCTGACAAGGCGCCGCAGCGGCCGAGCGGTGGCCGGGGCTTCATGGGGCAGCGCCGCCCGACCTCGCTCCCCTCGCCGGGCGGCTCTTGCCGTCTGATCACCCATTCCATTAGGGAACGTATCGCGGAGTTTCGATTATTCTGATGGTGTCGCGGGTTATTCGCACAGAACCGAATTGTGGAAGAGTTGCCGACATTTCATTACCAATCGGTTCTTCAGCGGTTAGCCAGGATTTCGCGGACAGCCGTTCGAACAAGCGTGAACCTCTCTAAGTCGTGAGCAGAGGGGGTGCGTTTAGCGCTTACAAAAGGACTGTTCCCGGCCGAGTTGAGACTATGCCTTTTTCTTTTCGTGGCTACGCCCGAATGAAGCCCTTTCTGTAGGTGCTTTTTGAGAATGGCGGGGACGACGAGACTCGACCTCGCGATCTCTGCCGTGACAGCGGCCCCCTGAAAGGTTTTACAACAACTGACAGGCTTCGTCGCCAAGAAGCGATGAAAACCGCTGGTAGAGAAAACCCAAACCACGGGGTTGCATTGCCCCGCAACCGAGCGCAAGGCGCGGAAGAGCAGAACAGATCTCGCTCGATCAAGTGGGCTGAGAAGCAAGAAAAATTTCAGCCGAAGGAGATGTGTTTTTTCTTGACTTCTACCTTTATAGAACATACAAGAGCGCGGGGACTGCCAAGGGCCGCCTAAGCTGTTAAGAATCGCACAAGACACAGTATTCTGTGGGTTGGGTTGTGGGTTGGAAATTTTGCGACCGAAGTGGCGAGGGCTAGCTCGCCATCGATCTATCGACAGGAGATTTAAAGGTGATCAAACCTCAACTGCCTGGCCGAAGTTTCTTCCACGGTACCAAAGTAGACCTAAAACCGGGGGATCTCATTAGGCCCGGCTACAATTCTAACTACGGTAAGAGGAAGAAGGCGGCCTACATTTATTTGACCGGCACGTTGAATGCGGCTATCTGGGGAGCCGAGCTCGCCCTTGGTGAGAGCCCCGGCAGAATCTACGTGGTGGAGGCGACTGGCCCTTTTGAAGACGACCCCAATCTGACTGACAAGAAGTACCCGGGTAACCCTACGCTTTCATACCGCTCCAAGGATCCCCTTCGTGTCATAGGCGAGGTCCTGAATTGGCAGGGGCACTCCGCCGAAGAACTCAAAGCCATGAAGGATGGTCTCGAGCGACTTAAGAACCTTGGTGTTGAGGCAATCGAAGACTAAGGAGTTGGTCAACAAGGGAATCATTCGCACCTGGGGTCTGGACAGATAAAAAACGGGGCGGGTAGCCCGGGTTCCGGTTTAAGGAACTTGGTGCTTTCGTAGTTGGCTGCCGAGTGTAACTGCACAATTCGCCTCGCGTCGTGTACAAACGAGCGAGTGCCCAAAGTCTGCCCTGAGCGTTTCGCAACAAGAGAATTACGATGTTTGGGAAAAATGGCGGGGACGACGAGACTCGAACTCGCGACCTCTGCCGTGACAGTTGGCCTTTCAACCGCTGGCACACACAGAATCAGTAGGTTAGACGTGCGGTGGTCGGCAACCGTTGGACTTATCGGGATTCGCTGGCTCGTTTTTGTGCAACGATTTGTGCAACGCGGATGACTATTTCTGCGTGCGCGAATCTATCGCACACACCTCTTTCTCGCATTGCACCTTGGCTTCGGTGAGTTTTGAGAAGCCAGATGTCACCTCTTATCGTCCCTTTATTGTACCCAGATTTGGCCGAGTTACTGAATTCCTCAGACCCCATTTAAGAATAACTTCCGGTTATGCCGACAAACCAGCCTTTTGAATTATGAAGCCAAAGAAAGAGAGCTGAGGAGGGCTTCTTAATTATGGTGTTGCATTTGGAAGTGCGGATCGCGAGCATGGCCTCAGCCTAGTCCACGGAAGAAGGCGGTCAGATCCCCGGCGACCGCCATTGGTTCCTCAGCCGGGGCGAAGTGCCCGCCGCGCGGAAAGACTGTCCAGCGTTGGATGTTGTATAGGCGCTCCAAATACGAGCGCGGCAGTTCTCCCTCGGGAACGGTCTGGTGCGCGAAAACACCAAACGCCGTGGGCGTGTTGACGTAGCTGGGAGCGACCGGGTGCCAGCGATTGTCCCAATAGTCGCGCATGGACGACGTGATGCTCTGCGTGATCCAGTACAGGGTGAGCGTGGCGCAGAGGAAGTCGTTGGTCGGCGTAACGTCGCTCCACGAGTGCCACTTCTCACCCACGTATGCCGCGAGCCCTGCCGGGGAGTCGTTGAGTCCATAGCCGACAGTCTGCGGCTTGGTGGACTGGATCGCGCTGTAGCCCCGCTCCGTCGCGTCCCAGCCCCGGCTCACCGCGAGGTACGAACGCTCGACATCGGACAGCTCCGTGTCGTCCACCACAGGAGCGAGGTCCGACTCGAGTGTAGTGAGATGGATCCCGATCACCGACTCGGGATGGTCTAGCGCAAGGATCGTCGACACCCCGGCCCCAAAGTCATAACCGCTCGCACCATAGCGGGAATACCCAAGCTTAGACATGAGCCGGTGCCAGCGCTCCGAGACGTACCGGTAGTTGATGCCGACCTTGGGTGGACGCGGCGAGAAACCATACCCGGGCAGGGAGGGTACGACCAGGTCAAAGTGCTCGAGCATCGGCAGCATGTCCATGTAATCGAGGAAACTGCTGGGCCAGCCGTGCGTGAGAATGAGCGGCACACCCCGACCTGATGCCGCACGCTGGTACACAAA
>QHYH01000278.1:0-7539 GCA_003223215.1 Acidobacteriota bacterium
AGGATCAAGGTCAAGGCCGCCGGCATCAGCCCAACCGATCTCGTCCTGCGGGCCGGCTATGTCAAGGCCATCCCGCTGCCCCCGAACGCCGTGCTCGGCTTCGAGGCAGCAGGCACCGTCGACGCGGTTGGGCCCGGTGTCACCGGCACGTCCATCGGCGACGGCGTCACGGCCCTGCTGGTCAGCCTGGGCGGGTACGCCGAGTACGCGGTGGCGTCGATCTGGACCCGCAAGCCAGACACCGTCTCGTGGATCGATGCCGCCGCGCTGCCCAGCTCGGCCGAGGCGGCCGTCGGTGTCCTCCGGCAGCTAAAGGTCAAGAGCGGTGAGACGCTGCTGCTGTTCGGTGGCGGCGGATCCGTCGGCATCATCGCGACGCAGCTCGCGGTCGTCCGGGGGATCAAGGTGATTAGCGCGGTCGGCGAGCACGACGAAACGCTCGCCCGCGAGCTGGGAGCGACGCCGGTACGCTACGGCGCGGGCGTGGCCAGCCGGGTCCGCGCGCTGGGCGCGGTGGACGCCGTGTTCGACGCGGCCGGCAAGGGTGTCCTGGCCGACGCGATCGCCCTGGCTGGCGGACCCAGGCGGGTCATCACCTTGGCGGACCCGGCTGCCGCTGACTTCGGCGTCACGTTCTCCCAGTACACCAGCGACCGTGCTCCCGGTGCCCTGGATGAGACGATCGCCCTGCTGGCCGATGGCCGGCTCCGCCTGCGCGCGCACACATCCATGCCCATGCAGCAGGCCGCCGAGGCCCACCGCCAGCTGGAAAGCGGCACCGTCCACGAGCGCATCATCCTCACCCTCCAGTAGCGCGGGCGGTAGAGCGGCGGCCAGGCCAGCCGCTCGTGACCTGCCGCCTGGACCTACATGGAGCTCCGACTCGTGACACCAGAGACGGGGGCTGTACATGTGATAATTCAATGGCGTCGTTTTTTGACAAGTATCTGACGCCCATCTCAGTCGGCTTTCCTCCAGTGGAAGTCCTTGCAACCGCTGGCTTCGCTCTTTCCATTGTTGATGAAAGAAAAGACAGTGCTGGCATTACGTCAGATACTTCTCAAATTTTGCCGTCATCGAATCAAAACATGTACAGCTCTGATGCGAAAGATGCCTTTCGCTTCACTCACACTATCGCTCCTGCTTCGCGATCATTGAGGGGAGGAGCGAAACGGGAGAAAGGAAAAATGCATGAGTACCCATTTTCATGTGTCTGGAACAGGGGTGACTGGTCCACTCGCTGGTCTAAGTAGCAACTATAAGTGGTGGGTGCTTGTTACTGCCATCTTTGGCGCCTTCGTCAGTATCCTGGATACCACAATTGTCAACACCGCTCTGCCGCATATTCAGCGGGCCTTCGGCTCTGACCTGCATGTGGCCTCCTACGTCACCACCGCCTATACCCTTGCTCAAGGCGTCATCATTGCTGCTTCAGGCTTTCTCGCCAATCGCTTTGGCATCAAACGCATGTATCTGCTTTCCCTCGCGTTGTTCACCCTTGGCTCAGTCTTGTGTGGCATCGCCTGGAATATTAATATCCTCATCCTCTTTCGTGTCCTCCAAGGAGCAGGTGGAGCTGCGCTCTTTCCGCTGTCCCTCTCACTCATCTTTGGAGCGTTTCCCGAGGAACAACGCGGTCTTGCCAATGGCATCTTTGGCATTCCTGTCCTGGTCGCCCCGGCTCTTGGCCCGGTGATCGGCGGCTATCTTGCTGAATATGTGGACTGGCGCTGGATTTTTTATGTCAACGTTCCTATTGGCATCATCGGGATCGTGATCTGCTGGCGGATGCTGCATGAGTCTGAGCTTCAGCCAACCTTGCCGTTTGATCTGCGAGGTTTCCTGCTCATTGCCAGTGGCTTGGGCTTGCTGCTGTTTGGACTGTCCAACCTGGCCTATGATGGCTGGGGATCGCTGCTGACGGTGACGGGTCCCGTCATCCTGGCCTTGCTGCTCTTGCTGCTCTTCATTCCTCTCGAGCTTCGCACGGCACGTCCATTGTTGGATGTACGACTCTTTCAAAGAAGGAACTTTTTGGTCGGGAACCTGATCAGCTGGGTCGCCGTGGCCAGTCTGTTCGGCTCCACCTTTCTCCTGCCGCAATACCTGCAGGTGCTACGAGGCTTGTCGTCGTACAATGCGGGTCTGCTGCTGGCCCCACAGGGACTGGCTGCCATGGTCGGAACCATCGTGGTGGGCCTGCTTTACAGCCGCGTGGGGGCGCGTCCCCTGGTCCTGGTCGGGGTCGCCGTCGGCATCAATATCTATCTGATCAGTCGCTGGGCAACACTCACCTCCCCGTTTGCGCTGTTGATTCCGCTGCTCATTGTCCAGGGACTGTCCCTGCCCTTCCTTGCGCAAACCACCGGCACGGCCGCCTTGACAGGCATTGTGGGCGCGGCCTTACCAGGAGCAAATACCCTCTTAAGTGTCTCGCGTTCGGCGATCTCTTCACTGACCGTGGCGGGATCAGTCAATCTGGTGCAAGCGCAACGCCTGGTCCATCAGGCAGGACTCGCACCCCATGGTCCAGTCAGTGTTGCCATCACCCGGCAGGCACAAGCCCTGGCCTATCAGGATATGTATCTGCTTTCGGCTCTGGTCACGCTCCCAATCCTGGTGCTCGCGTTTTTCCTGAGGTCGCAGCGTCGCACTCAGAAGAAAGAAGAGACCACCACATTTGGCGTGAGTCCACAGACCCCCGAAGCAGCCATTGAGACTCGCTAATGGAACAGGTATGCTGACCCCGAGTGTGTGAATTGCGTAATTTCGCTGTGATTGGATATCATGGGGGGAGAGGATGTTGGAGGCGCCGGGTGCGTAAAATTGCGTATCGGCGCGGCTGTTGGGTTCAGGTGAAGCCCCACAGGGAGAAGAGCGGCGCGTCATCCATCGTCTGATCAAACGGGTGACCGAAACCACTAGCGGATTACTGCTAACTTCGTGTAGAATGGCAGCAAATGTACATCACGTCCTGGAACTTGTGATGCCGTGTCACCGTGAAGGAGAGTTTCTATGAACGACCTCTGGCGGGCTTTGCGCTACTTGAGGAAATATTGGGGCACGACGCTCGGAGCTTTCCTGAGCCTGCTCATCGTGACGGCGACAAACCTGTTTAGCCCGCAACTGCTGCGCCTGGTGATTGACCAGGGTATCAGCGCCCAGAATTTGAGCGTTATTCTCTTGACCTCGCTCGGCTTGCTTGGGGTCGCCATTGTGCGTGATAGCTTCACCTTTACACAGAGTTATTGGAGCGAACGGGCCAGCCAGGGAGCGGCCTACGATATGCGCAACGCCATTTTCACTCGACTTGAACATCTCAGTTTCAGCTATCACGATAAAGCCCAGACGGGCCAGTTGATGACTCGCGTCACCAACGATGTGGAGACGGTACGCGCCTTTACCGGAAATGGCATCCTGCAATTGCTTAATGCTGTCGTAATGCTCATCGGCAGCGCTACTATTTTACTCATCACCAACTGGAAACTCGCGCTGGTTGCGCTGTTGATAATACCTGCCATCCTCGGCGTCTTTCTCTTCTTTTTGACCAAAATCGGCCCTCGTTTCAGAATAGTGCAGCAAAAGCTGGGCAACCTGAATACGGTGCTGCAAGAAAATCTCGCGGGAGTGCGCGTGGTCAAAGCATTTGTACGCGAACCGTATGAGCAGGAGCGGTACCGCAACGCCAATAACAGCCTTTTACAGGAAAACCTGGCGGTCGTGCGTGGCACCGCGCTCACCTTTCCACTTATTTTCTTCATTTCCAACCTCGGTACGCTTGCCGTTATCTGGCTAGGCGGCGAACAGGTGATCGGCGGCAGCCTCAGCATTGGGGAATTGGTGGCCTTCACCTCCTATCTCAGTTTCTTGCTCCTGCCGGTCTTTATATTAGGCAGTACCATCACATCGCTCTCCCAATCGGCGGCCTCGGCGCACCGCATTTTTGAGATTATTGACACCCCTATTGAGGTCAAAGATAAGCCGGATGCCGTTATTTTGCCACCCACCCAGGGCAGCGTTATCTTTGAAGATGTCTCGTTCCGCTATGCCGGCAGCGAGACACTCTCGCTCACCGATGTCTCATTTGTCGCCGAACCTGGGCAGACCGTTGCTATTCTGGGACGCACAGGTTCGGGCAAATCCACGATTATCAACTTGATACCGCGCTTCTACGATGTGACAAGTGGCAGCATCTCTATTGATGGATTCGATGTACGCGATGTGACGCTAGAGAGTCTGCGGTCACAAATTGGCATCGTATTACAAGAGTCAACACTTTTTAGCGGCACCATCCGCGAGAATATCGCCTATGGAAGGAGCAACGCCAGCGAGGAAGAGGTTGAAGAGGCGGCGAAAGCGGCCCAGGCCCATGATTTCATCATCGGCTTCCCTGACGGCTACACTACTATCGTAGGTGAGCGCGGCGTCGGGCTGAGCGGTGGGCAACGCCAGCGTATCGCTATTGCCCGCGCCCTTTTGCTCAATCCACCACTGCTGATTCTAGACGATAGCACGTCGGCGGTGGACTCAGAGACCGAATACCGGATTCAGCTGGCGCTGCAACACCTGATGGCGAACCGCACCTCATTCATTATTGCCCAACGTATCAGCACCGTGCGCAATGCCGGCAAAATTCTGCTCATAGATGGCGGTCATCTCGTCGCACAGGGAACGCACGAAGTATTGCAACAAACGAGCTGCCTCTACTGCGAACTGCTCGAGTCGCAGCTCATGAACGACCAACAAGTGGCAACCGCCGTATAAGACAAAAAGTGAACTATGGCACAACGCATAACAACAGACAAAGCGCATGTCTACGGCCCGACAAGCAACAGCAATGAAAAGCGTACCAGCAGCGGCGCGGTATTGAAACGCTTACTACCCTATCTTGCCCCATTCCGCCTGCAACTTAGCTTCGCATTTGTCCTGGTCGTTGTCACCGCACTTGTGCAAGCAGCAGGACCGGCGCTGATTGGGCAAGCCATTGACTTCTACATCGTAGGCAAAGATCATAACGGCCTGGCCCGCACTATGCTACTCCTGTTGGGTATTTATATCGTGGGACTGGTCGCGCAAGGCGGACAAATCTACCTGATTAGCTCGATAGGGCAACGCTTCCTATCAGAACTACGGGCTCAGATATTCGACAAAGTGGAGGCGCTCTCCATCGCCTATTTCGACAAGCACAAGGCGGGCGACCTCATGTCGCGCCTGCTCAACGATATCAACACTATCAACCAGTTGCTCAGCCAGGGATTGACGCAGGTTATCGGCAGCGTTTTCTCACTGGTCGGTATTGTGGTGGCGATGGTTGTGCTAAGTATTCCGTTAGCACTCGTAAGTTTCATCGTTGTGCCCATCATGATATGGATCACGGTCATCTTCGCGCGGCGATCACGTGTCACCTTCCGGCAGACTCGCGCCGTTATCGGTATCGTCTCCTCGGAACTGGAAGAGGAGTTGACAGGCATCCGCGTAGCGCAAGCCTATAACCGCACCGAGGCCAACATTGAGCATTTCGCCGAACATAACGCCGCTAACCGCGATGTCAATGTACGAGCTGTCGCCATCACCTCCGCCTTCACACCGACAATTGACCTATTGAGTACCCTCGCAACGGCAATTGTCGCTGGTTTTGGCGGCTGGCTCGCCATCAATCATCAGATACCGGTTGGTGTTGTGGTCGCCTTCTTCCTCTATGTCCAGCAGTTCTTCCGCCCCATCCAAATTATCAGCAACATTTATACGCAGGTGCAGAGTGCCGTAGCCGGTACAGAGCGCATCTTTCAACTGGTGGACGAGCCAGTGGAACAAAAAGATGTTCCAGGAGCGCAACCGCTACCACCGGTAGTCGGGCGCGTTGTCTTCGATCATGTGAACTTTGCCTATAACGCTGACGACGCAAAACCCGACTTTGTGCTGCACGACATCAACCTCACCGTCGAACCGGGACAGACCATCGCTTTTGTCGGCGAGACCGGCGCAGGAAAATCCACCCTGATTAGCCTGATACCGCGCTTCTACGATGTCACCAGTGGCAAAGTGACGATTGACGGCTACAATGTCCACGATGTGACACTGGCAAGCTTGCGCAAACAAATCGGGTTGGTGCAACAGGACACCTACCTTTTCTCCGGCAGTGTCGCCGACAACCTTCGCTATGGGCGGCTCGATGCCACCGACGAAGAGGTTGAGGCGGCGGCAAAAACCGCCAGCGCCCACGACTTCATCATGACGTTACCACAAGGGTACAAGACCATTTTAGGTGAGCGCGGCTCCGGTCTGAGCCAGGGTCAACGCCAGCTTCTGGCCTTTGCCCGTACCGTTCTTGCCGGCACGCGCATACTCATTCTCGACGAGGCGACGTCCAGCATAGATACCCGTACAGAGGAACTCATCCAGGAGGCCCTCAAAAGATTACTCAAGGGGCGCACCTCTTTCGTCATTGCGCACCGTCTCTCGACTATCCGCGACGCCACCACAGTCATCGTCATAGACAAAGGACACATTGCCGAGAGCGGCACTCACGAAGAATTGCTGGCACGCAATGGAAAATACGCGGATCTGTACCACAGGCAGTTTCCGAGATGAGCTTTTGCAGATAAATGTACATACAAACGTCCGCTAATGGGTGTCATGAAAGGAAGCGTTCAGCGTGAAGAATACTGCCTATCGAATCTTTGATCCTGTGCCCTTTACAAGGGTAACAATAGAGGATACTTTTTGGGCGCCACGCTTACGGGTCAATCGAGAAAAGACGATACCGCACATTTTCACAATGCTCAAAAAGACCGGGTGCGTCGACGCGTATACTCTGCAATGGAAGCCTGGACGGGAGAAAGCGCCTCACCAGTTTTGGGACTCGGACGTCGCAAAATGGATAGAAGCTGCCAGTTATAGCCTGGCAGTACATCCTGATTCAACGCTTGATGGCCTTCTCGATGAGGTGATTGCGTTGATCGCTTCTGCACAGCAGCCGGATGGCTACCTCAATCCGCACTATACCACTGTCGAGCCGGACAAGAGATGGACGAATCTCCGGCATGGGCACGAACTCTACTGTGCAGGGCATATGATCGAGGCAGGAGTGGCGCACTTCCAGGCAACCGGCAAATCTAAACTGCTGGATGTCGTCTGCCGTTATGCCGACTCTATTGATACGGTCTTTGGGAGAGAAGCTGGAAAGAAACGCGGCTACTGCGGGCATGAGGAGATAGAGCTTGCATTGGTCAAGCTCTATCGAGTGACGGGCAACACACGCTACCTGCATCTGAGCCAGTATTTCATTGATGAACGAGGGCAATCCCCCTGCTACTTCGATACTGAGCCAGCTCCTGATCTACATAAGTGGAGGTAGGACTAGGATCACTGCAAAAACCACTCATAAGATAAAATGCTTGTGATAGATTTTCGCAGTGATCCTAGTCCTACCTCGTTTACTCCTTTGGCTTGTTCGCCGACCGGGGAGAAGCAGTTCCCCCGAAAGCAAAGATGAGATTGAGAAAGACGGCCAGGACAGCAAACAGCACGACGAAGAAA
>QHYH01000278.1:7560-7855 GCA_003223215.1 Acidobacteriota bacterium
AGCGACATCAGGGCCAGGACAAAGCGTGTGCGGACACGCAGATCAGAGGAGGTGGATTGAGCTCTGTCAAGGCTTCTGGCCTGGAGTCTGTGGTCAGGCATCTCGACCTGGTCAGAGGACCACGGGGGCACCTCATAGCGTGGAGCAGAGCTAATCTGATCGGACGGCTCACCACCAGACTCTTCTTCAAAGTGCGCGTGTTGCTGAGACATCGCAAACCCTCCCGTGTTGTTGCGTCGTTTTTCTTTCCTCTCATTACGAATGGCCTTGCAAGAAGTTAGAAAGGCAGGGAAAA
>QHYH01000111.1 GCA_003223215.1 Acidobacteriota bacterium
AGCCGAGGAACGACCCGTTCCCCTGGGAAGACCCGCAAAATATTGGAAACTGACAGCGAAGGCCGATCGTTTATTTCCTCAGGCCTACGCTGAACTCAGCCTCTCGCTCATCGATGCCGTCGATCGAGCCTTTGGCGAGAGCGGAGTGCAGAAGGTCATCGCTGCCCGGTACAAGAACCAGGTCGCGACCTACCGCCAGCAGATTGCACCCAACCTTCCTCTGAAGGAAAAACTCAGACGCCTCGTGCGAATCCGCATCGCCGAGGGTTACATGGCGGAACTGGTGCCCGAAAAGGGAGATACCTTTCTTTTGGTCGAAAACCATTGCCCGATCTGCGCGGCTGCCAAAGTGTGCAGAGGATTCTGCACGACCGAGCAGGATCTATTTCGGGCTGTTTTGGGTGAAAACGTCACAGTCGAGCGGGTGGAACACATTCTCGCCGGTGACCGACGATGTGCTTATCGCGTTCAGGAACACTTGAAGTGAATCTGTCGGCTTCTCGTCTTATGTGGCGTCTGCGGTTATGTGGCGCGGTGATGTGATTTTGGCTAGGGGAGACATACGAACGGTCGCTCTACACCACATAATTCCTGTCAAAGGTAAGCAAGCATGCGAGCCCAAATCATTCCAGAGCCTCCGTAAACTTGATCGTCGAACCCGGATTGTACATGCTCTTGAGGGTTTCAGAAAGCAGCTGTGTGAAAAAATTACGAGACCGGAAACCAAGCCTTTTCAATACGTTTGAGATTTTTGACCACACGCGAGTTTTTTGACCAGGCGGTATTGGAAAGCAATGTTACAGCGGTGCTGGATGGAGTTTTCGGTAGGCACAGGCCGCCGCGTCCACCCTCTACCTCGGCGACATCGCTGCGGCCGTCGGTCCCAACATGTATGCCCATGCCACTTCCCTAGATCCACTTCAAACGAATCAACCTTTTATGATCTTTTTTGCTCCCGGGTCCCAAACCGCCACAGCCTTGTTGAAATAGGCGTAATTGGCCAAATGACAGCCGATCGCCGCATTGTTGCCAAAGACTTCGTTCTCGACAACCGGCTTTCGACTGCGCACTGCTTTGAAAAAATTGGCCTGGTGATCGGGAACAGCGTCGTAACCCGGCGGTGTAGTGAACGTCTCGACTTCTTCATCCACGCGGAAATCGAGAGGTACGGGCGACGGATTTTCTTTGCGCCATTTATCCAGGTACTCCTCCCGCAATTTAGTCGGCCAACCGTAGATCGAGTAGCTCTCCGGTTCCGGGAGTGTGTCCTGCGGCTTAACCGTCAGAGTCGAATCCTTGATAGCCATGGTTCCTTTGGTTCCGTAAAAGGCCAAAAGCCCTCCGGCGTCATTATTCAGGTTGCAGCGAAGGACGACGCGGAAGCTGGGGTAGTCGTAAAAGGTTTCGATGAGGTCCGGAAAGTCCCGGCCATCCTTCCAGCGGAAAAGGCCGCCGGTGGATTGGGCGCGTTGCGGGATCGCGTTCGCGCCGGTAATGAAATGAATCCCGGAAATCAAGTGAACAAAGAGGTCGCCGGCCAAGCCTTCGCCGTAGTCCGCGAAGCAACGCCAGCGGAAAAATCGGACTGGGTCAAAAGGCCGCTTTGGCGCTCCGTCCAGAAAGGCGTTCCAGTCGATCGTTTGTTCGTTTGCGTTCGGCGGAATGGGGTAGACCCAAGCGCCGCTGGCGCTGTTGCGGTCTGAATATGCCTCAATTATGAATACGTCGCCGAGTCTCCCCGAGTCGAAAATTTCTTTGGCTTTCGCGTAAAGGATGGAACTGACTCCCTGGCTGCCGATCTGGATGATGCGATTTGCCTTTTGCGCCGCATCGATCATGGCAAATCCATCTTCCACCGTGTGAGACATCGGTTTTTCGCAATAGACGTCCTTGCCGGCGGCACAGGCATCGGCGACTACTTTGCGATGCTGGTGGTCCATCGTGGCGACAATGACGGCATCAACATCCTTGCGGTCTAAAATTTTTCTGTACTCGCGAGTGGCAGGAACGTCCTTCTTGACAGCTTCCCGGGCCGCCTCGTGCCGCGAGTCGTAAAGGTCGCAAACGCCCACGCACTCAACGCCCGGCACGTGAAGCGATGCTTGAAGCAACTCGCAACCTCGTACGCCTGTGCCAATGGAGGCGAACCGTACCGTGTCGCTGGGCGAAACTGCGCGGGCGGACGCGGACAGCGGAACCGGCTTCAGAACGGTAATATTTGCGGTTGCGCTTGCCGCCATGGCGCCTGTGCCCACACGGATAAATTGGCGACGAGTGAGTGAATCATAGCCCATGAAAGTCTGCCTCCCAACCTATCGATCTGGCGCCAGCGTCACGCCGTGTTGCGCCCCCCTGCGTCTTTTCGGGCGCCAATTATCCCACGAAATGGGGTGGTTGCGTGACACCCGTTAGCGACGACAGCACTGTTCAAAAAGGTCCGATGACGCGTTTTAGCGTTTCTTCCTTGACACTTCGCCTGACCGCCTTATAGTGGCCTAGTGAAAGGAACGGAAGACGTATCATCGTCATGAGGGACCGTGGGAACCATCCGTTGGTAAACAGGCGTGGCGTAGGCCTGGCAATATTGCTGCTTTTTTTTCCAGGCCCGTTGTTTCCGGCCGTAAAGCAACCCCTCGCAGCCAGCAGAGATGAACAATTCAACGGCCGTTGGGACATCAAGACCAGCGGGGAGCGCCCCCGCGCCTGGTGGTTGGAGATTGAAAACGCGGGAACGCCTGCCGCGAAAGGCAAGTTCATCAGCGCCTTTTCAGGCGATCTAAATGTGATTGAGCAAATTTCGACCAACGATGGCACGCTCCGCTTCGGCTGGACGCGGCAGCAGCGTCCGAGTCCTGGCGCCGAGCCGGTGACCCGGAAACTGGTTTACGCAGCGAAACTAGTGAATGGGAAGCTGCAAGGAACTTTCGAAGTGGAAGGCTCGAACCAGCCGCCGCTCGAATGGATCGGTGTACGCGCTCCCACGATCAAGGAAACAGATGACGGGACCTGGCGAGAAGGAAAGCCCATCGACCTGTTCAACGGCGAGAACATGACCGGCTGGATGTCCTGGGACGGCGGCGAACCAGTCGGTTGGTCAGTGAAAGATGGCACGCTGGCCTCCACGGGACGTGGTCAGGACATTGTGAGCCAGCAGAAGTTCTGGAATTTCATGCTGCACGTCGAATTCCGCATAGGCCAGCACAGCAACAGCGGGGTAGCTCTGCGGAATCGCTATGAAGTGCAGATCCTGGATGACTATGGCCGCCCACCGGATACTCACAGTGCCGGCGCCCTTTATAGCCGCATCGCGCCAAGCGAAAACGCCAGCAAGGCGGCTGGTGAATGGGAAACTTACGACATCCGTTTGGTCGGCCGCGAGGTCACGGTGGTGTTCAACGGCAAGAAGGTGATTGAGAAGGGTGTCATCGATGGCCTGACGGCGATGGCGCACGACGCCGATGAAGGCGAGCCTGGCGGCATCGCACTCCAGGGCGACCACGGTCCAGTGGAATTTCGCAAGATTACTATCACACCGTTGGTCAAGTAGCAGAGAAGCGGCCGGCCCATCAACCTTCAGGCGACGGCATGATTATTGCCTGACGCTCGCACTGCTGGTCATCACCGAGAGTCGTTTTGTTCTTCTCTCGGTGCCTTTTCGCCTTTGCTCCTAGCTTGCACCCTTCGAGGCGATCATCAGGAAGCTGACCAGGTCTTTCAACTCGCCGAGGATGAGTGTTGCTCCATAGTCTGAAGGCATTATAATAGCGAACCGGACTAGCGCTCAAAACTGCGCAGCTCGGATTTCATGAAGAGGTGAAAAGCACCGTCGAGGGTCTGCAACTACAAGGAAAAATTATCCTCGTTCCTCACGCGGCCGGAATATTTTTGGCCCGTATGGTCAAAAAACTAGAACGGCTTGAAATTGTTTGGGCTTACAGGGCACAACGATTTGGCGAATTACAGCTGCTATTCGCCTTTGCAATCGGAATCTAGCCACTGTCACGAAAATGTAACGCAAAGTGCGGAAGGCGGCGGCAAAAATGCGGCAAACGGCAACAAAGGAAGGAGAAAGTAAGTTGCTGGAATTTGCCCCAACTTGCTGATTCCGTTCGATTAGCCACTCCTCTGGCAAGATTTGGCAAAGTAGTTCGAACGGCTACGAACCAGAAGGTCGGGAGTTCGAATCTCTCAGGGCGCGCCACCTTATCTCTCTTGAATCAAGCACTTGCAGCCATTTCCAAAACTGGCTCGGATTCGATTTTGAGTCCATTCGGTCCAACAACGGCGTTCTTGGACGGAAGCTCGGAGCCCAAGCCGATCCGTTCAGTCACTTCTCTTTACGGAATTTGATGTTATTTTCCAGTTGCGAGTAGATGTCTCCGATCTCTTGGTCAGCGTGACCCATGCAGAAGTGTTCCAGGTCCTTTGGGACGGCGTTCTCGCGGAGCCAAGTGAGACGGAAGCGCCGGAACGCATGAGCCCCACACTTGGGCTGATTGAGTTCTGCCAAGATCGGATGCAGCGTGCGTCGCAGGATGTTCGATTGTTGAAGAGGTTTCCCGGTTTTAGAGCAGAACAACAACCCGGACTTCCTTTCGCCAATATATTCCTTGGGCATTGCGGCAACCGAGGAGTGCAGGTCAATCTCCCTACGACCGCTGTCGGTCTTCAGAAAATCGTGGACCTGCGACTTCCACGCCTTCTGTGTGATTTTGACCGTGGCGAAGTCCGGGGACATGTTCCTAATATCGATTCTCAAGGCTTCGCCAAGTCTCAACCCCGCAGACGCGCAAAGCACCTTCAACAGGCGGTACTGCGGTTTCTTGGTTCTCTTCGGCCAGATATTCGTTCCTCAGTAGTAGTTCCTGGTCTACGGTTCCGGTGATGTAAGCAAGCATGCGAGTCCAAATCATTCCAGAGCCTCCGTAAACTTGATCATCGAACCCGGATTGTACATGTTCTTGAGGTTTCAGAAAGCAGCTGTGCGAAAAAATTACGAGACCGGAAACCAATCCTTTTCAATACGTTTGAGATTTTGACCACACGCTTCGTGCGCAGTACACACGTTCCGGTTAGGTCTTCGATTAGAGAGAGGACCGGAGCTAAAATACTAACTCGTACAAGGGTGGTGCCGTGTTGCTTACGATTTCTTGGGTTTCCTGGGAGAAAACAAAGTATTCACCTGGCGAGCGGCGCGCCAATTCCAACATGCGAAGCTTCGCTGTCTCCATGTCTTGCACCGCTTCCATCCAAACCGGGGTGCCGAGCTAGTTTCAGTGCTGCCTGCTCTGAGACTGGATGGTCGCGACAGACGCCACTCCGGCGCGCAGCCCCCCTCCGAACGCTTGCCTTATGAGTTTGAAAATGGTGCGCCGATTTTCGAGAATCGTTTTCATCCATGCTAAGCGGCCCATTTGCGGAAAATAAATTCCCCGGAAACAGAGGCGCGCGATAAAGATGTTGATTCGATAACCGAGCGGCTTGTGATTCAGTGAATCCACGGCCCTTTCGATTGCCTCCGGATTGTAAGAGCTGATCCACCCCTTGCGCACTTCGTTATGCGCTTCGTCGATGCTCATCTTTAGCGGCGTATGGGCCATCGCAAAGGGAATGAACTCTTGCCAGTGCTTCGGGCGGGTGAGCCGCCCCGCGGCTTCCAGCTTTTTGTACAGGGGCGTCGCAGGAAGAGGGGTCATCAAGCCAAAGATAGGCAGCCCCGGAGGCCAACTGCGAATTTCCTTCAGTGTTCGCTCGGCCACTCCAGGCGTGTCATTGTCCATGCCAAAGATAAAAGAGGTGATGGCAAAAACGTTGCGCTGGGCGAGCCGATTGAGCACCACGGCATATTCACCTGGCTTGTTGAAGCCCTTTTTTACGTCAGCAAGGTTGGCCGGATCGATGGATTCCATTCCGATGAAGATCCACTTGCCTCCCGCGGCCGCGATCAGATCAACTAGCTCCTCATCGCGCAGCAGATTGGCGCTGATCTGGGCGACCCAATGCACTTGCGCGTCAGCTGCAATGATGTCTCGCAGCAATGATTTTGTGCGCTTTACGTTGATGGCAAAATTGTCGTCTATGAAAAATACTGCAATCTGCCCGCCCTCCTCCCGCGCGCGCGCTTTCAGCAGCAAGAGTTCGTTCACTACGCTTTCATTGGTCCGAAAGCGGATCGAATCGCCAAAAAATCCCGTCACGGTGCAAAACTCGCATCCGTAAGGACACCCGCGCCCGGACTCCACGGGAATAATTCGAAAGGTTCCCCAGCCAGCGCCCACTCGCTTGAGTAGTGGGTGCAATATGCCAGGGAGCAAATTGAATTGGTCCAGTTTGATTTTGTCCCAGGGAATCTCCGGATAGGACTGCAGCGATGGTTTGCGCTCTTGGCCAAAGTCGTCCACTGGCGCGTAGATATCCTTGAGCGTGCCGCGCACGGCATCTTCTACAATTCTGGGCCATGTCTCATCAGCCTCGCCAAGGGCAACCGCGTCGGCGTGGCGCGAGCCGCCCTCACGCCCCAGCGCCTCATCGGCCATTTCCGTCACGTGAGGGCCGCCCATTACGACCTTTACTCCCACGGCGCGCACTGCATCCGCCATGCGATAGGCCTTGGCGATCATCCTGGTCATCGCACCGATGCCGACCAGTCCCACATTTTGTTCACGCACGTATTGCGCAATACTTTCTTCATCCATTGGCTGCGCGTTGCCGTCAATCAGCACCACTTCGTGGCCAGGCGGAGTTAGTGCTTGCAGCAGAAACATCCAAAGATGTGGCATGAAGTTGCGGGTCACGCCGTTGTCGGGATTGTACAGTAGGATTTTCATTGGATCCTTGGGGGGGGCAATTAGCTATCCTATGGCACGGTTCGTGCCACCGGAAAAATAACCTTGCTATCCTCGTGCAAAGAGTCCACACACCATGCGTGTAGGCATCTGCCGTTTCGTATCTCTTTTTCCGAACGTCGTTTGGCCCAATGGTCATTGGGATACCTCCGAGGAAGATCGGGCCAAGGCTAGGCTGGTCTGTTCACCGGCATCAAGAGGAAGCGGCCCTCACTGCCAAAGCGTGCAAAATTCAGGGAGCCGAGCTAGTGGAGTGCTCGTTGAGGGGCCGCGAGAACGAAGGGAAATTTCGTTGGCGGCCAATCGTTCAGGGTTGGATCACGGAAAGGCCGGGGATTTTCTGGAAATCGCGGAGGTTCAGCGTCGCGAGTTCGTAGCCGAGATGCAACGCTGTCGCGCCGATCAGTAAATCCTCAAATGCAAATTGGACGCGCACCGCTTCCTGTTGGCCCTCGATGCGCCCGGCCAGCCGCGCAATGGCGAGTGTGACCGGGTGTACCGGCACGTCGCTCGACAGCCGCTCGATGAACTCCAGCCTTCGCTGCTGCTGCACCTGGGTTTTGCTGCGATAGGCTCCATGGACCAGCTCGGCGATAGTCACCACCGAGATGCCGATTTCGGTCTCACCTTGATGCTTTAACCTGTTCTAGGATTTCCCGAACGGTATGGCCTCTGCGTTCGGCAGCGATAATGACGCTTGGGTCGAGGACTATTCCCACGCTGGCGGGTTCCAAGGCTTGCGGTGGCTGAGAATTTCTTCAACGTCTTCCGCGAAGTCTGGATCGAGGACCGGGGCTTTGCCGGTTTCTTCTTCGTGTGCTTTGGCCAACGCGATGCACTCGGAGATGCTGCGGCGCACCGGCTCAGCGGTATGAAGGACCGCGACGGGCCGCGCACCATTCTCGATGATGACCTTCGCGCCTGCACGCACACGTGCCATCAACGAAGCAATAGTCGTTCGCTGCTTCCGCCTCGGAGATGTGAATCACGTCCTTAGCCATAAAGGAATTATACACCGCTGCTGGGTTGAACGACGTTGAAAGATGTCACCATCGACGATAAGTTTGTGGCAGACGCGGAGGCTCGAAACTTGCGCGAGCCTACGCTCTGCAAATACCGTTTGTTCTTCCGACAGTTCCAAGATTTCGCGGCTATGTATGGACTGCCGTGCATCACAGACCTCGACATAGATTGGGCGCGCCGATTCCGCGTCTCCTGGAAGAACAAGAACATTTCGGCGCTCAAGAAACTCGAAGCGTTCCATGCTTTCTTTCGATTCGTGCATGAGAGCGGTTGGATTTCGACGAATCCGGCAAGTCACTTAAAGCCGCCAAGGATCACCGAGCCGCCGACAGCTCCTTTCACAAGGGAGGAGGTTGCAAGCATCCTGAACGCTTGTGACATCTATCCAGATAAAGCAAATGCATTGCGTTGGCGCGCGTTGGTTGAGTCCGGCGGGTTGGAGTTTGCAAGAGTAGGATTCCAAAGGCTTATTGAAGACTGCAGAGCGGTGTGTTTTGGAAATTCGTGCACATAAACGCCGACAAAAGCCTACGCTGCTTCACGGAATCTCTCAGCGAGCGTTAACTTCTTATGGTTAAGCAACGATAATACTTTACGATTTAACTTGACAATATAAGTTAAGTGGCCTAGGGTGATTACGTACACATAAAGGCTGACGGCAATCTGAGGGACGTGAGTCATCTGAAATTGCCCTTGTCCAAGACAGAAAAGGTTTAATGAGGTAGCAAAAATGAGAACACTGAATCGCTGGGAACCATCCCGCGGGACTACGACGCTGCAAGAGCAGTTCAACCGCGTGTTTGGCGATATGCTGGAGCGTGCGGGCGACGAATCGAATCTGACCCCCTGGGCGCCAGCCGTGGACATCTTCGAGACCGAGCATGAACTGGTCGTGAAGGCGGACCTGCCGGATGTGAATCCGCAGGATCTGGATATCCGCGTCGAGAACAACATCCTCACAATTCGCGGCGAACGCAAGTTCGAGAATAAAACTAACGGGGAAGACTACTTGCGTGTCGAACGCGCGTATGGCCCATTCAGCCGGAGCTTCTCGCTGGCGAACTTCGTGAAATCGGATGCGATTAAAGCCGATTATCAGAATGGAGTGCTGACGCTCAGCATCCCGAAGCGCGAGGAAGCAAAGCCCAAGCAGATCAAGGTGAATGTGGGAACGCAAGCTGCGGGAACGCCGGCGCGTGCCATGGCGGCCGTGGCAGGGCCAGGGGCTCGCTGAAGAGACCTGGACCGAAAGCGAAGCGGCGAGGGGCTGGCGATGTCGCCTGCCCCTTTTCGTCAGGCTTGGAAAGGCTCAGGACCACCCGACATTTTTTTTCGTCGTGCACTGGCAGGAAGGAAATCAACATGGCATTGAAGATGACGAACCGCGAAGTGGATGGCGCGTCGGTGCTCGCGCTGGACGGTCGCGTCGTACTCGGCGCTGAAGGCGATGCCCTGCGTGAGGAATTGCAGAAGCTGGTCGCCGAAGGAAAGAAGAAAATCGTCCTGAATATGAACAACATTGAGTATATCGACAGCGCGGGGCTGGGAACATTGGTCGCCGCGCATTTGAACGCGAAATCCAAAGGCGCTGCGCTCAAGCTCTGCCACCTGGGCAGCAAGCTCCAGGAAGTCCTGCAAATCACCAGGCTGTCGACGGTATTCTGCGTCTGCAACACGGAAGCAGTCGCCGTCGCCAGCTTCTCTGTCTAAAAACAGCCCAAAAAAACGCTTGGCTTGCGGTAAGTGCGGAGCACAATCTCACGTTTTCGCTGATCCTGGAAGGATGGGCGAGCACAAGCTTTCCCTTGCAATGAGCCTCAGCGATCGCAGAAGCGAAGTTCAGTATCCTCTGGCTGGTGACAAGGGATATATCAATAGCTAAGCTAGGCTTGAGCAAATTTGGCGTTCTTGCCTACCGGCTACCAACATAATCACGCTCTTGTCATGAGAGTGAGGAGAAAAGAACTGGATCACTTCATCGTCGTAAAACGTCAGACCCGTGGCACCTAAGCGTTGGGCGTAAGCGGCAAGATACAGCTTGCCGCTCGAGATGCCAGCTTCGAGCTGCACGGCGCGGTATCCGCGATTGTTCGGCAGTGAAATTGCCCGAGATCACCTCGGCAGATGTCGGTTACCCGACGAGCCAAAGCATTGCCGCTGGGATCGCTGATGCTGCACCCAAGCCCAACCCCTTTCACTTGGATGTATACACTAAGCGGTGGTTGCTGAGTTATCGCTGGAGATCGAGGCGGCAAGCGATTATTTCGAGTGGCGGACGTTGGTGGCCTTAAGGTACGCTGGCGCAACAAGTCCAGTTCGTATTCGTTCAAACTACCCTTCAGTCCCAACAGTAAGCGATCATTGCTTTGTCGCGGACTATAAACCGTCTCCTGGTCAACTAACAGTGTGTCCACGATCCGGCAAACTTCCACCAATTGCTGCCACTCCCGGCTGTTGCGCGCAAAGCGAGACACCTCCCGAGCCGCCACGGCCCCCACCTTGCCGAGACACACTTCCGCCACTATGCGCTCGAAGCCCGCACGGGTGACCGTCCCGGCTGCCGACCGACCCAGATCGTCATCCACAACTTCGATCTCGCGCCAGCCCAACTGCTGCAAACGTTCTTGCATGGCATATTGCAACTTCTGACTTTCCAGGTTGTGGCTGACCTGGTATGCAGAGGACTGGCGAATATACAGGATCGCCTTTCGCTCGAGGTGGTGTGGCTTGATCTTGTCACTCATCGCTTGCCTCCTTTCTGCTGCCGGAGGCGCGGACTCTCCCGATGTGCTCGCGCAGCAGTCGCGCCAGCAACCGTACTGTTTTCCGTTTGGTTTCTGGAGGCAGCACCTGCCAAGACGGGCGCTTCTGGGGCGGATGAAATAGTCTGAATTGAGCGACTCTCTGCCGGCTTAGTGATTCTCGGATGATTCTCGCATCAGCACCTCCCGGAGATAACAAGGAACGATGCTGATCTTGTAGCACAACAGCACTGTCAGGAAACAACGCGCAGCGAAGCAGCGCCTTCAAATCCAGCAATGCACCGCAGCTGACCGTGGGCACCGCCGCCATGCGCATACGGCAGCAGGCCACCGAATCAAACATCCATTGCGGGATTTCCAGGAGCCGACCTCCTGGGTTCTCATCGACGCCGCACCGACACACAGCTCGCCCATTCCTGGTGAGAGCTTCGTGGACCGCCACAGTGCGAGCGTGCCAAGTGTGCCAAGGGTAACGGACTTCTCGCAATTCAATATTATGGGTGTTGCGTTGTCGACTCGTACCACGAGGAGCGCAACCATCAAGGCAAAGACAATCGGATCTTGTTTCCTTCGCGGCTGGAGGCAAGAAGGAACCTGGGAGCAGTGCGGTGTCGAGAACGACTGGGGGGCCTGCTGAAGTACTATAAGAGGGCCTCCCGGGCCTGATTTATCATCAAGGTGCGCAGAGGAATGAGTTCTTGCTCGTGGCAGCGACCAGGACGAGTTTTTTCACCATGCGGGAGCTCCGGGACCTCGAGCCTCTTGTCCCTCACGTAACTCGCATGACTCGCTCCCCATATCTTGATAGATTGCAATCAGTGATATATCATGATATATACCGTAAGGAGGTGCTACGGTCCGTACCGCCAAACTGTTCCGCAACGGCCGCAGCCAAGCGGTTCGCCTTCCCTCGGATTATCGGTTCGAGGGTTCCGAGGTGTACGTGCGCCGCGATCCGGCTACAGGAGATGTGATCCTCTCGCGGCGTCCCGAGTCGTGGGAGGATTTCTTCGAGTTGATGAAGAGCATCGACGTGCCCTCGGATTTTCTGGCCGAGCGTGACGACACGCCCCCGCAGAAGCGCAAGCTCCTCTGATGCCCTCACGCTACTTGCTGGACACGAATACTGCCAGTTACATCATTAAAGGCAATGTTCCGCGGGTTCGTGAACGGTTGCTGAAGGTGCCCATGTCGCAAGTTCTGATTTCGGCAATTACAGAAGCGGAGTTGCTGTTTGGAGCGGCACGGAAGCGCGAAGCCGTACGATTGAAAACCGCCATCGATGAATTTCTACTGCGAGTGGATTCGCTGTCGTGGGATTCCAACGCGGCGAGGCGCTACGCTGATTTGCGGGCCGCCCTTGAGATTGAGGGGATCCCCATGGGAAATTTGGATATGATGATCGCGGCTCATGCGCTGGCCACCGAGGCCGTTCTGGTAACGAACGATCGTTCTTTTCGTCGATTGAAGCAATTGAAAATCGAGGATTGGACAAAGTAGGCCCTGCACCCGCCTGCTTGGGCTTGATCCACGTGTTTTTCTCTGCGTCTACCGCCGGTGCAGCTGGCCGCTCACCGGCTACTGCGCGTCAGGACCGGCCGCTGATTTTGCGCCGCCCTAGCTTCGGACAAATAACCGCAGTTGCCACTCCTTCCTCGAACTCGATAGCGTGTTCCTCGGCATCTGAATCCAGCAGATGCATCCGTTTGTGGCGGCGACGGCTGTCCGCCTCCATGTCACGCACGGTGCCCTCACAGAAATGCGACTGGTGACCACAGTCGCACTCAAACGACGAAGGAACCATACGCCGAGCCATGCCAATTGCCTCCCCGATGCATACCGAGTGTATTACTCTCTTTCGCTTCCGCGCAGCGCGTCCAAGCCCAACTCTTTGGCCAAGCCTTGCTGGGCGAGGGTTTCTTTCGAGAGAACCAGGGCCACACGGTTGGGTCCTTTTTCGTCCTGAGGATGGTAGAGCACCGCGAACTGCATGATTTGTTCGAGTTCTTCGATCAACTGTTCCATCGACTGTCCCCCCAGGCGGCCTGCGCTTTCTTGTAGATATATTGCAACAGAGAATTCTCAGCATGCAGTAGAAGGCATGCACGCGAATCTTTTGATCGGTCCAGTGGTACATCGGCCCCCATCCACCGCAACACGCGGCCTGCCCAACCTTTTCCCCCTTGGCGCGCATTGCTATCGGAATCAGGCAGTGTCACGAAAATATGAGCGGGATCAGAATTCATCAGTCGCGCGAAGATTGCTGGGTGCGGCGCATTTTGCGGCATCTCTACCTGACCTATCGTAGCCGCGCTTTGTATATACCGCACGAACACGCCGAGCAGGCTCGTCAGGCCCAGGCCGCCTGGAAGGAGTTTTGGGACGTGGCCTGTGCACTGGCTGCCGAGAACCACGAACATCTGCGCGAGCGCATGCAGGGACAAGAACCCGCAGCCAGGCGGAGGAGCGCCAATGGTTGAACTGCGTCATCACCAGCGGCTGGTGTCCCTGGCGAATTGATTCAGAGTCGGCCAGAGTCTTGGCGAACGACAGCCAATCGCTATCGCGTGTACCAACTCGTGTACCAACCGTCCTAGTTCCCGTCTGGTCGGAGGGTGTAATGACGAGTCAGAAAGATACCACCAGGCACGAGCGCACTGGGGGTCCTGTGGCTGGCGAATTGTTGTTTTGCTTCGATGTAACATTGCGTTGTACCTTGATACCGTACCAATTCGCCGGGGACAGGCCGGAAACGGTCGTATCTTGGCATCGCGCTGGCTTCCGTCTGTTCTGGACCTGGAAGGTGCCGCAGAAAACCCGGACGACCTGTCCTTTCGGGTGAAGTCCGAGATCTTATCCGCAACGATGACGATGTTATAGCGTTCCCACATCGAGTCGGAAACGTGCCCGGTGACTTGCTTGGCGACTTCGCGGGGCACTCCCGCTTGGGTGAGATTTCTCGCGCAACTGCGCCGCATGTCATGGTAGCGGGTGCCGGCGACACCCGCCTGCCGTGTCGCTCGCGCCCAGGATTTTCTAAATTCGCGGATGGCTCGCCGCCGCGATGAAAAATAAAGAATCGAACTACTCAGCCCTTAGCGTCTGCGCCGGATCCGTCGAAGCCGCCCTCCGCGCCGGAATCAGCCCCGCCAGCGATGATGCAACCGCCAGCGTCAGGACAGACGCCGCCAGCGCAGTCGCATTGACACCCTTTAATTCGTACAATTGCGACTCAACAAGCCGTGCACATGGGAGCGTTGCGAGAATCCCGATTGCCAGCCCTATCGCAGTCTGGCTCATCGCCCCGCGCATGACCATCGCGATCACTCCACCACGCGGTGCTCCCAGGGCCATCCGTATGCCAATTTCCGAAGTGCGCCGGGCGACGGTGTAGGCAGTGACACCGTACAGTCCGATGGTTGCCAGCAGCAGCGCCAGGCCGCCGAACAGTGCCGTCAATTGAGCCACCAGACGGTCGTGATTGAAACGATCGGCGATCTGCTGATCGAAGGTCTGGAATTTGACGACGGCGAGGTTCGGATTGATCTCCGCCAGAGTTTTCCTGGCGATTTCTTCCATATTGTTGACGGGCCACTGCGTTTGCAGCACCAGCGCCCCGGCATACAGCGAGAGATCTTGGTCGATAGGTTCTTTGTTGCTAGACGGCCTCTGCGTGATCGGAACGAAGTACATGCGGTGGTCTTTCCAGCGTAGGCTGGTGTACACAGAATCTTCCACGACGCCGACAATTTCATAGTCGCCGTTGGCTTCCGGCGGAAGCGGAGAACCAAAGTGCCGGCCGATGGGATTTTCTCCGTTGGGAAGGAAATCTTTCACGAACGTTTGGTTTACGACCGCGACCGTAGGCGCCGCGAGCACGTCCTGCGTGCGGATTCCGCGGCCCATGATTACGTGTGTTCCAACCGAATCAAAATACTCGGAATTGGCCTTGATAAACGAAGCGTCGCGGCCGCTATAGGGCTGTCCTTGCACCTGCACTCCGTTGCTCCAGTTGTTTTCCTCCATCGGCGTGTAGTTGGAAATGCCAACTCTGTTCACGCCGGGCAGCTCGTGAAAGCGCTGCTCGATGGTGCGATAAAGGGTTTCCAACTCGCGTGGTGAATATCCCGCTCCTTGTGGATTGATGTGCGCGATGTAGCGGTTCCTCGAATCCAGCTTCAAGTCCGTGGCTTGCAATTTCGTCAAGCTCTGCGCAAACAATCCTGCCCCCACGAGCAAGACGAGCGAGAGCGCAGCCTGCAACACCACCAAGCTGCGCTGCAGCAGCGAGGCGCCGACGGTTGTTCCCCGAACGCCGCTCTTAAGTGCGTCCGACGGGTTGGTTTGTGAAGCCATCCAGGCGGGCGCCACGCCGAACAAAATCCCCGTCAGCAGCGAAAGTGCAAATGCAAAGCCCAGCACCGTAACTGACGGACGAGGGTCAATGGGAATGGTTTCCGCCCCGGAGAACGCCAGCCTCAAAAGCATGCGCGCTCCCAGATAAGCGACAGCCAGCCCGGCGATTCCGCCGAGTCCCGCCAAGACTACGCTTTCGGTGAGAAGCTGGCGGACGATTCTGTTTCGCGCAGCGCCTAGCGCGGCGCGGAGGGATACCTCCGTCTTTCGCCGCATGCCCCGAACCAGCAGCAGGTTGGCAATGTTGGCACAAGCGATCAGCAGCACGAGGCCGGACGCACCCATCAACAAGCCTAGGTTCGATTGATACTGTTCTCGCAGGTCCTGAATGCCGGCGCCGCCCGGCGTCAAGACCACGTGTGTTTTTTCCGGCAGGCTCTTGTCCGGAGTCGAGGAGAATGTTCTTGTTTCTTTCAGCCATTGTCTTACGGACACGCTTGTTTTTTCCTGGAGCGGTCCGAGCTGAGTCGCAGGCTTCACCCGCCCGACGATATAGAGCCATCTCACGTCCGGATCGTGCACATAGGGGGCGTTCGAAATCAGGGTATGGGTCTCGATTGGAAGATAAAAATCCGGGGGCGACGTGGACAAGCGGTCGCCGAAAAATCCCTCAGGCGCGATGCCCACAAGGGTTACGGCCTTGGTGTTAATCCAGAACGTGCTCCGAATGACTGACGTGTCGCCCGCATAGTCGCGTTTCCAAGCCGTGTAGCTCATTACTGCGACCATCGCTGCGCCCTTCACGTCGTCCGAGTCAGAAAACAGCCTGCCCGCAGCAGGCCGCAGACCGAAGGTCTGAAAATAGTTTCCGGAGACGAACTCTCCCATCACTGATCGCGCGTTCTCTTGAGTTCCGTCGCGCCGTGCAACCACCGGTCGGTACGGGAAACCTGCTTGCATGGACGCGAGGTCTTCAAACTCCGGCGCATACTTTTTCAGGCGTTCGTACATTTCCGTAGAAAACAGGGCGTAGCTGCCGTTTTCAACTGACCCGGAGTTCACACAGCAGTCGCTGGTGTCGCCGAGACGCACCAAGGTCTTAGGATCCGCGACCGGCAGGCTCCGCATCATAAGGGCGTCCATCAGGGTGAAGATGGCGGCGTTGGCGCCAATGCCCAGCGCTAGGGTCAGAACCGCGGTCGCCGTGAATCCCGGCGTCTTTCTGAGTTGACGGATGGCGTAACGCACGTCCTGGAGGAGTTGCTCGAGGCAGGTCCAGCCCCAGGCCTCGCGGGCTTCTTCCTTAAGGGCGGTGGCATTGCCGAAGGTTCGCAGAGCGGCGGACCTGGCCTCCTCTCGACTCATGCCGGCGCCGATATTCTCGGCAATCAGCTCATCGAGGTGGAATTGCATCTCCCCGTCGAGTTCTTTAGCCAAGCCCTTGCGGAGGAATAAGCTTTGCAACCGAAGCCACAGTCTATGAACCCACGCCATGACAGCCTCCTACGAGGTTTGCACCACGAGGTTTATTGCGGAAGACAAGCGATCCCAATTAGCGGCTTCGTTTTCCAGCTGCACGCGTCCTGCAGCGGTCAACGAATAGAACTTGGCCCGTCTTCCCGTCTCGGTTTCCGCCCATTTGGCTCTAATCCAAGCCTTCTGTTGTAGGGGATGCAAAGCCGGGTAAAGAGATCCTTGCTGAACCTGAAGCACGTCACGCGAGATTTGTTGAATCCTTTTGGCGATGGCCCAGCCGTGTCTTGGCTCGAGCGCGACGGTTTTCAGAATGAATAAGTCGAGAGTTCCTTGCACGAGACCGTTCGGTTTTCCCATACTATGATTATCTACCCTTCGTATTGTAGATAGTCAAGGGGTGTGCAGAACAGGGTCGCAGCGCACATGTTCGCGCTAGCCATAAACAATGTGCTGTCGCCACCGCGATTTGCCGACGCCAGACCGACACTCGCTGTCTCTGGCGAATCGATACGGTGGCAGTGAAACGATCGGATCCGCGAAACGCGCTACGATTCGGAACTCAAATACCGAATGATTTCATTAGGAGTTTCTGCCGACGTTGACCGGATACCGCAGCGAGCCCAAGTCTTTGAAAGGTCAGACACCATGGCTGCGTGATTTTCCAAAGACACGTGCTGCCTGTGGTATCCGGTAGACCTTTACAAAACTTCCAAGAAACCATTAGGTGTGTTGCATCACAAAGCCCTACGCGGCTCCTACCGTGTCACTGCAACTGAATGCGTTCTGAATTTTAGACCAGCTCACCTTCCCGGTCCGATTACTCATAAGATTTCCCCCGGTAACAATTCGCCAGATACAGGATTTGAGCTCGTCCAAAAGAAAAATGGGGGCTGGAAATTCATCGCAAACCGTGAAATGGTGATCTTTGCCGGAAGTTAGCGTCCCAAAGTCCCCGAGAAGAACTATCGCTAACAATCTCAGACCACTCCAGTTTCCGAAAATGGATATAGCTTTGGTTTTGCTGCTTTTTTCTACTGAAGCAATTTGCGCTTGCAACCCGAAATCATGGGATAGTGTCTAACTGCCCGAAAGGTGCCGGAGGCCATACGATTGAGACTGCTGGTTCCCCTTTTTCTCCTTTTACTGAACTGCTTTCCTAACGCTGAGACCAGGTCGCAGGAGGTGCCAACCGAGCCGCCGCGGGCGACGCTTACGGCGCGTATCGACAAAGCTGTTTCCAGGCGTGGGGGAAGTATTCAGGTTACTCTGACTCTGCGAGCCGGTCCGCGTGGAGCATACGTGTCTAGGTGGAGCAGGGTTTCTTCGAGTGATGCGCGGGATTTCTCATCGGGTCGTTCCATGAGCAATGTTTCGGGATTCGATGTTTTCGTCCTGACATTAAGCGGCAAAAATGCTGATCCCATCGGCCACGGTGGGGTTGCCGACCGTTGGGGTCCGCCTCCGCCTCCGTCCGAGAGATTCAAAGAGGAATTTGTCTTCTTGAGACCGGGCAAAGAAGAGACGTGGAGCGGGAACGTTGACGGCCCTGCCACGCCGGGGAAATACCAGATCGTTGGGGTCTATATGCCCGCCTATGACCAAGTCCACGACCTCGTCCGATTGCCGGAGACCCAAGGCTTGTTAATAGCGGATGTAGTTAGGTCTGCGCCAGTCATCATTGAGATTAAATGAGAACGGTGAGACGTTACGTTTCAGGGATGAACACGCGGCTCGATGCTGGGAACAGGAGCACCCGGTGTACATGCCCACGTTCGAGCGATTGCCACCTCGTTTTCGAGATTCCCGTACCGCAATGGTGTCCCGAGACCTCCGTCGTTTGGTACCGATTCCACCAAGCGCTCCCTTCGTGGCACCATTTAGAATCCAGCCGACACCTTACCCCAGGATACGATTAAATGTCATCGATCATCTGGATCCGTCTTTTTTGACCTTCGACCGGGAAAATAGGGAAAGAAACATCCATCATCTCCGAGCCGCAGTCACATTCCCCCCTTCATCGTCCATCGGGTGTCGTCGGGTGTAACTTTGCAGTCCGGTCGTCCGCGATTCATGTATCGTGATCAGGTGCGATCGAAAATCGAGACGGCGAAACGGGACGCGTCGAAAACTCCTCTCCGACCACGCCTTTGTCGTGGCCCCGGCTGTGGCTCTCTCTTTTTCGTCTGCAGCCATTGCGACCATGGCCAATGTTACTGCAGCGAATCCTGCCGAGCAGTAGCTCGGTGCCAGCAACGACGTGCGGCCAACCACCGCTATCAGCGCACGGAGCCAGGCCGATTGAATCACAGCCATCGGCAAAGGGCATATCGCCAGCGGCACGGTCGCTTCTGCGTGACGGATCAAGGTCCCCGATCGATCACAACGCCCGGCGTTATCGGCCCATCTGCACGTCCGAGATGCTCCGTCTGTGGGCGTCAGTGCGACTGGATTGATCCCTTCGGCCCCCTTCCGCCTCGGCACAGGGCCCGATCACCAAGGAGACCCTTCGGCCACGGTTCAAAACGCTACGTTTTCGCGTGATCGATAACATTAAACAGCCCACAGCCCTAGTCCCCTTAGATTACAGGGAGAATTTGCCATGACTTACCGCAAACTCTTCATGTTTGTCCTCGCCATACTCGGCTCACTTCCTGTCGCGACACTCTGCCAAACAGCGACTACGGCTCAGAACTCGCCCTCACCTTTAGGCAAGTTAGTCGACGTGGGCGGATATCGAGTTCATCTCTATTGCATGGGCACAGGAAGCCCAGCGGTCGTTATCGTCGGGGCAGGGTTCTCGTTCAATTGGGGATTGGTTCAACCCGAAGTCGCCAAATTTACTCAAGTTTGCTCCTACGACCATTCGGGAATAGGTTGGAGCGACGAGGGCCCGAAAGATTCGTGCTCGCTTAGGGTCAACGAGGTTCACACGGCATTGAAAAACGCTAGAATCAAAGGCCCGTATGTGCTGGTTGGGCACTCACTTGGTGGATTGGTTGCGCGAGTCTACGCGCGGCAATACCCAGACGAAGTAGCAGGCATGGTTTTTGTGGATCATGCGTTTGCACCCGGTCCTTTGACTTTCAGCGGTACTCCTTCCAGCGATGCGAAGGCCCTGCCTCCGGCGCCGCCTCCAATGCCTCTAAGTCCAAGCGGCGGAGCACCCGTCGCCATTGGAATTGAAGGCGACCCCAACTTCAGCAAGCTGTCTGACCGCGACCGGGAGCTTCATCTTTGGGCCATGGCCCAGCCTCGGAATCAAAAAGCCCTGCAAACAAACCATGAAATCGTGCCGGGATGCATCACTGCTGCCGACGCAAGCAGCAAGGAACATCCTCACCCGCTCGGGATAAGCCTCTCGTCGACATAAGCACAAACGAATTTCGCAGCCCCGATTATGAGAAACTCCAAAACAACCTGCTGTCCCTTTCTCAAAATAGCAAGCAGAGTGTCGCAGAGAAGAGCGGACACTTCATCATCATCGATAGACCAGACGTTGTCATCGATGCGGTCAGGCACGTGGTGGAGTCCGCCAGAAGTAAATCCAAGCTCTAAAACATCGATCTGCCGAAGAATTTGAATGCTTTGAGAATGAAGTCTTAGCGCGTCCACCGAAGTGCCTGGTGAACGCGGTAACTGGTAAAGTACTGGGAACGAAGTTACCGGTAACCGATTTATCGGGCACTTGGACTCAGCTTTCTACCACGGTCTGGGACACAGAGACCGCGCACTCGTGGTCCAATCATCCCGAAGATTCGGGTGAATGTGGATGGTCCTTGGGCCAAGTGCCATGAAAACAATGCGTCTGCCGGGCTTGTTGGTTACTTTGTATCTGCTGCCAAGACAGGCAGCTTGACATGGTAATGAGGAGGACGTTTCCCATGTGGACTGCGCGGTCGGTGTTCATTCGCACGTACAGAAACCTGTCCCTGGCGAATTGCTAAGGCCTAGTTAACGGCAAAACCGTCCAAGTGGGTACTGGCAGCAACTTTTCGCCCTGTCTTTCCTTCCTCCCCATTAGATGTGAGACCATGGAGCCTCACGAAGATCCCGGTAGAAATCCCGGATGCCGTCCAGCCATCGAAGAGGAACTGAAGAAGTCTCCTCCGAAGCCATGGATGAAACACGTCGGAAAGCTAAAGCTTTAAAAAGGACCTCGAGCGAATTGACCGGATCATCGAAGAAGAGTTCGAGAAGATCGATCCTGAGATGTGGGAGTTCAAGGAGCCTGCTTAATTCCGGACTCCTCACTGACAACAATTTGGAGGAATTGTGCGCCTGCTTCCAAGCCCTCGCATTCTGCCAACAGCTTTTCTGTCCGCGGGGCTATCGACCATCTTTTTGCTTTTCCAATTGCACGCGAGCCCTCAGAACTATAGTGCCATCCCCACACAGCTCCCCGGCCACGACGCGATTCTCATGGGCACCGACTGGTATGCCGAACAATGGCCCGCGGCTCGATGGGAAACTGATGTCAGCATGATGGAAGCCGCTCATCTCGCGGTCGTTCGTCTTGCTGGATTCGCCTGGAGCCGCCTGGAGCCGTCCGAAGGTCGCTATGACTTCGAATGGCTCGACCACGCCATCCGTCTGGCCGAAAAGCATCATCTTCTCGTAATCCTCGACACTCCCAGCGCGGCGCCGCCTGCTTGGCTCACTCTCAAATATCCCGACACGCTTCGCATGGAAAAAGACGGACGCCGCGTCACGCACGGCAATCGCGCCCAAGGCTCCGTCACCTCCGCGCGCTATCGCGAATTCTGCAGGCGTATTGCAACCGAGATGGCTCGGCGCTACGGCCACGACCCCAATGTCATCGGCTGGCAAATTGACAACGAGTACGGCTACTCGCAAATGTCCTTCGACGACGACGCCAGGCACCAATTCCGCGATTGGCTTAAAGCCAGGTACAAATCTCTCGACTTTCTCAATCAACAGTGGACGACCGCCTACTGGAGCGAAACCTACGACAATTGGGCTGAAATCCCGATCCCCGACATCCCTCACAATCCCGGCCTCATGCTGGATTGGAAACGCTTCGTCACCTTTGCCTGGGCGAGCTATCAACAAAATCAAATCGGTGCCATCCGCCCGTTTGCCGATCCTCGCCAGTTCATCACCGGCAATTTCATGGGCTACGCCTTCGATGGCTTCGATCACTACACGGTAGCGCGTTCCCTCACGTTCGTTGCTTGGGACGATTACGTCGCCACCGGGCATCTTGATCCCGACAAGAACGGCATCAGCCACGACACCATGCGCGGCCTCAAGCGACAGAATTTTTGGGTTATCGAAACACAGCCAGGTTTCGTGAATTGGTCGAACCTGAACAATGCTCTCAACAAAGGCGAAGTTCGCGCGATGGCCTGGCATGACGTCGGCCACGGCGCCGACGAAGTCAGCTTTTGGCAATGGCGCAGCGCGCTAAATGGCCAGGAGGAAATGCACGGCACTCTCGTCGGCCCGGACGGTGAGCCGGAACCGGTTCTCGCCGAAGTCACGCAGACGGCAGCCGAATTCGCACAGGTTCAAGGTGCGTTTCGGAACACGCGCGTCGTCTCCGATGTCGCGCTCCTGCACGACTACGAAAGCCGCTGGGCCATTAATTGGCAGATTCACACTTCGCGCTACGATCCGTTCAACATCCTCAAGACCTACTACCAAACCATCCGCAAGATTTCGCAGTCGCTGGACATCGTCAGCACAGACGTTCCTCTGGACCAATACAAGCTCGTCGTCGCTCCCAGCCTCAATCTCATTCCTAAAGAACGCGCCGCCCATCTCGCTGACTACGCCAAAAATGGCGGCCACCTCGTTCTCGGCCCGCGCTCGGGCATGAAGGACGAATTCAACGCCCTTCTCCCGCTGCGTCAGCCTGGCTATCTCATCGACGCACTCGGCGGCCGCGTCGAACAGTTTTACGCCCTAGAGCGCGACGCTCCGGTCAGCGGCTTGCTCGGCTCTGGCACTGCCACGATTTGGGCTGAGCAACTCAAAGCCATGGCGCCGGATGCCGAAGTTCTCTTACGCTACGGAGGCAGCAACGGGTGGCTCGACGGCCAGCCCTGCATCATCACTCATCCCTTCGGCAAGGGACGCATCACCTATGTCGGCACCATCCTCGATCCCAATCTCATGACCGCGCTTGCGCAGTGGATGGTCAACGTTAGCGGCGTCACCCCCGTCTTCGGTCCGGTCCCGGACGGCATCGAAGTCAACCGCCGCGTCGGTCCTGGGTCCACCGTCTTTGTCCTCGTCAATTTCAACTCCGAAAAGCAACTCGTTCCTCTTCCTCGACCGATGAAGTCCATCCTCCATCAACTCGACTCGCCGGACGAGCCACAGCTCTCCCAACCCGATACCGCTCAAGCTGAAGTCACCCAAGTCGAACTCTCCCGCTACGGTGTCGTTATCCTCCTCGACCAACGCAAACCCTAGCGCAATTCGTCACTGTGAGGATCCGCTCAGGCTTATTCCCCTAATAAAGCGGCAGGGAGGGCGAATGAAAATAAGCGGAATGCTCTTTCTCATTGCGCTCGCCTTTGTTGGTGTACACTGCGCCGAGGCCAATCGAGTTCAGAGTATCCCCCGTACACCGTGGGGTGGCTATCCGAGTCCTGCGTCGTATGACGCTGGACATTGCCGATCCCGACGTTCACCGCGTCCTGTTTGAGAGCGAGGTTGTCGTGTTCTTGGAGGTGGAGATCCCTCCAGAGCTGGACGTAACGATGCACCGTCATCCATATCCTTCCATGTTCGCCCGCGATACAGGTGCTGGACCGAGCAGCGCAGGCATTTCGCTGCAAGAGCCTCACCTCGATCCAATACATGAAGTATATGCGTTAGCGGTCCTCGACTTCGGCGCTTCCCGCGCGTGAGTCTGTTGATGCCCGAGTAGCCCACGATCCGGTAGAGGAAGAATACCCCGTGATTGATATCCAGGTAACTTTTCGGTGGAGGTGTAAACGACAACTGCGTGCGTGTTTACCCAGTGCTGGTCTACGCTGTTGGAACGCCGGCGGGCTGAGCGCGACGAAAGGAGAGGAACAGTTCACGTTGAGGTAGGGTCGCTCCTCGGCCTTTGCGCCGTTCCTGCAAACTCGTACTCGATCTGCTCCAGCGTCTTTCCCTTCGTTTCCGGAACGCGCCAAAACACAAAAAGGAAGCCCGCGAGACAGACCACGGCATAGATCCAAAATGTGCGGGCGGGACCGAGGATCCGGTGGAGAATTGGAAACGTGAACGTGAGAAGGAAAGAGGCAACCCAGAGCGCCGACACTGAAACTGAAACCGCAAACCCGCGCACACGATTGGGAAAGATTTCCGAGATCAAAACCCAAGTCACCGGCGCAAGCGAGAGCGCGTAGCACGCAATCGTGCAGAGCGTAAGCACCAGTACCGGGAAGCCCTTGGTCCCGGAACGGTAAGCCAGGCCGAGTACGGCGTGCGACACAGCAATTCCCGTGCAGCCAAGCAGCATCAGTGCCCGGCGACCAAACTTGTCTACCAAGCCCAAGGCGACCAAAGTGAACACGAGGTTGATGGTTCCGGTGATCACAATGTTGAAAAGGATGCTGTTCACTTCGTAGCCTGCGTTGCGGTATATCTCCTCCGCATAGTTGAAGATGATGTTGATTCCGCTCCACTGCTGCAGAACCGCCAGACAAACTCCAATTGACAAGAGCTTCAAAATGTATGGGGTGCGAAGTTCGTGCCAAGCAGCAACGCTCCGCCCGGGTGCGTTCAGAGTGCCTTGAATTTCTGCTATTGCTTCATCGCTGTACTTTTCTCCGCCAATGCGCGCCAACGTACCACGGGCACGCTGATTTGCGCCGATCTTCACCAGCCAACGTGGACTCTCCGGAATAAACATTGCGGCGAAAAAGAAGATCAAAGAGGGTACTGCCACGGCGGTGAACATCCATCGCCAGCCATATTGCCCATTCCACGACTGGCGAATCAATTCCGCCGTGGCGCCTTTGGGGACTGGGTCCGCAATCAGCCAGTTGACGATTTGCGCGGCCAAAATTCCCACAACAATGGTCAACTGATTCAAGGTCACCAGCCGTCCGCGCCAGGGCGCAGGGCTAACCTCTGCAATATAAGTTGGGGAGACATTGGAGGCGATGCCGATGGCCAATCCGCCAGCAATCCGCCAGGTAATAAATGACGAGAAGGTGTGGGCCCGCGCGGTGAGGAGAGAAGACACGACAAAAAGCAGCGCAGACAGGATCAGCAGTTTCTTTCGGCCAAAACGGTCGCTGATGCTACCCGAAAGGACCGAGCCAAGAAGACAGCCGATGAGGGCGCAGCTATTTGCCCAACCGATGCTGCTTTCTGAGATGAGTTGGAAGTACTTTTCGTAAAACGGCTTTGCCCCACCGATCACCACCCAATCGTATCCAAACAGCAATCCGCCTAACGCGCCGACCGAAGAAATGACCCAAACATATGCCGCATTGTAGCTATGTGCAGGTTGAGTTTGAGAGTTACGGCAGCCGCTGTCCAAGACGTCACCTCAGATGTGCATGGTAAGCGGGGAACCGCTCGGCTCAGCCAGTAAGTCCGCAGCCATCGAATGACTTGGGTCGAGGCTCAGGACTCGCGTGAGCAGTTCCTGCGCCTTTGCGGCGTCACCAAGCCCTAGCCAGGCTTGCGCCTGCAGGAACAAGGCGGTCATTGTGTTCCGCCTCTGCAGGTCATCTTCAAACAACAGCATCGCTGGAAGGGAGGTAGCAAAATAATCGACTTGGGCCTTTTGCTGCATTAGATTCTCGGCATAGGCGAGTAGATCGCGGAGAAGTTTCTCTGCCTCCCGCGACCTTCCCAGCCGCTTAAGAGCAAGCGCGCTGTGGCAAGTCATCTCCGAAAAAGAACGGACGCTCATTTCTCGGAAATCCCCCTCGTGACTTGCTGCCCGTTCCCACCACTTATGGGCGGCAGGAAGGTCGCCCGCCGCCTCACAGGCCGTGCCAAGCAGGTAGAAAATGTCGCTTTGGTTCGCGAGCAAATGAGCTGCTTCTCCAAGGTTTGCCGGACAATTCAGGGCCGCCTCCATAAACCGGCGGGCCTCAGCTGGCTTGCCATCAGCCAGCGCGCGACGGCCTAACGCCAATTGTGTACGAACATACTGGCCCAGTACCAATCCTTCGCCACCTTCCCATGGCTGAAATCTGCGTGACTCGATCACGGCAAGTGCTTTCTCAGGTTGATTGGTATCGTTGTAGAGAGTGGCTAGTTCGATGGAAAGGTCATCTCGCAGCCGTACAAGATCCGAGAACTTCTCGAGTTCTTCAAGGCGGCGAAGGGGAGACTCTCCCGTCCGTTTCCAGAGCTGGTCACGCTCGTAAAGAACGCGGGCGTCTGTCGGATCGGCCTCCAATGCCTTGTCAAACGCAGCCCGCGCCGCGTCCGACCTGCCGCGCACGTTAAAATAGCCAATTCCGAGGTTGCGCCAGACCACTGACCAGGAGGGATCCAGGCGGGCAGACTGTTCCCAGAGGGCAATTGCCTCATCATGCCAGAGGCGATCATAGAGTAGATTGCCAAGGTAATAGGCGGCGCGCGCATCGCGTGGATCGCCAGCAATCGCGGCCTGCAGAACAATCATTTCCTCCAACCTGTTCGGGAAGCAGTAACTGGGGTCAGCTTCCGCCGCCTGTGAATACGCCCTCTTCGCGGCAATGGCGTCGCCCGTTTGCTGATGCATGTAGCCCAAGGCATAGGAAATCGTTGGGACAGAACCATCGTTCACCTGGCGATCGGCCGCCTTCAGAATCGTAATGGCTTCGGCATAAAACCCCGCGCGCGCGCAGTCCAGTGCCAGATCAAGAAGCAGCCGATTGTCCGAAGGCAATGAACTACCGATTAGGTAGCGCGCCCAAAAATCTGTCGGATCGAGGTCCGCTGTCTCCTGCAACAAACGCGCTGCTTCTGTCTCCCGGCCAAGCTTTCTTAGAACCATCGCAGCTAAATTGCGAGCGTTGAGATTGTCACCATCAAGTCGAAACGAAGACAACAGATGCTCTAGCGCCAACTGCCACCGGTTTTGCTTCGCGTCCAGCTCGGCGAGAGCCATGAGCGCGGCTGCTTTGCGCTCCTGATTCCAAGTAGACTTGTAGAATGCTGCGTATGCTTCGTCGTCTCGGTTCAGGTAACGCAGTGTGAGCCCAAGGTTGTAGTAGGGTTCGCCGTCATGCGGATTCGGATTGCGCAGCGTGAGTCTCTGAACTGCGCGGTAGAAGTATTTCTCGGCCTGCTTGAACTCCCCCCGCCGCAGATGCCAGAGTCCCAAAGCATTGTTGCATCGACTATCGCCCGGATCGCGACGTAGTGCCTCGAGCCAATAGACTTCCGGGTGACGAGTGGCGTGGCGATACTGCTCGAGGTGGAGACCAGTCACGTAAAGTTCGTCGTCATTCGTTATATCTCCGGGTGACGCAGGCTCAATTGCAGGCTCTTGTGCAGGTATTTGTGAGTTCGGCAGCGGCCTGTAGCGCAGTAGTTCCCGTCCATCCTCAGTCTCGATTGATACCGCCAACTCTTCAGATGTTGTGCCTGGTGGCAAATCGACCGTTTGTAGAAATGCACCGCGCGGAGATAAATCGCGCACCGACTCCCAGAGGTTCCTACCTTTCATCTCCAGTCGTATTCTGGCAGCAGGGATTTGCCGCGTTACGCAAACGCCCATCTGCGCCTTCCTCCCGGAAACGCTGAGGCTGACCGCAGCGTTCAAATTGGCTTTCTGCACTGGACCGATTTCGCGGATGGGATACCAATACTGGCTGAATGCTTTCGTTTCCCACGGCGACAAGAATGAGAAATCCGGCTGGTTATCGGTAAAAACGCCTGCCATCAGTTCGATGTAAGGACCGTCGCCGTCAGCCAGATTCCGCTCCCATGCATATCCGAAATCGTGGTTGCCCCAAGTCCACTGCTTCTTGCCGGGCGAGATGTGGTGACTGGCTACATGGACCAGGCCAGCCTTCTGCCGGTGGTCATAACCGCCAAAGAAATCTTCCACTGAACCTGTTGCCATATAACTGGTCGGCACGGGGATATTGGCATACCAACTCAAATCGTTTGGCGGGTAACCCCCGGGGGGGACGAATCTTCGCGGGCGTTCTTCCACTGGAACGCCGCTCCGCGCCCTCTCGCCGTATTGCACTCCGTAGTAGCGCTCCTCGCACAGGGGAAAGCGGCTCACGGCACGCTTGGCGTGGTCAGCGACATACTGCACATCGGGTGGGAAGAAGGACTGATAAAGTTCGTGAACGTGGACTCCAGCGTTGGCCCACCACAAAAATGTCTGTGTGAACGGAGTTCGGTTGTAGAGGCGCACCTTGAGTTCGATGTATGCCTTACCAGGATGCAGGCATATGCCATGTGCGCTTTTGAGGCGGTTCATCGGCTCATGGTCGCTACACCAAACGGTGCGCGTCCCATCAGAATGTTCTTCGATCTGCGCTTGCACCGACATGAACGTGGCTGGCCGATGGTGTTGCGGCCAGTTAAACTCCACTCCGCCTGAGATCCACGGACCGGCTAAACCCACGAGAGCGGGCTTGATCACATTCTGACGATAGAAGAAGTCGTAGCCATTCGACTTGTCCAGTCCTACATGAATTCGCCCGCCAATTTCGGGAAGCACCATGACCCGCAGAAACTCGTTTTCCACATGCACTGCCTGCCAGGCATGAGCTCGTGCTTTCGTGGAGATTCGGTCGGTGAACGGTAGCGGGTAGACTTTCCCGCTGCTGCCTTGATACACGCGATTTTCCAGAAACATCGGGTTCTTGTCAGGGGTGTGCGGGTGGTAGGTGGGAATCACCACCGGCTCGAACCACGCTTTCACAGGGCCGGTCTTCTGGGCGGGTGCTTTGGGGAGTTCAAATTTCATTGCGCCTTTCTTCGCTGGCGGCAGCTTAGCAGCGTAGAGCTTTCAGGAGCTACAAGGGATTATGCCAAACGGCCAGGCTCACTTGATGGTGAACCTTGCTGAAGACGAGTTTAAGACCTATCCCGCACCGCGTTCAGAACACATATGCAAACATTCAGGTGCTGTTGTCGCCGGGCCACACGCGAAATCTGTGGTCATCGATACGCGAAGACGCTGGCGGTGCAGGAGCGCCGGCAAATCTTGCGCTTGCTGGTGAAAGAAATCCTCGTCGGCTCTGATACTCTACCATCCGGCATTCGATTCCCATTGCTCCCAGCAACGGATCTCCAGCAAACGTTCCTGGTTCTGTTCCCTCCAGACAACCCGGCTGGAGCGAACGTAAAGCGGAGGGAACAGCCAGGAAATGTTGCGCCAATATCTCCACGTTATAGCAGGTGGTGATTTTAGCCAGGCAGCGTTTCATGCTTCTCTGCGGTCAGGCCGGCGGCAGGTCTGGAAGTTTGACACGTTTATCGGGCGGGCCCAGCAATCTCAGAAGCCTTGAACTCTAATTGCAGGGTTCGAGGACGTGAGAGTACGAGCTTCAACGCACGATGCCCTACATAGCACTGCAGGTCCCGCAGAAAAAATCAGTGCGCATCTTGCACGAGACGGAAACCGATGGCGCCCGAGCGGTCGATGCTCGGCGCCATCATCAGGAGTTTGCCGTGCTCGGTCAATTTATAAGCTTGCGGGAAATACCAGATCGAACCCTGCGGCTGGTAATAGCTTCCCCCTCGGAGAATTGCCACTCGTGTATGCTCATCGAGAAATTCATCTGTCCATTGCCACATATTGCCCACAAGATCCATCACACCAAAGGGACTGGCACCGTTCGAATGTGCGTCTACTGGATCGGGACCGCGCATTGTGCGGTTCTTATCCGGTTCAGCAACCGCGGCTGCATCCCATTGGTTGCCCCAGGGATAGATGCGGCCATCGGTGCCTTGCGCGGCGTATTGCCACTCCCATTCGTGAGGCAAGCGCTTTCCGACCCACGTGGCGTAGGCGCGCGCATCCTCGATGGACACCCAGGTCACCGGCCGATGGTCCCAGCCTGCGGGGAAGGTACCGTCTTTCCAATCGCGCAGAAAGTTCAGGTCGTCATTGGGATGGTAGCGCGTGGCGTCCAGAAACTGTTTGAACTCGACGTTCGTGACTGGATATTTGTCGATGTAGAACGACTTGATGTGCATGGGATGCTCGTGGAAACGACGCGGTGCATCTTCCCAGGGATACTGCACGTCCACGCCGATGTCATTGGACCCTTCAATTTCTACGCCCGACACTCTAAAGAGAAAGTCCCCTTCGGGAATCTGAATCATGCTTGCGGGAGCGCTGCTACCCGTCCTCGTGGCGGCGATCGGCACGATCTTTTGTTTCAGGACCTCATGTTGGCTCGAGAAGCTAGCCAGCGGTTTGACGGTCATCTGCTTCATCGCTGACATCAGCTTTTGCATTTTCGCGTCGCGTTCGGAATTCGTTGCCAAGACGGCACCGAAACCATTGCTTTCGATGGCAAAACTCAAAACGGATTTGCCACCGAGGTATTTTCGTATCTGCAACTCGGAGCCGCCATAGAGATCGAAATAGTGCATCGCGGGGACGGCGGGAACCTCCATTTGTGGTCCTTCGACATCATATTCATTGCGATTCACGATCGTCCAAACGGTGCTGTCGTTAAGCGGCCAGCGGCTGGCGAAGACTCCGTAGCGCAACATTGGATACATCGGTTCCCAATCGCGGCTCACTAGGTATTCGGCTATGGCGCGCTCGAGAGTGGCGACGCGGCGCGTGGCCTCTGCGTCGCGGGGAGTGACGCCATTCCAGATGCCCCAAATATTCTCCCAACTTTCCCAACCAATTCCGTTGAAAAACGCAAACTGCAAATCGTTGGTCTTGCTGCGGTTCCAGCGATCGGAAATGTTCACCATGTGGCGTGGCTCGAGCCACTTGTAGCGGTCAACGAGCGGAGTAAACGGATATTGATACTGCCCCCAGGTCATTACATTCCAGGCAAGCGCCTCGTCGGAGGGGCCGCCTTCCGGTTCGAAGGCTAGCGGATGGCCGACTTTGTCCGCGGCGAGCGAAAAAACGAGCGGAACTCCGTCTTGGGTATCGCCATTGACGCCGTCCGCCCCGATCTCTGCCATGAGCGAGGCAATCGCTTCGGGCCAGGGTCTTCCCGGGTCGCGTGTTCCCTGATCCCACATCATCATCGGGAACAGAACGCGAACACGCCGCTTGTGAAAGTCCGCGATCATCTGTCGAACTCCAATGACTCCTCCCGGCATGCAGTGGATCATGTCGATCTGGTTCCGATCGTCGATGCCCAGGTTGGGGTACGTCGGCCAAATCAGGACCGCGTCGACGCCTCCATACCGCTTTTGCAGATCATCCAGGTACCGGTCCACGGTGTATTTTCCGGCGATGGGGTCAAAGAAAAAGCGGTCCTGCACCATCATTTGCGGCTGGATGAAGCTGGACTGCGTCCATAGTAGTTCCGGAATTTCATAGCGCGAGCCGTTGTAGCCAATACGGATCCGGCGCTCGTCGCGCCAGTGGGTAATGTCTTTCAGCCATAGCTGATGATCGTCGGCGGCGCAAGGCTTGTAACTGCTGTCTAATAGACCTTTTAAGCTCAAGCAGTCAGGAACAGGAATCTGCTGGTTGTTTGGGCGAAATTTGGAATCCTGGGCCAGAGCGAGGGACACGAATAAAGGACAAGATATCCAAGAAAGAAGAACGCGAATCTTCATATCTGGTCCTCGAACGGAAGAGTAGAGTGCACAAAACCGGTGCAGTATAAAACGGTTCAAAATAATCTTCTAGTCTGCGTATCGCGCCATCGGCCCGTGCTGAGTGTGACCGGAGGACGCGACGTCGAGCTGTTTAAGATGCAACCCGCTTGTGGATTCTCGGGGCATGTCAACCCACGTCATTGTATCGCGATCAGCAGACCGGGCAGTCTGATGCGATTGAGCGACCGCCGCTTCGGAAGCTGGACTTAGGACGCTGCGCCGGACCTGAGAGCGGCTGCTGCTTTCGGAAGGAGAAAAGGCGAGACTGGCTGACGGTCCCGAAAACTGGCTGACATTGGTCGCGTAACGGTTCGTCAACAGCGCCTCTGTTCCGCAGACCTTACTCTTGTCTCAATCAGCCATAACAAAAGGGACCGAGCATTTTTGTCGCCCGGTCCCTAGATCAAGTTTCGCTTGTGGGCTTAACCCCTGCCAGCAGCGGCAGCCGCCTGTTCCAGCAGCGGCGTGGCTTTGCCGATTTCCGCCACACCAAAAATAATGAGTGGTGCGTTCGTGTTTGGGTCGGCTCCACAATAGAAGTAGTTGATGTTGATGCTCGCTTCGCCAAGTTTTTGTGCGACACGCGCCAGTTCTCCTGGTCGGTGTGCAAGGGATACCTTGGCAACATCCGTTTCCGTATAGGTCGCTCGTTCGTTGTCGAGCACGCTTCGCGCTTTCGTTGGATCATCGAAGACGAACCGCGTTGTGCTTTTTCCGGCGACGGGAAAGGACTGCGCGGCGATGATGTTCACGTTGCGTTCGGACAGCGCTCGGCAAATTTTGCCAAGCGTTCCGGGTCTATCGTCCATGGTAAGAGTGAATTCTTTAGCCGTAGGCATACTGCAAACCTCCCTTTGATTTCGATAGGGTGCAGGGCGGGACATCCTAGTTTGGATTAGAGAGCGGGAGCCACATAATACTCCCCGGTTTTCCCCTCTTCAAGATCGCTTTTGGCAAAATCGGCAAAATTATTTTGCATTAAGGGTTTTACCTGAGGGCGAAAATTGGGTCGATCCGAGCGCCTGAATCTAACAGCTTTTTTGATATCCTGAACCTATCCGCGCTCCATCTCCTCTTAGAAAGCTCGACGCGTATTAGGGTGAAGAATCGAACTTCGCCTTTTACCTCATCGCACGGAAGTACGAGGCTTGCGTAAATCACCTGGCGGCACACATCCCCCCCAACTCTCCAGTCCCGCCTTGACGAGTTTCGTCACGAGGACTTGAACTTCGACGCCGATCTCATCGAGCCCTCTACTGCCAAGCCCGGGAGAAAACGGTGAAGGCTTACCCGGCTTTCTGTGTCATCGATCATCTGAAAACGTAGTTTTCTGAACTCCTGCCGGATCACGGCATTTGAATTGCTTATCGCTCCAGGAATAAGGAGCAGCATCATCCCTCCACACATCATCCGCGTCCTCCCGTATCTTCGTGTGTGCGGTGGAGTTTGTCGACTGAGTTGCCTCCGCTCTCACTCATCAGGCGCTCCGGCCGGTTTTCCCTCCGGCCTCGTGCGGCGGGGCAGCTAGGGAATGTTGGCCGGCTCCAGAAAATGCGTTTTTACATGATCGCTAACATTCTGTAACTAGCGGCGAAATCTCGGCAGAGATTTGCCGCCCCCTACCCGGATTTTTGAGGCTGTCTTGGATTTTCTTCGGCTGCCTGTGAACTATTGCCTGCGCATCATCGTCTCATCTGGCGATGTTTCGTCCCAAACATGCGTGGATCGTATGCCAGTGGCTCCGGCTCTCGTATCACGAGGCGGTTAAACTCTGAGTGCCCAGGGTTGATGAGGCAGTTGTGCTCGTCCGGGGCAAGGGCGGAAGGCACCAGGAGTAGACAGTGCTCCCCCCTTCGTAGGAATTCATCGCCGATCCCGGTGAGCTCCGGCGGTGCCGCGGGAAGTCGCCAATTCGCCCGTAGATGACTGACTTCAACCTCTTCCTGGCTCAAATCGTCGGGCACTTCCGCGACCGCTAGAACCAGATCCCTGGGAGTATCATCCTTGTCGAGGTGGACGAAATATTCCAGCATTGCGAGGGACTGGTGTTCTGACGTATAGCTGAGGCGTATGCCGGGGCTCGACCAGCGCCCACCGTATCGGTAAGCGCCCTCGCCGTCAAAAGGAGTACGGGCGTACTTCTTTCGCAGCACCCGATAGACTCGGTTCAACTGATTCCGCCGTAGGCAATCCGGCCCAGAATGTTTTCAACCTGGCGAGCACCCAATTCGGTGTCAAGTGCCGCCACCGGCGCAATGCCACCAAGAGCGCCGTTCGGGCGCTTCAGCCAGCGAATGGCCCTTTCATGGTCACCTAGAAATTCGTCGGCTAAAGCGACGATCCGTGCCAGCCGGTAGAGCCGGTCGGATTCGTAACGCGCCAGTCGGCCGCTACGTCGACGGCGCTGTAAGCTTCGGGTGGACAAGTCAAGAGCCGTCGCGAGTTCTTTCAGCGTTAAGCCGGAAGCCCGCATCAGTACTTCTACCGCTGCCGGAGGAAAGCCTTGCCGAATGGCCTCGCGCATATCGTTTTCGCTGGCCAAAGTTCGACCAAACGTCTGTCTCCCGCCCAATTCTCCAAATACGGCCTGTAGCTCTTGTGCCATTTGTCATCCATCATAGCGACAAATGGCGCAGATGTCAAATGACCGCCGCGGGGTGCGCGGGATAGGTAAAAACGAAAGTTCTGAAATCGTTTCTGGAGAGCGCGCCACTTATTCTCCTAGAATCAAACCGTTGCGGCGAAATGAAACATCTGGTGTTTTCCGTCCATTCCGTCCAAATAACTGCTTTTTGAAGACTTTTTGGACGGAAGTACGAAACCAAGGCGCAATTTCTGGAGCCCACTCCTTGATAAAATGCAGCGGCCTCTCGAACCTTATCGTAGACGAATCGGCCAGTTTTGCTTCGGTCGGGAGGGGAGAAGAAGCGCCGCAAGGTGATTTCTGGGAACACGTTAGCCGTCCAAACCCGGTGTCTAATGAGACACTAATTTTCCACAGGCACAAGGTGAACTTCCTGCTCGAAAAACGCCATGCAAACCCCAAAATACGCCAATTTGCAGCTCAACGGTGCTCTGTCTGTCATTATCCCTGGCCAACGGGACAGGTTGCGCTGATTCATACACTCTGGCACCGTCGCGGCATGACACTGAAGAAAATCATCGTACTCGATCCAGATGCAAGTTTTGAGCGGGCCTCGCGGCACCTGCACAAATGCAGGAAGTGCCGAAATGCCGGGATGGAATGGGCGCGACGGAAAAAATTGTGTCGTCGGGGCCGCCAGTTGTTGGAGGACTTGGAGCGGATAGAGCGAATCTATGAGGGAACCGAGCTTGCGGCCTAACGCGGTCGCCAGCATTTCCAAGTGACAGAATGGCTCAATTTTTTTCTTGGCGAACTGTTCTTTCCCCCGGGTGCCCTCCCTTTCATGCACCGCAGTGGCACAATGAGATCGGACAGCTGGTCCTTCTATGAGCTTGCGCTGTCTGCGACTTCTCCGAGCAGGTGGTGCTCGAGAGCATCCCGATCGAGTTCGTTCTCCCAGCGAGCGATCACCAAGGTGGCGACGGCGTTGCCGGTCATGTTGACGACCGCGCGGCACATGCTGAGAAAGCGATCGATGCCAAGAATCAGCGCCATTCCCGCAACCGGTATCGCAGGGATGACCATCATGGTGGCGACGAGCGCGATAAAAGCGGCTCCTTGCACGCCGCTCGCGCCTTTGGAAGTAAGCACGGCGACTCCCAGGATCGTAAACTGCTGTGTCAGGGTCAGGTGCGTGTTGGTCGCCTGGGCTACGAAAAGCGCCGCAAGAGTCATGTAGAGACTGGTGCCATCGGCATTGAAGGTATACCCGGTCGGAACCACGAGACCGACCAGGGTTTTCGAGCATCCGAGTTTTTCGAGTTTGGCCATTAGAGCGGGCAGCACAGGTTCCGAGGAGCTTGTTGCCAGCACGACGAGAATCTCCTCACGGAGGAACCAGAGGAACCGGAAAATTCCGAAGCCTGCCACATGCGCAATGGCCCCGAGCAAGACCACCACGAACAGGGTGGACGTAATGTAGAGCGTAGCCAGTAGTTTCGCGAGAGGGCCGAGCGACGCCAAACCGTATTTGCCGACAGTGAAGGCCATAGCGCCGAAGGCTCCAATGGGGGCAAAACGCATGAGGATGGCAACGACTCCAAAAACGACTCGAGTCAAACTGTCCAAGAGGTCGACAAGTGGCCTGCCGCGCGAGCCTGCCAGAGACAACGCAAAGCCGAAGAGCAGAGAGACAAGGAGCACCTGAAGGATGTCTCCCCTCGCGAACGCGTCGAAGACCGTGGCGGGGATGATGTGCATGAGAAAGTCCGCAACGCTCTGTGCTCTGGCCTGTCCCGCATAATCTGCCACAGCTCTCGCGTCCAGAGTCGCGGGATTGACATTGAAGCCGCTACCGGGATGCACCAGGTTACCGACAACGAGTCCGATCAGAAGCGCAAGTGTCGAGACAAGTTCGAAATACAGCAAAGCCTTACCGCCGACACGGCCGACTTTCTTCATGTCTTCCATGCCCGCAATCCCGGTGACCAGGGTGCAGAAGATGACCAACGTGATGATCATGGTGATCAAGCGAATAAAGGCGTCGCCGAGGGGCTTCATTGCGACAGCCTTTGCGGGGCTGATATAACCGAGGAGGATGGCCATAGCGACGCCGAGCAGTACTTGGAAAGATAGGCCGGTGTAGAAAGGCTTCTTGCGTGGAGGCGAGGCACTCGCAGTTGCGGCGGCAGGAATCAGCATCGCTCAGCCCTTTTGAAGCGCTTGGCGCAGTTCGCGAATATCGCGTAGAGTTTCCAAAGCTAGCAGCTTGTCAATAAGGGCGGAGCCGCCCGCGGCGCCAAGAACGGGAGTAATTAAGTCGCGAGCCTTGGCAACGATTTCTTCACGAGTCATGGGATTTTCCGCGGTGCCACGGACGTCGCGAACCCACTCCGTGAGCTGTGTGCCATCCGCAAGCGTAAATTCGACGATGGCTTCGCGGCGCGGGCGCCGGGCATCGATGCGCGGGTCGGCAACCACGTCGACTTTGGCACGCTGGCGCAAAACGGTGGGATCCTGCATGCGCGCCTTGTCATGCGCCGAAGCAAAGGTGACCGTTTTGTCGAGGAGCATTACCGCGATCATGTGTTGCAGGCAGATATCGGGCATTTCACGGTTACTTACGGTATTGGCCTCATCGCTGGCGATGTGCACCACGACTTTCTGAACTTCGTCCGCGGTAAAGGATCGTTTCCGGAAGAAGCCAGCAAGCGCGTCAAGCGGCGCTTGAATCGGGGAGCCCACCGTCCACTTCTTGATGTTGGTGCGCGTGATTTCATAGCGCTCGCCAAGTCCGTTGATAAGTTGGGACGGGTCAGCTTTCACGACGCCATTTTCCCTAGGTGCGTACGCCTCGAAAAAATTGTCGGATCCGGAGAAGACGTCATCGACGCCGGTCCAGCCCGAGCGAATGAGCATGGCGGCGGCCACGCCGCCCGCGGCTGGTTTTCCCCCGAAGAGAAAGGCTTTTTCCATGTGTTCCGCGTCGCGCGCCCAGGCGCCGATTCCGGACGTCTGCTGCGCAGCATAGTCGAGCAGAAAACGAAACTGCGGTGCGTTCAAGCCCGCTGCACAGCCGGCGGCCGCGCCCGCAGCAAACGCAGCAACCGTGCCATGCGTACTGCGATGCGTGGCCGCCTGGTAGCCGGGACCGCCGATGCTCATGGTCACGCGCGGCCCGACATCATAGCCGAGCGTGACGGCGCGAAGAAAGTGAGCCCCGCTGATGCCGAACTGCTCCGCAGCAGCGAATGCAGCGGGCACAACCGAAGCGCCGGGATGCGAGCGAGACGGGCCGTGAGAGTCGTCGGTCTCATCGGAATGGGCGAGGACGCCATTGGCAAATGCAGCTTCGAGGGGTCCGCACACTATTCTTGAAGCGACTACGGTTGCGACCTCTTTTCCACCGTACGCTTGCGCAAACTGCAAAGCCGCGCGGCCTGGCGGTAATTCGGAACCTGACGTCATGGCGGCAAAGGTGTCCAGGATGTGATGCTTGGCCTTTTCCACGACTTCCTCCGGGAGTGGGCGCGTCCCAGCCTGGCTCATGTAACTGCTGAGCTTCTCCATGATCGGGCTGGTCGCCGGAGACGACGGAGGCTGGTCTTGCTCAGAAGGTGGTCGGGCAAGAGTCGCGTCGGATGGCAGAGCTGCGGATAGCAGGGCCAAGCCCGCAAACTCAAACAGGCTGCGCCGCGTAAGAGCACGGGCGCTTCGGGCCGGCTCCTGGCTTCTTTGGTTAGGTACCATTCTGTGGTTCTCCTGGCGGGCGGACGGCGCCCGGAAGAAACGGATTTGCGAGCGGCGCCAAGAGGGCGACTCCGCCGGGTACAGACGATATTTCAGCAAAAGATCTAATACCTGAAAAAAAGATTAATTTCTTTTTAGACAGAAGCAGTACCTTGAGCGACCTTGACACTACACGTACCCACTACTCTGCGACTGCCTTCATGACGCGGTCGAGCTCGTTCTTTGTTTCGAAGCCGATACCGGGAACATCCGGCAATCTGACATAACCGTTTTCGACCGGGATGCCGTCCGCAAATCCGCCGAAAGGCTGGAAGACGCCGGGATAGGATTCATTGCCGCCTAGACCGAGGCCTGCCGCAATGTTAAGCGACATCTGGTGTCCACCGTGAGGAATGCAGCGCGCGGAAGACCAGCCATAATCCTTCAGCATTTCGAGGATGCGGAGATATTCCACCAAGCCGTAACTCAGCGCGCAGTCGAATTGCAAAACATCCCGATCGGGCCGCAAGCCCGCGTAACGGATAAGATTGCGCGCGTCCTGCAAGGAGAAGAGATTCTCTCCGGTGGCCATCGGCCCTGGATAGTGGTCAGCGAGCTTGGCCTGGAGTTCGTAATCCAGGGGATCGCCCGGTTCTTCGTACCAGCGAAGACCATAGGGAGCGAGTGCTCGCGCATAGGCGATGGCCGTGTCCGGGTCAAAGCGCCCGTTGGCGTCCACTGCCAGCTGATCTGGAGTTTTCAAGATTTTGAGCACGGCTTCGATGCGGCGCAAATCCTCGGACAGAGGCGCACCGCCGATTTTCATTTTCACGACGGAGTACCCGAGGGCGAGATAGCTTCGCATTTCGTCCTGCAAGGCAGGGAGGTTTTTGTTGGGGTAGTAGTAGCCGCCCGCGGCGTAAACGAACACTTTGCTTTCGAAGTGTCCTTCCCGGTAGCGGTTGGCCAAGAGGCGATGTAAAGGCATACCAGCAATTTTTGCGACCGCATCCCAAACGGCCATATCCAGCACACCGACGGCGACGGAGCGCTCGCCGTGCCCTCCGGGCTTTTCATTCCCCATGACGATGGCCCAAATGCGATGCGGATCGAAGTTTTCCCCGGTCTCGTCGAGCAGTGAGTCGGGCGGCGCAGCCTTAAGACGAGGCAGGAAGCGGTCGCGCAATAGCCCGCTAGGCGCGTACCGACCATTCGAATTGAAGCCGTATCCGACAATCGGCTTGCTGTCCCGCACGGCGTCGGTCACGAGCGCCAAGACGCTCACCGTCATCTGGCTAAAGTCGATGTAGGCGTTACGAATGTCCGACTTGATCGGGACGACCGTCTCACGGATATCGACGATGCGCACAGTGATTCCTCTTCTAGCCGGCAAGTCCCACAATAAACGAGACTCGCTAGCTCGGCTGCAACAGGGTCCGCAGATCTCGAATAACGCTGAAACTTTCCAGATGGAATATTCCGTCGATCAGATCCGAGCATTTCGCCGCGCCGAGGACGGGCGTGATGAGGTCGGTGGCCTTGGCGATAACTTCGTCGCGGGTCATAGGATTTTCTGGCGTGCCGCGAACGTTGTCGACCCGCTCGCTGAAGTGAGAGCCATCCGTCAGCGTAACCTCGACGATGGCCACGCGCAACGGCATGAGACGTTCCAACTCAGGATCTGGAATGAGCTGGACTTTAGCCCGCTCCCGAAGAACCGCAGGGTCTTTCAAGCTCGCCTGGTCATGCGCTGAAGCAAAGGTCACCGTTTTTTCGAGAAGCATTACAGCCACGATGTGCTGCAAGCAGATGTCCGGAATTTCACGATTGTTGACGATGGCAGCTTCATCTGTTGCAAGCCGCACGGACAGTCGCCGCACTTCGGCGGAGTCAAACGGATGCTGCTTCCGCAAAATAACCAAGGCATCGAGCGCCGCTTGAATCGGGGAACCCACGGGCCATTTCTTGATGTTGGTGCGCGTCACTTCGTGGCGCTCGCCCAGTTTGTCGACGAGCCCGGCCGGATCGGCGTGGGGATTGTATGCCGCGAAGAAATTATCTTTACCTGAGAGGATGTCGTCGACGCCGGTCCAACCCGCTTGCACAAGCAACGCGGAAGTGATCCCGCTGCGCGCCGTCATGCCGCCAAAGTGAAACGCCTTCTGCTCATGCTCGGTGTCGCGATTCCACGCTCCGAGGCCGGAGGATTGATGCGCAGCGTAGCCCAACATCCAGCGCATCTGTTGAGCGTTCAAGCCGGCGGCGCAACTCGCCGCTGCTGCCGCGCCAAAAAGGGGAGAAATACTATGCGTGCTCCAATGACTCTCGGCCTCAAAGCGCTGACCGCCCAGAGTCATGGTAAAGCGCGGACCAATGTCGTAGCCGAGCGCGGCGGCGCGCAAAAAATGCGTTCCGCTAATGCCAAAGCGCTCGCCTGCCGCCAGAGCAGCGGGAACGACAGCACAACCGGGATGAGATTGCGAAGGAGAGTGTGAGTCGTCGGTCTCATCGGCATGAGCGAGCACGCCGTTTGTCAGCGCCGCTTCGATCGGGCCGCATAAGAAGTTCGATGCCACGACCGTGGCGACCTCGCGGCCGCCGTAGGAGCGAGCGAACTCGAGTGCCTTGCGCCCGGGAGGCAACCTGGAGCCCGAAATCATCGCGGCCAGCGTATCGAGCACGTGCTGTTTGGTTTTTTCAACGACCTCGTCTGGCAGCGCGCGCGAGCGGGCTTCGCTCATGTACCGGCTGAGGCGTTCCATGACCGAAGTTGTTTCCTGGGCAGCGCCCGGGTCAAGCGGAGGCGCGCCGGCGAACGCCAAATCGGGCGGAAGCGCGGCAGCCGCGATGGCTCGGCCGGCGATTTCGAAGAGGCTGCGACGGGTCAAAGACGAGCCAGCACACGGCTCTTTCGCGCCCTTACCCTTATCCTGTTCCATGACTCTTTGTTTCCTTCCTTCCGAACAAGAGTAACCGAACAACCGTAGCCCGTTGCGCCGATCACGCGGTCATGCGATGCTCCCCGCGGCTACCGGAAAATAGCATTCCTTTTTCGCCGTGCGGCGTTCCGACTCGATTCGGCCATCAGGTTGCCCCAACCGACGCGGGCTGAGGCTTGGCCAAGAGTGCCGCCGCCAATCCACAACCCGCCGCAAACGAAAGCCACAAACCTGGAACCGCGCGGTTTCCCGTGACATGAATGAGGTAGGTGCTGATGGCGGGGGTAAAGCCACCGAAGATGGCCGTTGCCAGGCTATAAGCAAGCGAGAAGCCGGAAGTCCTCACGTTAATCGGCATGATCTCCGTTAAAAAAACCACCATTGCCCCGTTGTAACTGCCGAAAATGCACGACAACCAGAGTTCCACCGCCAGCAAGCGGGGAAGCGAAGGCGAGCGAACCAGCCACAACATTACCGGATAGGCGGTGATGAGCATCAGTATGGTGAAAATGAGGAGTAAGGGCCGCCGCCCGACGCTATCGGAAAGAGCGCCCATCACCGGAAGCCAGAAGAGGTTCGAAGCACCGACACACAGGGTGACGATCAAACTGTCCTTGTTGCCAAGACGCAGAACGGAGCTGCCGAAGGTTGGCGTATAGGCCGTGATCATATAGAAAGAAACGGTGGTCATCGTTACCAGCATGGTTCCGATGGCAACAATCCTCCAGTTGACCGAAAGCGACCGCAGGATCTCAGATGTGCTGAGGTGATGCTTGCGGCCCACGAACTCATTGGTTTCCTCAAGGGATACCCGTAACCGAAACAGGACCGGAACAATCATGCAACCGAGGAGCAGCGGCACGCGCCACCCCCAAACGGCCATTTTCTCAGGCGGAAGCATGGCGCTCAGCAGGACACCAATAAGCGCCGCAAACATGACCGCGACTTGTTGACTTGCGGATTGCCAACTTACATAAAAGCCTTTGTGGCCCGGCGTGGCGATCTCTGCCAAATAGACCGAAACGCCGCCGAGTTCCATTCCGGCAGAAAAACCTTGGAGCAACCTGCCGACCAGGACAAACAAAGGAGCCAGCAGGCCGATTGAGGCGTAACTGGGCATGCAGGCAATGGAGAAAATTCCAATAGACATGAGGCCCAGCGTCAGCAGGAGGCCGGCGCGGCGGCCATGTTTGTCGGTATATGCGCCCAACACGATGGCTCCCAGGGGACGCATCAAAAACCCCGCGCCGAAGGTCATGAACGACAACATCAACGACCAAAACGCGTTGCCGGCAGGAAAGAAGGCTGCGCCGATGGCGGAGGCGTAATAGCCAAAGACCATGAAGTCATACATCTCCAGAAAATTTCCGCTGCAAACGCGCACCACCGACCAGATTTTGGTGCGGCGATCAGAGGGGCTCGGCATGGGATTTCATTGTGGAAAGGACATGTTATTTCCCAGTCCGTAGGTAAAGGCAAGCGGAATTGCGCGGGCTGGCTGTGGAACTTACCATGTGGGCCGTAAAGCCTCGGCGTTTTTAGGCCGAGGATCTAAGGCCCCTCTTTCTTTTCCTTGCAAACTGCTCTATATTTCTTCTGTCCGAGCGATCTATGGGCGGGCAGCCCAAAAGTAAAGCCTCTTCGTGGTCCTCCGCTGAAGTAGGCGGTTGTGGGAGGAACCCGCCGAAGCCATCTCGGGAAACAAACCGAGAGGCCGTAGGAATCCTCGCCGCTTGCGGCGGGGAGGATGTTCAATGCCGCTGGTTCACCCGCGAAGCAATCGCGGCTCCCAAATCTTTGGTGGAGGCGCTGCCTCCAATGTCCGGGGTCCTCACGTTTCCTTGAGCCAATTCATCCGCAATTGCGGCTTCGACGGCGTCAGCCGCCTTTGGTTCCCCCAAGTGTCTAAGCATCATGGCCCCAGACCAAATCTGTCCGATGGGGTTGGCGATTCCTTTTCCCGCGATGTCCGGCGCGGAACCGTGAACCGGCTCGAACATGGAAGGGAATTCCTTCTCCGGGTTCAAATTCGCTGAGGGGGCGATGCCAATCGATCCGACGACCGCGGGCCCAAGGTCGGAGAGAATATCCCCGAAGAGATTCGAGCCCACAACGACGTCAAACCAATCGGGATGGCGGACAAAGTGGGCGGTCAGGATGTCGATGTGGAATTGGTCGGTACGGACGTCCGGGTATTCTGCGGCTACAGCACGAAAGCATTCATCCCAGAACGGCATGGTATGAATGATGCCGTTCGATTTGGTTGCTGAAGTCACATGCTTGTTTCGCTTGCGCGCCAATTCGAAGGCGTAGCGCAACACGCGATTGACGCCGCGCCGCGTGAAAACCGTCTGCTGCACCGCCATTTCCTCGTCGGTTCCTTCGTAAAGGCGGCCGCCGATGTTCGAATATTCCCCTTCATTGTTTTCACGGACAATACAAAATTCAATTTGACCCGGCTTCCAGTGCTTGAGCGGGCTCTCGATTCCCTCAAATAGCCGCACCGGCCTCAGATTCACGTATTGCCGGAAGCTACGGCGAATCGGGATGAGTAGACCCCACAAGGAAACGTGGTCGGGGACATCAGGGTGTCCAACGGCGCCGAGGAAAATGGCGTCAAAGGACCGGAGTTGCGCGATGCCATCCGAGGGCATCATCCTTCCGCTTTTGGCATAGGTTTCGCAGCTCCAGTCCAGGCAGTGCCAAGAAAAGCCGAATCCAAAGCGTTTCGCTGCGGCGTCCAGCACCCGCATGCCTTCAGGCACGACTTCTCTGCCGATGCCGTCTCCGGGAATCACCGCGATGTTGAATGTCCGCATCGACAAGACCGCCTATGCTGTTCAAGCCGAAAGCAAGGATGACAAAGTGCTTACATCCGACGCCGATTCCAAGGTCTTCACGAAATCGATAATCTTTTCTACCTTGGCTTTTGGCCACTCTGCGTATTCGGCACAGCCCTGGAATTTCACTGCAGCTTCTCGGAAGGTCATGGGATCGGCAGGACTGCCTTTTCCAAAATCAGCGCGCCCGATGATTACCCGGCCGTCCTTGAGGTGAACTTTGAGGAGGGAAGTCATTTTGTCGTAACCCTCCTTCTCGGCTTCCTCATCCACGTAAAAATGGACTCGCCGAATCATGTCGTGAACTTCCGCGCTTTGCACGATTTGATCCGTAAACTCGCCCAGGCTCGCTTTCCCGCGCAGCAGCAAAATGGCCAGACAAAATTCCATGCTGAACTTGGCCTCGAGGCCGGTCTTAGGCTGGTGGTGCAGCAGCGTGGTGGTCATGTTGTGATTGGCGCCGACATCCACTTTCTCGACCTGCGCCGCTTGGATGTTGTTCGCCGCGATAAGCCGCGCCAATTCCGTCATTGCCGGATGCGTCAGCGAGCCCGACGGATACGGCTTCAACGAGATTCCCGGCGAAGCAAAAGTCCATGGTCCTCCCAAGCGATTCATAATGGCACCAGGATCAAACGTCCCGCCAAACGCGTGAAAAAAACCTCTTTCCGCTTCCAGGATTTGTTGCGCGGCGTCCCATCCCAGCGCGACCAGCTCCGCGGACACCACGCCGCTTTCCGCAGCGTGACCGGCCTGAAAGGGTTTGGTCATCGTTCCGAAGTTTTCCCGCAGCCCAGCGGATTGGCTGGCCACCAAACCCAAGCTGTTCAGCGTCTTCGGAAGGTCGAATCGCAAAACCTTGGCGCAGGCGGCAGCCGACCCGAACGGACCGCACGTTCCCGTGGAATGAAACCCGTCCTGGTAATGGCGAGGAGAAATCGCCTCGGCTATCTTGCATTCCACCTCGACACCGATGTGGTACGCCAGCATGAATTCTTTCCCTGAAACGCTTTCGCCCTCCGCTTGGGCAAGGATGGCAGGGAGTACGGGAACGGTGGGATGCACGAGAAGGCCATACACGCGATCCTTCGCCGCCGAGAGTTGCGTGTCGTCAAAATCATCCGCGTGAATCGATATGCCGTTGGTCCAGGCGGCAAAGCGCGGAGAGGTTTTGAGTCCGGACCCGACGACGGTGGCCTTTCCGCCACACCCGCCAAGATGCTCAAGATAACGGCGGCAGATGGCACCGGTTTGGGCGCGAGAACCAGCGAGGGCAAGACCTAAGCCATCAAGGATCGACTTTTTCCCGAGTTCAATGACCTCCCGAGGGACATCTTCGTACCTGGTTTCGACCACGAACTTACCGACGTAGTTCGTCAGTCCATGAACCTGCGGGAAATCATCCCGTGCCGGTAATGGGGCTCCCTTGGCAGAGTGGAAGAACGGACTCGAAGCGATTGCCCCGAGGGAGGCCTTGGCAAACTTGCGTCTGAGCATGACCGGTGTTGAGGATCTCCTACGGCTGTATATCGTACACCCGCACTTCGGCGTCCTTGCCTTCGTGATGTGGCACGGCCAGATTGTAGCGATTGAGTTCCGGAACGAGAATGCCGGTTTTTGCGCGAAAGCTTCCTTCGACCCGCCCCAGCAGGGAGTAGTGATCGGCGTCGAGCTGTTGAACAACGTCGAGGTAGCCGTCTCCAGCAAGATAGATTCGCCTGTACTTTGCGTCGTAAGCGGCATCATCCACCATGCCAACGCAGGGAAGCTCGGAGATGACTTTGCCGGAATCTGAATTCAGAACGATCAATTTCCCCGGATTTCGTGTGGAAACGAACAGACGGTGGTTCGCTTCGTCGAAGGCCATGGCGACATTGCTTTTATCGCCGGCGGGCAAGGGCCAAGTAGCCAAACGAGAGCCTTTGTTGCGGTCGAGAACGCCGACATCGTTCTGCCCCGTAATGTTGCAAAAGAGCCGTGGGCCGGACGTTTCCAATACGATGGCTTCGACATGGTTGGAATCGATTTTGATGTCGCGAAGTTTCTTGGAGGTATTCGTGTCAATGACACTGATCAAACAATAAGGAGTATGCGCCTCCCGTCCGCCATTTACCACATAGAGGTAGTGTGTCGTGGAATCGTAAGCGATGGAGTCAGCGTCGATGGACACTTTGATCTCGCCGAGCGGTTTGTACGTGTCGCTGTCATAGACTCTGACGGCCGAAGCGTCGCCTTCGACAACAAACAGTTTCTTTAGATCCTTTCGATACAAAATAGCGTGCGGTGCTTTTGCATCTTCCATTGTCTGGATGCGCGTGTTCGTCGCAGTGTCCAGCACGTCCACCTTGTCATTCTCTTCGTCGGTGAGAAAAAGCCTGTGACCGTCGATGTCCGTAGCGAAATGATCAAAATCGCCATCCTTGAGTCCCGGCAAAGGAATTGTCGCGACGAGCTTGAGTGCCCCTTTGGCTTGCGCCGCAGCCTGGACGGGAAATGACACCAACAACAGGAATAGGAAAAAGCGCCGCCTATATTTCATGGAACCCTCCAAAATCGCTCTGGTCGGTAAAGAGTTGCACCCGCGGAATCCAGTTCCAGCTAGAAAGAGTAAGTGTTTCGAAGGGCCCGCGGAACGATGGCATCCAATTTTCTTCTCTTGCCTCGTCATGCTCGGGGAGGCCCGCCGGTCGAGTCAACATCTGTTTGGAACCGGCGAAGAGGCGGCGTCCTGACCATGCCAGATCCCTTGATTTTACGACGACACAACTGCTTCGAAGCAGGCTCCGGCTAAACAGAAATTAATCTTGGTTTAAGTTGGTGCGACTGGCGGATGAATTATTCTCTCCACTGGCCGCTCCGCGGCGAAGTTCGCGCTGCACTTGAGCACCAGCTCTTGCAATTCGAGTGGACCAAAATCCAAATTGTTTTGGCATGGAGAGAAGATGAAGAAACGGTTTCTGATCCTGACGATGATCCTTGCCGTTTTGGAAGTAGCAGGGCAGGCCCAAGACGCCACTCCCCTGAAACTCCTCGAAACCTTTAAATTGTCTCCGGACATCAAAGGAAATTTCGATCACTTCGCAATTGACCTTAAAACCAACCGGCTGTTCGCTACGCCCGAAGGCTACAAGGCGGTGCTTGTTTTCGATGTGCAGAGCGGGAAACTGATTCACACGATTCGCGGCATCGAAAAACCTCATGCGATTCTTTGCCGGGAAGACCTGCACCGCCTGTACGTGACCGATGGGGAAGCCGGGGAGTTGAAAATCTTTGACAGCACAAATTATGCCTTGGTCTCGTACGTGAAGCTGCTGCTGGATGCGGACTCGATTGGATACGACCGGGAAACAAAACTGCTCTACATCGACAACGGCGGCGGCGACGTCCACGAAACTTACTCCATGATCAGCATTGTGGAGACGACCGCCGGGAAAAAGGTGGCCGACATGAAAGTCGATGGCGATACCCTCGAAGCTATGAGGCTTGAAAGGTCCAGCTCGAGAATGTACGTGAATAACAAAGCAAAGGGCCAGGTGGAGGTCATCGACCGGAACAAGCGCGAGATCGTCGAGAGCTGGCCGGTTACCAAGAGCAAGACTAACGTAGCGATGGCCCTTGACGAGCCGAATCATCGTCTGTTTGTTGCTTGCCGCGGCGGGGATATCGTGGTGTTTGATACCACTACCGGCAAGGAGCTTATGGCTCTACCGATCACCAAGGGAGTCGACGACCTGGTTTATGATGCGGGCAGCCGCCGTCTCTACGCCTCTGCCGATGGGAACGTGGAGGTGTACGAGCAAACTGACCCTGACCAATACAAGCCCCTCGGGAAAGTGCCAACCGGACCGCTGGGGCGGACGTCTCTCTTGGTTCCTGCGCTGAAGCGCTATTTTGTGGCTGTTCCACAACACGGGACGGAGAGCGCGGGAATCCTGGTTTTTGAAGTTCTATAGAACCCCGTGAGAGAAATTGTGCGCTTTTGCAGTCGACGAACTACGCGCCTGAGCCCAAACGTGCGCCTTCCCATCTGTTGGTGTGAACAAATGACGAAACATCCCGGAGAGGAGGGATATCTTGAGACTGCGTTTTGCGAGAGTTTTGTTGAACTGCTACGTCCTCAACACGGTGGCCATCGCTGTGCTTGGCACGATCGCTTCACCTGTGAGCGCACAGAATTCCGCCGTGGAGATTCGCGCTGGGCGCTTATTTGACAGTAAGACAGGCAGGATCCTTGAAAATCAGATCGTTCTTGTGGAAGGTGAAAGAATTTCCTCAGTCGGATCCGCCGACCAAGTGCAAATCCCAGCTGGGGCGCAGGTCATCGATCTCAGCAAGGCTACCGTTTTGCCCGGGTTGATTGACGGGCATACGCATGTGTTCGGGTTTGGTCTCGATGGGATTAAGCCTGGAGGCCCGCCGTTCGCGAGCCCCATTAATGATACCCGCGAGTACCGCACTCTACTGGCTCTGGCCAACGCACAAAAGGATCTTCGCGCAGGCTTCACAACCTTGCGGGACTTGATGAGCCACGGCGGAGGGTATGCAGACGTTGACATCAAGAGAGCGATCAATGGCGGTTATTTCCAAGGTCCGCGCATGCAGGTTTCGACGATGGGGCTGGTGGCCACCGGCGAAGGCATTTTGGGCTCGCCGGAGGTCCGTCTGCCGGGAAACTATCAGGCCGTTGACAATCCCTGGGCCGCCCGCCAGGCCGTTCGAGAGGAAATCCACTATGGCGCTGACTGGATCAAGTTTCATTCGACCTCCGACTACGAATTCGAACCAAATGGCGAATTGTTTAGCAACCCTACGTTCACAAAGGAAGAAGTGGATGCCATCGTGGATGAGGCGCATCGCCACGGGAAAAAAGCTGCCTGCCACGCATTCGGGGGCGAGGGCTTGCGCAATTGCGTTCAAGCGGGCACCGATACCATCGAACACGCCATCGATCTGGACGAGGCCACTGCCGACTTGATGAAGAAGAAGGGGCTCTATCTTGAATTGACGGCCTATCACTACTCTCTCTCCGAATACACATTACGAGATGCTAAGGCAACCGGAGGCAAGTACAGCCTGGAAGCGATGCGTGAGAAAAGCGGCCGCCTGGCGATTTCTCGCGGCCTGAAGATTTCGTTTGGATCCGGCGTGGGACCATTCCCTCACGGGACGCAGGCCGCCGAATTCTCCTATTTGGTCAAATACGGCATGACTCCAGCGCAGGCCATCCAGACCGCAACGACGGTAGCGGCGGAGATGATGGGGTGGCAGGACCGCATCGGGTCGATCGAGAAAGGAAAGTTCGCCGATATCGTCGCGGTTTCGGGCGATCCGCTGAAGGACATTACCGAGCTCGAACGCATAAAATTTGTGATGAAGGGCGGGCAAGTGATTCGCAACGATCTGAGATAAACAGAGGGGCGGCGAGCAAAGCCCCTTTTGCGCGGCGGTTATTCGCTCGCGCAAAGGCCTTCTTCATGCTAGTAAATCAGGACGTATGCGCATCCTCTTGGTCGAAGACGAGCGTAAAGTGGCGAGCTTCATCGCGCGGACGCTGCGCGAAAATACCTATGCGGTGGACGTGGCCGAGTCTGGCGAGAAAGCAGTTGAGCTTAGCACGGACGTGACTTGCGACGCGATTCTCCTCGATATTCGCTTGCCTGGCATGAGTGGTATCGAAGTCTGCCGTGAACTGAGGCAGCGCGGCATTGAAGCCCCGGTCCTGATGCTCACTGCCCGCGGCCTTGTCGAGCAGAAAGTCGAGGGCCTCGATGCGGGAGCCGATGATTACCTCACAAAACCATTTGTGCTCACGGAACTTCTCGCACGCGTCCGGGCGCTCCTGCGGCGCGGGCTTCACAGCGGCAACGCCAGGCTTCGCTATGGGGACCTCGAACTCGATCGCCACCGACGCCGCGCCAACCGCGGAAAAGAAGTGATCCCGCTGACAAGCAAGGAATTTGCGCTACTCGAGCTTACGCTTCTTCGTGCCCCCGAGCTTGTCACCCGCAGCGAAATCGTGGAACACGTGTGGGACTGCCATTTCGACAGCGAGACAAATCTCGTCGAGGTCTACGTCAACCGCTTGCGCCAGAAGATCGACCACGACCGGCCGGCGAAGCTTATTCACACGATTCGCGGAGTCGGTTACCGGCTAGGAGCTCTGGAGTCATGAGAGCAAAGACGCTTCGGTCTCGCATGATGGTGCTTTTTTGCTCCGTCGTGGGCGTTCTCCTGGCCGCCTCGTATCTTGCCTTTTGGGGATTGCTCGCCCACGCCATTCCGACACAGCTCAACCGCCAATTGCTGGAGACATCGCGGCCGATTATTTCGGACATCGCCTCGGAGCCGAATGCCCGAGATGTAGAGCGCTTGGACATCCCCGGCCAATTCTTCGAGCTTCTCGATACGAACGGAAAAGTGCTCCATGCTCCAGAAACCTGACCAATCCAATCGATTTGAAGGGATTAAAGGTAAACGATCCGCATCCCGTGTTCGGAATAGGTTCAGTTGGAAACTCCGAGTCGGTTCGGGTTGCGCTTATTCCGTTTGAGCAGGCCGCAGGGAAGCGGTTGCTAGCGGTCGCGATTCCCACGTTCGGAACGAATCGTTTACTGGACACTTTTGGAGGCATCACCCTGCTGCTCTTTCCGCTAAGCCTACTGCTTACTGCGGCGATCTCCGCTTTCTACGTGGGAAGAAGTCTGATGCCCGTCAAAGCCCTCACCCGCCATGCCGAGCTCATGGCCAAACGTTTGACGGAACGCCAGGCGTTCTGGACGCCCTTGCCCGTCGCTTCGCGGGATGACGAGCTGGGCCGGCTGGCGGAGACCTTCAATCGACTTTTGCAAAGCGTCGATTCCGCCGTTCACCAACTGCGTCAATTCGTCACGGATGCTTCTCACGAATTGCGTACTCCTCTCGCCGTGCTTCATGGGGAAACGGAATTGATTCTTTCCAAACCGCGCACCGCAGAAGAATACCGAAAGACGCTGGCTGCCATCGACGATGAATTGAAGAAACTGACCCGGATCGTAGAGGGGTTGTTCACGCTCTCGATGGCCGACGCGGGGCAGCTGCACCTTGAAAGTGAACCCGTCTATATCAATGAAATCCTGGAAGAGGCTTGCGCACTGGTTGCCCCGCGCGCCCGCGCGAGGAATATTTCCATCGTGCGCGACCTGAACCAAGAGGTTGCCTATGTCGGCGATGAGGCCTCTCTGCATGAGCTGTTTCTGATTTTTCTGGACAACGCCATCAAGTATTCCCCCTCCGATTCTCAAGTACGTGTCAACCTTACGCAAAACGGAAGCTCGATACGAATTTGCTTTGAAGATGAGGGTGGGAATCGCGAGCGAGCATTTGCCTTTCATTTTTGAGCGTTTCTACCGCGGCGCGCGGCCTGGAAACGGTGAGGTGCACAGCGGGGGGCTCGGGCTGGCGATTGCACAGGCCATTGCGCGCGCTCAGGGCGGGTCCATTGCGTGCCAGAGCGCGCCGGGTTCGGGCTCCACCTTTACGATCCTTCTGCCTGCATCACGAGCTGACGAAAGCCATCCAAAGGATGCACCTGAACAGAAATTAATCTTGGGTTAAGGCAGGGTTAAGGGCTATACATTAGGCTCCCGCCCAAGTGTGTGGGAGGTGAATCAGTGTCCTTTCGAAGCTTCTCCGCAGTGTATTCATCTGGTCGTGTCTTAGCAGCTTCCCTAATCCTCGGAATCGTTTCTGCCATTGCAGTGTGGGCCCAGGTCGCTGGCGGAACGATTTCTGGCACCATCACCGATCCTTCAGAGAAACTCATACCTCAGGCTCAAGTTTCTATCACCAACGTGGCGACAGGCATTATCACCACCGTCATGACCCACGCGGACGGCTTTTTTACCGCCCCGAACCTCCTGCCCGGAGATTATGAGATCACTGTCTCGGCGAAGGGTTTCACAGACCGAGACCCGCAAAGGGATTACCCTCACGGTTGGGGCACAGCAAGTCTTCGACCTCACCCTGCACGTGGGGTCCGCAGCCGGAACGGTGGTAGAAGTAACGACCGAGGCTCCTGCAGTTCAACGGGCGGTGACCATTTGAGCTCCGCCAGATGTCGTCGTGGGCTTCTTTGATGCCGACAGCTCGACCGGCGAAGACTAAGCTGAAATCGATTCTTTTGTGGGGCTGCAATGGGTGATGACGAAGCGCTAATATAGGCGAACCACGAATTTAGGTTATGAAAATGCTGAATCTTCAAAAAGCTAGACTCCGAGTGTTAGTGATTGCCGCTATGGCAAGCCTGCATCCCGCCATGAACGTGCTGGCCAACGCTGGCAACGCAAATGAAGCGCAGCAGTCGCAATCGGCAAATTCTGGCCAATTCCAGGAAACGATTTCCTCTTCGAAAGACATCTTCGATTTCGACTTTTTCAAATCGAAGGTCGAACCGATTTTCTTGAAGCAGCGCCCCGGGCACGCTCGGTGTTACGCTTGTCACTCGGATCCGAACAGGGTTTTTCACCTTGAGCGCCTGTCGGATGGCGTCAAGGAGTGGACCGAGGAACAATCCCGGCGGAACTTTCTGACGATAACCAGGCTCGTCGCTCCCGGTGATCCGCTTTCCAGCTTGCTTCTGATACACCCGCTCGCGCCGGAAGCTGGTGGAGACGCATTCCACTCTGGTGGCAGGCAGTTCGAGACGCAAAATGACCCTGACTGGCTCACCATCGCGGATTGGGTCCGCGGCGCTCACACTGCTTCCCACCGCAAATCGAAGAGCGGGTCATTCATCTACGTTACCAACAGCGCCGGGGCCACCGTAGACGTCGTCGATCCGTCTTCGAACAGCGTCGTTCAGGTGATCCGCGGCATCGAACTGCCGCACGGCGTCAATTTTTCACCGGATAGTTCGCGTGTGTACATCAGCGATGAGTCGGAAAGTGCGCTCGACGTCATTGACCGCGAACGAGGCGAAATCATCAAGAAAATCGCGCTCAGTGGCCACCCCAACAACCTCACCATAACCAAGGATGGCCGTCGGGTGCTGGTCGGCATCCGCACGCTCCCCGGGGCCGTTGACGTCGTCGATACATCTTCTCTCGCCCTCGCAAAGACTATCCCCATCAACCGGAGCATCCACAACATTTACGTCACGCCTGACGGGAAATACGCCGTAGCCGGCTCCATCGAATCCAAATCGGCAACGGTCATGGATCTCCAGACCGAGCAAGTTGCCTGGGAAGTCAAATTTGACAATGGCGTGCGCCCGATGGCTTTCGATACAAATCCCGATGGCTCCACGAAGCACATCTTCGTGCAACTCTCCAACCTCAATGGATTTGCCGTCGTTGATTTCGCCAAGCATGTCGAAGTCGCTCGCGTCAAATTCCCCGATCAGCCCGGTGGGTATGGTGACGCTGAGGTGCGCTTCAATACTCCCTCCCATGGCATCGGGGTTGCTCCCAATGGAAAATCTCTCTGGGTTGGGAGCACGATTGCCAATGCCGTCTTTGAATATTCGCTGCCCGACCTCAAGTTGGACGGGTACTGCTTGTTGCCCAATGTCTATCCGCCCAACCACGCCCCCACCGGCTCCGTGCCTGAGTGGATCACGTTCACTCCCGATAGCTCGGTCGTTTACATCTCCAATTCGGCAGCTGCGTCGGTCTCGGCAATCGATGCCAGAACCAGGAAGCTCACAGCGGTGATACCGGTTGGAGAAGTTCCCAAGAGGATGAACACGCTCATTCTTCCCTGAAGAATTGCTAGACAATGGTAGGGCAGCTCAGGGCGGGATGGCGCGCCGATTCTCAAAGTGAGATGCCTTTCGCGTAGGCTGTTACCAGGTGGGCCGCAAAGCCTCGGCGTTCTAACACCGACCTCCAGCTTTTGGTGCTCGACAACGCGACAGACCCGCCGTAGATGCCTGCGCCATTTCCGGCCCTCAATATTAACGCGCGCCGGTCATAGAACCGCCGACGGGGACGGCGCCGGGGTCGAGAATCTCGCATATTCACGGTTGTCAGATTGTGGTTCACTTGAAGGCGAAGAAATCTCAACAAGATGCGGAAGAAACGATTTTTCTCCAACTCGACCTTCGTCGCGGCGGCCATTTCGCTTTTCCTGCTGACTCTCCTCCCTCCGGCTGTGGTGGCGGAGCCTAGGCTTCCCCATCTTTTCACCGATCACATGGTTCTTCAGGAGGACATGAAGATTTCTGTTTGGGGCTGGGCGGATCCTCAAGAACGGATCACGGTGAACCTAGGGCCAAATACCAGGGAGACGGTCGCCACGGCAGAAGGCCGCTGGGATGTGTCGCTGCCGGCGATGCATGCGGGGGGACCGTTTACGCTCATTGTGCGCGGAACGAAGATCGTCGAAGTAAAAGACGTATTGCTCGGCGAAGTCTGGATCGCCTCCGGCCAATCCAATATGACTTACGCGCTCGGCGGAGCGGCGGGCGCGACAGAAGAAGTTCCCGCGGCCAACTATCCCCAGATGCGATTCTTTACTGTGCCAAAGAAGATTGCGCTCGCGCCTCAGGAAAACACGCTCGAGGCCGCTTGGGAAATTTGCACCCCCGATACGGCGAAGATATTTTCGGCGGTCGCTTATTTTTTTGGCCGCGACCTGCACAAGGCTCTCCATGTCCCGATTGGCCTCCTACTCAGCGCCTGGCCAGGCACTGCCGGGGAAGAGTGGGCCGACCCCGACTCTTTGCGTCGTGAGCCGGTTTTGCGGCCCATCGTGGAGCGATGGGAAGCGATGCCGGCGGAAGTCACGAACTTCGCCGCGGCGCCAGCCGAAATTTCCCTGGAGTTCGACGACTTCGAACTGCTGCCCGGAGCGGGAAGCGCGGGCACTCCAACGCTATTTTGTAATTTTGACGACGGCGCGTCTCGCGCCGAGACGGGCGGAGTTTGGACCTACAACTGGCCCGGCGCAGCCGGCACAGCGTTTGATCTGGTCGCGCCCGGCCGAGGGGGACCAGGCTACGCCGCGCGTGTGGCTGGAAAATTGGACGGGGCAAGCTCTTCGAATTTGCAGGCAACCTTCAAGAGCGGTGGTTCTCCCGCGGACCTCAGTTCGTTTTTAGGCATGCGCTTCTGGGCTCGCGGTAAGGGCGCATTTCAATTTCAAATGCTGCAGCCCACGATTTCCGATTGGGACAACTATTCCGCAGAGATGATTCGCGCAACGTCCGAATGGCAGGAAGTCACGATTTGGTTCCAGGACTTGAAACAGACAGGCTGGGGCGTGAGCGAACCGTTCACTGCAGGCGCGCTCACTGGTTTCCTGCTGAACATCATGGCCCCCTTTGGCGACCCTGAAAGACCGCCATCAGGTCTTTACCATGGCATGATTGCTCCGCTCGAGAAGTATCGCATTCGCGGCGCCATCTGGTATCAAGGGGAGGCTAACACCTGGCGCGCGGAGCAATACCGGACGTTGCTGCCTTCCCTGATTCAGGGATGGCGCAAAGGATTTGGCGAGCCAGACTCTCCTTTTCTTATCGTGCAACTGCCGAATCTCGGAACGAGTCCGCCGCTTGGAGATTCCACCTGGGCGGAACTCCGGGATGCGCAGTTGTGGACGGCCAAAACAGTGCGGAACACGGGGCTGGCAGTGACCATCGACGTCGGCGATTCGAAGAACCTGCATCCGCCCCGAAAGGCTGAGATCGGCGGCCGACTGGCGCTCTGGGCGTTGGGAACCACCTATGGCCGCGAGATTGTCTATTCCGGGCCAATCTACGAGTCCATGAAAATCGCCGGGAACGAAGTCCATATCCGCTTTCGATTTGTGGGCGACGGGCTCGAAGCGCGTGGTGAAGCGTTGAAGGGATTTTCCATTGCCGGCGCGGACAGAAAGTTTCACTGGGCGGATGCCAGAGTTGAAGGCAACGAGGTAGTCGTTTCCGGCAAGGAAGTGAGCTCTCCCGTTGCAGTACGGTATGCCTGGGCGGGAAGCCCGGAGGGCAACCTCTACAACAAGAATGGCCTGCCTGCTTCTCCGTTCCGCACCGACGATTGGCCAGGCGCAAGCGCAGGGAAGCGGTGAGCAAAAACGAAGCTCCATGAAATGCGTTTAAGATTCGTTGTTCCTTCTAAGGGGCTTGGAGGGTGGTGTCATGAATCGTCGTCCGGACGCAGCGGAAAGACGCACGCGCTTCGCGTGGACTGTCGTGCCGCTGAGCCTCATTCTCTTTTGCATCGTTCCCGTTTTCTTGTGGTCGCGAACGAACCACCCAAATGGCGTTGAGGCCTCATCGGAGGATTCGAGAGCGCATCCTCCAGCCGATGTGCTTCCAGCGAATAAATTCCTGAGCCAAGCGAAGGCGTATGGGACGGCGTATTACGTGGATTCGCGAGGCGGCGATGACGCGAATCCCGGAACGAATCCGCTCGCGCCCTGGAAAACGCTGGAGAAGGTGAACGCGACAACGTTTCATCCGGGCGACGAAATCATGCTGCGGTCGAGTTCGGTGTGGCGAGGCCAGTTGTGGCCCAAAGGATCGGGCACGGAAGGACATCCGATCCGCGTGGACACGTATGGTGGCGGAGTGAAGCCGGTGATCAACGGGGACGGCCTATTTGAAGACGCCGTTCTGCTGAAAAATCAGGAGTATTGGGAAATCGCGAACCTGGAGATCACCAACACAGGCCTCGGCCGGGTGGTGCGACGCGGAGTGCATGCGGCGCTTGAAGATTACGGCGACGCGCATCACATTTACTTTCGCTCGCTGACGATACACGACGTGAACGGCGTGGATGATGTGAAACCGAACGGCGGCATTCACTACACTTCGACCAGCGAACACAAGCCGAGCCGCTTTGTAGATTTGCGGATCGAGAACAACGAAATTTATCACGTTGACCGCAGCGGGATTTTCGGCTGGTCGGACGCCTGGGTCCGTTCAAAGTGGTATCCGAGCCTGGGTGTGGCTGTTCGCGGAAATCTTTTGCACGACATCGGGGGAGACGGGATCGTCGTCGTGGCAACGGACAGTGCCGTGGTGGAGCGCAACGTCGTGGGGCGCGCCAACCAGCGGTCGGAAGGATACAACGTCGGGATCTGGTCGTGGAGCGCGGACAACACGCTGATTCAGTACAACGAGGCTTACGGCACCAAAGGCCAGCGCGACGGAGAAGGCTTCGATTCCGATTGGAACAGCAGGAACACAATCATTCAATATAACTACAGCCATGACAACGACGGCGGTTTTTTGCTGATCTGCAATGAGGGTGGACACGATGCCGCAGAGAGCGCCGGAAATACCGGAACCATTATCCGCTACAACATCAGTCAGAATGACCGAACCCGCGGTATCAATATCGCGGGACCGGTAAAGGACAGCTCGATTTACAACAACACCATTTATGTGGGCCCCGAGCACTCCGTGAGTCTGCTGTTGTTTTCCGACTGGCACGGATGGAGCGAGGACACGCGCCTTTACAACAACATCTTCTACGTTGCCGGAAAGGGAGAATTCACTCACGCAATTTCGCGCGCGAACGATGGGGCTCACGAAACAGCGTCGGGGTTCGGCCAAAGCAACGCAAACGTATGGGATTCGAATGTGTATTTTGGCATCACCGAGCCAACCACAGACGCCCACGCGTTGACGGTTGACCCAAAGCTGGTCGCTCCCGGCAGCGGCGGCCTCGGGCGGCTTTCGTTGGCTGGATACCGGTTACAGGTGGGCTCTGCGGCGAGAAAGACTGGAAAATACATCCGGAACGATGGTAGCAGGGATTTTTGGGGAAACGGGGTTCCGTCGTGCAAGCAGACGGACCGGGGCGCATCGCAGTCGGACGATTGCGCGGCGCGCCAATGAAGAAGTGCGATGCGGCAAGCCAAATAAATACGGATTGTGTTCCTCATGAATATCCGCGAAATCGCAAGACGCGCCAAGGTATCGACCACTACCGGTGTCCCGCACGATCAACCGTCATCCCGGCGTGCAGCCGCAACTGGCCAGGCGCGTCCTGAAGGTGGTCGAGGAAATGGGATGTTTCCGAGCACGCAGGCGCGGGCGCTGGTTTCCGGCCGCAACCGAATTCTTGGGGTCGATCGTTTCGGAGATCACCAACCCCTTTTTCCCGGAAATCGTGCATGTGTTTGAAGAAACGGCGATCCAGCACAATTATGAAATCCTTGTGACCTCTACTGCCCATAACACCGAACGCATGAAGACCGCCGTAAGGCGCATGCTCGAGCATCGCGTGGAAGGCGTCGCGGTGATGACGTTTGGCATGGAGGAATCTCTCCTGGACGATTTGAAGCTGAGGAACGTTCCGCTGGTGTTTGTGGACGTCGGACCGGCGCGGCCTCGCGTCAGCAAGATCCGAACCGATTATTTGCAGGGAATTTGGCAGGCGGTACAGCAGCTGGCGGCCCTGCGTCACGAGAAGATTGCGTTTATCACCGGCCCGCTGACGCGCAAGTCCGCCTGCGCGAGAAAAGAGGGGTTCGTTCAATCGATGAATGAGATTGGGATGGAGCCGGAGCCCAATGGATGATGGAAGGAGATCATGCGCTGGAAGGCGGGCAGCGAACGTTCACGAAATCACGGGGTTTGAAAGCAAGGCCGACCGCGATTCTTTGCTCGAACGACATGACCGCCATCGGCGTGATGCGCGAGAGTTATGGGAAAAAGATTCCCATTTCCAGCGAACGGTCATTGATTGGGTTTGACAATATTCACATTTCCCAGTACATCCTTCCACCTTTGACGACGATCGAGATGTCGCAAGCGCAACTCGGCAGGCTGGCGTTCCAGGCGCTGCTGACCGACGTCCGCCGCGAGTTGCCGAATCCGAAAGGCACCGAGTACGTCCTGAAAACGAGTTTCGTGCTGCGCGATCGATGAATTCACAGAAGCGCTTGTCCTGAGCGCGGCTTATGGTCTCGGGCGTTTGACGTCAAGTCTGGCAGCCGATCGCTTTGGCTACCGATTTCGATTGCGGGAGGCGTGTCCGTGTTCCCAACAACAAAAATGCTAAGAAATGCAAAGCGTGGTTTGATCAGCGCCTTTGCTTGCGCGATGACCTTCGGCGGGCTTCTGGCGCATGCCCAGACCCGCGACACATTTCATCCCGACCGGATGGACACCGTGCTATACGGCGTCGCCTATTATCCGGAATACATGCCCTACGACCGGCTTGACCAGGACGTTCAGCTCATGCAAAAGGCGGGCATCACCGTTGTTCGGATTGGGGAGTCGAGCTGGGGATTGTGGGAGCCGCAGGACGGAAAGTTTGAGTTTGACTGGATGGACCGCGTCGTAGACAAGCTGCACGCAGCCGGAATCCGCATCATTATGGGCACGCCGACCTATTCGATTCCTGCATGGATGTACAAGGAGCATCCCGAGATCGTCGTGACGCGGCTTGGCGGTCAGTATCTTTATTATGGGCTCCGCCAAAACACCGATCTGCTGAATCCCACCTACCGGTTTTATTGCGACCGTATCATCCGCAAAATCCTCGAGCACTACAAGAACAATCCGGCCATCATCGGCTTCCAGATTGACAACGAAACCTCTTCGGCGGGCGCGGCGAATCACGACATGCAGGTCGGCTTTCAGGAGTATCTGAAAGCAAAATTCCACACGGTAGATGATTTGAACAAGGGCTGGGGGCTGAATTACTGGGGGCAACGTTTGAACGACTGGACGGAGCTGCCGCCGCGCGACGGGATCATCAATCCCGGGTGGAAGCTGGAGTGGGAGCGCTATTCACAGTGGCTCACGACCGACTTTTTGGCATGGCAGGCGTCCATCGTCAACGAATACAAGAGACCGGACCAGTTCGTCACGCACGATTTTGCCGGACCGCCTCGGCCGGAAGTGAACGAGCTGGATGTTTCGCGCTCGCTCGATATTGCCGCCGCGAATCCCTATCACGAAACGCAGGAAGGCTTCGATGGAGAAGTTTCATCGCGCGTAGGCGATTACATGCGTTCCTTGAAGAACGCGAATTATCTGATTACCGAGACAAACGCCGAGGCCATTGGCTGGGATTCCAAGGGTCAGTATCCACCGTACGACGGTCAGTTGCGGCTCGATGTGTATACGCACGCTTCCTCCGGTGCGAACATGGTCGAGTATTGGCATTGGCACTCGATCCACTACGGTCAGGAAACGTACTGGAAAGGTGTGCTGGGCCACGACCTCGCACCGGGCAGAGCGTACGAAGAAGTCAGCAGGACCGCCCATGAGTTGCAGCGCATCGGAGGGGAAATCGTGGACCTCCAGCGGAAAAATCAGGTCGCGATTCTATATAGCGATGATTCCTACTACGGGATTGAGTTCATGAAGTTCAGCGACCGCGTGAACTATCGCACGATCGAGCAGCAGATGTACCGCGTTCTGTACCGCGCGAATATTGGCATTGATTTTGTTTTTCCGGATAGCACGAATCTTTCCAGCTACAACGTGATTCTTGTTCCGCCCCTCTACGTAGCCAGCGACGCGGTGTTGCGAAAGCTCGCAGAGTACGTCCGCGGCGGCGGAAACTTGGTTGTCGCGTTCAAGAGCGCGTTTTGCAATGAGTATTCAACAGTTCGCTGGGAGATGGCACCCGGGCCTTTACGGGAAGCCGCGGGAATCCATTACCAGGAATTCTCAAGTCTCGAACAGCGGCTGGCCTTGAAAGATGATCCTTTTCATGCAGGTGACGACAACCGGGTGACAACTTGGGCGGAAATGTTGATTCTGGACACGGCCAAGGCGCTGGCGTATTACGATCACCCGTTCTTTGGCAAGTATCCGGCGATCACGCAAAACACGTTCGGCAAGGGCACCCTGACATACGAAGGTACCGTGCTGAGCGACAAACTTCAGGGCGACGTGCTCCTCGCCGTACTTCAAAAGGCAGGACTAACTGGACCGGACCAGAATCTGCCTGCTCCCGTGCGGGTGAAGCATGGAATCAACCGCAAAGCCAAGACTCTGCACTACTACTTGAATTATTCGAGCGAGCCTCAGACTTTCAGCTATGAGTACGGCGCAGGCTCGGAAATTCTCCAGCAAATCGCGGTATCCCATGGCCAAAGTATTACTCTGAAGCCCTGGGATGCCGCCATCATCGAAGAAAAATAACGACCAGCGGTGCTGAAGTCGAAATTAATTCCCGTCAGCTTTTTTCTCGTTCTGGCGCTTGCCTTCAGTCCATGCGCCTCCCACCGGACTCAGGCTTGTACCGGCCCGAAGGCGGGAAGCACGCCAATGCGCTTTTGCTAACCAGCAAATGCGTCCAGCAACGAGAAAAATCGGGAGTTCGAATCTCTTCATTAGTCAGCTGGCGTTAGAACGATGCTGCGAAACGCCACGCGTCCTTTTTCGCTGCCCTGAAGGTAGAGCGGCCCTGGCAACTCTTCATGACTGTCGAGCGCGCCTCCGGTAATGCCCGGGATTTCTTTGTTGTCGATGATGGTGTGCCCGTTCTGTACAACGGTGACCATCCGCCCGACCAGCGTGATGTCATAGGTCTGCCATTCTCCCGGCCTTCGTGGCTGCTCCGGCGTGGGAGCCAGAAAACCGTAGATTCCACCCATGTGATGGCTACGCGGCTCCTCGATCGAATCGGTTTCTATTTGCACTTCGTAGCGGCCCCGCAAGTAGACGCCGCCGTTGGAATTCTCTCCGCAATTGAATTCGACGTGCAGCTTGAAGTCTCCGAATTTCGAGTCGTTGATCAACTCAGGGCCATTACCTGGTGAGATCAACTCTCCATTCTCCACTTTCCATACTTTTTCCGGGCTCGGCTCGCTCATATGCCATCCCGTGAGGTCCTTTCCGTTGAACGACTGAATGGGCGGTCCCCATTTTGGCGCTAGAGTGCGCGTCAAGGCCGGCGCTCGCTCGCCCGTCCACTGCCACGTATTGCCGTCCGGCCCATTCACCGTGCCCGACAAAATCTTGCCCGTCCAAGTTCCCTCGAAAACCATGTCGGCCTTCGCGCCTTCTTCTTCCTTCGGCGAGATAAACATAAGGCGCCCGTTCGAAAGCTCAGCCTTCGGAAGCGGCCGCGCGTTTCCCCAGCGCCCCACGAATTCCGCGACCAGCCTTCCATTCTCTTGACGCAGTTCGAGCCACGAAGGATATTCGCCATCGCGAGCTTTTAGCGTCAGATCCCATCGCCCGAGAAACGCTTTGGCCGATTCAAGCTCCGCCCCAACCGGCGCAACCGGACTGGTACCGGAAACTGGCGCATTCACAACAGCAGGAACCTTTTCAGATCTTCGCTCATTTGCCGCGCGCGCCCCCGCACCTACCGTTAGCGCAACAACCGCCTCAAGGGTCAAGGCAAGCGAAACAAATACTATAAATCGCGATTTCATCGCATTAGGCTCCTTCTCCATGCAACTTGTGCTTTCTTGCTGCGTTTTCCGCGCACATTTCTCTGCACATTTTCCCGCCGCATTCTCTGCCCGGGGACAAAAATTCTCAACGAAATCCTGCCGGCGCCATCCGAGCACAAATTCAAGGATCGACCGCGGTCTAAATAGTCGCGGTCTCAACCTTATGCAAAACATTTTGACTTGACAACCCTTCTTTGATGAGGCCAAATGTTCGCACGTTTTGGGTTGGTTGGGAGCAAGCGGTACTCAATCGTTTTACTTAGATCGCAAGTCCCAGCCCTCTGGGCGGCCTCGCGCCACAAATCGTCTCCCACTCGCCCTTTGGTGCGCTGACCTGGTCGAGTACACTGGTGCGCCCATGGCCTTGATGGCTCTGGGTGCTGATGTGCAGGAGGCATGCAGATGCGCTCGGTCTGTTTTGCAACTGTCCCGTTACGGTTCTTCGCCTTCCCCCGCCGTTTTGGCTTGGCCTCTTCCTTCGACGTCACCCGTCGTTTCGATTTGGCCTGGTACTTGGCCTTGGTTCGCTATCTCGCGTTAGCATTGGCCCTCCTCGCCGCTGCTACTGCAGCATTATCCCAATCCGACCGCGGTGCTCTTGCCGGTACGATTCTAGATCGGTCAGGAGCAGTTGTGGCGGACGCTTCTATCACCGCCACAGGTGTGGCCACGGGAGCTGTTTACAAGAGCACGTCCACTTCAACGGGGGCTTACCGGATTCAGGACATGCAAGTCGGGGCCTACGACATCGTCGTAACGGCCCCCGGTTTCAAAACCGCTAAACAAACCGGGTTCGTTATCCAGATCGGGACGGTGGCCGCTCTTGACATCACACTTGATCCTGGCGACGTCAATGTAGAGGTGAGCGTCGTCGCTGACATGCCGACGTTGCAAACGGAATCATCGGACGTTGGCACGGTGGTATCAACTCGACAAATTGAGGAGTTGCCGCTGGCGGTTGCAGGAACCGGACAAAGTAACTTGCGCTCACCGGAGGCGTTCGTGTTCATAACGCCCGGCACCACCGGTCCCGGTTCTTCCGATAGTGCTAGCGGAATATTTCAAGCAAAATTGGCTGGGGGACAGAATTTTGGCAACGAGATCGTTCTCGACGGCGCGAGCACCGCGCGTGCGGATAGCGGCTCCGCATTTGATCAGACCGCACCTTCCGTGGAAGCCTTGCAGGAGTTCAAGGTCACTACTTCCACAGTTCCGGCAGATTTCGGACGCACCTCTGGTGGCGTTGAGAGCTTTACAACGAAGTCTGGTACTAACGCATTCCATGGGACTGCCTTCGATATCTTCAGAAACGAGGGCCTGAACGCGAATTCGTGGTTTAACAATCTTCAGCACCAGCCCAGAAACGCTGACAAGAAGAACGATTACGGCGGTTCGCTGGGTGGCCCCGTATGGATTCCCAGACTCTACAATGGTCGCGACAAAACCTTCTTCTTCTTTTCCTGGGAGCAGTACCGGCAGTCCCAGGGTACCACCAGCACAACCACCGTACCCACCATCGATGAGAGGGCGGGTAACTTTGCGAGTCTGGTAAACCTCAGCAATCCCCTCGGCACGAACCCGTGCGACGCTACCATAATTTACCAAGGCCAGATCTTCGATCCTTCGACAACGAAAACGGTAGCCGGAACGCAGTGTCGCACGGTTTTCCCCGGCAATATGGTTCCAATCAGCGCGGTTGCCCAGAATATTCTGAATTACATTCCGAAGCCAACCACTACCGACCAAAATCAGTACCAAAACAATTTTGTGTTTCGGGCCAATACTCCGATTCTAGACACAACTTGGACTGTTCGCGGCGATGAGAATTTTTCCGCATATGACAAGCTCTACTTCTCTTTCACCAAACGCAACCAAGATTCCTACAATACGCAGCCTCAGTTTCCGGTACCAGTAGACGTTCGCTTTCATCACCCTTTTAATACAGACTACTACCGCGTCGGATGGGATCATTTCGTCTCGGGTACGCTGCTGAACCACCTCAACGTCGGGCTAAACCGCATCTTAAATAGTAGCGTCTCTACCTCCGCGGACGGTACAGATTGGCCCGTCAAGCTGGGGATTTCTGGAGCTCATGGGCCTATTTTCCCACAAATCAACTTCAACGGAGGAGCGCAAGGCCTATCGAATTATGGCACCGCGAACGACGACACGGACTCGGTGAATAGTCTGGTGGCCGCTGACAGCGTTTCTTGGAGCAAAGGCAGGCAGACTATCCGTTTTGGATTGGATTGGAGGTCGTTTCAGTTTTCTCATATTGACCAGGCACACGAGTCGCCCGGTCTGAGCTTCGATATTGGTCAGACTGCAGCCGAGCCTGGTCAGGGTGCGTTGACAGGTGACCCATTCGCAAGTTTCCTGATCGGTGCGCTCTCCGGTGTTTCCTTGGCCGTCCGGTCGCGACAGCCACGCTTTATTTCGAACTATTACGCAGCATTTATTCAAGACGACTTCAAGGTCCGCAGGGATCTGATGGTGAACTTTGGCATTCGGTACGAGGTGGAGACACCCAGGCACGAGGCATCCTATGCCCAATCTGTGATCAGCCTGAACGTTCCTAATCCGGGCGCGACCACCGCGAGCGGAACTCCTCTTCTTGGTGCTCTAATTTTTGGTGGGAACGGGCCGGGCCTCAGCGGAACTAGCGCCACTGGTGCCAGAACTTACCTAAAGGACTTCGGGCCTCGCGTAGGTTTTTCCTATGCGCCGGAGACTTTGTTCGGTCGCTTTAGAAACACTGTCGTTCGCGGGGGATATGCCATTTACTACGCTCCGCTGAGCTACGGCGACTTTGGTGTATCGCTCACCGACGGCTTTACGGCCTCGCCGAGTTGGGGCTCCACTGACGGCTACAGTCACGCCTTTGATCCTAAGACTGGAAATCCGGTCTTGCTGAGCACCGGCGTACCAGCCTACCCTCCGCCTCCGAATCTTGACCCTGCCCAGCAGAACGGCGGCTTCGGAGGGGGCTTTGGTGGCCCAACGTATGTTGCCCAGAGCTATGGCCGTCCAGGTATGGTTCAGAATTGGAGTTTTGAGGTTGAGCATCAGCTCATGCCTGATCTCATCTTGAGCGTGGGTTACGTGGGCAGCCATGGGACCCGTCTGCGGTCCGCCCTGGCGCAAATCAACGATTTGAATCCCAAGTACTTCGGCCTAGGAAGTTGCCTTACGTTGACCTTGAACAACACTGCGGGATCGCCGTGCGCATCCGTCACTCCCCCCTTCACCCAGTTCGACAATTTGTATGGTTCAGGAGCAATCGCTGCACAAGCATTGCGTCCATTCCCTCAGTATCAGAACATTAACACGGATTGCTGCCTGGAGAATCTGGGTCAATCCACTTACAACGCCCTTCTTGTGAAGGTCGAGCGGCGCTTCCGCAACGGGCTGAACTTGTTAGCCTCTTACACGTTCTCCAAAACGCTCACCGATGCCGATAGCGCTCTGCCAGAGTTCGCGCAATTCTCGGGTGGGGGCTATGGCCAAAATCCGTACAACCTCAGGGGCGAGAAAAGCCTCAGCTATCAAGACATCCCTCATACCTTCGTCCTGAGTTACCTGTACGAACTGCCTCTTGGGCCAGGGAAGAAATTCGTGAATCACGCGGGAGCCTTAGGCAGGGCCGTCGGAGGATGGGAGGTAGGAGCTGTTCAGCGATATCAGAGTGGCCAGCCCTTGTCCTTTAGTTGCGCCACCGGAGTACCTGGGTTCTCAACCTACATCAGTGGATGCATACGCTTTGACCGGGTACCGGGTCAACCGTTATTGAGTCCGACTGCTGGCTCTTTTGATGTGGGGCAGGTGTTCCTAAACGGCGGAGGAACCGGTTGCACGGCGAACCCCAACGGAACATTCAGTGCGCCAGCAGGGGTCGCCACGTATTTCAACTGCGCCGCCTTCATCGATCCGAACCAAGGGGGTTTGGTTGCTTCCCGCGGTTCTTATGCTTTCGGAAACATGCCGCGACTTACCGGCGAGGTCCGAAGTTATCGCTACGTAAACGAAGATTTCTCCATTATAAAACGCACTCAGATTCACGAGTCGCAGAGCCTCATTTTCAAGGCAGAATTGATCAACGCTTTCAATCGACATGTCTTTACCAGACCCGATACTGGCCCGACAGATGGGTCGTTCGGGGGAAGCGGCAGCACGATCGAAGATCCTAGAAAAGTGCAATTTACTTTGCGATTTCAATTCTAAACCTCTGCCGCGCCCAGCCTGATTGGATGAGAGTCTCCTGTCGTCAGTTCCGCGACAGGAGTTTTTTTGACGGGCAGCCCCCTTGCGTTGCGGTGGGTATAAGATTTGAGTATGTGGACCAAGCCACCTGGTTTCCCTAGCGACACAACCTCGCAGTTTCGTCTCTTGAATCATCGACCGCAGGCTGCTTGGTCGGGTCTGATTGGTGCGTTTGCACTCATCTACTGTCAATGTTTGGCAGTCGCTCAGACGCCTACGGTTGCTGAAGAATTGCGCCAGGGCGCGGAAGCTCTGCATCAAGGGCGTCTGGAGGATGCCGCGGAAGCTTTTACTTCCGTTACCAAATCTTCTCCGCAGTTCGCAGAGGCTCACTTCAATCTGGGCCTGGTTCGGGAAGAGCAGGGAAGAAATGAAGAAGCAATGGCAAGCCTCCGAAAAGCCATCAGTCTGAAGCCGCGTCTCCGCGGCGCTAATCTTTTCCTCGCTATAGCCGAATATCGCGTGAACCACTTTGACAAGGCCATTGCCGCCCTGCAGAAGGAGACGTCCTACTACTCCTCCGATGCCAACGCATGGATGTGGCTGGGTGTCGTCCAGCTGGCCGCCGAGAATCCTGCGGAAGCCGCCGCTGCGCTGGACAAGGCCGCAAGACTCGCTCCGGACAACGTGGACATTCTCTACCACCGCGGCCGGGCGCATCTGCTCGTTTCCAAGAATAGCTACGAGAAAATGTTCCAGGTCGATCCGCACTCCTGGCGCGTGCATCAGGTTCTGGCGCAGGCTGACGCGGAAGCAGATCGCCACGAGGACGCAATCGCCGAATATCACGCGGCCATCCAGATTGCTCCTAAACAGCCCGGACTGCACGAGGAGTTGGGCACCGAATACATCAAGGCCGGCAAACCGGAGCTTGCTGATGCGGAGTTTCAGCAGGAACTTGAGATCGACCCAAACAACGTCCTCACGCGCTACAAGCTCGGGACGCTTGAGACAGAGCGCGGCCAAGGCGCCAAAGCTAAGGAGCTGATTGAAGGAGCAGTGCGACAAAATCCCGGGCTCAAGGATTCTGCGTATTACCTGGGCCGCGCCGAGATGGAACTTGGGAACGGCGAGGCCGCCGCCGAAGCATTCAATCGAGCCATCTCTGCACCCGATACCGATCCGGAGATCGTCCAGCAGGCTTGGTATCAACTCGGCGTTGTTTACCGGCGGCTACACCGCGTCGAAGATGCTCAAAAAGCTTTTGCTACTTTCCAACGACTAAAGGACGAAGAAACTCAAAGAATGCAGGGGCGTCTCAAGAAAAAGCGAGAAGCTTCCGGCCAGAGCGCGGCACCGTCATCCGCCCCTCGGAATCCTCAATAGTCGGAGACTCGCCTCTGGGTTATGCTGGTTCTGCTTTTGCGCTGTTCCTAGAATCAACACTTACGCGAGAATCCAAGGGGTGGTGGGTTGTCATTGTTAACTAGATTTCCGTTCGCCGCTGGCCTGTCGTTTATCCTGCTGGTGATGTTGCCAGAGTCTATCGCGCAACAGAAAACCGCATCACCGAACGAGGCTCCCCGTATCGAAGTTGTTGAGTCCTCCGAAGAACAGCATGAGACGCTACAGGAGAAGCCGGCCCTGACCTTCGGCACAGCGCGCGCGCCAAATCTCACGATCACGGTGAACGACGCGGTGAAGTTCCAGCAGATCGATGGTTTCGGCGCCTCACTCACGGATTCTTCTTCATGGCTGCTCTGGAACAAGCTCACCGAGGCTCAGCGCAAGGAAGCCGTCGAGATGCTTTTCAGTCCGAGCAAGGGTATCGGCCTGAGCGTCCTGCGCCAGCCCATGGGCGCGAGCGATTTTGCGCTTTCCGTTTACAGTTACGACGACTTGCCCCAGGGACAGCCCCTTAGTCCTGGCGATCCCGATCTTAAGCACTTCTCCATCGATCACGATCGCGCCTACATCATCCCGCTTCTCCGCGAAGCCCTTGCCTTGAATTCCAGCCTGAAGATCATCGCTTCGCCCTGGAGCCCACCCGGCTGGATGAAAACCTCCGGCTCCATGATCCGGGGCGCCCTTTTGCCATCCGCGTATTCGCCGCTCGCGAAATACTTCGTCCGGTTCGTCGAGGAATATGAGACCGCCGGCGTCCCCATCTACGCCGTCACCATGCAAAACGAACCGATGTACGTGCCGAATAACTATCCCGGCATGAATATGACCGCGCCCGAGCAAGCAGAATTTCTGGCAACTTATCTTGGGCCCGCGTTTCGCGATGAACACCTGAAAACAAAAATTATGGTCTTCGACCACAATTGGGATTTAATCGAATACCCGATTGAGGTGCTAAGCACTCGGAAAGCCGCTGCCTTTGCGGCTGGCACCGCGACCCATTGTTACGGCGGAAACGTCACCGCGCAAAACGAATTGCACGAGCGCTTTCCTGACAAAGATATCTGGCTCACCGAATGCTCCGGCGGCGATTGGCAAAAGGGAGATCTTCTCGAGCAACAAGTCCATCTGGTGATTGGCGCGACGCGGAACTGGGCCAGGAGCGTGGTGCTCTGGAACCTCGCTCTCGATCAGAATCATGAGCCGTTTCTCGGAGGCTGCACGAACTGCCGTGGCGTCATCGCCGTGAATCATGCCTCCGAGCCTTCGCAAATAGCGCCGACAGTGGATTACACCGCCTTGGCCCATGCAAGCAAGTTTGTCGCGCCGGGCGCGTATCGCGTCGAATCCAACACCTTCGACCAAGGCAGCCTCGAGGACGTGGCGTTTCGCAATCCCGACGGCTCGCTCGTCTTGTTGGTGTTGAACAGCGGCGGCTCGGTCGCGACATTCAACATTGCATGGGCAGGGAAGTACGCCAGCTACAAGCTAGGGGGCGGCGCCGTCGCCACGTTTCGCTGGCACGGTCCGGCGAACTCTCACTGAGTCGAGGTTCCCGCTTCGGCGGGAAAGTTTGTTTAACTTTCATTGTGGGTCGGGTTGCGGCTGCGGAGATCCCAAAATCAGCGCCTGGTCGCGTTCCAGCGAGCTGCGACGGAGTTCTTGCGAGCGTGACAAGGCTTTCTTTGCGAGTTCGTTTCGGCCGAGTTTGTGATAGGCCAAATACAACTGATAGTGGACGTTCCCGTAATGATCCCGTGGAGCCGCCTTTTCGAGCCTCGGGACGGCATTCGCAAACTGTCCCAGGCGCACGTACGCCGTTCCTAGCAACTCGCTGGCTTCCGCCAAATCAGGTTGTAGCAGCAAAGCGCGCTGGAGATAGGGTACGGCCCTTTCGTTGTCGCGGTTCTGCACGTAAAGGCGCCCCAGAAGATAAAGCGCGTGCGTGCGCGAAGGATCGAGTGCCAGGGCGCGCTCCAACTCACTCTGCGCATCACCGTCAGAGTGATTGTCGAGGTAAAGTTGCCCGAGCGCTTCGTGAAGTTCTGCCTCGCCAGGACGCAACTCCAGCGCTGTCTGATACTCTTTGATAGCACCGTCGGGATCCTGACGAAGGGCGAGGCCTTCCGCGTGAAGTTGGTGAGCGCGCCAGGAGTTGGGAAAAGATTGCTCGAGTTGCGCGTACGCCGCAGCCCCCAGCGCCTGGTAGGTGCGCGCCAGCCAGTAGCTCGCTTCGGCATTTTCGCTGGTGACGCCCTGCACCTGCCCCAATGCATCGGCTGCAAGTTCGTATTGCTGCAACGCGAAATGCGTTTTTCCCAAGAGCAGCCGCTCCGAATCGGTCAGAGGCTTTCGCGCTTGCAACAAATCGATGCAGCGAGAGTAGTGATGAGTTCTGCAGGCGTCGCCGCTCGAAGTGGCGTTCGAGTGGGGCGGCGCATTTTGCGCTTGTTGCCACGCCGAAAAGCCGGCCTCGAAGGATTTCCATTCGCTGTCGGAAAGAGCGTTTTCATTTGCGGCAGCGTAAAGAGCCGCCAACAAAAAATGCTTCGGCGCTCCGTCTGGCTCGTTCTGCAGGCGAGACACGGAAGCCTTCGCCGATTCTGGAGGCAGGTCGGTCGAAGGAAAGCTCCGTTGCCCATTCAAAAATTCAGGGGAGATTTCCCAAGCTTTTGACAGGGATTCTAGGACTGCGGTGGCTTGGCCTTTGGTGAGTTGCAAGTTCGCCAACGCGATCCATGCCAACTCATTCGACGAATCGAGCTGAAGCTCCAGGTGGAATTCTTTTTCGGCTTCGTCGAGTTTCCCAGCGTGGAGATAGGTTTGCCCCAGTGAGGTATGCGGGCCGGACTGCCGCGGATCGGCGCTGAGCGCCTTCTGGTACTCCTTTACCGCATCCTCCCAACGGTCGCGCTGAAACAAAAGATCACCAAGAAAACGGTGCCCCCAAGCCGACTCGCGGTATAAACGGGCTCCCCGAAATGCCAGACGCGCAGACAGGTCGAGATATTCGTGACCGAGCTTGAACCAGGCTTCGGCCTTGTCGGAATCAAAGGTTGCAATCTGGCGGAATTCTTCGGCCGCGTTTCGGAAGTCCTGTTGGCCAAGGTAAGACGAAGCCAGGGCTTGACGGGCATCGCGATTCGAAGGATCGAGCTTGAGGGCATGTTGAAGGAAGGGAATGGCCCTCTCCGGCGAGCCTAGTTTGAGGTAATCCATTCCGACAATGACCGTGGGGCCAAGCAGGTTCGGCCTTTTGCGAAGAGCCTTCGCCAGGTGGCGCACCGCCAAGTCGTATTCGAACAGGCTCTGGTAAGCGAGGCCGAGGTTGACTTCCGCCTCGACCAAGCTTGGGTCGAGAGCCAGCACTTTTTTGAAATCCTCGGCGGCATGAGTGAAGTCGCCCTGCTTGAGGGCTTGCTGGCCGGCGCGAAAGGATTGCTCAATTTGGGCCTCAGATGTTTGCGAGGATACGCGAGCCGGAATAATCGACGAGACAGCAAGGAGAAGGGCAAAAGCCACGCTGGGTTTTCGAAAAGCCGAGCGAAGCGAGGAGAGATTCTTCGCTACGCGACCAGGCGCACAAAAAAGGTGCGCAAGAAAAGGCCGGGTCGCTCCGCTCAGGATGACAGGGGGGCGGGGCTTCGTGATGAAACGAGACAGTCTTCTCGGGGCTTTCTTCAGGCAACTCATACGAAAGAGAATTTTAAGCGAGGGCATTCAGGAGAGGGAACTGGAGATTACAAAAATGTCAGAGCCGGGCGGGGAAGCCGCCCGGCTCTGATGTCAGAAGGCCAGAATTCAGAAACGTTAGAACGTGAACCTCAACGCGAACTGGATGAGGCGTGGAAGGTTGTATTGGCTGGATACTCGCCCAAAGCTCGAACCTCCACAGCAGCCGGAATCAGGTGGATTGAATTGCGGATGATTGAAGCCGTTGAAGAACTCAGCCCGGAACTGTGCTCCAAGTCTTTGGTCAGGACCGAATTTTGTATCTTTGAAGAAGGCAAAATCAAAGTTCTTCACGCCATCGGTCCGAATGTTGGGCTCGGTACGCGAATCGGTGCCGTAGCTGAAGTCGGTGCCCTTAGTGAATACAGAAGTGTCAAACCATTGAGTCAGCCGTTGATTGAGAGAACCCGAGGTCAAATGCGACAACGCGGTTCTGACCGGTCGGGCGCAGCCCGTGTTGGGAATGCCGGAGTTGCTGAGGGGCCCCGGGCACCCGCCGATGATGATCGGGAAGCCACGCTGGAATGTGACGATGGTGTCGATTCCCCACCCGCTGACCAGCTTATCGGCAACTCCGTTCACGTTGCTTGCATACTTCTTGCCCCGCCCAAACGGCAAGTCCAGAACGGCTGCGAGAACCAGGCGCTGCGGAACGTCGAAGGCATCCAGGCTGCGCTCGCTGCGGAGATTGTTTGGATTAGCGTCGTTCCAGCTCACCGGAGAGGCTTCCAACCAATTGATTTCGGAGTTGGTATTGTCGATGAGTTTGGAGACGGTGTAACTGGCAAGCACCTGCGCACCGGCGGAGAAGCGCTTTTGTACCTTCAGCTGCATCGAGTGGTAGATGGAATCGCGGTTGTCAGGCTCGGCCATGGCCACACCATCGAACTGCGGGAATGGCAAGATCAACTGACCTTGCTTTACGGTCGCAACCGTGCCCATACTGCCGGATTGCAAGGGCCCCGTGCAGCCTGTGCAGTTCCCAGCGAACGGGTTGGGCACAATTTTCGTCAGGGAATTGATTATTGCAGTATTCGCGGCGCTGGGGGCACCGGAGGGTAGAAACTGATCCGGCATCTGGTTGAGGTTCTGATCATGCATGGGCAAATGGGTGCCCTTGGACCCGGCGTAAGCGATGTCAAACAGCGTATTGCCAGGGAGTTGGCGTTGGATGTCGAAGTTCCACTGCTGCGCGTAGGGTGCAGGATTATTCGGCAGGGCCGCTTCGTTGCCATTCCCCTGCACATCGATCAAAGCTTGATTCCTCCCGAAGGGTGGAATGATTCCAAGCGGTTCAGGATTGGACAACGGATTCAGAGGTGTAACTCCATCCGACTGCGCAGTTTGCCAAGGTGTCGAGAAGGAGTTGATGAACAGGTTATGCGGAGCATCATTCCACCGCACGTCTACCGGCAAATAAAAGATTCCATACCCAGTCCGGATCACCGTATTTTTGTCGAACTGGTACGAAATTCCAAGACGTGGTTCTGCATGGTTCCAGTCGGGAAATGCCGACCGGCTCGAGTGGCGGTTCGAGGCTACCAGGTCATAGCCACCCTTCAGATTGGAGAACGTTTGCCCAGTTGCGGGGTTGACTGTGCTCGCCAACGCGGGGTCAATCGTTAGCAGTGGACTGGCTTCCGTCGGGTTGTACGCGACGATGCGATTGAACCGCTCCGTCCAGTCCCCTTGCAGGTCCACGCGAAGTCCCAAATTCAAGGTGAGCTTCCGGGTCAACTGATAGGTGTCGCCCACGTAGAAGGCTTTGTAAAGGTTCTGGTCGGCTGTTCTGGCTGGCTCAACGAAACTGCCGCTATCGCCATACCCGAGCAGGAAGGACGCAAAACCGTTCCCGGTTGAACCGTTGACCCCAGCGTTGGGGTTAGTAGGATCGCTAGGGTTGGCAGCAGTCATCTTAGCGTTGAATTGCAAGAGGCCGGCCGGATTGTTGCTCTGGTAGTAGTTGTTCCGGAGCATACGAAACTCAAACCCGGCCTTTAGATTATGCTTACCCATGATGTGAGAGATCGTGGGATTGATGCTGAGAGTGTCGTCCCACGCGCCGATACCGCTGCCCGTTCCCTGAGCGCACCAGCCACCGCCCCAATGATTGTCCCCTGAGTTATTCGAGACGCACACCTGCGGGATGTGCGTGTAAGTCATCTGTGGAGTTAACGCCTTCCAGTTCGGACCAAACTTGGACAAGTCGATGCCTTGGCTCAGCGGCGTACGCAAATAGACGTAACGCGTGTAGCCAATGTGCACGTCCAAAATCGTCTTGGGTGAGAACGCGTAGGTATCACCCAGGGAAACCTGATGTGCCCTGGTGTCTTCGGTGCAGCGGTCCGTGCAGATTTGGCTAAACGGAGCGTCAGGAAGCGACAAGATATGGTTATGCGTGTAACGTCCGTAGATTCTCTGTTTGGAGCTTAGGCTATAGTCAATGCGCTCGGTGTACTGGTCCACGTCCCCGCCCGTGCTATAAGCTGTCGCAAAATTGCCGTTAGGGTTGTTCGTCTGATTGGGCATCGGGAAGTAAGACAAAAGCGCAACGGCAGTGGGATCGAGGCGAGCGGGATCAATGACGTTCGCTTTCCCGTTGAAGGAGATTTGCGTCCTGCAGATGCTGTTGGTTCCGTTGCAAGCAGGGTTTGTTCCCACACCACTGGTTTTTGGATCGTAAACGGGAAGCACGGAGCTAAGGTTGCTTGACCCAATTTGTGAAAAGTCTCCGCCACGTTCGGCCGCAGTGGGAACCCACGTCTGAAAGATACTTCCCTTGCGCTGCCGGAAGCCGTCATAAGCGGAGAAGAAGAACAGCTTGTCTTTGAGAACTGGGCCTCCGACGTTGGCGCCAAACTGATTCTGCGTGAACGGAGGACGCGCAATGCCGCTGCTGTTGGCGAAGAAGTCGTTGGCGTTCAGCACTCTGTTGCGCAGGAATTCAAACCCGGAACCATGGAAAGTGTTGGTGCCGGACTTTGTCGAGAGATTGATGACGCCGCCTGCAAAGCGGCCATACTCGGGCCCGAGATTGTTGGTCTGGACTTTAAATTCCTCAATGACATCCTGACTCGGGATCACCGTGACAACGTTCAGGTACGCCCCATTGGTAGGCGTACCGTCAATTAGGATCTGGCTTTGCCCAGCCATGCCTCCGCCAACCTGAAAATCACCTAGAGCGAACGGGTTCGCTCCGACCGGATTGCTGGTCGAAGAATTTCCCGCCGACGGCTGGCCTTGTGGGACCACGCCTGGCACCAGCGATACGAGCGCCAATGGGTTGCGGCCGTTCAGGGGCAACTCGGTGACATTTCGCTGTTCCACGACTTGCCCGAGTGAATTCGTTTCCGGTTGAAGCAGAGGCGCTTCGGCACTCACCTCGACGGTTTCCGTTTGCGCTCCGACTTGCAGAGTGATATCCACTTTCAAGCCGCTTTCGATTTCTACGATGATCGGTTGGCGCACAACTTTCTTGAAGCCGCTCTTTTCGACCTCCACCTTGTAGCGGCCGGGCAAAATGTTCACGAAGGTATAATAACCGGATGCGTCAGTCTCCATGTTGTGCTTTTCCGAGGTATCCAGATTCGTAAGTGTGACGGTCGCATTGGCAATGGCAGCGCCGCTGCTATCCGTAACCGTTCCCGCGATGGTTCCATACACGTTCTGGCCCCACCCTGGCGCGGCGATGAACGCCAGAAACGCCATCGCCAACAGAGATGCGAATACAAGCTTTCTCAGATTTGGCATTTCTTGCCTCCCACCCAGAAGTTGTCTAAAGTCCGTAACCGTCGCCGCGCGGACGCACCTGCCGCCGCCGCCACTTGTTACGGGGACACTTGAATCAAAAGAACTGATACTCACGAGAAGATCCACAGGCACCCCATATGGGCCTAGGTTGTAGCCCCTTCCTGTCGCGGAGTCAAGTGGGAAATCGTTATTCTAAGAGGAAAACACCAAAGGTATTTTTCAAGTAAGGCATTTATCTTGATGAAGCCCTGCCTGGTTGCGGCATTATGTCTTGGACGATCCCGCGACTCGGTACTAGGCCGACCCTTCCTTGATCGTGATGAGCCGGTTCACCTTGACTTGTTTGAAGGTTTCATGGAGCCCACTTGGCCAGTACACGTCGATGTCGGCCGCAGTAGAGTTCCCCAAACCGAAGTGTAAGCGAGGGTCGTTGCAGGAATAAAAGCTGGATTGGCTTAACACCGCTTGCGCCTGGGTTTTGCCTCCATAGTGGACGAGCACCCTGGCTCCAATGGCACTTCGGTTGGATTTTGTGCCTTCCAGCTTCACTTTGATCCAATTGGACTTTCCGCCGAGGTCATTGCGCAAGAGCGACGGAGGCTCGTTGAGGTTGATAATCAGGATGTCGACGTCGCCATCGTTGTCGAAGTCCCCGAATGCGCATCCCCGGCTGCAGTGTGCCGCCGCTACACCCGGCCCCGCTTCCTCGGTGAGTTCTTCAAAGACACCTTTGCCCAAGTTCCTGAACAGGGCGCGGGGCGTTTTATGCGGGTATTGGGGCAGTGTGCGCTCCACTTGAGGGTAAACGTGGCCGGTAACCATGAAGAGGTCTGGAAGCCCATCGTTATCGAGGTCGACGATTCCTGCTCCCCAACACACGTAACGGGTTTCCACACCAAGACGCGAGGACCCCGTGGCGTCCTCAAAGTTGCCCTTCCCATCGTTGTGATAAAGGATGTTAGCGTCGTCCGCAAAATGTGTTTTGAAGATGTCAAGATGCCCGTCCAGATCGTAATCGCCGACCCCCACCCCCATACCCGCCTGCTCCATACCATCGTCGCTCAGCGCCACGCCGCGTATGACTCCTTCTTCGCGAAAAGTCCCATCATGATTGTTCATAAAAAGAAGACTGGGAGTGGAGTCACAGGCGACGTAGATATCTTGCCATCCGTCTTCATCAAAATCCGCCGCAACCACAGTCATGCCGTAAGTGGGCGTGACTCGTGAGATGCCAGCTTGTTGCGTTACATCGGTGAATGTCCCGTCGCCATTGTTCCGATAAAGAGAATGCTTGCCGGTCGCCAAACCCCGAGGGCCGCATTCAACCGGGACTCCTTTCCACCGGCAGTTAGGGTTGTCGCCGGGAGCGGCGGCGTTTTCAAACGAAAACCGAACGTAATTGGAAACGAACAGATCCAGGTGTCCGTCACGGTTGTAGTCCACGAAGGTGCAGCCGGCCCCAAACCTTTGTTGATCGTTCCAAAGGCCAGCCGCCTTGGTCACATCGGTGAAAGTTCCGTCGCCGTTATTGCGGTACAGCGTGTTCTGTCCAAAATTGGTGCAAAATATGTCGTCAAAGCCGTCGTTGTTATAGTCTCCGATCGAGACTCCACATGCCCATCCGAGCCAGTGCAAACCCGCTTTCTCCGTGACATCCGTGAATGTCCCGTCCCGGTTGTTCTTGTACAGCCGATTCGTCGTGCCGTCGGGGGCGCCTGCGAGGCGCGTGCCGGTGAGAACAAACAAATCCATCCACCCATCATTGTCATAGTCAATGAAGGCGCACCCGCATCCGGTGGACTCCACGATGTACTTTTTGCTTTGTTCATCGCCATAGATCACCGGCGCGTCGAGTCCCGCGGCGGCGGCCACGTCCACGAAGTGGGAGTTGAAAGGGCGCCCGGAAGGCGCAGGTCTTGCCAGGGGCTTGGCGGTATGGGTCGAAACGCCCTGTCCCAGCAAGCGGGTGGGATCGAGTAACAGCGCGCCTCCCACCCCGAGTCGGAAAAAACTGCGACGGTTGAAGTTCATGGGCCCTAGGATCACGAGCGTTTCAAGTTGCTGAAGCACTTCATGCTATCACGGGTCAACAACGGTTAGGCCGGTCGCGCCGGCCTACTCGGTCGGTCTCGGCAGATTAGGGATAGCCGGGAGCGTCCGATCGCTGACATGTCGCCATAAGCCTTCCGCGAGCCCGCATTTGACCTGCAGAGGTTGTTTTCTGCAAGCGTTTGCAGTTGGCAGGGCTGGGCTCGCCATGGTATTGTCACGCGCAGGATGATGCCTATCTTTTAGGGGAATTTGCGGCTACCATGAGCCTATCGCAAATTGCCGAGCCCGCCGGAAACTTGGTTTGTCCATTCTCGAGCGATATAAGCCCGTTTTGGAAAAAAAATCTTCAGCCTGGCAGGCCGAGCCCTCCGCAGCCTACCCACCGAAGCGATGCTGCTGCCTGACCTTCGCCGCGAAGTCCTGGAAGCCAACCTTGAGCTGGTCCGCAAGGGGCTGGTGCTCTTCACGTTTGGTAATGCCAGCGGCATTTCCCGGAAAAAGGGACTCGTGGTCATCAAGCCGAGCGGCGTTCCCTATGAAAGGATGAAGCCGGCGGACCTGGTCGTCTCGGACCTGGACGGAAAAATCGTCGAAGGCAAGCTGAGGCCGTCTTCCGATTTGCCGACGCACTTGGTTCTCTATAAAGCATTCCCCGGCATAGGCGGCGTGAGCCATACCCATTCTGAATACGCGACCGCCTGGGCACAGGCGCGCCGAGCGATTCCTTGCTTTGGCACCACCCACGCGGATTCCTTCCATGGACCGGTTCCCGTCACGGTAGAACTGAAAGACACCGAAATCTCGGAGAATTACGAAGAGAACACCGGGCACGCCATTGTCCGCACGTTTCGCGACATCGACTACTCCGTGATTCCGGCGGTTTTGGTGGCCAATCATGCGCCGTTTGCGTGGGGGCCGGATCCGCGGACATCCGCCCACAACGCCGTTATCCTGGAATTCGTCGCGCGCATGGCTTACTTTACTTTGGGTATCAATTCCCAGGCGAGCGCCATCGGACGCTCTCTGCACGACAAACATTTTCTGAGAAAACACGGCAGAGATGCTTATTACGGGCAGCCTAAGGAGAAAAAATGATTGCTATGATGGCCGTGGGCGCTCCCACGACGCTCGTGCATCTATCCAAAGTCGACCTTGTCATCATCGCTTTCTATTTCCTTTTGGTTTTGGCTATCGGCTTTTATCTGAAGCGATTCGCAAAGACCGGCGAAGATTTCTTTCTGGCCGGCCGCGAGATGACCGCGTGGGTCGCCGGCCTGGCTTTCGTCTCGGCGAACCTTGGCTCTCTCGAGCTGCTGGGCTGGGCGGGTTCCGCCTATCAATACGGCATTCTTGCCGCGCACTGGTATTGGATTGGCGCGATTCCTGCGATGGTGTTTCTCGGCGTCGTGATGATGCCCTTTTACTACATTTCAAAAACGCATTCGGTCCCGGGCTATCTGCAACTGCGCTACGGCTCCGAGGCCAGCGCGCTCAGCGCCGTCACCTTTGCGATTATGACGATTCTCATGTCCGGCGTGAATATGTACGCCATGGCCGTGGTGATGAAGGTCGTGCTCGGATGGGACATCAACTTCAGCATCTGGGTCTCATCTCTTACCGTGGGAATCTACGTTGCGGCGGGCGGGCTATTTTCCGCAATCTTCAATGAAGTTCTCCAGTTTTTCCTCATCTGGTTTGGCGCGCTGCTCATTCCCATTCTCGGCATGGTCGAAACCGGCGGATGGCACGGGATGGTCGCGCGCATCCACCAAAACTTTCCCGGCCAGGATTTCACTCACATGTGGGGGCCCATGCGTTCGTTTGCCGACAATCCCATGGGCATCCACTGGACGGGCATCGTCTTCGGACTGGGCGCGGTCCAGGCGATGGGTTACTGGACGACGGATTTCCTCGTCGTGCAGCGCGTCCTTTCGGCCAGAGACATTCGCTCGGCAAAAATGGCGCCCATTATCGGATCGTTTTTCAAAATGGCCGTCCCGCTGATTGTCATCCTTCCGGGATTGCTGGCGCGGGCGGTGCTGCCGATGCACTTGTTTCCTGCAAGCGGCTTAGAAGCCGGGCAACACAGCTACAACGAAGTGTTACCGCTGATGCTCGCGCGCTATTGCGGGCCGGGTTTGCTGGGACTGGGAATCACGGCGCTGGTGGCGGGATTTATGGCTGGCATGGCCGGCAACGTGAGCGCTTTTGCCACCGTGTGGACCTATGACATTTATCGCCCGTTTATTCGCAAAGCGGCTCCCGACCAACATTACGTTTCTATGGGCCGCTGGTGCACGCTGATTGGTCTCATTGTGAGCATCGGTACCGCGTACCTGGTCATGAACTTTGCCAGCATCATGGACTATGTGCAGGCGCTTTTCGGATTTTTCATTGCGCCGCTGTTCGGCACGGTTTTGCTCGGCATGCTTTGGAAACGTGTGACACGCGCCGCGGGATTCTGGGGCCTGCTGGCGGGAACGCTATCTTCGGTCGGAATGTTCACGCTGATGAAGCTCGATCACCACTGGGTGAGTGTGTTCGCGCTTTCTCCTAGGGCACAAGGGCTCGCGCAGGATATGTATCAGGCGCTGTGGTCCTGCGTCACCTGCGTGGTGGTTACCGTGCTCGTGACGCTCCTGACCAAGCCGAAGCCGGATCACGAGCTGAAAGGGTTGGTTTATGCGCTTACCGAGGTGGTGCACGAAGAACACACGAGGTGGTTTCATCGTCCTGTAGTTTGGGGCGCAGCGGCGCTTTTGGTTCTGGTAGTTCTGCAAATTATTTTTTGGTGAGACGCTATGAGCGAGCGACATCACATCATTCCCATCTGGTTTTTCGTCGGTCTTTTGTTGCTGGTATATGGATTCCTGATTCTGGTGAGCGGACTGGCGGAATGGTCGCATCCGCCCGCGACCGTTCTCGCGAATCTGCACGCACCGGTATGGTGGGGCGGGCTTCTGGTGGTTCTGGGCCTGGTTTATTGCGTGAAGTATTATCCAAGACGAGAGAGCTAACGTTTTGCTTTTGTTGTTTGCGATTTGACGGTCGGTTTTCTGTCGGAGAAACGGAATGGCCGTTGTTGCCGGCGTTGATTTCGGAACTTTGAGCGTGCGCGTTTCGCTGGTGGATAGCGAACGCGGCTTACTTGCTTCTGCCGTGGCCGAGTATCCTCTGCACCGCAAACGCGAAGATCCCGAATTCGCCACGCAATCGCATGCCGACCACATGCGGGGCTTGACCACTGCCACGCGCGAAGCGCTCGAAAAAGCAGGTGTAAGGGGCGATCAAGTCCTCTCCATTGCGCTAGACACCACGGGTTCCTCGGTGGTTCCCGTGGGGAAAAATCTCCAGGCGCTCGACGACTACTACCTCTGGTGCGACCATCGCGCCAAGGCCGAAGCCGCGGAAATCACCGAAGCCGCGCACCGCGAAAAGCTCGAAGCCATCGAATGGTGTGGCGGCGTTTATTCCTCAGAATGGGGCTTCTCAAAATTGCTCCACTGGCTGCGCCATAATCCCGGCAAGCGCGGCGAGTTTGTTTCTGCGTTCGAGCATTGCGACATGGTGGCGGCGACGCTCGGCGGCATCACGGACGCGAAGAAGGTCAAACGCAGTATTTGTGCCATGGGGCATAAATGGATGTGGAACGCCTCGCTTGGCGGCCTGCCCCCGGAGCAATTTCTGGCCAAAGTAGACCTGTTGCTAGTAGGTGTGCGCGAGAAACTGGACGGTGAATACGCAACCTCGGATCACCTTGCCGGTCATTTGTCGGCAGAGTGGGCGAAACAGCTTGGCTTGAAAGCGGGGATCCCCATTCCTGTGGGTGCTTTTGACGCTCATTGGGACGCGATAGGGGCCGGCTGCCGCAGCGAAGACATCGTCAACGTCGTCGGCACCTCCACCTGCATTATCGGCATCACTCCGTCGGTTCGTTTAGTTCCAGGCGTTTGCGGAGTCGTCGAGGGAAGCGTGCACCCCAAACGCACCGGCATCGAGGCCGGGCTTTCCGCGGTTGGCGATATTTTCCAGGCCATCGCCACGCGCGCCGGAACGGACGTAAAGAGTCTCAGCCAGGGACTGGAAAAGTATCGCGCCGGCCAAACTGGCTTGCTGCGCATCACCTGGGACAATGGCGACCGCACGGTTCTGGTCAATCCCAACTTGCGCGGCATCACCTTTGGCTGGAACCTTCAAACCACCTCGCAGGACGAATTGTTCGCGGCCATCGAAGGCACCGCCTTGCACACGCGTGTCATTCTCGAGCGCATGGAGCAAAACGGGGTCACCGTGCGCCGCGTCATCAACGCCGGCGGCATTCCGCAAAAGAACGACGTCCTGAATCAGGTATACGCCAATGTTCTAGGGCGGCCCGTTCTCGTTCCCGCGGGAAGCGTCGTCAGTCTCGGGTCGGCGATCTTTGCGTTTCTTGCCGCGGGAACGTTCAAGACGGTTGAAGAGGCGCAGGACGCGGTCTGCCCGCAATACAAAGTATTTCAACCGGAGCCTTCGTCGAAGCGTGTTTACGACGAACTGTATTCGTTCTACAGCAAGATTTACTTTGCTTTCGGCCAGCCTCAGAACGTGGACTATGGAAAGGTGCTCCCGGCTCTCATCCAATTGTCCGAATCGAAACAAGCTGGCGCCGCGCACTAGGTACCGGTCACGGCCGCTCTTCGAGCGGTGCCTCTAAACTAGCATCTTCTGCTCGTTCACGACGACGTGGACAACAACGTGAATCCAGTCGAAACCATGCGCTTCGTGGATTCCCTGATCAAAGCCAACAAGGATTTCGACATGTTGCTGGTGCCGAACATGTATCACGGCGAGGGACGAAACCTCTATCTGGTCCGCAGGCGCTTGGACTATTTCGTCCAGCATCTTTTGGGAGTCACCCCGCCGGAAAATTTTGAGATCGAACAAGCACCGCCTGAGGAGTCCGCAGGCCGGAACTAGGCCGGAGTTTCGAGAAAGAGCCTTTCGCTGCTCGCAAACGGAGAGAAAAAATGGATCGACGCAAATTCCTGCAGAACCTGGCTGCCACCACTGCTGCTCTTCAAGACCTAGTGAACAACGCGAGTGCCGCAGACTTCGCGAAACGATCCGCGGTGCCCGATCCGCAGCCATCTGTGCACCGCGGTGAGGTCGATATCGAGGGTTACATGCTGGTCAGTCAGTTCAAGATTGGCCCGACAGTGTGGAAGGTCTACGAAGATTTGAGGAGTCGCGACGGCTCTCTTGTCTTCAAGTCTTCGCAAGGTGTGGCTAAGATTCTGACGAAGAGCGCGGAAGCTGCGTTCGACGAAGCCACAACTCCGCATCTCGGATTGAAGCTCGACGAAATTGGAACAACTGCTCGCGACCTTCTGGCCGATAAGCTGCTCGAAAAAGGCGATCCGGATCCAGAGACCGTGAAACTTGCTGCGCCGCCGCAAGGTTCAGCAAGGGAAGGGAACAATCCTTTCGGACGGTATCGCTGGGATGCTTTCGTTGGCACGAAGGAATGTTTCGACACCATGCCCGTCTACCCGCCGGGCAGCACCCGGACCTATCACCCGGGCCAGTATTTCCCCGAACTGAACAATGCGATGGCGATAAAACGCTACGACGGCCTTCTGGGCGGATGGATGCCCGCCGTGCGCAAAGTTCTCGAGAAGTCCGATTCGACTTACTACGAGCTGCTCGTTTTCGGGGATGTGGAAGCGCGCGACAGGTTTATCGTACAGACCTGGCACCGCACGGCCCTCATTGAGAACGGCAAAATTACAAAAGCCGTTTACGGCTACAGCTATCCTGCGTTTCCTCCAGCGCGTCAGGATCCCGCGCCGGAGGCGTTCTACCGCGCGCTTCTGGTTTTCGCAGAGTACTGGGAGAGGCTGCTTGCGGATTTCGCGGCCACATCCCTTCCGCAAAACGTCTGGACGGACATGTCCAAGCACGCGTTCGCAAAGGAATTGATGGTCCGCCCGGGCGGCGTGTATCCAAAATACGGGGCGGTGGACCGCGATTATTACGGCCCCGAATATGACGGCTTCCAAGACATCTTCACGATGTCCACTTACACCAATCTCGAGTGGGGCCGCTTCGCGCCGGCTCGGCAAATTATCGACAACTATTTCACCGATTTCGTGGACGCCAAGGGCGTAAACAACATGCGCGGGCCCGAAACCGCGCAGTTTGGGATGACGCTTTCTCTGCTTGCACGCTATTTCAACTACACGCGGGACGCAGCACTGCTATTGAAGCACCGGGCGAAAATAGAGGCGACCGCGGTAATTCTGACGCAGCTTCACGACGAAAGCTTGAAGCTGCCGGTGAGCGATCCCGGGTACGGCTTGATTCACGGCTGGAGCGAGTCTGATTCGTGCCTGGCGCCTACGCCATCGACGTGGTGGCTTCCCTACTTCGCCAACAACGCTTACGCTGCTCGGGGACTCAGGGACATCGCCGCGGTGTGGCCGTCGATCCACGGCGGCGGCTCCGCTGCCTCACAACGCCGGGAGCAGGAGTGGCGCAGGCGGAGCAAGTCTCTTCAGGACGCAGTCGTTGCGAGCATGGAGAAAAGCGTTCGTAGCGACATGAATCCTCCATACATTGGAATTTTCCCTGGCGCGACGCAGACGTTCTGGGAATCAATGGAGAAGGAGCGGCCCAGCCCACAGCAATGGGCGCACAGGGCTTACGCGGAATTGCTGCAGGCGGACGTACTGCCTCCCAAACTCGCGAACGTCGTCATCGACTGCATGCGCGCGTACGGTGCCACGACCATCGGCATCGTGGCAAACGTCGAGCGTCCTCATCCGACCGGCCGCGACATTCTGGGCTTCATCTCCTATGGCTATGCGCAGATGCTTTTGCGGCTCGACCGCATCGAAGAGTACCTGCTCTTCCTCTACGCGCATCGCTTCCACGACCACACCCGCGGCAGTTGGGTTGCCGGCGAAGTTTCGGGAATCACGGGCGGGACGGCCATCTTCTGCATTCCTGCGCAGCAGACAATTCCTCTGCTGGTGCGCTGGATGCTCGTTTTGGAAGACTCCGACGTGGACAAGCTGTACTTCGGAAAGGGCCTTCCGCGCGAATGGGTCGCCTCGGGCAAGGAGGTCAAGATTCAGCAGGCACCCACGCGCTGGGGACGCGTGGATTTCACCACGCGGGCTGCGCCGGAAAAGAAACACGTCGTCGCCCATGTAGCGCTCGCACAAGCGGCATCGCCGGGCGAAATTCAGGTGAAGTTCCGCGTGCCCAGCAACTACGCGTTGACGTCCGCATCAGTCAACGGCAAACCGGCCAATTTCTCGGGAGTTCATGACGATACCGTCGCGGTCCCGACGCGAAAGGCGAAGAGCTTCGAGATCGTGGCTGAGTACAAGGATCGTAGTTGAGAAGAGGTCCGGGGTGATGAGTGGGACGCAGTCTACGCCCGAGTCAATCATTGTTTGGACGAAGAACCAATATAGCTGCCCTTGTGATCCGGGGGATCGACTTTGTACTTCGCAGCCTGCTGATGATTGAGGCCCGCCAGAACGGCTAGCGCCTTCTCCGCTTGCTCGAGATCTCCGCGCCGCCGGTACGCCGCCGCAAGGTGGGAATACACGGCAGGATTGTCGGGAGCGAGTTGGCGCGCTTTGCTCAGATGCTTCACAGCCTCGTCGATCCGTCCAGCCATCAATTCGAGTTGCCCGAGAGCGAGCTGCGAAACGGAGTATTCGGGCCGCTCCGCAATGGATTTCTCGAGAGCAGTTCGCGCTTCGGCAAACTCCGGCTGGGCGGGAGTGACCCCCTGGCGCATTAACGCTTGCGCGAGGATTGTCAGCAGAATGTAATTGCCTGGCTCCCTTTGCAGGCCTTCGCGAGCCGCGCTGACGGCCTGAGCCATGTCCGCGTTCAGGAGCCCTTCCTGGGCCTGAGCAAGAAAGGAAAGCGCTGTGCCCGGCGCCAGTTCGCTCGCCGCTTGAAGGTCCTTCCTTGCGGCATCGGGCTGGTCCAGAAAGGAAAGCAGAATGCTTCGTTCATAATGCAAACGCGCGGACTTCGGCAAATGCTGGAGGCCCGTAGACGCCACCTTGAGACCGAAGTCGTACGATCCATGGTCCATGCAGGAATCGGCCACAAGCAGATAGAGTTTTTCGTTTTTGGGGTCGAGGGCTACGGCATGCTCGAAAGCCGTGGTTGCCTCCTCAATCCGCGACGCGCCGATCAACGCCTGCGTCAGCAGGTTGTCAACGGCAGCAGTCGCGCGCCCCGAGTTTACAAGGCTCTGTAATATAGCAATGGCCGCCTGATTCTGCCCCGTTGCCACATAGCACAGAGCCAGGTTGAAGTCCGCGGCGAATCCATTCGAGACGTGGCCCTGCGCTGCCAGAAGATGGGGAATCGCGTCGTGGAACCGGCCCTGCCGCGTGAGTCTTATTCCCTCTCTGAGCTCGGCTTCGGCCCCCGCGTCATGGAGTTGTGCGGCCTGCGCTTCCGTTGTAGGGATTCGGACCGGACTCTGCGTTTGCGCGGAAGAAATGGGCAGGAATAGGAGCGCAGAAAAAATCAGGGCGTAGATGACTCGAATATCGGTGCTTCGTGGCGGCACGACTAAATTCCTGGCTCCGGATGATTATAGCAACCTCAAGGACGCAAAAACTCCCGCTTGTGCCCCGAGCCAGAAACTCGTTGCGCGGTTTTCAAGAAGCGGAAGGCCTCAGCTCCGCGTTTAGCGCCGTGTTTGCTGCGGGCTTTGCTCCTGAAGCTGGCGTATTTCCGCAAGGACCTATAAGTCAGGACCCTAGACATGTGCCCCGACAAAACGCATTCGCTGGCCTATGAGCGAGCCAGCGAATGCGCCACTAACCGGGGTGTGGGGTCAGTCAACCCTAGAATTCAAGATTGGCGCGGAACCCGATCTGGCGTTCACCTTGTCTCAACAATCCATTCTGAAAGGTTCGAATCACGCTACTATGTCCGAAGCTCGAGCTTCGGACATTGGTGTTGGGGCTGCCCCAAACCGGGTGATTCCACACGTTTTCAAATTCTGATTGGAAAGTGAAACGCAGGTTTTCTCGGATGCGGAATGCCTTAGTAATGGCAAGGTCTTGAAAAAATTCATGCGGGCCAAAGATATACGGGTTCCCAGTCGATACTCCGGCAGTCGTGTTGGCCGAAAGCAGAGACCTCTTCGTCGGATCAAATCCGAACGCATAAGTATGCCCTGGGGCGGAGTATACGCCCACCGAATTTTGCAGTTGCGAAACCGTGATGCCATTGAGGACAACGCCGCCGTCGCCCAGCGCATCACCAAAGGGAGTGGAACTGGGACCATTGGTCGTGCGGAATCCGCCGATCAATTGGGAAGGCAGGCCCGTCTGATACGTTACGATGGTTCCAATGTTCCAGCCTCCCACGATCTTGTCGACGACTCCTCCGCGGTTGGCCATAGCCTGACCCTTGCCGAATGGCAAGTCGTACGTGCCATTGGCATGGAAGGTATGCCGAACGTCGAAGAGTGTTGGCCCGTAGCTCAACCGCAGGTCGCGCATGGAGAACAGCCTGAATGCACCTGTCCAGGTATTCCCGGGCTCAACGCCCAAAGTATGGCTCCAAGTGTAGTTGACGTCGAACTGCATGCCATGCCACGGTCTCTGACGCCAATCCACCTGAAGGGCGTGATAGTCGCCAAAGCCGGGATCCGTCAGGTAGCCAGTCGCCTTGCCCGCATTGTACGGGTTGGCTTGGAAGAAGTTAATCGGGTAGCCGTGCCCTGGATTCGCTACTCCGTTTAGGGCGCAAGGAGAAAAATTCGCACTTCCGATCAGATTACAGAGATAAGTAGAAGACGCTGCCAGGTCGCTTGCGAAGTCCCCCGCACGACCGTTCATTAGGTAATTGACAAACGTCCCGTTGGTGAACCCTGCCGGGTCCAAACCGCCCGGGTTCGTAAAGGCGGCAGTCAGAATCGGCAAGGCAGACTGCCCGGCCAACCCGCTGTATGCGAAGGTATTCCCGTTCCCGTTCGCCTGGTTAATTGCCAAGTTCTGTTGCGCCAGCTTGAATTCAGCCAGGAATCCATTCTCGAAAATGTTCACCTCATTCGGATTCAACTTGACCCACTGGTGAACGCTGCGGTTCCCTTGGTAGCGGATTTCGATGACGCTATTCTGGCTGATTTCACGCTGAATGCCCAGGTTCCAGGACTCCACGTAGGGCTGGTGAATGTTGGGATTGATGCCGTTCACCCCGGTCCAATAACCGAAAAAGGTTTCATTGGATTCAGGAATGACATTTTGGTAGGTCGCAGGGCTCAGCGTGTAGGGTGCTGGTTGCGGCATGCCCAACTCATAACTGCCCGCATAGTACCCTCCCTGCGCTGGAAGCGGTGCGCCGGGCGTGACCGGACTTAGGTTAAAGGCTTGATAGAATGCATACCCCGAGTTCGACGCCGAGTTCCAGAAGAACTGGTAGGGTTCAGTAAAGCGGCGCAGTGCAAAGCCAGCGCGAACCACCGTCTTGCCCCCGCTGAACATCTTTCCCAGCAACCCGTCGGTATATCTTGGGTTCCAGGCAAGGCCGATGGAGGGTTGTGGGCTGACATTCCAGGGTTTGTACACATGTACTCTGCCTACGTAGGATGGGTTTAGGCCAGCCGGGTCGCTGGTCAGAACCCCGGGCTTGAAAATATTGTTCACCCCCGAGGGCCCCCAGATTCCAACCGGGTCGGCACTGTGATATGCGCCCGTGAGGTCGTGGTCGTCACCCGTGAAATCCCAGCGAAGTCCCAAATTCACGGTGAGATCCGGCCGCACTCGCCAAGCATCTTGACCAAACAGCCCCCAAGCCGATTGCAGCTCGTTAAGGTTGTAACCGCTCACCGTCGTGCTGTATTTTCCCGACTTAACATCATACGGAAAGCCTGCGCCGCCCGGGCTAACGCCGCTGATCCTGCCCCGCAAGACCGCGTACAGGTCTTCCGCGTTGGATCGGTCTGTCGCCGTGGCATTCGGGAAGTTGGTCGCAAAGTAGTTCTCAATCGCCGTCGTTGCCGGATCGTCGGTGACCAAGCCGATAGCGTCAAAGGGGAATCCCGCCGGCGCGTTGTTGTAGTGGTCTTGCTCGCGATAGTAGGAGAATCCAAAGTTCAGAAGGTGCTTGCTGAGCTGCCACGAAACATCGTCCGCAGCGTTCACAAGCGGATAATAGGTCTGGATTGGAAGGTTGCTGAAGACTTGGCCGGAAGTACCCACCGAACTTGGCCAGTCGACCTCCGGTAGTTTGAGATATCCATTGCTCGCGTCGTAACTGTACTTCGCGAGATTGAACAGGTACCCGCCTCGGAACTGGTTAACGATCGTCGGCTTGATCGTCCAGTCAAAGCCGAGCGCAGCGGTAAAGTACTCAAATTGATTCGAAGCTCCATAGCTCTTGAAAGCAGCTCCCGGAAATGGCGGTGCCCCTGCACCGGGCTGCTTCCACTTCGTCATGTTCCATGAAACATACATCCGTAGGTTGTCGTTGATGTTGTAATCGACGCGCACGGTCGGGAGCCAATACGTGACCGGAGACTGCACAGGGAAAACGATGTTGTCGATATATGGCAGTGCCGTCGGTGTGACTGTCCCCGCGCTTAGTGAGCCATTGATGGCGTTGAACAGACCCGTGGTCACTGCATTTGGCGTGGAAGGCAGACCCGCGGGTGCCGCAACGTCCGTATACAGATTGATTGTATGCGCTGTGCATACCTTTGTGACCGGATCACAATCGGTCCACGGGAAGTTACCGGCCTGGGCCGCCTGAGTCGGAAAATTTGTCCCGCCTGTGGGATTGTAAGTTGTCGACGTACTCGTACTATAAGAGCCAGGCTGCTTGGACATGGCATACGAGCCGAAAAAGAACAACTTGTTCTTTATGGCCGCTCCGCCGATGCTTCCCCCAAAGTCGTTCAAGTGGTATTTGGGCTTCGCCGCGCCACTGGCGTCGTTCACCCAGCTATTCGCGTTCAACGCGGAACTCCGATGGTCTTCGAAAAGGCGCCCGTGGAACGTGTTGCTCCCGCGGCGAGTCACGAAATTAACCTGGAAATTCGACTGTCCAAACCCCGTGTTGGTGTTGAGTTGGTCGGTTTGGACGGTCATCTCTTGCATGTCCTCGATGCGCGCCTCGACAAGAGGCTCCGAAGCGCCGCCGAACTTCATTCGGCTGGTTGTCGCAATAACGCCGTCAATGTTGTTACCCGTGGCGGCCAGCGGCATCCCATTCCATGTCGTATAGCCCCCGTTACTAACGGCGCCAGGAACGATCCGGGACAATTGCGAGATGTCGCGGCCGATAACTGGCAGATCTTCGACCTGCCCTAAATCAATCGAGCCAGTGATTGCGTTAGACGTTTTCTCAACCACCGGCGCTTGCCCGCTTACAGTGACCTGCGTAGACTGCGTACCCACAGTCAGACTCACTGTAACATCCGTCGTGCGCGTCGCTTGCACGGCGACTGATTCCAATACCTGACTTTGAAAGCCAGACTTTGCCACCGTCAACCTGTAGGTTCCAACAGGCAGTGCTACAAACGAGTATGAGCCGGAAGACTCGGCCACGGCGGTGCGGACTCGGCTTGTAGCCAAGTCTTCCAGAGTCAATTTCGCATCGGGCACAGTCGCACCGCTCGGATCCAAGACTTTGACGGCTATGGTCCCCTGACCTGTGATCTGCCCCCAGGTTTGGGGCGCGCACAATCCAACCAACACGAGCGCCAAGACAAGGGCTCTCCTGAGAAAAGGGTGAGCCAAGTTCCTCGTCATACTTTCCTCCTGTTTCTTTCGCTGCCTAGAATTGCGTTTTGTTCACCGACCAAGCGGTTCGGATGCCTCCAGGCAGAGCACGGGCCGAACCTTCGCGGCTCTGCAAGCGCTTGCAATAGGGCCAACAACCATTGCCGATCTCGAAAACGTGGAATCGTCAACTTCGGAAAGCACTGCGGACCCCATCCCGCGACTTCTAGAACCCACTTCCCTTTGTCACCTGGTGACTCACAAATGGCGACTCAAACCAACGGCCACCGCGCTGAATCGCTTTCGGAGTCTCCTTTGGTATACGTTATCGTACACAGAATGCGCGCAACCTACCACGCCACATTCCCCCTGTCAACTGTTTTGTCGATTTTGTCGATTTTTTGCCGTCAGGCCTGGCTCTACCATCGGGAACGAATCCCGCCTGAGCAAAACTTGCGGTAGTCCGCCGCCGCTTGCAGGTTTCCCTGATAACCTCAAAGAGACTGCCTCAGAGCGCCGGCACTCGGGGGAAAGCACGTACGATAAGGCCCTCGCGTTCCTTGATGGTGACAATCTGATCCGCTTTTATGTTGGCGACCCTCGTCTGCCCGCCACTTGGCCACAAAACTTCCACAGCGTCAACTTGGGTGCGGTTGCCTAGGCCAAAATGAAGCCGCGGGTCCTGTGCGGATTCGTAGCTCATTCCCCCCTTTTTCTCATGATGAAGAACAAGGTCTCCGGCCGTGACTTTCACACGAGCACCCACTCCGTCGCGGTTCGATTTCGTTCCGATCAAAAGAGTCTGCAGCCAGTGATTCGCATTTCCGCCATCGTTTCGAAGAAGCTGCGGCCGCTGCCCATTGTTGCTCACCAGAATGTCCAAGTCGCCGTCGTTGTCGAAATCCCCGACTGCGGCGCCGCGGCCCACGGTCGGCAGCTGAAAATCCGGCCCGAGTTGATCGCTCACATTCTCGAAAATGCCATGCCCCGTGTTGCGAAACATCAGCTTCGGCTCGGCGTAGTAAACATCGCTCTTGTACCGGTGGACGTTGTCCAGCACATGTCCGCACGCCATGAACAGGTCCAGCGCCCCATCGTTGTCATAATCCATAAACCGCGTGCCAAACTCGCTCATGTGATACGTGGCGTAACCGATTTTCGAGCTGAGCGTGACGTCATCGAAATACTTGGCATCGGTATTTCGATAAAACCGCGCCAGTTGCGAGTCCAAATGCGTCACCGCCAGATCGAATCGGCCGCTCCCCGTGACGTCGCCCGCATCGACGCCCATTCCAGCTTCCGGCTGCCCATCCAGACTGACAGCAACGCCGGCCATATAGCCTACTTCCGTGAATGTGCCGTCATGATTGTTGCGAAACAGCAGGTTCGGCAGCGAATCGTTCGCGATGAAAATGTCCTGCCATCCGTCGCCGTCGTAGTCGAAAGTAACCACCCCAAGTCCGTTCGCGGGCTTCAGCCCGATTCCCGATGATTTGCTCACGTCCGTGAACGTCCCGTCGCCGTTGTTGTGAAACAGTGTCGGAGCCACGGGGTCGAAATCGTTGGGATGGCAGTAGCTCCGCATCCCCAGAGCGTGATCGCCGCACCAGAAGTCGTGCTCAGGCGCCCACGCCACGTAGTTCACAATCACCAGGTCCAGCCGTCCGTCGTTGTCGTAGTCGAACCAGGCGGCGCTCGAACCCCACCGCCCTACATTTTCCATTCCCGAACGCGCCGTCACATCCGTGAACGTGCCGTCGCCGTTGTTGTGATACAGAATGCATCGGCCGTATCCCAGCACCAACAAGTCCGGAAAACCGTCGTTGTCGTAGTCGCCCACCGCCACCCCCATTCCGAACAGCCCTTGCGCGCCAACTCCCGCTTTTTCCGTGACGTCCGTGAAGGTTCCGTCTCCATTGTTGCGGTACAGAGCGCTCCGCAGCGGCTTCTTCGGCTGATACGCCTTCGTTGCAGCGCTATTGACCAGGTACAAGTCCAGCAAGCCGTTCTGGTCATAATCGATCCAGCCGCATCCCGCGCCCATTGTTTCGATCAGGTATTTCTGCGCTGAGGCTGCATTGTCGTGCAGGAAGGAAATGCCCGCGCGTTCCGCGACATCAGCAAACTTCACGGAATTCGCACGGGATGGCGCTTTCCAGCCCGTCGCGCCAATCGCCAGCGCTGCTCCTGTCATTCGCAGCAATTCCCGCCGGGAAAATTCTCTAGACCGTCTCATTCGAAAGGTGTTCACCGTCCAAAAACGAAGAACGCCAAACCACGTACCGTATAGCACGCGCCCCGCAGCGCGTAAAGCGTCGTCGCTGGTGTTCGCGAAAATTGTTTTGCAAATCCTGGCAACCACTTGCGCGCTTTGCGCTGGCTGCTATGATTCGGAAGCTAGAGACTTCTCGTCGAAATTGCACAGATGCCTCGCTTTCGCAATCTTGAGCAAAATTTCCTTTCGCGCCGGCGTTTCCTCAAGATGCTCGGCGCCGGAACCGCCTGCGCCACGATCGAGAACACTGCGCCACTCGCGCCCGCCGCGAAAATTCCGGCGCAGTCCGAGCCGGCGCCCGACTTCGAAGAAATCCCTCCATCCGCCAGCGGAATTTCCTGGGTTCACACCGCCGGCCTTTCTTCTTCAATGTATCTGCCCGAAACGGACGGCGCAGGCTGCGCCTTCGTCGACTACGATAACGACGGCTGGATGGACATCTACCTCGTCAACAGCGGTAAGTGTGACTTCTACACACCGCCTCATACGCTGAGGAACGCGCTCTACCGCAACAACCGCGATGGCACTTTCACCGACGTCACCGAAAAAGCCTGCGTCCCGGGGAATGCCTACGGCATGGGTGTAGCCGTCGGCGATTACGACAACGATGGCTTTCCTGACCTTTACGTCACGCAATACGCTCAGGGTATTCTCTACCACAACAATGGTGATGGCACTTTCACCGATGTCACCGCCAAAGCCGGAGTCGCCACTCCCGGCTGGAGCACGAGCGCCGTCTGGTTCGATTACGACAACGACGGCCGCCTCGATCTTTTCGTTCTGCAATTCGCAAAGCTCGACAAATCCATTTGGTGTGGCAATAAGCTCACCGGCGAGCGTTGGTATTGCCGCCCCACCGTCTACGAGCCCATGCCCAACTGGCTCTTTCATAACAACGGTGACGGCACCTTCACCGACCTCAGCCGCGAATCGGGCATCACCCGCTGGCCCGGGAAAGGATGGGGCGTGGTTGCCGCCGACATCAACAACGATGGGTGGGTGGACCTCTTTATCGGCAACGACACCGTTCCGAATTTCCTTTTCGCCAATCGCGGCAAAGGCAAGTTTGAGGAAATCGGGGCGCTTGCCGCCGTCGGCTACAATCCGTTCGGACTCGCTCGTTCAGGCATGGGAGTTGACGCCTGCGACTACGACCAGGATGGCTGGATCGATCTCTTCGTTGCCAACATCGACCACGAAATGTTTTCGCTGTACCACAACAATCGCGACGAAACCTTTACCGACGTCGCTCCCGGGCTCGGCATCGCCTCCAGCACCATGATGCTCAGCGGTATGGGACAAAAATTCTTCGACTACGATAACGACGGCAACCTCGACCTGCTTCTTTGCAACGGCCACCCCGAACTGAACGTCGCCAAAATGGTTCCCGGCGTGACCTACGCCGAGCCCATGATGCTCTATCGCAATACCGGCCGCGGCTTTGAAAACATCAGCAAGCGCTGCGGGCCCATTTTTTCAAAGCTCATCGCCGGTCGCGGTCTCGCCATCGGGGATTTCGATAACGACGGCTCCGTCGACGTCCTCGTCTCGGTCAATGACAGTCCGCCCATTCTCCTGCGCAATAACGCAGGCCGCCGCAATCACTGGCTCGGTGTTCGCCTGGTCGGCAAGAAGTGCAATCGCGACGCCGTCTGCGCAAAAGTGACCTATCGGGCCGGCGACCTTGAACGCCACCAGTTCAAAGTCGGCGGCGGAAGCTATCTTTCCTACCACGATCCGCGCATGGTTCTAGGGCTCGGCTCGCGCACGAAAATCGACTGGCTCGAAATCAAATGGCCTCAGCCAAGCGGTGCCGTCGAGCGCTTCAAGGACTTGCCCATCGATCGCTACATCACCATCACCGAAGGCGAATCGAAGTGGAAGTAGCCTGCGTGCGTATCAGTTGGGGCCTCGCAGCGCGTTTGCCGGCCGCTGACGGTAGAGCTTGGCTTCTTAGACGCGTGTAGCCCCGTGTCGCAAGGGATTCATTTATGGGGAGTGTGGAAACCCTGCTCCCCCTTTGGCTTCACAACACTTGTAAGGGCGGACCGCCGCGCCCCTTTCCGGGGGAAGATCGGGGCTCCGCTCAAAACTAATGCGGCTGCAGCAAATCCATCGTGCTTGCCGGACCGGGATTCCATTTCTTCTCCGCCTCAAGCTGCAAATTGCGCTGCCGCTCCGCTTCCTGCTTATTCCCGCTCCGAGCGTATGCGATCGCCAGTTGGTAATACCCTGCCGGATCTGCCGGTTCTAGTTCCACATATTTTCTCAGCGAAGAAATCGCCTCGGGAAATTTCCCCGCCCCGTTCAACGCAATTCCGAGTCCCAGGTACGGCTGCGCCAGGCCGACGTCGAGTTGCGTTGCGCGAGTGAAGTGCTTGATGGCCTCTTCTGCACTCTGCTGCCGCCAAGCAAGATCACCCAACATGAATTCCGCAGCCGGCGAATCCGGATTCACCCTCAACTCCTCCCCGAATTCCTTACGCGCTTCTTCCGCCGTTTCCGGCGTCATCGGCTTCGCCAGAATGATTCGCCCAAGCTGGTAGTGGACTCCCGGCTGATTCGGATACTGCTCCAGAATCTTCTTGTATTTCGCGGTCGCGTTTTCGTACTCCCCTCTCGCCTGGTAGGACTCGGCTAGCAGCTCCTGCGCTTCCGCCGAGTCTCCCGCTCGATTGAGCAAGCGCTGTGCCGCCCGGTTCGCCAGTTCCGAGTAGTAGCGTGTCGTCAGATAGAGCACTTTGGTGTCGCTTGGAAACTCGCGGTTGAGCCAGAGCAGCGATTCCACAACGGCATCTTCCTGGTCGGTGACCATCCCGCATTGCGCAGTCGCCATCGCCGCCTGGTAGCGCAATTTCTTATCCGTGATCTGCCGCGTACCTTTCTTCAAAATGGCTAGAGCCTCAATACAGTGTCCCGTCGACGCCAGGTCGATTCCCCGTTCGAGAGACGTTGCGGATACTCCCTTGCTCAATGGCACGTCAGTCGGCGCCTGGGCTTCGGATAGCCCGCCAGCCAGACCCCAAGCGAGGCACAGGACCGCTAAACCGAGGACGCGGCCCGATTTCGCGACGTGACTCACAGAAGTCTTCCCGAGAAACGGATGCGCTGAAGCCAAAAAAAGACGAAAAGATTGTATACGACTTAGTATCCGTAGTATAGAAGGGCCTCGCAGTTCGCCACTCGCTCTCGGAGCAAGCCAGAAACATATTTCGAAGCACGTCCACAATCGTTCCTCGGTCTACACCTGAGCCCTACCGATTCCGCACAAGAAACGCCCCGCCTTCGTAGGTCGGACGGAAGGACGATGTCCCACGGTTCTCTATCGAGACGAGGGCTTGCCCAAGCGGCTGAGAGCAAAGTTGCGTTTCTTTTCGCTGTATCCAAATTCTGTGTACTGTATCGTAGCCACAAGAAGCTACCAGGACCTCGCCCTCTTTCATCATCCCTCTATGCACAGCCTTCGTCAATTTACTGGGAAATTCACCAATTAGTGGGAAATTCACCAACTGCCGCGTTCGCCTAGGTTTTCAATTACTTGGCACAGGCGTTCCGCCCCGTTCTCCCAGTTCAACTGGATGGCCTTTTCCGCGCCAGGGCCGTCGCCCTGTTCGATGGCATTGACGATGTCCACGTGCTCGTTCACCGAGGTTTCCAGCCGGTCGATGATCGCGCTGGCGTACAGGCGCCAGTAGCGTTCGGTTTGCGGCTTCACCCCACTGTGGATGGTGCGCAATCTTGGACCCGCGCCCGCGTCGACGATTGCTTGGTGGAAACTGATGTCCAGGTCGAACAAGCGGTTCGGATCACCCTGCTGGGCCGTTGCGCACTTGCTGAGCTCATAGTTCAAACGCTTCAGTTCGCTGACAAGGGCAGCGCGCGCTTTCAGATCCAGTTGACAGCACAAGCGAGCCGCGGAGCCTTCCAGGTGACCTACGATCCAGTACAACTCGCGCGCATCTTCCTTCGTCAGGGGCGCGACAGAGAGCCGCTCCTTGCTTCCGGCGATGGAGGTAACGACGATATAGCCTTCCTGCTGGAGCCGGTGGCGCGCAGCACGGATGGGCGTGCGGCTGACGCGGAGCCGGTCGGCAAGATCCGCTTCGATGACCCGGCTGCCGGGGGCGAGTTTCCCGTGCACGATCAGTTCGCGCAGTCGGCGAAATGTGGTGTCGCTGAT
>QHYH01000279.1 GCA_003223215.1 Acidobacteriota bacterium
CCCATATCCGAGCTGATGGAAAATTCCCCGGTGCTCGTAGAAGACGCGATGATAAGCGTGGATCAATTCGAAGAACTGGTTGCTCTCGAACCACTGATCGGGGTCGCGCCGGTAGGAACCCGCGAACTGCTGTGCAAGCCATGAACTTCCATAGGAGTTGTGGTCAATCGTCACAACGTCTTCTCCCGGGATGACGCAAGCTAGGACGGTAAGTTGGATCGGAAGAGTCGTGATCTTAGAATTGGCCTTAAGTTTGGCGGTACCGGAGAAAATCCCGAGGCGTGTGTCGGAAGCAACATAGACATCTACCCAGAAGGCCTGGGCGGTCTGTTTCGTGATCCGATTGTCCGGCTCAGGCAGGCGCGAGATGTAAGTTGCGTGTACAGGGATCAAGGCGTCTGGATAATAACGCTTGTCGGAATCTGTAAAATGGAACCATTCGCGAAACAAATCGATTTGAACTTTGTTTGTGGGATCGGGAATGGTCACGTCTAGCGTGTAGGTACTTGGTGAGGGCAGCTTGACAACCAGATGAAAGGAGACGTATCCACCTCGGCAGCCGGTGAGCACGACTTGGTGCTTAGCACCGTAAAGGCTCGAGGCCAGGTCAGCGCCGCTCCGGTCCGGTGCGACGATGGCGCCAAAGGGGTCGGACCGGAGGAATTCAGGCAGGGCCTGCAAGTCTCGAGCGAGCAAGACTCGGCTGTAGATGGCTATCAGAAACAAGAGAACAAATCGGGTTTGAAGTCGACGCATTAGCACTGCACTACTCATCCCAAGGGAGCAGAATCTCCACAAAAGTGATAAGTCTTGGAGGCCGGATCACACCCCTGCCCGAGTTCAGGGCGCTTCGTACGAGTATGTTATCGCTGTGAATTGCTGTAAAGCGCAAGTTTTGGATACCGAGGGTCGTCCTTCAAGATGACGACTCTTCCATCTCCATCGAGGCGAAATGCCTTGCGATGCCAGGCGATGACGGTCTCCGGTTTGACAAGGAGCAACTGCCGAACGCCAATCGTTCCACAACCGTGAGAGCCAAACCCACAGGGCACGATCAGCCCAATAGAGGCGGAGCTTGTGAAGACGGCTCGAACGCTGCAGGACCAAGAGCTGATGCCGGAGAGCAAGAATCTCTGCTTGCAGAACGGCGCGTGCTCGGAAACAATCTCGGAGAGAGAAGTAGAGTCAGCATGACCTGGAAGGCTACCGGTCGCGACTCTGTAAAGGCAACGATTTCAATGGGACCGGTCGCTAGAGAGAAAGAAACAGACTGAACTGCTGAGGCGGTGGTATTCTCCTCGAAGAATTGAACTTGGTTCGCGAGCGGCTCCCCATTCTTCCCTTGGTCCTGTACCGGAGATTTCGCAGCATGGTTTCTAGGGTCATTTTCGGGAGGTACCACAGCTCATGCCAGAGAGGATTCACCGCAGGGAGTTCTTGAAAACCGTGGGGCCGGCAGCTCTCGTGGGCCCAGAACTAGTGCGAGGGGCTCACTCCTCGACGTCTACGTCAACCGCAACCAGCGAGCCGGGAACCAATGCAAACCCGCGGCTCCTTACGGGCTGCTGCGCCTACTCTTACAGCAAGCTATTGAAAGCCGGCAAGATGACGATGGAAGATGTTATCCGCAAGGCTGTCGAGCTAGGGGTTGCTGCCGTGGACATGACGGCATATTGGTTCAAATCAACCGAGCCTGCCTACCTAGCTTCCTTGCGGCATCTGGCATACAAAGACGGAGTCTGTTTCTCCGGCGCGGCCATCGGAACCAGCACTGTGCAAGCCGACGCCAGCAAGCGTGCTCAGGTTTTGGAGGAGATCAGGAAATGGATTGATGTCACGGAAGCTTTGGGAGCGCCTCACTTGCGCGTCTTCGCGGGCAAGCTTCCTGACGGAGCTACGATGCAGCAAGGAATCAAGTGGACGGTTGACACACTGAAGGTGGCCTGCGAATACTCAGGGAAAAAGGGAATCACGCTCGGCGTTGAAAACCACGAAGGGATCACCCAGAATGCGGAGGTATGCTTAGAACTGGTTCACCGGATTGAATCGCCGTATTTCGGAATCAATCTTGACATTACGAACTTTATTGCCATCCCGCAAGCGGACGCTTACGCGCAAATCGAAGCCACTCTTCCTTTTGCTACGCATGCCCACATCCGAGACGTCTTCGAGAATGGGCAGGCTGTCGACCTCGATCGGGTATGGCCGCTTTTCGCGCGCGCCAGCTATAGAGGATTCATGTCCGCGGAATACGAAGGGGAAGAGGATCCCTCGACAGGTGTGCCTAAACTCGTCGAGAAAATCAAAACGCTTTGCCGGAAATATTCCTCAGTTTAACCAAAGGGAGTTGCAACCATGCTGAATCGTCGAAGATTTATCCATCACCTGAGTGGAGGTGCGGCCGCCCTTGCCGGCTCGTCTGTTTTTCTGCCGGCGAGTGTCCTGGGCGCCAATGACCGTGTGCGCTTCGGGCTGATCGGCGCCGGTGGCCGCGGACTGGACATTATCAAGCGCGCGCTGCGTGCCCCCAATACGCAAGCAAGCGCGGTAGCTGACGTTTATTCTCGCCGACTGCAGATTGCTGCTGAAGCGAGAGAACGGGGCTACGTATTTTCTGGGATTTTCGTGCTCATTGCCACTCCCCAGCATCAGCACGCACTTAATTTCGTTCCTGCAATCCAAGCAGGGAAGGACGTCTACCAGGAAAAGACTATGGCTTTTAATCCGGACCATGCACGACGCATGCGCCGAGCGGTGGAAGGATCGAACCGCGTGGTGCAAGTGGGTGTGCAGTCGGTGAGTGGCAAGGCCTTCGCGCGGGTGCGTGAGCTTGCCGCACCAGACCGCATGGGAACGATCACCGCCGTCCACACCCATCATTACCGCAACCGGCCATACGGCGGATGGAAAAGATCCATCCCTCCCGACTGCAATCTCGAGCATGTGGCTTGGAAGGAGTTCCAAGGCGAGGCTGCACCACACGACTTCGATCCGCAGCGCTTTATAAACTGGCGATTCTTTTGGGATTACTCCGGAGGAAACGTATTCGAGAATATGGTTCACCAGGTCGCGTTCTGGTACAAAGCGCTGGGGCTCAAAATACCCCGCCGCGTCACCATGGCGGGCTATAACTACCTTTCTCCGGGGATGGAAGTTCCGGACACTATGGATGTCTCAATGGACCAGCCGGAGAATCTTCTTTTCACGTGGAATTCGGCGTTTGGCAACAATTACTTCGGAGAAGACGGCTACGACTTCGCGTTAGGAAACAAGGGGACAGCGATACGCGTCCTTGATAAGGTGACGTTTCAGCCGCAGGAAAATCACTCCACGGAGAAGGCAGAAACTCCGGGATCGGTCGGCGGCGAACCCGACATCGTCGGTGGTGCAGACAATGACGATACGCAGACGCACATGCGGAATTTCTTTGACTGCGTCCGCAGCCGCAAAGAGCCGAACTGCACATTTGAACTGGGATTCAACTCAGCCATCGCCTGCCAAATGGCGATTGCGTCGCTGCGCCAGGGGCGCACCGTTCAATGGGATCCGGACAAGATGGACATCGTTTAAGAACCGGTGGCACAAGCCGCGCGTTTTGATGTGGGACTGCAAACCCGATGGGGTCGTTTCCCTGAAGGGTGTGGCGATCTCTGGATTCCGGATGGTCCGCGTGCCCAGAGTCTGGGACGACCCCCAGCGTCGCGAGGCGGAGGGGAGCGCTAACGTCGAGATTGGTCGGCTGGCACGAACGTTCAAGGGTACGCTCGATGAGTGGACCCAAAGTGTCTCGGAACTCGCCACCTGGATCCGGTACTCGCCGCCACCACTTGGCGCGAAGCCGATTGAACCCTGGTTCGAGGATCAATCCGAGGACGACGATGACGGCGGGCCGGAGACGATACAATGACGATTTCTACTGCGCCATCGATCATGCAAAACTACGGTCAAATGTTTACGCGGCCGAAGACTGGCCCGCGACTTCGAGAAAGGCGAGTCCGGCACCGCGCCCTCGCCTCGTGAGATCGCTAGCTTTGCATATTTCTCCGGCGTTGCGAATCAAATTGAATTAGGTTATGGCCGCGAGTTAACGACATTCTTTCACAGGCGCCCATCAGCGGAACTCTGGGCGCCGTTCGAAATCCTGGATCGACAGTGCGAGGTGGGTAGCATGGCAACGAAGGGTCGAGCGTACCACGAGGAGGCGTGGAGAAACGCGCAGAAGATCTGCCAACTCAATGCTCGGCAGGTCGGGATGGCGCGCGCCCTCGGCATGAATCCGAAGAAACTCCCTGGCCTGCGTCCCGGCCCGCAGCAGCGCTGGAAGCTCCCCGTGGGCAAGTTCATCGAAGCGTGCTACTGGAAGCGGTTCGGCGGCGATCCCCTCGACCATCTACCAGATAAACCGGAGCCGGGCTCGTGCAAGATTCTGACCCCGAAACGAGACGCGAACGCGCCGAAACGAGTCAGGGATGCGGTATGGCAGTTCGAGGATCTGGTTTGCTATCTCATGAATCTCGCTGACGATCTGCAGGCATGGCTCGCGCAGGGCGTGGTCCCCCCCGAGGTGCTGGCGCAGGTGCCCCGGGAACTGCGGGAGATCGCGGATGCGCTCGAAACCCGAGCGCCGGTGCCGCCGATGCCAGCGATTCCGCGGCCGCCCCACCCGCCGCGCCGCGCGTCGTCGCGGCAAGGGAACCGGGAGCGCCAGTCCGACGATGAGATCCCCTTTTGAGCCGTCTGGTGTTCGAACTCTCGCAATGTATCTTTTTCGCGCGCTGCCTTGCTATTGTCGCTTGGCGCCCGGACGCTGCGCAGCGATCCGATGGTCAGCCTTGCCCGCAAGAGCCCCCCATCCGTCCGTGAGGTAGGAGTGACCGGTCTTGCCATCGCGATAGAATGTTTTGACTGATGTCCCGTAAATATCGGAATATGCAGGCTATGAAAACTACTCTGGAAATTCCAGACATGATCTTCCGCCGCGCCAAGTCGAAGGCAGCAGCGCAGGGCGTACCTCTACGGCAGTTTGTTACCGAGGCCGTTGAGGATAAGTTGAAGTCTTCGCCCACATCTGGTCGGAAGCCCTGGATGAAACACGTCGGCAAACTCAAAGACCTGCGCAAAGAGACGCAGCGAATTAACAGGGTGATCGAAAAGGCGTTTGAAGTGGTTGATTCTGAAATTAGAGGAGCTGGCTGAGCAGAGTTCTGGCCGGAACGGCAACCGGGCGCGGGACGCGAAAGCAATCGGCTTCCTGATACGCCAGGTTCATCACCACCTGGAAAGCATGCGCCGCCTTCGTTTGTCCCTGAAAGTAGGCGAGCGAGGGAGAAAGGCTGGTTTCTTTAATCTTGACTTCCACCAGGAACCAGGGCTTGCGGTCACGAACCACCAGGAAGTCCACCTCCCGCTTTTGTTTGTCGCGCAGGTAACGCAACTCGAAATCGCCAAATCCCAGGTCCGTCCACCCGTCTACGGCCTTGAGCAGATGGCAGGCGACCATGGTCTCCGCCCGCGCGCCGTCGTCGGCCAGTCCGCTCCAGTCCCGCTGAAACCATTTGGGTTCCTTGCGCAGGGCTTTTGCGACATCGGTAAACCATGGCCGAACCATGAATCCGTAGTGCAGACGGGCCAGCAGATCGACCCACCGCTTGATGGTGTCCACCGAGACTTGAATTTCTCGCCCTAGGCTGGAGTAGACCAATTGCTGTGCGCTCCGTTCAGCCAGCAATTGCATCAGCGTTTCCATCGTTCCCAGATCGTTTACGTGCGCGACCTCGCGCAGGTCTTCGCGTGATAACTGCTCCTGGCGCAAGGAGCGCCAGCGGCGCGTGAACCGGCTGTCGCGGCGGAGAAACGGCTCAGGGAACCCGCCGTGTTCCCACAGCGCGTCCCAGTCAGCGGATGCGATCTCCGCAGGCGGTCGAATTTCCTTTTCGGGCAGCTGTGTACGCATGCTTTCGCTGACGCTCCACGGATGCATGCGGTAGAGCAAATAGCGCCCCATCAAACTGTCACCCCCGCGACGGAAAACGTCGAGCCGGGAACTCCCAGTTACGATCAGACGGACGCGCTCGCCGTAGGTGTCGAAAAAGCCCTTCAGCAGAGTCTTCCATTTGCTGTACTTGTGCAATTCTTCGAGCACGGCGACGGGAATCTGCGCTCCAAGGCGGTCCAGCTGCACAGCTTCGGCCAGCGCGGCTGGACCGCGCAGCAGCTTCCTGCGATCATCAGCGTTGTCCCAGTTGAGATAAGCATCGCTGATCGGCCGGCACGTCGTAGTCTTGCCTACCTGTCGCGGTCCGGAGACCAACGCGATCTGGCGATGCCTGCGCAGATGGTCGGCCAGGATCTCAGTATACAGGCGCGGTCGCTCCTGCATGTGGACCATTATCACATACATCGTAAAATGGTACAGACTATTTTACGATGATCGTGAAAATAAGCTGGTGAGGATTGGCCCACGGGGAGCGGCGGTAAATGCCCCAAGCATTGGAACTCAGCGTGGTGCTGCTACCTGTACGTCCGGCCCAGCCGAAACCAGGAGGTTTGGCGCAGAAAAGTTCGAAAATCGTTTGCTAGGGCCGACCAAAATTCTCCCTGGACATGACAACATCGGAACAACGGGACGTTTCCCTGATCGGGAAACCGGAAATTTCGAACTGGATGCAGCACGGCCAGTGGTTAAAGCCCGTTGGCAGGGTTAGCTGAGATGCGGGCGCCTAGGACTGCTCCACCCTTCCCGGAATGCAGTTCATCAGAGAGTCCGTTTTCCTTGCCAATGCGAGCTCTGATCACGGCGGCAGTCGCTTTGGCCCGGCACGCTGGGCGTCGGACCGAAAGGCGAACCATTAGATTTTGCGGCAGCGAACAGCGCGTCCACATGCCCTGCGGGATTGTCACAGAAGAGCAGGCGATAGGCCGATTGTTGCTTTGGCGCGCGTGATGTGATTACGATGGCTGTACTTTTATGGGGCCACGAACCGGGTTCAAGAAAAGACGTCTGCTCGCTGCCATAGGCCTGGTCATCGAGTGTGCCCCTCCCGCGTTTTCTGGGCCGCCCTGTGCTCTCTGTCACCCAAGTGAAGTGCAAGGTTTCCTGGCGACGCCGATGGGCCATTCTCTGGGACCGCCTGGGCGGGGACCTTCCGGCAGCTTCTACCACACCGTTTCCGGCACTCACTTCAGCGTTCGTTCATCGCCTGGTCACATGACCCAGCGGATGGAGCGTGACGGTCTCGCTTCGCAGTACTCCATTGCCTATTCGGTCGGCTCCGGGGCGCATGCCGTCTCTTATCTCATCGAAGTAGGCAACCATTTGTTTGAGTCGCCGTTGAGCTATTACGCACAGTTCGGATGGGGCATATCACCCGGGTATGAGAACTTGAAGGCCCCGGATTTCTACCGGGCTGTCCGGCCGCAGTGCCTTTTTTGCCACGTCGGCGAGGCACTTCCAATACCCGGCACATTAAACGCGTACCGCAACCCCGCGTTTGCAGCGGAAGCGATCACCTGTGAGCGATGCCACGGGCCAACGACGGCGCACCTCCGCAACCCCGTGCCAGGATCGATCATCAATCCTGCAAACCTCGCGCCGCGCGCCCGCGACAGCGTTTGCGAGCAGTGCCACTTGGGCGGCGAAGTGCCCGTTCCGAATCCTGGCAAACAGGTTAGCGA
>QHYH01000180.1 GCA_003223215.1 Acidobacteriota bacterium
GCCATGTGATCCCCTTCGCGTTTCTCGAAGTAGGTTTCATAGGCAGGATCATATGGGTGGGCTTCGCCCTTGACCTTAACGTGTCGTTGAATGGGCGTGCTACCGGCGAGCAGTAATCGCACTTTGTGTGGTTTACCCTCATCGTCGGATGATTCCCCGAAGAAGGACCAGTTTCTACCTCCCTGCTGCCCAAGGTATTTCTGTTTGAGCCAGCCCGGAGATTTCTTCGGATGCCTTCGTCGGGCCCATTGCCACAGACTGTTGAAGATGGCGTAGTCAACGCGTTGAAAGACTCGTTTGCTGACCACGTGCCGGTGATAGTTGGCCCAGCCCCGTATTTTGGGATTCAGCCAATCGATCAGCTCGGCGGCCGACAGGCCCAAGGAGGCTTTGATTATCTTCCGGATGCCGTCCAGGAAGACTTTCACATTCTTCTTGGAGGGCTTGATGAGCAATTTCCCGTTGGGATACTTGCGCACGTTTTGTCCGAGGAAATCAAAGCCTTGCTCCACGTGCGTGGTGACTGTCTTCGTGGGAGAAAGTTCCAGCCCCCGTTCGTGCAGAAATTGCTCTACGAGGGGCTTAACTTCTCCTTCCAGCAGTTCTTTGGTTCTACCGGTGATGACAAAGTCATCTGCGTAGCGGATGAGATTCACACAGGGACATTTTCCTCCCAGGGAGGGGAGACACCTCTTTGTCGGAAACTTCTCCTTCAAGAGCCGCTCCAATCCATCCAACGCACAATTTGCGAGCGCGGGTGAAATAATTCCGCCTTGTGGAGTCCCATCCGTAGTTTCGTGGAGGACGTGCTTATCCAAATACCCGGCTTTCAGCCACTTTTGGAGAATGGCTCGATCGATAGGAACGTGAGCCAAGAGCCAATCATGGGAGATTCGGTCGAAACAGGACTTGACATCGCCTTCCAGGATCCACTGCGGATGTGGCTTGACCAGTGTTTTGAAGCACTGTTCGATCGCATCAGCGCAGGACCGCTGCTGGCGAAACCCATACGAGTTGTGGTCAGCAGTAGTTTCCACGACGGGATCGAATGCCAGCAGATACAGTGCCTGCTGGGATCGATCTTTCATGGTGGGGATACCGAGCGGGCGCATCGTCTTACCGTCCGATTTCGGGATGTATACACGTCGGAGGGGCTGAGGTTGATAGCCCCTGCGCTTGAGTTCGTGTACGGCCTGTATCTTCTTCTCTGGGGTGTCCCAAATTTCTCGGTCCACACCAGGGGTTTTCTTGCCTTGGTTTTCCGTCACTCGCCGCACGGCCAGAATTTTGCCGCTGAACGAGTGGGTCAGCAGGCGTTGCAAGGCTCGCACCTTGCCCCATCTGCCTTCCTTCACCGCCTTCACGATACGCACTTGGAGTCGGCGCACGTTGCGGTGGATGGTTTGCCAATCAATGGCGAACCACTCTGCCGCTTCGCTTGAGACCGCACCAACGGCTTGCGCCGTCGTCATCTGCTTTGCCTCATATGCCGATTTGCCGAGTTCTCGCGTGTGAAGCACCTCAGGGAAGTCTGCCCGCTTTCGCGTCCGGTGATGTGGTCAACGCAACTGACGCAACCGGTATCTGCTCCATTACAGAGCAGCATTCACTTTCTCCCTGACCTGCTGTCCACACCGCCGTCGGTTCATCTTGCGATGTACCTTCCCCCTATTACGGAGGAGCGATATGGATTTACCCTGTTCCGTTGGAGTGACACGATGGGTTAGACCCGCTCTGTACGCCGATAGTGTTGTTTACCCATGACGGCGGAATCCGGAGCCGCCGTGCTCACCGCATGAAGAGCCCCGCAGCATATTAGGCCCTCTGAAGTTAACGACGCTTACGAGCGTTTGTGTATTCTGGTCGTGCCACCAAGCCTAGGCCCGTCTCCGCCTTATGCTGGCAGATACACCGTCTCCTCGCGGTTCTGGTGCCAAGTTTGCACTTGTGGGTACATCGTCCGAGGGCTTCGAACGGTTCGTTGCCTCCCCGCTCTGCCTCGTAGGCTACGTGTGATGGGACGCACGGTCTGATCAGTTCCTCCTTGTCAGACAATCAATCCAACAGCTTTACAGGTCGCAGCCGGATCATCTTCTCCACATCGCGGCCGTAGTTGCTGTGCCGCTTGCCACGCCGGAAAATGGCATCGACGATCTTGCCTTCCCAAATCAAATGCAAGGGTTGGAATCCCTTGACCTTTTTATAGGTCGGGTCGCACCCTTCCCGCTGCAAGGCCTCATCGTTATCCATGACCATGGTGTCCAGCGTCAGCATCACCACCCGCATTTTCTCCCGCCGCAAGCGCCAGAGAAACAACTCCTGCAACACCCAGCGGAAGGCTCCGGCATGGAAAATGTTAGCGGCGGCGAGAGACTGGGCCATTTTGGCGGTCCATTCTGGGCCACACCTTTCCCTCTTGCACGAGGATCTCAGAACGGTCCTCGCTCAACCTAGGTAACAATTCGCCAGCCACAGCTCTCCAGCAGAGGCTTATGGGCGCATGCACTGCAGGCTATTGTACTTTCAAGGTGTACGGGGTGCTGCGTTCCAATACCCTGTCTTCGAGTCTTTCCTGCGCTGCCACTGCCGCCAGCACGAATGGCGTCAGATCCCCGTGAAGGTCGAAGCATGCGAAAACCCCGTCCTGCTTGGATGTCCTGCTTCAAAAAGAAACGGAGTAACGAAGATTTGCCAGTGCCGGTCTTTCCGAGTATCGCGATGTGCTCTGCGCGCCGGTTGCGGGGAATACTCACGCGGGCCTTGGTTGGCTGCCCGTCATAGACTCTGTAGGTCGAGATCGCGGTGTCGGGCTAAGCGTTCCTTTCGCTCGCTCCAGCAGTTCCGCAGGATGGCCGTGAGCGCTTTGAATGGGCGAACATAGTTGAAGAAGTGGCATGAGAGAAATCAGGCAGGACTTTCCTGGGCGGTTAAGGCGCTTCGAAACTTTTCGAAGCGTGAGGTTGAGCATAGCAGTCGGATACTTCCTGAAAAGACTCGGAATTTCGTCGCGGAGATGAAAGCTCAAATTTTGCCACTTGAGATAGACTAGATTTACCCTAGTTTCTTTTCGGAAAAAACTGCGATGAATCCATCAGCGGAAATGTTGCTCAACGAGTTGAACGCGGCGCATCTGAAACTCCATCGGGCGTTTGAAGAAGCGTTTTGGCTCTTCAAAATGGGCGACCATGCCGTGAAGGACGCAATGAATGACGCCGAGAAAGCGCGCGACGCTTTCCGCGCCGATGCAAGGAACTTGGAACACGTCCGGGCGGCGATCTCGGCTTCCGCAACATCACCGAAGGAGATCGAACGCCTGCGGATTTGGGAAGATTTCTTCAAGCTTTATCAGACGCCGGCGGAGCTCATGCCGCTCAAGGCAAAGATCGGAAAACTGGAATCGGACATCGAGCAGAAGCTCGCGACCGCAAAAGAAGGCTACATCGACCCGCATACGAACGCCTTCGTGCCGGCATCGAAGGTCGCGATGCGCATGATGGTGCGGACGAACCACGACGAGGCCGTCCGCAAAGCATGTTTCGACGCGCTCGAGACGATGGCAACGCTCGCACTCGAGGAATATGTGGCCGTCGTGGGGCTTCGCAACGAATTCGCCCGCGCCCTCGGCTTCGAGGACTATTACGCCTACCACGTGCACGTGAGCGACGGCATGACAAAAGGGCAGATCTTCAAGCTCTTTTCCGACATCTACGAACGCACGAAATACGGCCTCGAAGATATCCGTAAGCTCGAAGCCGAAAAAATGTCCGGACTCCGGAAGCCTTGGAATTTCCTTTACATGATGGCGGGATCGCTCACGCTTGAGGAAGACGCTTATTACTCTTTCGAAGAAGCGCTGATGCGCTGGGGTCGTTCGTTCGCCGCGGTCGGCATGGATTTCCAAGGCGGCACGCTTCACCTTGACCTCCTGCAGCGCGATGGCAAGTACAATAACGGTTTTTGCCATTACCCCGATCTCGTGCATTTTGAAAGCGGCAAGCGTTATCCCGGTGCCGCCAATTTCACTTGCAATGTGGTCTATGGCCAGCCGGGAGCGGGCGAACAGGGGCACGATACCCTCTTCCACGAAGGAGGGCATGCGGCGGACCGGCTTGCGAGCGAGCAGGAAGAAACCTGCCTCAACACCGAATGGCCGCCGGCATCGATCGCCTGGGCGGAAACGCACAGCCAGTTTATGGATACGATGCTTTCAAGCATCGAGTGGCGCACGCGCTACGCGAAAAACAGGGAAGGCGCTCCCTACCCGCTCGATCTCTTTGAGCGGAAGGTGCGAAAGCTCCGCATAGTCGCGCCGACAAACCTCTATAGCATCATGTTCGTTTCGGAATTCGAGAAACTCGTGTACGAAACGAAAGAGCTCGATGTGGAAAAGGTGATGCGGATCGCGAAGGACATGTACCGGAAATACATGGATATGAGCGAGGATTCGCTCTGGGCGCTCACCGTGCCTCATATCTACAGTTCCGACAGCTCCGCGTATTACCATGCCTACGGCCTTGCCGAGCTTGCGCTCGAGCAATGGCGGGAGTATTTCTACGAAAAGTACGGTTACATCGTGGATAACCCCTCCGTCGGGAAAGAAATGCGCGAGGTTTGGAGGCTCGGCTCGCTCAAGAACTTCGGCGAATTCGTGAAGCTCGCGACTGGGAAACAACTTTCGGCCGATGCATACATCAAGGATGCGACGATGGATGCGGACGCCTTCATCGCGCGCGGCAAGGAACGCATCGCGCGGCTCGCTTCGGTCCCCGAATGGAAGGGTCCCGTGCGGCTGAATGCCGTGATCAAAATGGTGCACGGCAAGGAAACCGTTGCCGACAATTCGGTGAGTTTCGAAGCAATGGCGGAAAAATACGCCTCATGGCTCAATGCGCAGAAAAGACAAGTGTAAAATCAAGTCTCTGTGCTTCGCCAAAACTCCGGCCAGCTTTGGAATCAATGACATAGCGGCCGTCGTCTCCACCAGCGTTCTGGTATAACTGTTCGCCATGTTTCGTTTCCTCGGGGTCTCTTTTCGCAACCCTCGTTCGCCTCTTGTGCTCGCAGAAGAGTCTGCTACTTGAGAATCTGGCCTTACGCCAGCAGCTTTCTGTGATGAAACGCCGTCATCCACGCCCAAGGCTCGAGTTGCTCGACAGGCTCTTCTGGCTGATCGTTCGCCGCTGCTGGTCCGGCTGGAAGCAGGCACTCTTGGTTGTCACACCCGAAACCGTGGTCCGGTAGCACCGCGCCGGTTTCCGTTGGTACTGGATGCTGATCTCCAAGGTCAGGAAGCGCCTCGGAAGAGGAGCCATATCCCAAGAAGTTCGCGATCTGATCTTCCAAATGGTGACCGAGAACCCTTCCTGGGGAGCTCCTCGCATCCACGGCGAACTCCTCATGCTCGGCTTCGATGTTTCCGAAAGAACGATCTCTCGCTGGATGAAGCGGGCCCAAAGGAACCCGGACCCTGCCAAGCGCTGGATTACCTTTCTTCGCAACCACAAGGAAGCTATCGCCCGCGATGGATTTCTTCACCGTTCCCACGGCCACCTTCGGCCTGCTTTACTGCTTCTTTATCATCAGGCACGAAGGCCGACGCATTCTGCACTTCAACGTCACCAAACATCCCACAACGCAGTGGATCATCCAACAGTTGCGGGAGGCATTTCCTTTTGATTCGGCTCCCAGGTTTCTGATCTTCGATCGCTATGCCAAGTACGGTTTGGAAGTCCCGGTTGCTATTCGCTTCTTAAGCATCCGTCCTGTTCGCACTCCTTCGAAAGCCCCTGCCCTTTCTGCCGCTCCTGCGGGCGAGTATAGTCATCTATTGCAAGTACGCGTTGCCGCTAGCATTGTTCCTCAGCTGTTGAAACCGACGATGGAGCAAGACCATGAGAGGAATCTTTGTGGTGGTTAGCATGAGCCTGCTTCTCGGCGTGTGCATTTCGCAAGCCAGAAGCAGGCGCGCTTGGGAGCAAGAAGAAGCATTATTGAGGCGGCAGAAGGCGGCAGTCCATCTTTGAAGGCTTCTAAGCCATTTGCCATGAGAAGAGGGAGAGTTTCGAGAATCTATGAAATCTGCTGAAATCATCGCGAATTCGATGGGTGCTCTGTTCGATTCCCCATCGCCCGCTCCATAACTCCTGATGATTCAAGTGGCCTTACCTGGCTAAGTTGGCTGAATCTGCCATAAGAATAGTCCGTTTTGGACTGTAGTTGGAGTGCGCCGGATTTGCAACTCCATGCTCGGCTGGAACACGAAACCCTGCAGTCCGCGGGACCAGAGATCGAACAGTATGGAAATCACATCGCTCACTGACCACGTTAAGACAACCACTGGAACAGCAATTACTACAGAGTGGGGCCTCTCACTCCACCTAAAGCGCAACAACGTCTCCATGCTTTTTGACATGGCCTCTTCAGGGCATTTCATGGACAACGCCGCCGCTCTGGCCATTGATATCTACTCCGTTGACCTTGCCGTGCTTTCTCACGGGCACTACGACCATGGCGGCGGTTTGCGAAACTTTTTTGCTGCAAACTCGAAGGCTGTTGCGTACATGGGGAAGGGAGCTGACGCAAAGGTTCCGTCCAACTCCCGTCCAATTCAAGGGCAGGATAAACGGCGATAAGGCTCGTAAGCGACACCAAACGCGGCACTTAGAGTTTTATACCCCCCAGCTGTTAACCATACAGCTGAACACTGTTGGGAGCGTCTGAAGCATGAAGGTCATGCATGCCCCTTACAGCTACAAAGTCTTCAGCTTGTCTAGATTGACCGGGCATTGGTTTCTGCGTCGGGACCTTTGCCAGGGATTTGCAGTAAAATCAGAATGCAGTGTTTCTATCCTGGCAAGCCATGATGAGTAGACGCGCCCAAGATCCGTTTAGTTAATTCAAGCCCTTAGCTCGATACCAGGCATTGCGTCGAGAATGAGCACTGTTCGAATAAAAGAAGTGGCAAAGCTGGCGAGAGTTTCCACTGCCACGGTATCTCATGTCATCAATAAGACTCGCTTGTCAGTGACAGCACCAAACGGAAGGTTCTCAGCGCGATTGAGCGCATCGGGTACACGCCGAACATCCATGCGCGCAACTTGGCTTCCGGCCGGAGCAGGATGCTCGGACTAATCATTTCAGATATTACCAATCCATTTTTTCCAGACCTCGTGAAATCCATTCAGGAGAAAGCCCTTGAATTGGGTTACGACGTAATCGTTCTTAATACGAACTACGACCCCGAGCGCGACACCCGGTACGTTCAGCGTTTGCTCGATTGAGAGTGCGGGGTGTCATGATTCTGACAACGGAGATGAGTCTCTCCGTGATCGAACGTTTCTCTTCGCGCGAAATCCCTGTGGCTTTTCTGGATAGCGGAAAGGTTGGCCCGCATATCAGCAACATACGGATAGACTGCGAAAAGGGCGTTCATGAAGCGGTCGAACATCTCCTGAAACTTGGGCACCGGCAGATTGCTTTCATTAGCGGGCCGGTGCGCTTCAAATCAACACAACTTAGACGGCAGGCCTTCCTCGAAGCGATGAAGAATCATCGAGAGTCTCTGCATACTGAGCCGCTGATTCTCGAAGGGAATTTCAGATTGGAGAGCGGCGAGCAGGTTGTCAGGGAAATGATGACGTTGAACAGCAGGCCAACCGCCATACTTGCCGCCAATGACCTGATGGCTGTGGGAGCCCTGCGTGGACTACGACGAGCCGGCTTGCAAGTTCCCAGGGATGTTTCCGTCATCGGATGTGACGATATCGCGCTTGCTGGGCTGACCGATCCTCAGCTAACTACGATCATGATTCCTCGAACAGCAATCGGGGCTTCAGCGGTTGAGGCTATTACGAACTGGTCCCACTGAAGGTCGTGAAATCAAAATCTCCACTCAACTCACGGTCCGCCAGTCAACAGCGGCAGCACCGCTCTCGAAGTGAGATTCCTGTTTCTGTTCTAGAAGCTGTCCCACAACCCTCCGTTGAGACGATGACGATCATGTTTCTAGATGAAGGCTCGAGGTGGACCTTGTTTCGGATTGGCGCAAGGACGACGCTCACTTTCCTCGGCTCAAGGGTAGAGTTTTCAGTATTCCTCAACGGTAAAGTTCAGAAATTCGAGCTTGAGCCGGGAGACACAAATCGCAGATCGTGGCCACCTGAAGGTTGCCGCGGGCTGAGAGCGGAGAGTCGTCACAAGTTGCGCTTGGGTTGAACAAGACTCGGTTATGGTTTGGCAGAAAACGACGTAGAGAGTCCGCCAGCCACGTCCAGCCTGGGAGCAATGCGCCATCAGAAGAGCTGATTAAACAAACGAATTCTTGATTTTGTTCTTGACAGGGCGAGAGGCGGCGCGAATAATGCACAACCATTGGGAACGTAAGCGCTTACGTCGAGCCCACGTTCCGAGAGTGGAAAACCTTCCTGGAATTCAGCTTTGGGGGACCTTGCGAGGGAGTCCAATCTGCGAGGTGACAAGAATGTTCCGGAAACCAGTGAGTTTTGCAATCTTTCATCTTGGCTTCTTACTTGTCTTTTGTATGGTCACGTTGGCTCTGGCCATCTCCGCGCACGCGCAAATAGGCAATGCGACCTTGGGTGGCACTGTCATGGATCCGTCCGGCGCGGCTGTAGGCGACGCCGAGCTAACTCTGACCAGCAAAGCTACCGGCTTCGAAATGAGAGTGACAACCAACGAGAGAGGCGAATACACCTTTCGCAACGTGACGCCGGGCACATACGATCTGAAGGTCATCAAAGCAGGATTTCAGAACTACATCCAAAAAGACATCGTTTTAACGATCAACCAGTCCGGTCATGCCGATGCCACGTTAAAGGTAGGCGCGACGACTGAGACAGTTACCGTGGAAGGTGAAAATACCCTCATTAACTACGACAACGGAACGTTGCAGGGGGGCATGGATCCTGAGACAGTCAAGGATCTGCCGCTCATCGTATCGGGCAAGCCTCGGTCTTCCGCAAGCTTCGCAGTGCTTCTGCCTGGAGTGTCCACTGGCAGCAGCAATGAGGCATTCAACGCCCGCATCAACGGCGGACTGCAGTCCGGCGACGAGGCGCTTTTGGACGGCGCAACCATGCAGGAAGGCTTTATGAGCCAGAGCGGCATGGTCTCGATCCAGGGCGACTTTCAGATGTCCCCGGACATGGTGCAGGAGGTCAAGGTTCTTACTTCGGCCTATGCTCCTGAATATGGCTCATCGTCGTCGGGCCAGATTACCATGGTGAGCAAATCCGGCGGCAACACCTACCACGGCGCGGCTTTTGAATATGCTCGCAACAAATCATTCAATGCGGCGCCTTGGAATGCAAGTTGCAGCACTCCAGGTTGCGACCGGCGTCCGCCGGATAACGAGCACGACTTCGGGGCAAACGTTGGGGGTCCTATCAAGATTCCGTTCCTTTACCACGGGACTTCCAAGCATCATTCATTCTTCTATTTCGACTGGGAGGCCTTTCATCAAGCGGGCGGCTCGAACGTTCCCACCCTTTCAATCCCTTCGATGCTCGAGCGAGCCGGGGATTTCACGGACTGGCAGGACAGCAAGGGCCAACTGATTCCTGTTTATATGCCCGGCAATGCCAGCGCAGCGTGCCAGGCCGCCGCTGGAGTGGGACCAGGGCAACAATTCCCCGGCAACAAGATCCCTTCGAATTGTTTCAGCCAAATTGCCTTGGCTTACCTAAAGGAACTGCCCCAGCCAACAAACGCTCAGCCGTTCAACAATTACACGCTTTCCAAGCCAGTGCCGGACACATTGGTCTCCAACAGTAATGTTTTCATGACCCGCATTGACCACAGCTATGGGGACAAGGACCATTTCTATTTCTTCTGGTGGCGGCAGTTTACGGGCTACAATACGGCGACGGAGCTCCCGCCGATCATCTCCACGGAGTCACCGACAAGACCGCAGAACTCGCCGATTGCGCGCTTTAACTGGGAACACACGTTCTCTACAACCATGACCAACCACATGACTCTGGGATACCTGAACCGCAATGAGGGCTATGGTTCCGAGCCGCAGATCCTGGATGCCGCGAAAGCCGGAACACTACCGCTGGTGGCGGGAGCAGCGGGGAACAACTCGCTGCCTCAGTTTACTTTCACCACCTTCAATCAGATTTCGAACAGCACTGGGCCCCCAGCGGGGAATGTCACGACTCGTCCGACTTGGGACCTGAACGACACCGCAAACAAAACTCTCGGCCATCATACGATCACCTTTGGTTTTGATTGGCGAAACATCCAAGGCAACGTTCACCAGCACACCAATCAGGCAGGTTCGTATAATTTCAGCGGCTCAGCTACAGCCATACCTAGCCTCAATAGCGGCGCCCCGGTGGCGGATTTCCTGCTCGGAGCCGTCACCGGCGGTTCCGTAGACCGCCGAACGGTCAGCGCTAATTACCCTCGTCAAAAGTCCTGGGCGCTGCACGTCAACGACTCTTGGAAGGTGACCACAAAATTCACCGCGAATTTCGGCGTGCGTTGGGATTACTTTTCGCCTTCGCGGGAAAAATACAATCACCTTTCGTTCTTTGATCCCGCAGGCATGAATCCGGACGGAATACCAGGCAGCTTGGCTTTTGCAGGTAGCGGCTCGGCGTGCCAACCTGCTTGTTACGGAGCGGAATACCCGGAAAAGGCCTGGCGCAAGGGTTTTGCTCCTCGTTTGAGTATCGCCTACGCCTACGACCCGAAGACCGTTGTTCGAGCCGGATACGGCGTTTTCCTTACGCAGGCATTCTACCCAGGTTGGAACGGAGGGATTCAGCTTGACGGGTACAACCTAAGTCAGTCCTTCGGCACGCTCAAAGATCCGACGACAAGTCAAAACGATCCCACTTTCTACGTCGACAACGGAGTCCCGGCGCCCGCGCTGACTCCGCCATTTATCTCGGGTTCCTTCGACAACGGCCACACTAATATCCTTTACCGTCCACTGGATGCCAACAGGCGGTCCTATTCCCAACAATGGAACCTGACCATTGAACGGCAACTTCCACAGAATGTTTTCCTGAGCGTGGCTTATGTAGGAAACAAGGGCTCGCGCTTGCCGTCGAGCTTGAACCCCGTCAACGTTCTGAATCCGTTCGACGCAAAGATTCAGGCGTTTTACGCCAATACAACTCCGATTGATGCTTCGTGCGCTACGGGCAATCCGACACCGGGGGCCAATTGCAGTTACGTGCCCGAGCTAGACGTTCCGTTTACTTCGGACAACCAGACACTCTTCGGAGTGACTCCCCCATACCCTGGCTGGATCGCAGAGCTCAATGCTGCCGGAAATTGTTCTCCGACAGTCGGTCAGGCATTGCTTCCTTTCCCCCAGTTCTGCGACAAACTTCAGGGGCTCAATGAAAATCACGGCAGCTCCATCTACCATTCCTTCCAGTTGAAGTTCGAGAAGCGCTACAGCCAAGGCTTATACATGCTGGTGGCCTATACGAACTCAAAACTCCTCACGAATGCTGCGGACAATACGCAGCGTGACGCTTCCACCTGGAACGCCTCGCAAGGAGTGATCTCGCCTTTCGAAGAGAGGCGGAATCGTTCTCTTGCGCCCGATGACGTTCCGCAGACCCTTTCCGCTGCCTTCGTTTATGAGTTGCCTCTCGGTAGGGGCAAGCGTTATTTGCACGATAACGGCGCTGTTGATCGTTTGGCGGGAGGCTGGCAAATCAGCCCCATTATTCGCTACTCGAAAGGCACGCCACTGTGGATTCGCTCCGATGCTTGCCTAACTTCTTATACTGGACAAGGATGCTTACCGGCACTCATTTCGGGAGCGAACCCTTTCCTGCAGGACCCGAACAGTTTCGATCCTGGGAAAGGGCCACTCCTCAACGTAGCTGCATTCGAACCTCTAACTTCCTTTGAGCCGGCCGGGGCGTGCCGGGGCTGCACAGGCGTGTTTGGATACACGGGTAAAGGTCCGCGCATATTTGGCTTCAGAGGGCCGAACTACAAAAACGTGGACTTTGCCATAACCAAGAACACAAAGCTGAACGAGAGACTCAACTTCATATTCCGCGCGGAGTTTTATAACGCGTTCAACACTCATTTGTTTGTCGATGACAGCAATTTCAACATCGCCGGAAACAACGGTGCGTTCGACTTCCACATTAATTCGCCGAACTTCGGCGGCTGGACGGGCAATGTCAGCGCGCCGCGAAGAATTCAGTTGGGCGCAAGAATCGAATTCTGACAAGCGAACACGCTAATACACCCCAAAACGACCGGCGCCCCGATGATGAGTCGGGGCGCTGTCTTTCTGAGCAAAAGTTTCGAGTGGAACTCACCGAGACAATTTCAGATGACGGATTCAATGGCCTCCGGTTACTGTGGTCCTTGCTCAGTCGCTCGCGCAGCTTGTTCTTCGCTGGCCTTCTTTAGTTGCTGGAAACGTGCAATTTCCGCTTTCGAGAGTAGTTCATTTCCCAGCCGGTGATAGATTCTTCCAAGCAGATAATGCGGTTCGGGATACTCCGGGGCCAGTGCAATGGCAGTTTTAAGGGAGTCGGCGGCCGATTGATATGCCCCTTGCATTTCAAGAACACGGCCAAGTTGATAGTGCGCCTGGGGAAGCTGCGAGTCGTAACCGATTGCCTCGCGAAGATTCTTTTCCGCCTCGGGCAACTGATTTAGTGCAATCAGCGAAATGGCCAAATCCACTTGAGGCCAGGGAGACGGTTTTGGCTGCAGCCGGTTCAGTTCAATGGCGCGGTTATAGTTTTTTACCGCTTCATCAAATTTACCGAGGTAGTCGAAGCAGAGCCCCAAAGTGTCGTAAGCGCGCACCATTTTTGGGTCGAGCGCGATAACTTTCTGCAACCGAGCGACAGCGGAACCGTAGTTCCTCTCATCATAATCTAAACGCGCGAGCCAGTACAAGAAAAGTGGATTCTGCGACTGTGCCGCAGCGAGCTTTTCTAATTCGGGGCGCGCCCAATCCCGCCGGTTGAGCCTGATGCACGCCATTGCCAGCGTGAACCGGCTCCGATCGTCGAGTGGCGCAATGGCTTCGGCTTTTTTCCACGCGATGACGGCGTTCACGTAATGACCATCGAGGAAGAAAACCGCGGCGGCGATAGCAAGCAATTTTGCCGACCGCGGTGACTTCGGATCGCGTTCGGCTTCTTCAACCAAAATCCTTTCGACAGCCGCGTGGTCTCGCGCGTTAATGGCCCTCTCCAGCTCCGTCTGACGTGACGGATCCACCTTCAATTCCGAAAGCTGAAGAGAGAGACTCGATGAAGAGGGATCGTCTTGCTGCAAGGCAAGGGTTTGAGCACCGACGGGCAATATTAGCCACAAGGCAAGCGCAGTCAGCGTGATAACCTACCTCTTTTCTTTCGGTACAGCGCGCCAATCAAGGCGCTGAACCGGCTTCGCATCCTCAATCTTTGCTTTTAGCTCCGCGGCGGCCTTACTCTGGGGCACAAGTTTCAGTTCTGCGTCAATTTCCGCAAGCGCTTGGTCGTATTTCTTCTGTTCCAGAAGAATTGCGCTAATAGCCAGGTGAACCTCGGGCAGTTTCGGATCTGCCTCCGCGGCACGCTGGAAGGCCACGAGCGCCAAATCGTATTTTTGCTGAGCCAAATACTCTTCCCCAAGACCTTGTTGCAATCGTGGGGACTTCGCGTCAATTCGCGCAATCTGCTGATACGACCAACCGGAAAGCCGCATCCAGGCTTTGCCCATTTGATAAGCGTATTCCGGATCATGCGGCGCCATCTCGATGAGTTTCTGGAGCTGCTGCGCGGCTGAGAGCCAGTTCTCCGAAGCCTCATAAGCCTTCGCCAGCTGGAGACGGGCCTGCGGTTGTTCCGGCATCAATTTGACCGCGCGCTCCAGTTCGTGCACGGCTTCCGTGTGTCTGCCAACTGCAAGCAGGCTGGCTCCGAGCAATAGCCGTGAAGGACCATAAGCTGGCTGGAGGGCCAATGCCTCGTGAAACCTTTGGATGGCTTCCACATGTAAATTGCGCATCTGTGCGATGACGCCCAGGTTGTGATAGACGAGCGGATGCTTAGCTCCATGCTGGAGTGCGTTCGCAAAAATCCTCTCTGCCGTGTCAAGATCGCCTGACTTTAGCGCTTCTATGCCGGGAGCCACCTGGGTTTCCAGCGAAGGTAGCGGATTCTCCTGCGCACAACAGAGAGTTGCCGCACATAAGAACAGCAGGAGGAGATGGTGGCTAGGCAAGCACTTCAGAGAAACGTTTGGAGGCTGCATGGATCTGATCCAGTTCTTCGCATTCTTATTGATCTGGCAGCGCCGGTCATCCGATCAAAAGCACTCTCAGAACCATATTCCTTGGGCGCTCAAGGGGTGCGCAATCCGCAAATAGTATAAGACAGCGGAGGACGTGCCCTCATCCAAAGTATTAATCAGCGGACATGGATCGTTGCTCCAAACTTCATAATGCCCTGTGAGAGAATGGACTCGGTGGCCGCTTCTATGCAATCACGCCTGTCGATCCCAGTGATGTCTGTGGCCGTTTTTCTGTTTCCTCTGCTTCTGCGCTCCGCTCATTCACGGCAGATCCAAACTGGCGCCAGAGAGCAGAAAATTCTGCTGATCCAACAGTTGATCCAGGAACACGATCTCCAAAAGGCGCGCCATGCGCTCGCAGAGGCTGCCAACCAGTATCCGGGGGATGCGGGCTTCGACAATCTGCTTGGCATCGTCGAGGCACAGCAAGGCGATTACGTCGCAGCCGAAAAAAGCCTTCGCCGGGCAATTGCGAGAGAACCGAAGTTCACTGGGGCCTATCTTAACCTGGGGCGGCTGTACCAAGAGAACGCCGCCGCAGACCCCCAGGCGGTGCGCAAAGCGCTCGACGTTTATAGGCGCGTGCTCGAATATGACGCGGCAAACACCGAAGCGGCTTATCAGAGTGCCGCTCTTTTGTTACGACAAGGCCGTTATCAGGAATCACTCAATTACGTTTCACGTCTCCCTGCAGAAAACCAGACGAGCGCGCAGACCTTGTCCATTCGTTGCGCCGATTTCGCTGGACTGTCGAACCGCAAGGGCACCGACGACGCAGCTGGGCGGTTAATGGACGCTCCGGACCTTTCCGAGCCGGACGCCCAGCAAGCGTTGTTAGGGCTAATCCTCGGCAAGCGCGACGACCTCATTGTCGCCCTCCTTGAGAATCTGCAAGGCCGGCAGCAACTCGGTTCGGCTTTGCTGGAGTCACTCGGCTTGGCTTACGAACATTTGAACAGGCTGGTAGAAGCGCGCGCCACGCTGGAGAAGTCTTTCGTTGGTGGAAAACCCTCGGTACGTTTGCTACGGGAATTGGCACGAGTTGCCCGGCTCCAAAAAGACCATCAGGGGGCCCTTGGCTACTTGGCGCATGCACGGGACCTGGAGCCGGGCAATGCGAGCCTGCATTACTACTTTGGCGTCGTGTGTACGGATTTGAGCCTTGTTGCAGAAGCGCGAGACTCGTTCGAAAGAGCTGTCAAGCTCGAGCCGGAAAATCCAGATTACAACTACGCAATGGGAGCGGCCTCGGCTTTCCGGCAAGACCCGGCGGAAGGAGTTCCGTACTTCGAGAAGTATCTTAAACTGAGACCGCAGGATCCACGCGGCAAGCTGGCTCTGGGTGCCACACTTTTTCGGGCCAAAGATTACGAGCATGCGCTTCCCTGGTTGAAGCAATCCGCAGGAAACCCCGAAACCGCCACACGGGCTCATTATTATTGGGGGGCGATTGCCTTGGAAGAGGACCGGATGGACGAGGCCTTCATGGAGCTGCAAGAGGCCTTGAAAGCCAAGCCGGATTTTCCGGACGCGCTGGCTGAACTCGGCCGGTGGTATTTAAACCGCAAAGATTACCAACAGTCGGAGAAACAGATCCAACTCGCATTGAGAATTGAGCCGGACCATTATGCCGCGAACTTCTACCTCCTGATGCTCTACACCCGTACGAAAGATTCGAGGCAGGAGGCGCAGGCCAAGCGTTTCGAGGAGCTAAAAAATTTACTGGCAGAAAGAAGTCAGGAATTCCTGCGCATCGTGGAAGTACGGCCACTTGAAACTCCATGAAGACGCACGTTTGGAAATCTGAATTCTCCGTTTTGTCGTCGAGCTTAAGGCGTCTCTTGTTGTCGATTCTTATGGTTGTCATCTCGAGCCGCGCATATGGCCAGTCATCTGCGCTTACGGAATGTACGCGGGCCTTTTATCGCGGGGATTATGCACTGGCTGTTCAATTGGCGGAGAAACATCTGCGTAAGTACCCCAAAGATGTGCCCGTTCGAGTAGCCCTGGCTCGAGCGGAGCTTGCCCAAGGGAAGCCTCTGCAAGCCTTTGAGGAGCTTCGAAGGGCACTCGAATCCGATCCGAGAAGCATTGACGCCCTTTATTATTTGTCTCTTGCTTCCAAAAAGCTTTCACAAAGCGAATATCAGCGGCTATTTTCCATGGCTCCGGATTCCTTCCGTGTACACCAACTCCTCGGGGAAGCGGCTCTGAGTGCCGAAAACCCAACGGAAGCTGAGAGCGAATTCGCCAAGGCCTTGGAAGTGAATCCCCGCTCCGTGGAGGTTACAACGGAGTTAGCCGAGCTGAAGCGGTCCCAGTCGAAATTCGATGAGGCGATCACTTACTACCTGCAGGCAGAGAAGAATGGATCGCTGAATTATGACGTCGCCTATGGGTTGGGGGCCTGCTATACGTACAAACAAGACTATTCTCATGCAATTGAATGGCTAAAGAAGGCTGTAGCTCTGGCTCCAGATGCTGTTGCAGGCCGGTTCGCCCTCGGGAATGCATTGTTTCAGGATGGACAGTTCACGGCGGCTGTCCCCGAATTAAAGGAAGCCTTGCAGCGCGAGCCGCGGATGAAACAGGCGTATTTCCTTTTGGGTCGGGCTTATGCAAAGCTTGGCCGCCAGGAAGAGGCAAGGGCGGCCCTTAAGAAGCTGGACGAGCTCAACCGCTCTGAGATACCGGAGCAAGAGAAAAAAACGACCAGAGAGGTCACCCCAAAGCCTGAGCAACTCAGGTAAGTTCCCGGAAGACTTGTTGCCGTCGAATTCTCTTGATCCCAGCTATTTGGAAACTTTCAGCAGCACGACGCCGTGCGTCGGCACTTCAGTCGCATAAGAGTCCTGCGCGGCGCCCAAGTCCTTGTGATCCAAGAGGTCGCGAAGTCTGGCCGAGCTTGGCGCGCCGATCGTTTTGAAATCAAGGGTCATTTTGATTGTGGACTCACTACGATTGAAAAGCCCGACAGCATGACTGCCGTCGGCCAGCGGCTTCCCCCAGATCTCCAGCGGGCCTTCCTGCCAAAAGCGGTGCCCTTGTATTCCCTTTGAGTCCTGATCAACGGCAATCACTTCAGAACTCGTCAGAAGTTCCTTCGTTTCCGCGGACATATCACGGAGATCGTTTCCCGCCAGAAGAGGGGCGGCAAGCAAAGCCCAGAGCGCCATGTGCGTGCGATATTCGGCGCGATTCATATGGCCGTTGCCGATTTCCAGCATGTCCGGATCATTCCAGTGCCCTGGACCAGCAAATTTCTCCAAACCATTCTGTCCAAACCCAATCAAAGACATGCTTTCGTAGCTGTCGCTGATGTCACCCGTGGTCCTCCACAAATTGCCGGTCTTCGGTCCCCAGCGCCACGGTGCTTTCACGCCCCAGTTGCAAATGCTGAACACGATGGAGCGGCCGGATTGCGCCAACGCATCACGGAATTTCGCGTATTGCACCTCGGGGTCGAGACCCTCCGCATTGCACCAGTCGATCTTCACGTAATCGATTCCCCAAGAGGCATACGTTTTGGCGTCTTGCACTTCGTGGTTCAGACTGCCTGGCCGCTTTTCGCAGGTGCCGGTGCCTGCGTCGGTGTAGATCCCCAATTTCAAACCCTTACTGTGCACATAGTCAGCGAGCGCCTTGATGCCGGAGGGAAATCTTTCTGGATCGGCGACAATAGTTCCCTGGGCATCACGACTCACCTGCCAGCAGTCGTCGATGTTCACATATTGATAGCCGGCTGCCTTCATCCCGCTGCTGACCATCGCATCGGCCATTTCGCGAATGAGTTTGTCGCTCACGTTGCAGCCAAACTTGTTCCAACTGTTCCAACCCATCGGCGGAGTCATCGCCAGCGCACCAGCGGCCTGAGGGAACGCGGACGGGGAGAACCAACATGCTGCGTTAAGGAGCAGGAACACCACAAACCGAGTGACGGGGGACGGGCGTGTCATAGGTTAAATCCTCGCAGAAAGTCATACGTAACCGCTTACGTGGAGCCTAGCACGCCTCACGCAAAAGTGCGATGCTATTCCGGCACGACGCAAGCGTTTCGTGGACAGATACGGAAATCTGGAAGATTTGCGGCTGGGAGTTAACGATTGCAAAATTCGACGGGCGCCTGGGGAACGAAGTGAAGGGGTATGCGAAAAAATATTGTCTACTGGGGTTGTCTGGCGGCCACTTTGCTGTCGTCTTGGTTTTGGCAAAACGCTGCCTCTCAAGAGCGCGAGGAACGCAAGCCTCAAAAACCGGAGTCCGCAGGCGTCGCGACCGGCGCGCCTCACGCTCCGGTGAAAGATGCCATGTCCCGGCCCATCACCGCAGGTGGCTTTGTGGATGGCGCGCCGGTTGTATTCATCGACATCACCAAACATGCGGGCCTCGACAAGTTCCGCCATATTTCGGGAACTCCTGAGAAGGCAACCATCCTGGAGACCCCTGGTTCAGGCGTAGCTTTGCTTGATTATGACAACGACGGCTGGCTAGACATCTATTTGCTAAATGGTTCCACGTTCGCTGCTCTAAAGGGGAAGGAATCGGCCCCGCGAGCCATGTTGCTGCACAATAATCACGACGGCACCTTCACCGACGTTACGGCAAAAGCCGGCGTAACGAATGAGCGATGGGGATTCGGCGTGGCTGTCGGCGATTACGATAATGACGGCTGGCCAGACATCTACATCGCGAATTTTGGAAAAAATCGTCTCTACCACAACAACCACGATGGGACATTTACTGATGTAGCCGAAAAGGCGGGTGTCGCTTTAGGCGGATGGTCCGCGGGGCCAACCTGGGGTGACTACGACCGCGATGGCCTCCTGGATCTGTTCGTTCCCGGCTACGTGAAATTTGATGCGGACCATCCGCCTGTCCTGGGCCAAGCGGGCCTTTCGCCGAGTTTCTGCCAATTCCGTGGGGCGACCTTCATGTGCGGACCGCGGGGACTGCCTGGAGAGAGTGATCACTTGTTCCATAACAATGGTGACGGCACGTTCACGGATGTAAGCAAGAAGGCGGGAGTCGCCGACTCACAGGGCTACTACGGCCTTGCCTCGGTATTTATTGACGAAGATGACGACGGCTGGGTGGATCTGGCTGTGGCCAATGATTCCGTGCCACGATATCTCTATCGCAATCTCCACGACGGCACGTTTGAGGACGTCGGTTATTTGTCCGGTTTCGCTCTGACCAACGAGGGACTGGCACAAGCGTCGATGGGAATCGCCGTGGGAGATTACAACCGAGACGGCAAAGTGGATTTCTTTATCACGACATTCTCGGACGACTACAAGACGCTCTATAGGAATGATGGCGACAACAATTTCTCCGATGTAACGTATCGGGCGGGATTGGGCGGTCCAACAATTCCGTTCCTCGGGTGGGGAACTGGATTTATAGATTTCGATAACGACGGCCTCTTGGACATTTTTGTGGCAAATGGCCACGTCTACCCCTCCGTGGACCAGCGCGACTGGGGTACAACCTGGGCGCAGCGGCCGCAGCTGTTTCGCAATCTCGATGGGACCAAGTTTCAGGAGATTCCGCCTGCGTCAGGGAGCGGCTTGGCCGACGTGATTCCCGCACGCGGTGCGGCGTTCGGGGACCTCTTCAACGACGGCCACACCGATGTTGTCCTGAACAACATGGATTCGGCACCTGTGCTCCTCAGAAACGTCGTGAAGAACGACAACCATTGGCTCACTTTCAAACTGGTTGGCGGAGGGAAGAGTCCGCGGGATGCCATTGGCGCGAAGGTCTTTGTGACGGCCGGAGGTGTTCGCCAGCGCGCTGACTTGATCAGCGGCGGCAGCTACGGATCGAGCTCTGACCAACGCCTTCATTTCGGATTGGGAACGGCCACCAAGGTCGAAAGAGTTGAGATTCATTGGCCGAGCGGCAAGAAGGAAGAAATTGCCGTATCAGGCGTAGACCGAATCCTGACCGTGCTGGAAGGAATGGGAGTCGTTGAGGAGTAGTCTCTACAAGACTCTTTAGGTTATCCCAGGGTTCTTGCTTTGAATGCGTTGTTTCAGCTCCGATCTGTCCGTCGGTTCTCCCTTTGCTGGGGAGCCGCGTATGCCTTTTTCCTTCCCTGTCCAGCGCACTCTCAGACAAAATCAAGCCACACGAGCAGCTTCCCCGACTTTCGTCCACGAAAGGAATCGGCAGGGGAAGGTTTTATAGGCCCACAGGCTTGCGCTAGTTGCCACGCTGAAAAGAGCAGTCTATATTCGCAGACGGCCATGGGACGTGCTTTGCAAAAGCCCGTCGAAAGCGCTGTGCTGCGGACGCATCCCCGAATGACCTTTCGCGCCGGAGGGTTTTCGTACGAGATTGTAAGTGACAGCAGGCAGAGCGTATACCGTGTGACTGACGGAAAGGAAATTCTCGATGAACCGATTCTTTATGCGTTTGGTGATGCGCACGTTGCCCAAACCTACGTATTCCGTCACGGAGGAAAGCTGTTTGAGGGGCGCGTGAGCTACTATGCGGCCATCGATGGATTGGACTGGACTGTCGGGGACGCACTCCATTCTCCGCCAAGCCTGAAGGAGGCGGCGGGGCGGGACATCGACAGCGATGAGGCACGTAACTGCTTCAGTTGTCACGGAACCGCGGCACTGGCAAATGGAAAACTTCAGCTCGATAATCTGATTCCTGGAGTAAGTTGCGAAGCCTGCCATGGGCCCGGAGAAAAGCACGCCACGGCGAAACTCCTCGAAACAGGAGCGGATTCCGTGATCTTTAATCCAAAGACACTTGACGCGGAGACGTTATCGCAGGAATTCTGCGGCGCATGCCACCGCGGTGTTGATTCGGTCGCGATGATGCCGGACCTCGGCGGCATCAACAACGTCCGCTTCCAGCCCTATCGATTGTTTAACAGCCGCGGACACGACCCCAAGGATCCGCACTTAGCCTGCACCGCGTGCCACGACCCACACTTGAACCTGAATCAGCAGGACGCCGGCAATGACTCCCATTGCAAAATTTGTCATGATCCCGGAACCGCAGCGGCAACGCTGCATGTGAACCGAGACAACTCAGCGGTGGCCAAACGCCCCGGGGCTTCTTCACCCGGCACAAAATGCCCTGTGGCGGACGTTAAATGCGTAACCTGCCACATGCCCAAGGTGGAGGTGCCTCGCTCGCACTTCCAATTTACCGACCATCGTATTCGAATTGTACGGCCGGGCGAGCCATACCCTTATTAAATGGCGCCGAAATCGCTTGATTCCGGAACCCTCAACAATGGTGATGTAGCGGTCGATGGGTAGATCTGTGAAAGTTTCCAGCCGTCCGCTCGGTTTCGGCCAGCGAATCTCGAGCTTGTCGATGCTCTTCCGTTTGCCAATGCCCAGCACTTCGCGGTTACCTTTTGTCGCGCCAAAAGGGGACTTCAGTAATGTCAAATTGACACCCGAAGAGTCCGTACTTATTTTCCAGAGGAAGTTTCCGTCAACAATTTGTAGAATCCATGATTTAAAGAAATACGAGGTGAATTGTTCAATGAGCAGCCTTGCGCGAAGAGTTGCGTTAGTCGCGATCTTTATGTTTTGTGCGGCGAGAACGATGGCACAGTCGAGCTATGACCTGCGTTCCCCTGACAAGAGAATCGAAATTAGAATTCGTACGGCCAAGGGAGTTCGCTACGATGTGCTTCTAAAAGGAAAAGTGCTTCTCCAGGACTCTGCCCTTTCCATAAACATCGACGACAAAACGTTTGGCGCAGAAGCAAACGTTCTAAGATCAAAAGAGAGCAGCTCCAACCAGGTTTTTGAGCCGGTCGTGCGCCAGAAATCTACAAAGATCCGCGAGAGCTATAATGAGCTGCGCCTTGACATGGAAGGCGGCTATGCCGTTGTTTTTCGCGCCTACAACGAAGGAGCGGCATATCGCTTGGAAACGTCTCTCCCTCAACAACAGGTGAAAGTATACGGAGAAGAAGCGAACTTCAACTTCCCGAGTGATTTCATTGTTTTCTATCCGCAGGAGGACAGCTTCTTCTCGCACAACGAACGTAGATACGTTCCCCAACATTTAAGGGATATCGCTCCCGCATTTATTGCCACTCTTCCTGCGGTGGTGGACGTGGGTGAGGGCGCAAAGGTCGCCATTGCAGAGTCCGACCTGGAAGACTACCCCGGTCTATGGTTGCGGGGCACGAGCGGAAATGGTCTGGCGGCGGTTTTTCCGCCCTATCCCCTGAAAGAAAAACTGGAAAGGGACCGCGATCTCAAAGTTGTAGAAAGCGCGGAGTATATTGCTGTTACGAAAGGAACGCGCACGTTTCCTTGGCGGCTGATTGGGGTGGCGGAAAAGGACGGCGACCTGCTGACCAATCAGCTTGTCTGGCTTACCGCTAAGCCTTCGCAGGTCCAAGACAGCTCCTGGATCAAACCGGGAAAGGTGGCCTGGGACTGGTGGAATGCCAACAACATTTATGGCGTAGATTTCAAAGCCGGCATCAACACGCAGACTTACAAGTACTACATTGATTTCGCCGCGAAATACGGTATTCCGTACGTCATCCTCGACGAAGGCTGGTACAAGCTGGGAAACGTGCTCGAGGTCGTTCCCGAAATCAACATGGAAGAATTGACTGCCTATGCCAAGCAGAAAAACGTCGGCATCATTCTTTGGGTGATCTGGAAGACGCTCGACGATCAGCTTGAGCCTGCGCTCGAACAGTTTGCCAAATGGGGCGTCAAAGGAATTAAGGTCGACTTCATGCAACGAAGTGACCAGCTGTTGATCAACTACTATCATAAAGTCAGCCGCGAAACGGCCAAGCGCAAAATGCTCGTTGACTTTCACGGTAACCAAAAGCCCGCCACCATGACGCGCACCTGGCCGAACCTCATCAACGCGGAAGGGGTGCGAGGCCTCGAATGGAGTAAGTGGAGCGTGGAAACCGAGCCGGAACATAATGTGACGCTCCCGTTTACCCGCATGTTTCTCGGCCCTATGGATTACACGCCGGGAGCGATGCTGAGCGCGCAAAAGGACAGCTTTGCCCCGGTCCACAACCGGCCTATGAGCCTGGGCACGCGCTGCCATCAATTGGCAATGTATGTGGTTTACGATGCCCCATTGCAAATGCTAGCGGACAGTCCATCAAATTATATGCGTGAACCCGAGTCTCTCGATTTCCTGACAGCCGTCCCCACCGAATGGGACGAAACGAAGGTGCTGGATGCAAGAATCGCGGACTACGTGGTGGTAGCTCGAAGAAATGGCCGAGACTGGTATGTCGGTGCAATGACGAACTGGACGCCTAGGGAACTCGAGGTCAATCTTTCCTTCTTGTCCGACGGCAACTTCCAGATGGCTTCGTACCAGGATGGCGTGAATGCCGATCGCATGGGAAGCGACTACAAGCTGCTGCGCACATTGGTTAACAAGACCACGAAATTCAAAATCAAGCTGGCGCCGGGCGGCGGCTGGGCCGCAAGGATAGTTCCGTCGTCGTAGTCTGCTGTTGTCTCAAACGCACCGTTCGGGGCCTGCCTCGTCCAATAGCTTTTTCACGGACCACATTTTCCTCCACGGCTCACGATTCGCTGTCAATTCGCTCGGCGACGCGATTTGCTGAGCGCGTGGCTGCTTCCATGCCCCAGTTCAGATTGTCCGCATAGGCCCCCGCAAAATGAATTCGTTCGTGAGGCTCGAAGAGTGCTGGCCAAAGCCGCATGAGGTCACCTGGAGGATAATTCAGCGTCTCGCAAGCCATGACCCAAGGATCTTTCGACCAGTCGTGTACCAAAGCCAGCTCGATATCTTCGGATTTGCCGGAATAATAGCGGCGAAAACTCTTTAATGCGGCTTCGCCAGTCGTCAAAGCGTCCGCCGTGGAAACAAGTAGGCCCCGCTGCGTTTCCACATCATCCGCCATCCTCCAGATATGATTGAGCGAGCGTTCGTTGAACTCGATGTTTGGGCTGATGTTGTCCTTTTCCCAAAAGCGACTGCGCGATTGAAAGAATGGCCGGGAAGCCGTGTAGTAAGGAACCGTTGCAATTGCATAACGCTTGCTCTCCGGCAAGGCCGGATGCACTGGAATTTGCCGCAGCATCACGGCTGACATGCAACAAACTAAGTATTCGGCTTCCATGGTTTCTTCGTCGCCGGATTCACGATAGTAAACGCGCACAGCGTTCGGGCTGTGCTCGATTTTCGTGATGGGTCTTTCCAGCCGTACGCGGTCGCCGAGCCTCGCCGCAAACGCATCCGTCATCCCCTGGTTTCCGCCTTTTAAGCGGAAAACTCTAGGAGGGAATAGGGGCACCTTCCGCAGTTTCAGAATGGCGGCATGCCACAGCACATGGAGTGCCGACACACCCGAGCCTCCGATATATCTCAGGGCCGCTGCGGAAGCGCCCTGCTGTCTCAGCCATTGGTCCATCGTGATTTGATCTAGATGGTTCAGGCCAGCGTCAAACGGGCGGTACTCGTCGGTGAATTTTTCGAGATAAGGGTCGAAGTACAGCGAAGGCAGCTCCCACCAAGCATGACTCGCCAGGAACTGCACTTCTCGCTGGTTGAAGCCAAGCGCCTTCAGCACGTTTGGGCTTTGCAGGTCGTCCTCGGAATACATTTTTCCTTGCAGCACGCGAAGCATGCGGTTCCGCCGGGGATAGGGGAGTGCCGTCAGGTTGAACTCTCGAACGTATTGCCAGTAACGGTCGTAGCCAGGTTGAGTGAAGTGCTCAGCACCAGCATCTACATAAAGCCCGTCTGCGAGCCCCTCGCGGACAGTGCGCACATGACCTCCGGTTCGCCCCGATGCCTCCAGGACGGTCACGTCGTGGCCTCGCTTCATCAATTCGTAGGCGCACGAAAGCCCGGCAATGCCGGCCCCTCCGACTATGACTTTCCTGGCTCGCCTCGTCTGGCTACCGGTAGGGACCGACGTCAAACCGGTAACAAAAAGCGCGCCGGCTATTTTTAGCGCTTCGCGTCGCGGCACGCCACTCGCTGTATGTCGTGCTTTTGCCTGCAGTTCGGAGGTTTCGTCTGACATGAACATCTGCTCAAAAAGGAATTGATTCCTGTTCTTCAAAGGGCCTCAACGCGCTTCCATCAATGAGAGAGTTCTCCTTGAATCATTAGCTGTGCCATTCTAGCGGGTTTGGACAGTTTTGGGCAGGTCTGCCAGTAAGCTTTGCTGATTTGCCAGGTGGGCCGTAAAGCCTCGGCGTTCATTGCATCTCCCAGCGAAGCCAGACGGATATCACGGACTCTCCTTTCTCTGTTAATCCAGTCACGCATGTAAGGAGAGCACTGGTTGAGCTGTACGCCGTCGAGCTCGCAGGCCACTAAGAAGCACACGACCTCGCGGTCAACGAGTTTGACTTGGTCCAAGTCCAGTATTACCTCGCCAGAAACTCCTCCTTGTTAGGCCGCCGCCGGTATTGGGGTGACTCGGTATCCGAGCTTTTCGGCTTTGGCCTTGAGGCGCTTGATCTGTAACTCTCGGTGTCGAAGCTCGTAGAAGGCTGCTCCTTGGTCCACGTATTTCATCCCGT
>QHYH01000082.1 GCA_003223215.1 Acidobacteriota bacterium
ACGCCATCAGAGAACGACACAATTCTTCCTGGAGGGGCGGCTCGCCGCAGAGGGAACACTCTGTGGCACACAGCGACGTTCTGCGCCGTGGAAGGCTGTTGATCGGCTCAGGAATCAAAAATCATCACGCAGAATGGTGAAGTAATGACTGGAACTCACCAAGGTTATAAATTTCTGTCGCGATCCGCCAGAACAAATTTACCGTGCCCCCTTGTCGCAGGGCTCCGGCAAAGTCGTGTCATAAGTATTGGCAGGAGGGAGATAGAGTGGATGGTGGACATTTCGCTGTACACCTGTTATCCTCGGCACTGTGAAAGGGCCCCGGCCGGAATCGGAGCTGCCTCGCATCGTGCGGTGCGGAGATCGCGTCGTCACCTCCGCTGAAATTCATTTCATTCAGGAAACGATCCGGCAACATCCCGATTGGGGGCGCATGGATGTGGCGCTACATGTGTGCCGGGAATGGGACTGGCGCCGCCCCGAAGGAGCCCTCAACGATCAGGCGTGCCGTGCTTTTCTCGTGCGTCTGCACGAGAGGGGCATTCTCACGCTGCCGCCCCGGAAAAGCACCCCGGGACATCGAAAACCCGAGCCGCCCCGTTGCGCTTGGCCAGCAGCGCAGATCGACAACCAGGCGCTCTGTCTGGATGAGTTAGTCGTCCGTCCCATCACGCTCGAGGAACGCCGGCGGTGGCAACAAGGGATGGCGCAGTTCCACTATCTCGGCTTTGAAAACACGGTTGGCGAAGCGGTTCGTTATGTAGCGACGATCGGCTCGCAGTGGGTGGCGTTGCTAGCTTGGGCGGCCGCGGCCTTGAAGAGTCGCCATCGCGACGCCTGGATTGGCTGGAACCAAGCGCTGAAATGGCGGCGTTTGCATCTGCTGGCCAATAACGTTCGCTTTTTGATTCTGCCTGGTGTGCAGATGAAAAACCTGGCTTCCAAGGTGTTGGCGCTCAACCTGCGGCGGCTCAGCGAAGATTGGCAGAAACGCTACGGCCATCCCATCTTGTTGGCGGAAACCTTCATCGATGCATCCCGCTTTGCGGGTACCTGTTATCGAGCTGCGGGCTGGATCGCGCTGGGTGAGACGCGCGGGTTTGCCAAGCGCCGCCAGGGATACATCGAGCACGGACAACCCAAGATAATTTTCGTTCGGCCCCTGCGTCCGGATGCCGCTCGGATGCTGGCGGCCCCTTTTTCGCCACCGGTTTCCAATCCCTCCCAGGAGAGCATCCCCATGCTGGATGTCAACGCACTTCCGATCGAAGGAGCAGGCGGACTGCTGGATGTGTTGAAAACCGTCAGCGATCCTCGCAAACGTCGCGGGATACGTCACCCGGTGGTGAGCATCGTGGCCATCGCTACCTGTGCTTGTCTATCGGGAGCGCGCAGCTACGATGCCATCGCCCAGTGGGCCAAAGAACTCTCCGACCAAGCGCTCCAGCGTTTAGGATGCAAACGCCAGAAGCCCCCCTCGGAGAAATGCCTGCGACTGACGCTGCAGCGTTTGGACGCCGTGGCGTTTGACCAACAGATTGGCGGTTGGCTGGCGAAGCAGAAGTTACTGGCCGGCAAGGGCCTGGCCGTCGATGGCAAGACTATCCGTGGAGCTCATGACGGAGAGCAGAAAGCTCCGCATCTGTTGAGTGCCGCGATTCACCAGGAAGGAATCGTGCTGGCACAACAATCGGTGGATGAAAAGACCAACGAGATTCCCTGCATCAAACCTTTGCTCAACGAAGTGAACATCGCCGGGGCGGTGGTGACGGGCGATTCTCTGCATACGCAGATCGAGACGGCCAGATACCTGGTCGAAGATAAAAAAGCGGATTACGTGTTCACCGTCAAAGACAACCAACCGACCCTCAAGCAAGACATCGAAGACCTCCACCTGGAGGCTTTTCCCCCCTCAGCACACGGAAACGACTAAGGGCCACGGGCGCATCGAAACCCGCAAAATCTGGACCAGCACGGAACTGTTGGGCTATCTGGAATTCCCTTTCATGGCCCAGGTCTTCCGGATCGAGCGTCAGCGAACGAATCTGCAAGGAGAAAAGGAAGAACGGGAAGTGGCCTTTGGAATCACCAGCCTCAGCCCGAAGAAAGCCACTCCGGGCCAATTGCTGGCCTTCAACCGCAACCACTGGAGCATCGAGAACAAAGTTCACTATGTGCGTGATGTTACTTTTGATGAGGACCGCAGCCGCGTTCGCAAGAAAGCCGGGCCGCAGGTCATGGCCTCGCTGCGCAATCTGACCATCAGCATGCTGCGCATGGCTGGAGCAAACAATATCGCCAAATCGCTACGCGCTTGTAGCTGGAATCGAGACCTCGCCTTGCGCTGCCTGGGTATCGTGGTCCTCTAAAACGATCCTCTCGGTAGGGCTTTATCTGTCGATGGTTTTGGCAGCCCTGGCGGTAGCTTCGCCTATAAAGCCTCCCTCTCTGGCTCAAAAGCCATGCCCCATCGAATACGCACGTTGAGGAAGCTCGTCCTGCATGCTCACAGCAACATCCCTCGTCCCTGAGAACCTACAGATCGCAAGACTTTGCCGTTACCTGTCCCCCTGTCCCCCTGTCCCCCTGAGCTCTTGATTCCCGTATCGGCAAAAACCACTAACTCTTCGTGTATTCGCTAACCGGGGAAGCACTGCCACTTGGTCGGCAACTGCCGTCACAAGCCATTGCGGGGAAAGGGATTACACGGTCTGGCAAAGCTCTGTGCTCGGCAGAAAGGGCCGGCTGTCGAGCTCGCCGGTATCCTCCGCGGGAGGCCCCGAAGCGCCTTTTCTCAGTTCGTTAGGGCTCACCTCGGGTCGCAAAAGCTTCCGCAGCCGCACGCGCGCTTTGTGCAACTGTGATTTGGCATTACCCACTGAACATCCCAGCTGCTTTGCAATTTCACTGTGCGCGTAGCCTTGAATGTCATACAGGACGAACATCAGTTTGCATCTCGGCGGCAGTTGCTTGATAGCGTCCTCAATGGCCACGCGGTCGATGTAACCCTCCAAACGCACATCGCGAGCTCCCAGCTCCCGCCGGGGCATCCCCGCTTCCTCCTCGTTGCCATCCGCATTCTCGACCAGCGCCGCCTTGGCCAGCTTGGAGCCGCGAATCCGCATCAGCACCGTGTTCACCGCCACGCGGTGCAGCCAGGTGGAAAAGGCCGATGCACCTCGAAATCCCTGAATCTTGCGGAACACGTGTAAGAAAACTTCCTGGGTGGAGTCCTCGGCTTCGTCGGGATTCCTCAGCATGCGCATGCACAGCGCGTAGACCCGGGCACTGTGCAACCGATAAAGCCGCTCAAAAGCTCCTTCGTCGCCCCGCTGCGCCATCCGTATGACCTTGGACTCTGGCAACTCACAATGTTCTGTCGTCCTCTGACAATGCACCGCATACCTCCTCATCCTTAGGCGCACATCCCGGCGCTCTTTTTTTGAAGATTCAAGTTGTAGGCAGATAGCCCCGCCAGCTAACGCCCTGGAGCTTTATAGAATCAACACCTGTTTTTTTGAGCGCAATCTCGCTGCCATCACCGACGCTTTTTGTAAGCGTGTGGAACAGGGCAACTTATTCGCTTCTTCCGCTTCGCGTGCCGATTTTTCTTCAGTACTAGGCCCGGCAAACCTTCCTTGGTCTTGGTTCCTTTCTTCCCACAGGGTTCACCTCACGCTTTCACGACAGTCTTTACCTTACACAGTTTGTCTCACTTCGTTTCTTTGCGCTGTTGATTCGCGGAGTTGGCCAGCTTTTAGCGCTTAGGAATGATCAATCAGGCGGTGATGGATTGCGTAGAGAGCGAGCTCGAGGCGGTCGGAGACGCCGAGCTTATCGAAAATGTTGTGGAGATGATTCTTGACGGTTTGCTCGGAGATGAAAAGCTTTTCGCCGATTTCCTTGTTGCGGAAACCCTGGGCCACCAGTTGCACGATTTCTTTTTCGCGGTCACTGAGCAAAGGTTTCTCGCGGCGCGGCCCGGCTTCGGAGGATTTCGAGAACGCCTTCATAACTTCCGCGGTCATGCGATTGTCGAGCCAGATTTCGCCGGCGTGCACACGATGAATGCTCTTCACCAGCAGATCCGTCGCGGATTGCTTCAGCACGACGCCGCGAGCGCCGAGGCGCATCGCGCGGACCACATCGCGATCGTCCTCGGCTGCGGTGAGCACCACGACGCGCGTCGGCAGGGTGTCGAAATTGACCTCCTCGAGGACCGCGAGACCGTCTTTATCGGGCATGCGCAGATCGAGCAGAAGAATGTCGGGCTTCAGCTTGGTGAGCAGCTTGATGCATTCGACGCCGTTCTGGGCTTCGCCGACAATGGTGATTTCCTCGTCGGAGTCCAGGAGCTTTCGCAGGCCATCGCGAAAGATGGCATGATCATCCGCTAGCAGTACCCGTATTTGCTGTTTTGTTTTTGCCATATCACCCGAGCGGCACTTCGATTGTCAGACGCGCCCCATGGCCTGGATTTGACTCGACGGTGAGCACCCCACCCACTGTCCGAGAACGCTCCTTTATGGAAATGGGTCCCAACCGCAGGCGGTCCAGTTCGTCGGCCGTGAATCTGCCGGCAAAACTAAAACCTTCGCCGTTGTCGTCTACTACAAGTACTAGACGGCTGTCATCCTGCGACAGTTTTACCACGACATGGGAAGCCTTGGCATGCTTTTTTATATTATTGAGTGCTTCACGGTAAATCTGGAAAATCTCGCGGCAGACGCGGTCCGGCGCGCGCAATTGTGTCGAATCAATTAGCAGATCCAAGGCAATCGTAGATTCGTTGCGATAGCGCTCGGCAAAGCCTCGCATCAGGTCCACGAGGTCGGCGCTCTGGACCCTCAGCGGGCGCAGGTCCGTAACCGTTTGGCGAAGCTCGGCAGCCTCATTCCTGACAGTTTGCTGGAGGTTAGCAAGGGCACTGGCGGCCTGTTCGGGTGTAGCTGGGACGCGTCGGCGCAGCACATCGAGCTGGATCTCAATGCTGAGGAGGGTCTGGAGAATGCCGTCGTGAAGGTCGCGGGCGATGCGGCTCCGTTCAGCCTCGATGGCCCGCGCTCGTAAGTGCCTCAAAAGAAAGATGTTCTCGAGAGCGGGACCGATGTGCTGAGCGATGCTTTCCAGCCAAGCCAAGTCTTGCTTTTCGAAGGGCTCGCGACCGTTCAGAAGAAAGACTCGGCCGGTCGGTTGGCCGGACTGGTCGAAGGAAACGGTCAAAAGCGAGTGAATCTTAAATTCCTGCAGGACCGGGCCGGGAAGGCGAGGCAGGTTCTTAATGGACCGGCCGTCGCGACGGTCCCAGCCAAAGCCTGAGCCCGCGCCGACCACCGAGTTCCAACAGAGGGTTGCGTCCATGTCGTCCAGGAGAAAGCCGTCCGTGCGGGAAAGAGGCAAGCTTTCCGGGATGAGGCGGTCATTTTCGCCCGCCTTCATACGCCAGAGGAAGATGCGCTCCAAGTCGGTGTCACGATAGAGAAGGAGAGCTTCTTCGACATCGAAAGTGGTGCCGAGTTCTTGGAGAAACAGACGCAGCGACTCCGCGAGCCCCTGATCGACCTGCATCGTGGCGTTGATGCGTGAAAAGAATTCAATTTGTGAGGCAAAGAGCTTGTTGCGATCGCCAAGAAAAGCAAGTCCTGCTCCGCCGGCAAAGGTGGCAGCGGTAAGACCGATCCAGGCGACCACGCGCATCCAGTGAATTTCGCCTTTTACTGCGGTCAGCAGAACCAACGTCAGAGACAGGACTCCAGCCAGCGGCAGCGTCAGGTCAAATCCCCAGCGGATGCCGGCCGCGTAGCAAATGAACATGTAGGGAAACCACGCCGGAACCGTCGAAGGGCTGATAAACATGAAGTAGCCGAGAGCCAGAAGATCGCAGGCCAGCGGCAGATGCCAGGAACGGCGGCGGAGCAGGCGTTCGACTTGCGTGATGACCAAGGCTACGATGAGATAAGCAATCAAAAAGGAAACCGAACGGCGCTCCTGGCGGGAAATGGGTTCTTCGAGAGCGGCAAGCAGAGCGAGCAAAACAAAAATTGGGCGGGCAAATAGGATTTGCCGCTCGAAGTGATTCCGATCCGTTTGCTGAGCGCTCATGGGCGGGGACACTAGCCCTGTGCAAGTAGTCTAGCAAGACGCGTGAAGTTGGTGGAGCGGCGTGCACATCGGTGCGACGTAGCGATAACGGCCCGACGATTGCGGGCCGAGAACTACTTGCGCGCGTCTTAGCTGGGCCGGCTGTCCGCTGTCCGGTGCTGTCCGGATCGTCGCTTTTCGCTGCCCAGCATTTAGCGTAAAATGAAGGCATTCCACAATGGTGGGAGTAGCTCAGCTGGTAGAGCGTCGGACTGTGGCTCCGAATGTCGTGGGTTCAAATCCCATCTCCCACCCCACACCGCCAAAACACCAATAAAAACGCATTATTTAACTCCTTGCCACAGGAGTGATACAGCTTTAGGCAATGAAGGTCTATATCCGCCGAAAAGATCCAGAAAAAGGGTGGCGTTATCGCGCTGTTCCGAAGACCGGTCTCAAGCGGATGGTGCGCTCCACATGGAAAAAGAGATTAGCTCGCTCGAACTCGGCAAAAAAGCCGATTTCATCATGCTGAACTTGAAGATTCCGAATGTTGTGCCTATGTTTGACGTATATTCGCAGGTCGTCTATGCGCTGAAGGCCAGCGAAGTGGACGTTGTCGTTGTTGGCGGCAAGCCACTTCTAAAGGACGGTAAGCTGCTCACCGTGGAATAGATCTTCGGCGGAGGCACTGGCCGTCCGCTGGTGATTGCAAACCTCACGCGGCGGAACACAGGGCCAAAGCTAAACGAGGCTGGTGTTCCGTGGCACGGGCCGGCACGGCTTTCGACGGCGGTCTTTCGACGAACTTGTACGTGCTCGGCATTCAGGATATGGTGATTCAGGCGATTCTGCGCCATGCGAACGTCGCCATGACTCCGGGGCACGACATCAAGACTTCGACCGAGCAGGCCGAAACTGCGATAAAGGAGCCGGCAAAAGCCTGGAAGCGTGTACGCAAAACGGTACGCCAAAACAAACGCACTTGAACGCATTTGTTCGCAGTTATCAGTTCCTGGTACGCGCGAAAACACTGCAAAATTCGCCAGGACTACAACCGAGCATAATTCGGTGGCTGCGCATGTCATAGGTTCAAATCCTATCTCCCACATACATTCCTTTGACACTCTGTGATGTCTCCACTCGTCCGCAAGTCCGTTGCTGAGGTGCCAGTCGACTCGATTCGCTGCCGCGGAATGCTGTTTGACTTGGATGGCGTGTTAGTGGACTCGACGCCAGCCGTGGCGCGGGTGTGGGCCTGGTGGGCCCGCGAGCACGGGTTCAATGCGGACGAAGTCGTCGAGCAAGCTCACGGGCGGCCAAGCATCGCCACGATCCGGGAGCTGCTGCCCAATAGCGACTATGAGGCCGAGAATCGTGAAGTCGAGCGGCGGGAAATCGAGGATATCGAAGGCGTAATTGCTTTGCCCGGTGCGCTTAAGCTGCTTGAGGCTCTGCCGCTCGACAGGTGGGCGATCGTAACATCCTGCACGCGCCGGTTGGCTGAGGTGCGAATCGGTGCCGCCGAGCTGCCAAAACCAAAGTATCTTGTCACCTCCAATGACGTGAGGCGTGGCAAGCCCGATCCCGAGCCCTACCTAAAAGGAGCGCAGCTTCTGGCGGTGCCTGCAGAGGAATGCGTGGTTTTCGAGGATGCGCCGGCAGGAATTCGCGCCGGCAAGGGGGCGGGAGCGCGCGTGGTCGCCTTGCGGACGACGGCAGGCGACGCCGAGCTTCGGGAAGCGGGCGCCGACTGGATTGTCAATGACTGCTCGGAGCTGTCCGTGGATCTCCCCCGCAGCGGCGAAGAGTTTTTGCTTTTGCGTCGTCTAACAAAATAGTCTCTTTATTCGTAGAAACAGTTAGAATCCCGAGGTTTCACTGGAACCGAAAACTCGGTGTGCGTCGAGGAGAGAGCCCATGATCCGCGTGAAGAGCCTTGGTGTGTTGCTCGTGGCGACGATGGTGCTGAACGTGACCACAACGAAAGTTCAGGCTCAGGAAAAAGAATCCAGGCCAGCGGACAAGCTCCCCGAAGCAACGGCCACGCCGCCTAAGGAAGAGTCGTCGGTCACTGATCACACCATCAAAATTGCAGGCCAAACCATCCCATACAAGGCGACGGCAGCAACCATTCTCATCAAGAATGACAAGGACGAGCCGACGGCGCTGATGTATTACACGGCCTACACGCGAAGCGACGTCAAAGACATGAGTCAGCGCCCTGTATCCTTTCTCTACAACGGTGGACCGGGCTCCGCTTCGGTGTGGCTGCACATGGGATCGATGGGCCCGCGCCGGGTGGTGACCGTCAACGCCGATGTGACGCCTCCCGCGCCCTACAAGCTGATCGATAATCCGGATTGCCTGCTCGACAAATCCGACCTCGTGTTTCTTGACCCGGTTGGAACGGGGTTCAGCCGCGCTGTCGGCAAGGCCCAGGACAAAGATTTCTGGGGTGTGGACCCGGACGTGAAGTCCCTGGCAGAGTTTGTCACCACTTATATCAGCCGCAACAACCGCTGGAACTCACCGAAGTTTTTGGTTGGCGAAAGTTACGGCACATTCCGAAATGCCGCGCTGGCCAATTACCTGCAAGGCCACGACAACATGTACCTGAATGGAATTGTGATGGTTTCTACCGTATTGGATTTGGGCACAATCTCATTCTATCCCGGGCAGGATCTCGCCTACATTCTCTATTTGCCGAGCTACGCCGCCACCGCCTGGTTTCACAAGACTCTCAAGGATCGCCCGGAACATTTGAATGCGTTTCTCGACGAAGCGCGAAAATTCGCGAGGGGCGAATATGCCGATGCCCTCATGAAGGGCGACGCACTCGGCAAGGATGAAAAGGCGGAGATCGTAAAGAAAGTGGCACGATTCACGGGACTCGGCGAAGACTATCTCAACAAAGCCAACCTACGAGTGCGCTTGTTTCAGTTCATGCAGGAACTCCAACGGAATCGCGGGTTGACCACCGGGCGTCTCGATGCGCGGTTTGCCGGACCCACTTACAACCTGATCGGCGAAGCTGCCGATTATGATCCGCAGGATACGGCCATTAGCGGCGCATTCGTTGGCGCGTTCAATACCTACGTCCGCGAAGAACTGAAGTTTGGGCAGGACAAAACTTACAAGCCCGCGGCTGAGTTTGGCGGGAACCGTTGGGACTGGAAACACGAGGGCAACGATTTTGGCTTTTTCCCCGGTTCTCCGAGCGTGGTGCTGGACCTCGTACAAGCCATGATTTCCAACCCGCGGCTAAAGGTGGAAGTGGAGGACGGAATCTACGACTTGGCAACGCCATTCATGGAGGCGGAATACACCGTGGACCACATGGGCCTGCCGGAAAACATCCGCAAGAACATCTGGCACCAGTATTACGAGGCAGGCCATATGATGTACCTACACGATGAAGACCTGGCGAAACTCAAGAAAAACGTCGCCAGCTTCATCGACATCGCTTCCAAACCATAAACACCGTTACTCTCACGCCATCGCCGCAAAAGTAAGCAAACCGGACATTTCGGTCGATGCTCTAGAATGGGCAGCGTCTGGCACATGAACTCTTGGCGCTTATAACGACGGCTCCGCTTCCTCTCCACCGGACGTCGAAGGATCACGCGACAAAATGGAAACACCCACCCAAACGCTGCCGCCTCCCGCTGAACCATCTCCAGCTCCAACGCAAAGAAAGATTCACTCAGCGCAACTCGTTACGGCGATGCTGAAGGCCAGTCCGCACGTGAGCGATCTTATTTTCTCCCCCGGCCGCGCGCCTCAAATCGAAGTCGGCGGCCAGCTCGTGGAGTTGAAATACAAGGGACTCGAGTGCCTGACTTCACAAGACACCAACCTGATTGCCAACGACATCATGGGCAAGAACGAAACACCCATCCGCAAGCTGGAACAAGAGGGATCTGCGGACCTGTCGTATGGGCTTGCCGGCGTGGCGCGCTTTCGCGTGAATGTCTTCAGGCAACGCGGGAGTTGCGCCATTGTCATGCGTGTCATACCGGACAAAATTCCAGGATTCGCGGAGTTGAACTTGCCGGCGGCCTTAGGCGAGATCGTAGATCTCCGAAATGGCATCGTGCTCGTCACTGGCCCGACGGGATCCGGAAAATCCTCGACATTAGCTGCCATTCTGGACAAGATGAACGAGGAAAAACCCTATCATATCCTAACGATCGAAGACCCCATCGAATTTCTGCACCGCCACAAGAAAGCGACCATTCACCAGCGCGAGCTGCACTCCGACACGCCTAGTTTCGCGCTGGCGCTGCGCGCGGCTTTGCGGCAAGCGCCCAAAGTCATTCTTGTCGGTGAGATGCGCGACCGGGAAACTATCGAGATTGCGCTCGAAGCTGCCGAGACGGGTCATCTGGTGTTGTCCACGCTGCACACGATTGACGCTTCCAAAACCGTCGAGCGCATCGTCGGAGTTTTTCCCCTCGGAGACCAGCAGGCGATCCGCAGGCGTCTCGGAAAAGCATTCCGCTTTATCGTTTCGCAGCGTTTGCTTCCCACCAAAGGCGGACGGCGACGCGTCGCTGCCGTCGAGATCCTGAAGTCCACAATGCGCACGCGCGAATACATCGAAAAGGGCGAAGCCGAAGGCAAGACCCTTCTGGATGCCATGCGCGATGGCACCACCGAAGGTATGCAGCACTTCGACGGAGAAATAGAAAAGCTGATTCGGGCCGGGGTTGTCGAATTCGAGACGTGCATGTCCTATGCGACGAACGCCGGAAACTTGCGGCTGGAAATGGCCGATTTTCTAGAAGAGCGCGCTACCGGCACACCGTCCGCCGGCTCCGGCGAATCTACGGAGATCGAGATCGAACGCTAGGCAAGTCAGGACGAGCCCTCTCTCGCAAAAATCGGTTATCCTGTAGCGGTCCGGAGCCTCACGCTGTCGCTCTGAACCGAAGACTTTCCCTGAGATGAATCTTTCGAGCAGCGACACGATGCCGCAGTTTCCCGGCGAATTTTGGACCCTGCTTGGTGTCGTGTTCGCGTTTATATTGCTTGCCGTGCTTGCGCCTGTTTGGTGCGAGAAGGCACAGCAAGCGATCGTGGGGCCATTCTCACGACTAGCCGCACGCAAAACACTGGTCATCGGGGTCCTCTTTTTTTCGATCATCGGCGTTCGCCTTGCCGTCCTGCCGTTGCTCCCGGGTCCCGTACCCGGCATCCATGACGAATTCAGCTATCTGTTGCTCGGCGACACGCTGGCGCACGGGAGGCTCACGAATCCCACCCACCCGATGTGGATGAGTTTCGAATCGTTTCACATCAATTGGTTCCCGACTTATTGCTCAAAATATCCGCCAGGCCAAGGCGCCGTTCTTGCGCTCGGCGAGTTGCTCGGGTTGCCGTGGATTGGCGTGATTTTAAGCGTCGCGGCGATGTGTGCCGTGATGCTGTGGATGCTTCAAGCGTGGTTGCCGCCAAGGTGGGCATTGCTGGGCGCCGTGCTGGTGGCGGCGAAATTCGGCATTGCCAATTATTGGATGAACAGCTATTGGGGTGGAGCCGTGGCGGCCACAGGCGGCGCACTCGTGCTCGGGGCGATGCCTCGCGTGGTTGTTCAGGCACGGACGCGCGACGCCCTGCTGCTGGGACTGGGACTCGCGGTTCTCGCCAATACCAGACCCTACGAAGGGTTACTTTTCTCCTTTCCCGTGGGTGTCTGGTTTTTCTGGTGGCTTGCGGGAAAAACAACATCCACCGCGATTGCACGAACGCGAATGACTAGAGTGCTCGCGCCCTTGGCTGTTGTTTTGGTTTTGACCCTCGTGTTTATGGGCTATTACAATTGGCGGCTCACCGGAAACGCACTGCTCTTCCCGCATGTGTTAAACACACGGACCTACCGCACCACGGGTCTCTTCCTGTGGGACCACGCTAAACCACCCATGCATTACCACAACCAGCAGTTCGAGGATTTCTATAACGGCTGGGAACGCGAGAATTACCAAAACACTTGGCCGGACGTTTGGAGAGTCTCGGAGGAAAAACTGATACGAGGCGGCGGCACCTATTTTTGGTGCGGCGCTCTGCTGCTCCTGCCCGGCCTGCCATTTGCCGTGCGCGACCGCAAGATGCGTCTTCCGGTTTTGCTTTTGCTGTTGGGCGCTGCCGGTTTTTTTGTGTTGATTTGGTCGATGCCCCACTACGCCGCGCCGACCACTTGCGTAATTTTTCTTTTGTTGGTGCAAGCCATCCGCCATTTGCGGACCATACGTCTCTCGGGACGGCCCCTGGGCGTTGCGCTTTCCTGCGCCGCGGTTTGTCTGCTGGCAGTCGAAGTTGGCTTCCAGGTAGCAAACCACAGCTGCGACCTATTGGATTGGACGTGCCAGGGAGATCCGAGCCGCGCCGCCATCCAGCAAAAACTCTCTCACACTCCGGGCAAGCACCTCATCCTCGTGCGCTACGGCGAAGATCACAATATTCATGATGAATGGGTCTACAACGGCGCGGAAATCGATTCCGCCAAAGTCCTTTGGGCGCGCGAGCTGGATCCGCAACAAAATGCCAAGCTTTTATCCTATTGCAAAGATCGTCATGTCTGGCTTGTCGAGCCCGACAAAGATAATACCGAGCTGATTCTCTATGCTCCTCCGCCTGAACAGTAGCTTGCTCGGCTCTTTCTGCGATCATTCGAGATGTCAACGAAACGCAGCCATCACATTGTTCAACCCGAATTCGAATCGCCGATGCACGAATCGCTCGAAGCCGATGCGCTCGAGCAGCTGTTGAAGAGTGTCCAGGGGAATCCGTTTCTGGTGCTCGCTGCTTTCCATTTCATCGCTCACCAAACGCAGCTTGTGAAATAGGCTCAAAATCGGGTCGACCATTGCAGAAGGCCAGGTCATGATCAACGACCCGCCGGGCGCGATCACTCGGAAGGCCTCGACGAGCACGCTCTCTGGGTCCTTGAGGTGCTCAAGAACCGCCAGCATCACAACGTGATCAAACTCACTGTCTGCAAATGGCAGCGGTGATTGCAGATCTGCGCGTACCCGCTTCCAGCGCCCCTCGACGCCGACGGCAACCTGATCGTCCAAGCCGACGCCCTGCGCGATGCGATCCGCGGCGTAGTCTAGAAACGCTGCTTCCAAGCCGCAGCCCAAATCACACACCCTCGTTCCAGGGTTGATGAATGGATAAGCCGCGCGGAAGCGCATTCGCGCAACAAGACGGTCAACCCAGGTGTAGGCCATTTAGTGGAATACCCGCCGCAGGTCCCACCTACCTCGGCAAAGGCTCATCGCGTGCGTCATCGCCAATGGACCCTGCCTGTCGAGGGAAATGGTCCCTTACTGTTACTCGATTCGATGAAAAATCCCGGACGCCTAATGCAAATCGTAATCGCCGATATACGTGCCGCGGCTGATGCCAAGCATGCTGAGAAAAAAAGAAGCGAACGTGACCTGCACACCGATGAACAACCACATGGACCAAAACAAAACCTTTCGAACCTCGTGCAAAGGCCCAAACCCGCTAGCGGCCCACTTCCACGCAACCCACGCGCAACCGGCAAATCCTGCGAGAAAAAGCGACCCGCCAACCAATAATCCCGTCTCGAGCTTTACGCGCTTCAGCAGCCGCTTGAGCGAAACCGGGTTGCGGTCAAAACGCTCCGCGTAGCTGAAAACCTTCGCGAACGACCCGATGGAAAGAATTTGTACTCCCAGCAGCGTGAAAATCACGCCGAAAATCATGGTGTGGATGTCCAAAACGACGCGAGCCGAAATCTGGCGCGGTCCGGGCAGCAGCCAGAAGACAAGGAACAGGCCGGCCGCCAGCAGCGCTCCGCCCGGCAGCAGAAAGAGCCAATTCGGCGCATACAGCAGCATGAACCGCAGGTGCCGCCAGCCGTCCCGAAAACTGCGCAAGTGCGGGGGCCGTCCCCGCTTGTCCGGCCACAGCGTGATGGGAATTTCCGTGATGCGCGCCTTAATTTGTGCGGCTTTGATGACAAACTCCGAGGCGAATTCCATCCCCGTGCTTCGCAAGTCCATGCGCTCGTATACCGCGCGCGTGAACCCGCGCATCCCGCAGTGGCTGTCGCCAATGCCGGCGCGAAAGAAGAGATTCAACAATGCGGTAAGGCCGGGATTTCCTATGTATTTGTGGTGCCAGGGCATCGCTTTCGGCCTGATCTCTCCCTGAAACCGGTTGCCCATTACCACGTCGTAGCCCTGCCGTAGCATTTCTGCGAACTTCGGAACTTCGCCGAAATCATAACTGTCGTCCGCATCGCCCATGACGATAAACGGGCCTCGCGCGGCGGCTATTCCTGCGCGCAAAGCAATGCCGTACCCTCGCTCTTCGACGCGCACCACGCGTGCGCCGTGCTCTTCGGCAATCTGAATCGACCCGTCGGTCGAACCATTGTCCGCCACAATGACTTCGCCGGACAGGCCTGCGCCGCGGAACGCGGTCACCGCTTTATCTATGCAAAACGCCAGCGAGTTCGCTTCATTGAGGCACGGGATGACCACGGACACTTCCACCGGCACACTGGTGTCAACCCGTTCCGATTGTGACTTATCGGACGCCAACACAGTAACCATGGGTCACATCATATCGCGCTCGGCGGGACTTTTCACTTCGCGGAGGAAGCAAGCAATTCGCCCATCAGAACGGGCTTGAATCAACCGTCCTTCTGTTGAACTTGCAATTTCCGTGCTGGAAGTTATGATGGCCGCCTTGGCAACGTATGGCGATCTTTAGCGGGGAAAATTGACGACCAGCTCGTTGGCGTCTTCCACTCAACCTTACAGCCGCGGCCGGCTGCTGAAAGCTCTGGGCATGTGGTTTGGGATGGCGGCGGCAATCGGAAACACGATCGCTGCCGGCATTGTCTACACTCCGGGCAATGTCGCCCAGCAATTGCCTAACGCTTGGTTATTTCTGGGAATTTGGATTCTCGGCGGGCTGTATGCTCTTTGCGGTGCGCCTTCCATGGCCGAGCTCGGAGCTGCGATTCCTCGTAGCGGCGGCCAGTATAATTTCTCGCGCCGAGCGCTCGGGGACTACGCCGGCTTCATCGTCGGCTGGAGTGATTGGCTTTCCACCTGTGGCACGGCTGCCGCCGTGGCCATCGTCATCAGCGATTACAGCGGCCATTTGTTCGCCATCTTATCGGGACATGTTCAGAGCCTTTGCGTCGCGATCATTGTAGGATTTGGCGTCTTGCAGTGGCGTGGCATCCGATGGGGAAGCGGCGCGCAGCTCCTGACCGCTGCACTGAAGACCGGTGCTTTCATAATTCTTGTGGCGGCAGCTTTTCTATTGGGCGGCCCGGCCCACAAAGCCGCAAGCGAGCCCGGGCTCGCAGCACTTCCCTTGTTATCGGGCTGGCCTCTCACCATCGCGGTTATGCTGGGACTTCAAGCGGTGATCTATACCGTGGACGGGTGGGACGGCATCATCTATTTCGGTGAGGAGGTGCGCGATCCCGGCCGCGATATTCCTCGCGCCATCTTCGGCAGTGTCTTTTCCATTATGGGAATTTACCTGCTCTTGAACCTCATCGCGCTGTACATCGTGCCCATGAACGAAATCGCCGGCAACACATTTGTCCTTGGGACCGTTGCCAATCGCGTTTTCGGAAGTTTTGGCGATCCCATCATACGGTCGATCATGGTGATTTCCATGCTGAGCTGTCTCAACGCCAATCAGCTCTTCTGCACGCGCACACTGTATGCCATGAGTTGTGACGGGCTCTTTTTTCGGAGTGCGACAAGCGTTAATACTGGCGGAACCCCAACCGTCTCGCTGCTTCTCAGCACGATGGTCGGCGTACTCTTCCTGGTAATCTCCTTCATGGGCGGAGATGCCTTCCAGCGCATCACGGCCATGCTCTCGTTTTTCTTCGTGGCGAATTACACACTTTCCTACGCGTCCGTCTTTGTCCTGCGAAAACGAGAGCCGCAGATGCCGCGTCCGTATCGAGCTTGGGGCTACCCCTGGCTCACCGGCGCTGCGCTAGCGGCCTCGGTTTTGTTCTTGATTGGTTCGATAGTCACGGACCAGAGGAATGCTCCTCTGGCGCTAGGAATGCTCACCCTGAGCTATCCGGTGTTTCGGCTGATGAAGTTCGCCTCAGGCCGCCAGTCGACGACGGAAAAGCCAAACGCGGCCTGAATAACCTCTTCGGCTAGCGCAAAGTTGGGCTCGACAACTTGCAGTCTCGCAAAATCAGCGCACCTACAACAGTTTGCCTCTGCCGTGCAAAATAGCTCAGGCCCAAGGCTCTAGTTGACCTTTTCCGCGATGGACTTGGCTTGCAGGAACAGCAGCAGATAATCTTTTCCACCGGTCTTGGAGTCTGTTCCCGACATGTTGAAGCCGCCAAACGGATGGGCACCCACCATAGCGCCGGTGCATTTGCGGTTCAAATACAAATTGCCGACGTGGAACATTTCTTCGGCCTTCCGGATCTTTTCCGGATTCTTTGAATACACGGCGCCGGTCAATCCAAACTCAGTATTATTGGCGATTTCCAGCGCCTGGTCATAATGGCTCGCTTTGATTACCGCCAGCACTGGGCCAAACACTTCTTCCTGCGCCAGCCGCGCCTTGGGAGGCACGTCGGCGATGATCGTCGGCTCAATGAAGTAGCCGTCGCCCGCGGCGCGCTTTCCGCCTGCGACCAAGCGTCCTTCTTTCTTACCCACTTCGATGTAGTCCAAAATTGACTTCATCGCCGATTCGTTGATGACCGGGCCCATGTAATTGTTCGGATCGTCGCTTGGCCCAACCGTGACTTTCCTCGTGCGGTCCACCAGTTTCTGCAAGAATGTGTCGTAAACCTTCTCGGCAACGATCGCACGCGAGCACGCGGAGCACTTCTGGCCCTGATAGCCGAACGCCGCCGCCACCGTTCCATCTACGGCAGAGTCGATGTCGGCTTCCTCGTCGACAACGATCGCATCCTTGCCGCCCATTTCCAACACCGTGCGCTTGATCCAGAGCTGTCCTGGCGAAGGTTTTGCAGCCAGTTCGCTGATGCGCAATCCGACTTCCTTCGAGCCGGTAAATCCAACGTAGCGGGTCTTGGGATGCGTCACCAGCGTATCGCCAACGGCTCCGCCCGAGCCGGTGACGAAATTCACTGCTTCTTTGGGAAAGCCCGCTTCGTAGAGTATGTCAATGAATTTGGCCGCGATGGTCGGCGAGTCGCTTGCGGGCTTCAGAACCACAGTATTGCCGGTTACCACGGACGCGACAACCAGACCAGCCATGATCGCAGAGGGGAAATTCCAGGGCGGAACAACCACACCGACGCCTAGAGGAATGTACACAAGGTAGTTGCGTTCCCCGCGCATGGGAGTCAGCTTCTGCGGCTCGGCAAGCCGCAACATCTCACGCCCATAGAATTCGCAGAAATCAATCGTCTCCGCGATGTCCGCGTCCGCCTCCACCCAGCTTTTTCCGACCTCGTAGCAGACTAGCGCGGCAAGCTCAAACCTGCGCTCGCGCACAATCTGCGCGGTGCGGAACAAGCACTTCACGCGTTCCTGCGCCGGCACTTTTTTCCACGTGTCAAAGTACTTGTTAGCGGCTTCCACGGCCTGCTTGGCCATGTCGGCCGTGGCATTCTGGAAGACGCCAACGACCTCCGACGGCCGCGAGGGATTCGTCGAGTTGCGCTTGCCCGGCGTGGTCACCTTCTGCCCGCCCAGCCACATCGGATACTCTCGGCCAAATTCGGATTTCACTTTTTTCAGCGCGTCTTCCATGCGTTTGCGGTTTTCCGGCTTCGAGAAATCAATAAACGGCTCGTTGGTGAACTCGGATATTGGCAGTTTTTGTTCGGCGGTGGCCACGGCGGGATTCCTCCTCAATCAGCAACAAGTCATTGTACAGCCCTTCGAAACTCCCTCACAAGCAGGCCGGACCTCACGCTTTTCCGGAGAGGGAACACAGAAAGAAAGCAAGTCAATCTTCGAAATGAAACTGGATTTTAACCGTCACGTGCGCGGCAACGGCCCTGCCATTTAGCATGGCGGCCTGGTATTTGTAATTCTTAAGCGCTTGCAACGCCGGCCACCGCAACGACGGAGGCCCCGACAACACTTTTATAGCAGTAACGTTTCCGCCCGTGTCGATGATCGCGTCGATCACCACACTTCCGGTCTCGAAGTCCCGCAAATCATCGATCGAAGCAGTGGCCCGCTCCGATTTAATCAGCTTCGGCGGAACGTCGATGGAATTCGCGCCCAAAGCTTGGACGGAATTCGCCGGATTCGTCGGTAGGGAATGCGCAGGTGTCGTCTTAGCTATCGAAGCAGGGGGTATGTTTCTTTCTCTAGCCACCGGCTTCTCCACGACCACGATGGGCGCCGAGGAGTTGATGCCCTTCTCACTGCCACGTGTGGCTTTCACCGGAGTTTCACTCGACAACCCAGCGCCGGGAGCTGTTCCGTTCATCCGCGTTCCATTGATCTGCGTCGGGGCATTCGTCCCCGGAGTATGCGTCGCTGTCGATACCGGAGTCGTGACGCCGCCAGCCCAGGAGGAAACGGAGATCTTTTTGGGATGGTGTATCCCAGGGAGCCACCCCTTGTACCATGCTGTGCCGAGTAATGCGGCCAGAATGCTGCTCAGAATTGCCAGCCGAAGCATTCCCGCCCGAAATCCCGGAGTGAATTCCCCGCGCGCCCGGAAGGACCGCTTGGACGGTGGCAGCGACTTGCGAAAAACCAGAGTCGGCTTGGGCGCCGGCTTTCGCTCCGGGGGCGGCACCCAGGTCGGCTCTATCTCGGCGTCATGCGGCAAAGCTTGCGAGCCGAGGCTGATAGCTTGAGCATATTCAACGGGTCGACTGGGTTCCACCGGTTGCGGATGCGGCGAAGTTGCCGAAGAAAGTGCGGCAGAAGCAGGCGGAGTTGGCGTTGCTACGGAAGACCTCGCTGGTTCCGCCTGGGTTTCCCGCTGGTCCAACCGGCTCCGCAGCGCTTCGACTTCTTTCTTCAGCGCTTCCACTTCCGCCAGGTTCGGAGGCGGGGCAGCCTCATCAAGCTCATCTTCGGTCGTTTCGGCGGACGCAATCAATTCGGCAGCCACCTCTTCTTCTGCATCTTTAGGCAGCAGTGCGGTTGCGGCCGAGAATTCCGTCCCCCAAAATCCCGACGCGGCTTCAGTAAATTCCAGCTCCACATAGCACTCGGTGGGGCGGTAGGTGCGCTTTCGTATCACTTGCGCGACCACCTCACGCTTTGATTCTTCGTTGGTCAAGAAAAGAAGCTGTCCAGGGGTCACGGCCGCAGCCAGCCGGATCACTGCGCCCTTTTCAAAAACCAGCACCGTGGTGGTGTTTTCGCCAAATAAATCGCGCTCTTCCGAGGCGTTTCCCGCCCGCGCGCCGGTGACCTTTACCCGTATTTCGCGAGCCAGGGCGTTGACCCTTGGGAGAGGTTTGGTTTTCAGTGGTGCGGCTGAGTCCCCCTCGGACTCCACGGGAGCCTGGTTAGCCGAGACGCCTGTCTTCGAGGCGGTTTTGCCCGGTCCTCCCGACGCAGGACCTCGCCCGTTGCTGTCTTCTCGATAGGAATCGACGGCAACCTCCTCCGGCGAGGAGTTCGAAGCCGCCTGTGACGGCAACACTGTTGAAGAGGTTCGGTCCTCTGCGGAAGACAAATCCGTTGTCCTTTGTACGCCGGGGCCACCGAGCGCCACTCTGCAAATGGAATCAGACCGCCGACCGCTGCCTCAAAACAGGCAGCTCGCCAAGCATATCATCTTTTCACTCGTGCTGATCCAGTCGCTATAGTACCAACGTACTGCCGTGCGCAAACAACATACCGAAAGCTTTTGAAATTCGCCGACGGCGAACCCCATTGATCAGCCATTTTCCGAGATCGCCGCCTCAAAGCGCCAGAGAACGGGCGATTCGAAAACCGTAGTCGGCGTATTGGAACGGCGGCGGAATGCTCGAGCGCGCCGCGTTTCGACTCACCTTGATGTGATGCCTCCAGGAACCACCCCGCGAAGCCTTTCGCGTGCCATCGCTTGGTCCTTGCGGATTTCGATTGGGAGAGTAGCTGTAGTAGTTGGCGTCGTACCAATCGGCGCACCATTCGTGCACGTTGTCTCCCATGTTCGAGAGCCCGTATGCGTTTGTCGCATAGAGACCGACTGGCTCCGGCCCGCTTTTCCAGCGGTTGGCATAATCGGGAAGCGCGTCCGGCGGCGAGTTTCCCCAAGGATACGCGGATCCCTCGATGCCTCCGCGGGCCGCGCTTTCCCATTCGGCTTCCGTCGGCAAACGATACCGTTTGCTGGTAATGGCGCTCAGCCAATCGCAATAGGCTGCGGCTTCATACCAGGACACCGCCGCCACCGGCATTTTCGGGTCATTGAAATTCGGATCGCTCCAACAGGGGGGCGCGGAAGCAGGCGTCGCGTCGAGAAAGCACTGATACTCTGCGTTCGTCACCTGATACGCGGCCAATTCGAAGGAATCGACCCACACGCGATGGAGTGGCTTCTCGTCACCGCGACCCGTTTCGCATCCCATCCAGAACCACTGCTCGGGGATCCGAACCATAATGGGTTCAATGAAACGCAACCCTGCGCCGCTCAGCTTTGTTGATGCTGCAGTCACTCTGTTGTTTCTCCTTGCGTCGAAGAGCGAACCATTTTCCCATCTTCAGATGCCTGTGATTCTTCCGGAGTCGTCCACGTCAATCGATGCGGCTCGAGAAACCCTGGGCAGCCCCGGCATGAGCATCATGTTGCCCGAAATCACCACAACAAACCCGGCGCCGGCGGAGAGCGACGCGCTCGTCACGTTTAGAGTCCAACCACTGGGCGCCCCGAGTAGCTTGGGGTTGTCTGACAGGGAATACTGGGTCTTTGCCATGCAAACCGGCAGTTTTCCATAGCCCCAGTCCGAGAACTGTTTCAGCTTCGCGCCAGCCGCCTCTGAGAATTTCACGCCGTCCGCTCCGTAAATCTTTTGCGCCGCTTTCTTGATTTTATCGACAAGCGGCTCTTCAAACGAATACAACGCATGGATGCCGGGCGAAGGGCTTTTCTCAATGATCTCGATCACTTTTTCCGCCAGTTCTTTCGCTCCCGGGCCTCCCTTCGCGTAACCCTCCGACAGCGCCGCGGTAAGGCCGCGCTCCCCGCAGTAAGCCGCCAATCGCTTTAGATCGGATTCCGAATCGTCCGGAAAGCGATTGATAGCAGCAACGATCGGCACGCCAAAATTCTTCAGGATTTCAATATGCTTTCCCAGATTGGGCAACCCACGTTCGAGGTCTCCCTCTCCCTGGTTCTTCATGCTCCGCACCGTCGTGACCAGTACCGCAGCCGAAGGCACGATGCCCGACTGCTGCATGACGATGTCGAAATATTTCTCCGCGCCCAGATCGGCGGCAAATCCGCATTCGTTGACCACGTAATCGGCCAGACGCAGTCCCATCTCCTGGCAGATGACGCTGCTCGTGCCGTGCGCGATGTTTCCGAAGGGCCCGGCATGGACAAAAGCGGGCGTGCCGTCGGTAGTTTGCACCAGATTGGGAAGAATCGCTTCATTCAAAAGCGCCATCATGCCGCCGGTGGCAGCCAAATCTCTGGCGCGAACCGGTTTCCCGTCTCGCGTAACGCCAACGACGACAGCATCCAGTCGGGTGCGAAGGTCCTTGCGGTCTTTCGCAAGCGCGACAATGGCCATAATTTCCGAGGCGGCGGTAATGAGGAATCCGCCCTGCCGTCCTGCGCCCTCCTTTTTTGAGTCGAGGGAAAGAGTGATGTGGCGCAGCGCGCGGTCGTTCATATCCAGGGCGCGCGGCCAGGCTATCTGGTTTGGATCGAGGTGGAGCTCATTGCCATGGAAGAGATGGGCGTCCACCAGCGCCGCGAGCAAATTGTGGGCTGAGCCGATGGCGTGGAAATCACCGTTGAAATGAAGATTGATTTTCGAGCTCGGCTCGATTTGAGAAAGTCCGCCCCCCGCAGCGCCCCCTTTCATTCCGAACACCGGGCCGAGCGATGGCTCACGCGAAGTAATAACGACCTTTTTGCCGATATGCGCAAGCCCCTGCGTCAGGCTGATAGAAGTGACGGTCTTGCCTTCACCGGCGGCGGTAGGGGTCGTGGCCGTGACGACGATCAGTTTGCCGCGGCGCTTGAAACCGGGATCGGAAAGAAGCTCGAGCCGGACTTTGCCGCGATCCGAGCCGATCTGCTCGAAATATTGATCAGGAAGTTCGAGTTTGCGTGCTACCGCTTGAATCGGGAGAAGAGATTTTGACATAGAAAGTCGTGGGGCTGTCGGCGCCAAACAGATCCAAGCACGGGAAAAAAGATTAACACAGGTTTGATACACCGCTCAAAAACTATGGCATCGGGATGCATCGGGATGACAACGCTAGCGTGTCGGCTCAAGATCCAGCTTCTGGATGCGCCAGTTGAGAAGCTCCGCGACAAAGAGCTCGTTCTCGTTGGGGCAGGCGATCTCGTGGATCCAGCCAAACTGGCCAAGCTGCTTGCCGGACTTGCCCAGAACGCCGAGAACTTTGCCGTCGAGAGTTAGCTTGTAGATGCGGCCCGGAAAAGCGTCCGAAGCGTAGAGAACTTGATTCGGTCCGGGCGTGATGCAGAGGGCCCAGGGCGCGCCGGGCGACATGGTGCCGGCAGTGGAGGCAGGCTTATTGCCGATGGCGGGGCGGGCATCGGCGGGAGCGGGCACGTCAATGGTGAACTGGCGGAGAAATTTTCCTGCTGTGTCGAAAACCTGGATGCGGCGGTTGCCCCGATCGGCGATGTAGATATGATCGTGCGCATCGACGGCGATGCTGTGCGGGGTGTTGAATTGGCCCGGCCCAGCTCCGGGCTCGCCCCAAGACATCAGCCAGTTGCCCTCCTTATCTACTTTGGCAACTCGCGAATTGACGTAGCCGTCGCTAATGTAGGCGTTCCCGGCGGAGTCCCAGGCAACGTCGGTCACCTGGCGAAACATGCCGTCGACCGGCGGCAGCGGCGGCCTCACATGCTTCAGCGGCTCGGTACCCTCGTCTGAAGCCTCTTGCTTGCGGCCGAACACCAGCGCGACACGGCCGGCAGGATTGAACTTGATCACCATGTCCGAGCCCTTGTCCGTCGCCCAAATGTTGCCCTCTTGATCGGCTTTCACGGTGTGCGCAAAGGACCAGGCATAAAGGTTGTGCCCGATCTCGCGCAGGAATTTTCCGTCGGGAGTGAATTCAAGCAGTTGCGCGGCCGCTGCGGCATAGGCAGGCCCGGTGGTGTTGCCCCGGGAGAACACAAAGATGTGGCCCTGCGAATTCACCGCAACGCCCGTGACTTCGCCAAGATAGAGGTCGGGCGGGAGTTGCAGAAAATCCGGAGCGGAGTGGAAGCGAATTTCCGGCGGCTGCTGAGCGAAAGCAGGCGTCGCGAACACCAGCGCGCACGCAAGGAAAAAGTGTTTCATCGGATGCGACCTCCTCGGCGCTCCGCATCATACCCGGGTTTGCGCCGTCAGTCTCCGGTCAACGATTTGTATTGAGCTGCGGTTAGGGGAACCACGGAAAGGCGGCCCTGCCGAACCAGCGGCGAATCAGCGAAGAGCTTATTGCCCTTGATTTGCGCGAGACTCGTAGGTTTTGCCAGTGGTTTTCCTGCCTTGATGGTGACCACGGGGTTCTTGGGATTAGAAGCGTCCACGGAAACCACGGTGGCAGTGCCGACAGCGGTTTTTTGATCGCCGGTCTCGTAGATGATGAGTCGCGTGCCCGGCGTCATCTCGCGAAGGTTTCTGAGCGCCACGGGATTCGAAACGCCATCCCACTCGGTGACCTTGTCGCGTTCGAGATCGGCAAAAGAATATCCGGAAGGTTCGGTCTTGAGCAGATAGTCCGAGGCCATTGGTGCGCCGCCTTTTCCAAGCGAAGTGAGCGGTTATTCTACACGCGCGGCGGATGTCGGCTCAACTTCAGCGACTATCACACTATCAGCGTTCTTCTTTTGCTCTTTGTCAACGTGCTCTCGGTTTTTCGTTGACCTCACCATTGCCCCTCCAGTATATTTCCCCTGGCCCCGCTTGGAGGCTTGATGACGCGCTCGCGCGTGCCCGAAAGCTTTGTGATTGCCCGTGCCGCTCTCGCTATTTTGCTCTCGCTGGCGCTTTTGGTTTCAACCCTCTGGGCCGCTTCGTCCGCTGTGCTAGGAACCGTGGTTTTCGCCGATCGCGCTCGCGTGGGCGACGCCGGCATCTCTGCGGGGGCGACGGTCTTTAGCGGTGATCGCCTCAGCACGGATCATGTGGGTACGGTTCAAGTACGCGTTCGTGCGGCGCGCTTGCTTCTGGCCAGTTCAAGTAGCGCCACGCTGGCCCAAGAGGAGCCGGGCCCTTCGGCCACTCTTACCGCAGGCACCGCCACGTTCTCGACCGCAAACTCGAAAGCTTTCACCCTTCACGTGGCTAGCGCGGTCCTCCGACCGAACACGGACCAACCTACCGTCGGGAAAGTGACCGTGTTAGGCTCCAACGAACTCATCGTGAAAGGCATCCGCGGCTCCCTTGAGATTGCTGTCGAAGACGATGTTCGTGAAATTCCTGAGGGCGCCGCTTATCGCGTGGTTCTGGACAGGAATGCTCCGGAACCGCAAGGTCCGCGCGGCGCCGGAACGAAGGGCATGGGCGGCCCTCCTATCAAGGGAGCCAAGAGCAAGTTCATCTGGTACGCGATTGCCATCTCGGGCGGCGTAACGATTTGGGTAGCTCACGAAGCCACGGAAAGCTGCAAGAAACCCCACGACCACTGTTAGCCAAACTGCACGTCCTAGTTAGACGTTTCTTGGTGCTACGACTCCTCCAAGATCAGCGCGTAATCAAAGTCGATTGGCTGGCAATGCATTCCCATCGGCCGTTTTGATCCAGCCAGACGTTCGTAAAGCGCCCCCGCCGGGAAAAAGGCTTGCCTTTTTGAATGCCTTTGTCCCGGTAGATGCCGGTGCTGACTGCCACACCGTTGCCGTACAGGTGGACGGTCACGCCCTCGTTGTTGATCTGCTCTCCGGCAATGTCTCCGCTCTTCACGCTTGCCAGAAATTGCTGCTTCGTGCTGATGGATCCGTCGTAATCGACATAAACGAGATTCTCGGCCAGCAGGTTTGCGAGCGCGTTGCCGTCTTTGTTTTGCTCAGCTTGATCCCACGCCGACTCGAGCGCAATGATTCTTCCCTCTTCCCCGCTGGGTTTTGCCGGCTGTTGCGCCTTCCCAAAAACCGCGCACACGCAAAGCAAGGAAAGCACGGAAGCAACCGCCTTCATAGACGAACCTCCTCAAGCAGGTTTCGAACATGAGAAACACATCGATTCTAAGGGAGACGGTTTGGCGGAACGGCCAAAAACTCGGCGTCTTGCAGATAACCAGTTTCCGGCGCTGTTCTTACATCAGTTCTTCAATAAAGCTGCGCGCCACGTCGGCGGGCACGCGCAGTTCGCCATGCAACAATGGGCCTTCGTTGAGGACCGGCTCTGCGGCATGCAAAGCCGGCAAGTCAGTACGCTCAAAGAACTTCCCGATGGGTATTTCTTCTCCCCACAGCAGTGACTTCTCCATCGCGGCAGTCCAGTCGGTTGCATCGTAGCCAGAGTCATCCTCGAGTTTTTTCACGCGCGGCCGATACCACTGGTAGGTATTGTCGAAGTTATAGGTTACGCAAGGGCTGAATACGTCTAGAAACGAGAAGCCTTTGTGTTCGATGCCCTGCTTGATCAGGTCGGTGAGATGTTTTTGGTCGCCGCTGAAACCGCGCGCCACAAAAGTAGCGCCCGCGGCTAGCGCCATCGAAATAGGGTTCACCGGCGCTTCGATATTGCCGAACGGCATGCTTTTCGTTTTCATCCCAATGCGGCTGGTCGGCGAAGTCTGGCCGGTGGTGAGCCCGTAAATCTGATTGTCCATCACGATGTACAGCAGGTCCACGTTGCGCCGCATGGTGTGAATGAAATGGTTGCCGCCAATGCCAAAACCGTCGCCGTCTCCGCCGGTCACCAACACCGTTAAGTCGTGATTTGCCAACTTCAGGCCGGTCGCCACGGCAAGCGCCCTTCCATGCAGGGTGTGCATCCCGTACGTGTTGATGAACCCGGGAAGATTGGAGGAGCAGCCGATGCCGCTGATGGCCACAACGTTGTGATTGGGAATCTGCAGGTCGACGAGCGCCTTCTGAATCGCCGCCAGCACCCCGAAGTCGCCGCACCCCGGGCACCAGTCGGGATCAACCCTGCCTTTCAAATCGGCCACCGTCAGTTGACTTGCTCGCTGTACGCCTGTAGCCATGTGCGTCTCCTTCCTCCCATTCAGCGCTCAGACCATAATCTCGTGCGCGGGAACGGAAAGTTTCGTTTTTCCGCCGAGCTGTTCCTTGACGGCTTCCACGATGTGATGAGGCATGAAAGGCTCGCCGTCGTATTTGCGAATGTTGCCGTCCGGCACAAAGCTGGTTTCGCTGCGCAGGTAGCGCGCAAACTGCCCGCTGTAATTGTTCTCGACGATGATGGTGTGCCGAGCCTTCCTCAGGAGTTCGAGAATCGCTTCCCCGTGCAGCGGCACGAGCCAGCGGATTTGCAACTGGTTGGCCGAGATTCCCTCCTCGTTGAGGATTTCGCAGGCTTCCTCAATCACTCCTTTTGTAGAACCCCAGCCGATCAAGGTAACTTCGGCATCGCGCGGCCCGCGGAGCTCGGGTGGCCTTACCGCCGCCTCGATTCCCGCAACCTTGCGCATGCGCTTTTCCATCATGGCGCGGCGCTTGATGGGGTTGGTGAACTCGTCGCTAATCAACACACCGTCTTCCATGTGCTCGTCGGTAGCCACGGTGTGGATGTGGCCTGGCACGCCGGGAACGGCGCGCGGCGAGATCCCGCTTTCCGTGATCCGGTAGCGCTTGTAATCCCCATTCGTGGCCATCCCGGCGCCAGCCCCGTTGCCATTCGTACCGGTAATAAGTTCGCCGCGATCGATGACCGGGTGGAAGTCCAGATCTTTCGGGTCGACGCCGAGCCGGCCTTCCGACAGCAGCAGGTCGCAAAGCACCAGCCCCGGGCACTGGAAGCGGTCGACGAGGTTGAACATTTCGGGAATCAACTTGAAGCAGTCGGCGATGTCCAAAGGCGCGGCAATCGCGCGCGGATAATCTCCGAATGCCGCGCCGAGCATTTGCCACAAGTCGCCCTGCTCGGTTTTCGTAGGAACGCCCGTCGATGGCCCCGCGCGTTGACAATCAATGACCACGACGGGAGTTTCGATCATCGCGGACATCCCCAGGCCCTCGCTCATCAGTGCGAACCCGCCCCCAGACGTGGCGCACATCGCACGCACGCCCCCGTGAGCGGCGCCAATCGCCATGTTGATCACGCCAATCTCGTCTTCCACCTGCCGGACCATGATCCCGGCCTTGCGCGCGTGCGCCGCCATCCAGTGCAGCACGCCGGTCGAAGGACTCATGGGATACGCACAATAAAACTTCACGCCCGCTGCCGCGCCTCCCATGGCCATGGCGATGTTGCCGCTTAGCACCGCGTAACGTTTGTCCGTCTTCGGAAGCGGATTCAGGAAGGCCGCGAAGTGCCTAGCGGCATAATCGTAGCCCGCGCGCGCTACGCCGACATTTTCCGCCACCACGGCCTCGCCTTTTTTCTTGAACTGCTCGCGCAGGGCTTCCTCCAATGCAGGGAAGCCGATGCCCATCATGTGCAGTCCCGCGCCCATAGCCAGCGTGTTCTGCGCCACTTTATTTCTGGTGATGTCGGCAAGCTCGGAAACAGGAAGAGGGCAAAGCTGCACGCCGTCCGCCGCGACACCGGGCTTAATCGTGTCCGCGTTGTAAATACACGACGCGCCGTTGCCGAGCAGCTTCAGGTGCCGATCCATGGTGTCCTGGTTGAGCGGAATCAGCAGATCGATCCGGTCACCCATGTTGGTGACCGGTTCGGGGCCGGTGCGGATCGTCAGCAGCGTGTGCCCGCCCCGAATAATGGACTGATAGGCGTTGTAGGCATTCAGGCTGAGGCCCCTCCGGCTAAAGATCTTCGCGAAAATATCACCCGGCGTGGCCACCCCTTGGCCCGCAGCACCTCCAATGGCGACCGCAAAGGTCTGTTTCATGGCACCCTCTTTGGTTGGAAGTCTATTTGCGAGCTCGCCGCTACAGTCTTGTACAAGCTTCGGGCGTGACTCGAAGGAAGAGTCGGATCCCCGTGGAAAATATACGGCATGGGAATCTCCGCTTGCTCGTCTGGGTAGCCGGGAGTATACACCCAATTACCGCTATATTCTCCTCTTAAATGGCCGCGGTGGCCGCGGCCAGCGTCGCCACCATTCCTTCTGTTGTACGTATCTTTCCTCGAATCGGCCGCCGGGAAGCAAACGCAACATCATGGCCCGGCCTGAGGAATTTAGTTTTCAAAACAGTCAAGACATTTCGGTGCCTCGTGTTTTCAAAGGTTTGCGGAAGGTGATTCGAGGGGATTCAGGGTTCTCCGAGGACTGTTTGGGTACACGATTTGGGTACACGATTAGGTACACGCGGGTACAAGAGCAGGCGGTGCTTCGAATCCATTCAGCCCCGCGTAAGCCCACAGAGGCCTCGACCAGGCCAATTTGGCACTTGATTAAGTACTAGGACCATGATAGTGTTTTTGGTGGAGACCGCCGGTACCGCAGCCCCGGACAGCCGTGTTAGGGTCAAGGGCGGTTCTCGCGTAGTGTGTTGCCGGACCCCGTACGTAAACCGGGGAATCCGCCGTCAAGGATTAGACGGCGGTAGCGGAACCCGGGTTGGCAAGCAGTTACCTTGGCAGGCACACCTGCCGGGGCCCCGTTAAAGACCAACATCCCACCTAATCAAGGTCGGGTCATCCATGACCAGGGCGTAGTGCGCCCAACTGGATGACTCAATGTCACTTTCAAAGTCTAAGAAGCCGCAGTCCAGCGGTACGAGTCCGACCACGGCTCTACCCGCAGTATCAGAACCAATCCTGACAATCGGGCAAGTCGCCGAGCGTTTGCAAATGGAGGTCTCGACCGTTCGAGAACTTCTACGCAAACGCAATCGCCGACCGTTGCCTTCTTTGAAGTGCGGGAAATTCCTCCGATTCAAATGGAGCCTTATCGAGCAATGGCTGGATGAGAGCCGGAGGGCGGCATGAGCACCGCCCTCAATCCAACGCAGAAATACATGCTGCGTCTCGTGCTGTTCAACGCAGGTAAAACAATCCAACACAAAAATAGAATCTGCGAAGTAGTGGAAACGCACGACCAACTTCGCCAACTCCAGCCGCTTGTAGACGAGGATTTGACCGAACCAAAAACAAATCCGTTTTGGGTGCCCCGCAGACCTGTAGCCCGCAAAGAACTGCGCCAGGAGCGTATCCGTCGCTTATACATCGGCGGAATCCGTTCGCCGTTCAATCCGCCGCATTGGACAGGAGATTCAATGGAAGGACTCACAGCCGTACCGCTTCCCGCAAGCGGATTGGACAGCGAATACGTGCTGACTCTTGTCCGCGACCTCGGCTATCCCATAGATGCCGCCCTTGCTGCGATGGCTCACCCTCCCAGAGTGCGGCAGCCAGACCGCCGCCGAAAAGTGGAAGAGGGCGGGAACACTGTCATCGCCCAGCCCGTTTCGTACACCGCCGCCCCCAGCCGTCGTACCGAACGGGGTGGTTTCACCCGCGATTCGGTTCGGAAGGCAATCGCACGCATGAGAGCCTCTTCTCAGATGCGACTGGCAGTCTTTGAGGTGGTTTTCAGTCGCCGCTCTCCTAGCCGTATTTCGGTGCAGTTCGGGGTGGGTACCCGCGCCTTGAACAAGGCGGCGAGCAGGATACGGAAAGACATCCGACACGCTGGGGAGGGGGTCTCGGAGGGTGTTCAAAAACCCAATAAAAACGCGGCTTCCGAGGCTCTTATGGGTAGTTCTTGGCACATATATGAGGGGAGCAACGAAAATGAAAGAACTGAAAAACCTTATTAAAGAGGGTGCGCCGCTCGTGATTATCGTTCTCAGCCAGGAGGGGCTGGAAAAGTCCTTCGTCTTTTATGAGGAAGAGAACGCCGAAGCGTTGGAGCAGGGGAACCTGCTACTCGCTCGAATCTCGTGCCTGTTGTCGCTATTGGATAACGCCGTTCGTCACGGAGGAGAACCAGCGGAAGCGGTCGGCAGGAACAGGGACAACAGGAAGTTCCGCTGAATTAGTGGCGGTAACCAACGGTAAGCAATAGCGGTAGCAGCAACCCAGGGTAGCGCGAAGAAGCGGTTAATGAGTTCGTGGGGACCTCGGCACTTTAGGAGGATTCCATGAATTCCATAGATTGGTGTGTGACGTGTCAGCGCGTAGTACCGGAAGGCGAGGAACACGACTATATAGCGCACGGCTCGACTCGAGAACGCGCAGAAGAGTTGCTGGCTTGGAAGAGAAGTTTTGAGCAAGAACGCCAACAATAGGTGAACAATGCTGCAGTAAACAAGCCCGCGAGTGGCGTCGTGGTGCTTGTGCCCGAAAATGCCATAAATGCTTAAGCGAATAGGCGAATGGGCGAGAAGCCAAAGAAAGGTGGTGAACGCTGCCAGTAATCAACGGCTGGCATCGCAAATTCTAGTTGAAAAGTAGAGAGTATGAATAAGGAAGCAGTCGGCACCTTGACCGGGAAATACTTCCACAGCGTCAAGAGTGACCGTGAAACGATTGAATGGCAGGGGCAGTTTCTCGGGCTAGCGTCTCCGGGACTGTATCGCGTGCAGTTGTACGAATGGATTAACGGAACCGAATCGGAACAGCGTTTGGTGCCAGCGACCGACATGCGGTACTGGAAGGTATACGACGCGCAGGAGCAGATGCTGGATGCGTACGAACTCTACGCGAAGCGTCGCGGGAGTGCTCCGAAGGTGGGCGTATGAGCGCGACCACGACCCCACTCCATAAACAGTTGCATACCGAAGCACAGTTCGAGTCTGCAATGAAAGCATTGACGGCCACAAAAGGAAACCGGGCAGAGGCCGATAAAATTCTTTATCGCGAATATGATTTGACGAATGACGCGGCTCGGAAATCTGCCTTAAATGAAGCGGTGAAAGGGCAGTTTGTAGACCCACTGCCAGATGTTCCACAAACATTGAAACAACTTCGCCAGTGGGTTCGCTGGGAACTTGAACCGGACAAAGACGGCAATCCAACCAAGGTGCCGTATCAGGTGAACGGTAAGAAAGCGTCATCGACCGACCCGAACAGGTGGACTGATTACCGTACGGCTGTGACGGGCGCGACGATTGATGCGTCTGGTGGTGTGGGTTTCGTGGTAAACGGCGACGGGATCTTCGGCATTGACTTGGATGGTTGCTACAACCCGAAAACCGGCAAGATCGCCGAATGGGCTGAGCGCATCATTGATGCGTGTAAGAGCTACACCGAGTACACTCCGTCGGAAACCGGCCTGCGTGTATGGGCGCGCGGCGTTCTTCCAGCCGGTCTCCGCGTATTCAACTTGGACCCGGCGGTTGGTTATGGTGAAAAGGTCAAGATCGAAATTTACGAGCACAGTCGTTATTTCACTGTGACGGGCGACGCATTCTTCGAAGAGTCAGGCATAGAGGAGATCGACACGGCAGCAATTTATCAAATGCTCCACGATATTCGTGCTCAACATCCGGCTCCGGTGAACCAAAAGACAGCGGAGAAGAGCGCGGCGGCCGACGACACGACTGGCGTTCAAATTGTTTACGCGCCGGGCTCCAATATCAAGATCGACAAACACGCCATCTTCATGCGGGGCCAAGTTGTGAAGGATGGCAGCGGATTCCATGTGACGTTGAACAACAAAGACGGTCTAGCCTTTGCCACGGTAACCTACCCATCACAGAGTGAAGCCGATCTAGGCTTTGCTACGGTGCTCGCGCTTATCCATGATGGCGACGTGGACAAGATGGACGATGATTTCCGTAAGTCTGCGCTTTACCGGGAGAAATGGGAGCGCGAGGATTACCGAGAGCGCACCTTCACGAAGGCTTTGGAAACCGGTGAGAAGATTCGCAAAGAGAAAGTGTTGACGGTGCAAGAGCCGACTCCATCCACTCCCACGGTAACTGTGGCTACTTCCACGGACACTGTGGTCACCGCACTGACTCCCAGTGTGATTCCGGGCGACGAAATTCCAGCGTTCGATGAGTCGGCAATCACAGGCATCTACCGCGACATAGTGGACGCAGCAACGAACGGCACCACTATTCCTAGGCAGTTCGCGTTTTTGGCGGCGAGGGTTTATATCGGCGCGATGATCGCGGGCAAGATCACCTTCGAGGGGATGGAAGACACGTCCAGTTACTACGGCGTGCCCATCGGGCTGTCAGGCACAAGTAAGGGCCTCGCATGGAAGCGAACCGTGGACGACATTTTGAGCCTACCGAATCTCGCACTCTCCGTGAAAATTCTAGAAGGCAGCGGCGACAGTGGTGCGGGATTGAAGGACTTCTTCTTTGACGAGCCTAGGAACGCGCCAGTCGTCTGCATGATTGACGAAGCTATCTCGCTTGGTCACAAAGCAGGAGATAAAAAGAACCCGGAAATCTTGGACGCCATCGTCGAGTTGGCTACGAAGCACAAGTTCACTCGTGTGAAGGCTGCACGCGGTAAGGGCAAGGCGGGTCGCTCCCACGACAACGCACACCTTAGCATCTACTTGTGCGCTCAAGACAAGGAGGTAATCGCAGCCGCATTCCCGAACCGCCGAGGCATGGGTCTCTTTGAGCGATTCTACGGCGAGTATTCCGCGCCCATCATCGCGGGCAGACTGCCAAAGGTTGACACGCTGGTCGCGACCAAGATTTGGGAGGCGGTGCAGAAACTTCCGAAGTCTGGTCACATGACGATGGCGGCTGGAGTGGAGGAGAGAATTGAGTCGTACTGGGCGAGCCTACCCAGGGATGTTCAGACCAAGGTTCGATTGAAATCTCACCTGTACCGCGACATGTACATGGCGGCACACGGACGTGGTTCCATGATTGCCGAGATGCGGGACTTGGACTCCACGCTGGTGAACTTCCCTCGCCAGATTAAGATTCGAGAGGCGTTCTTCACTACCGAGGTGCCAGACAAGATTGGGCTGTACTTGAGCCGCTTGAAGGCGATAACGGAGAGTATGCGCCGCCGACTCAACTCGGGGGAACCTGTGTGGGCGGTGGCTCTCTCACAACGGGACTTCCAGACGGATACGCTGGCCTACAAGAACAACGAACTCCACTTTTTTGACACCGCATGGCGCAGTTGGCTCTCCCAAATGATGCCAGTGAAGATCAAGAAGACTAACGGGCACGAGTACGATAAGTTCGCCCCGAAGCCGCTCGAGAACGAGGAAGGCATGTGGAAGTAGAGGCAAACGACTTGCTACCGCATGGGGGTAAAACGACTTGCTACCGCATCGAGTAGGGCCAAACGACTTGCTACCATTTGGAGGCAAATCGGCAGTAGCAGGTCGATTTTCGGGTCGGAAATCAGGGTCATTTGGTAGCAGGTCGATCTCCATTAGAATCATAAGGTTAGCCACCATTTTTGAACGACTTGCTACTAATACAAACATCAATCAATTTTCATGTGTTGTGTATCTTGGTAGCAAGTGGTAGCAAGTCGTCGTTTCTGACAGGAAGTAGAGGGGTCTGGTAGCAAGTCGTTTCCGTGTCGGAAACCGAGGGTAAATGGGACGCCCGCGCGGTCTGGCCCCACCGGTTCCGATTAGGACTGGTGCGAGGCGTTTCCCTTACAAACGCTTCCCCGCGCGGCGCGAACAATGTGATTGTGTCAATCCAGACACATGCAAGGGAAACCTTGCACCTATCTCAGTACTTCTAGTACCCTACAACGCTGCCCCCGACACGCTGTAATGTGTCCAGGAACGCACCAGGGACGATATAGGCTGGTTTCCCGTGTCTGGCATGCCAGAGGGCTAGACCACGGCAAATCGCCTTGGAACGAATGGCAGCGGGGCGGCAGCGTGGGAACCGCTTAAAAATGAGCGGTTGCCGCGCGGGATTAGCAGGGCAGTGTCGCGACCCGGGTCGCTCACTCCGGCGAAACGCGAAAGCCGGAGCCACACAGTCGACTCCGTCCGTCGAAACGCAATCTTACGCTACCGAAAACAAAACCAGCCGCCCCGGTAAGTTGCTCATTCTCGGGAACGGCTGGATTGGAAAACGCAATACTTTGCAGTAGACCCTTGCGTTTAAAAAACGTTGGCCTCGGCCTGCCGGGCAGCCTTAGCCGCAGACTCGTCGGTGCTGTGAACGTAGCGCAAGGTTGAGGACAATGCCCGGTGACCAGCCGTTTGTTTCACCTGGTTGATGGGTGAGCCGCCGTCCAGCAGATGGGTGACCCGGGAATGCTTCAAAGCATGAACCGAACGCCCTGTGATACCAGCTTCCTCGGCAACCGTGGCAAACAGCCGCCAGATGGCGTTGGTGGTCAACGAGCCGCCCTTCTGGGATGTGAACACGAAGTTCGAGTCGTCCTTACGTTCCATGAGCCACAGCCGCAAGGCTTTCGGCTCGTCGAGCAGCGGTTGCCCGGCTCGCTTCTCGAGCGGCTGGATAGTCTCGAGACTGCCCTTGACGCGCCGGACGCGGATGGTTCGCGTTTTCAAGTCCACGTCGTTCAACGTGAGATTCGAAAGTTCTTGTGCTCGGAGCGCGTGGCGATAGCCGGTCAATAGCAAAGCCCAATCACGAACAGAGCGTTCCCGTGCGGCTTTGAGCAGGCGGAGCAGTTCATCGGTCGTAAGCCAGTTGTTTTCCATGTTCTTCGGTCTCCGTTTCTTGGTCTTGTGTTTCATCGACGCAAGAGTAGAACAAAGTATTGCGTTTGTCAAACGCAAAGTTTGACCATCCCGCAAGGAATCGGCACCGCAGCGTCAAGGCAAGAGGCCTAATCGAACGCGTTACCGGAAACGGATGGACGCGCGTAGAGAAAAATGTTTTGGAAATTAAATTGCTCCCCCAGCAATAGGACTTCAAAGCCGACACCCGGGCGGGACTGCCGGTAGGGCGGGAGCCCCAGCCGTCAGGTTCTTGGACTTCAGCAGCGCGTAGTTCTCGAGAGTTTTTCAAAAAGTTGACCGGGCAATTTTCCCCGGATGGGACCCAAGAGGGGGGCGGCATCTTAGAAAAAGTTTGTTTCGGAAACAGGAAAAAAGGAAACCCCGTACGCGGGGACCGGGGAGAATATGATGGAAGCAGCAGAACAGTATCAACGCGATATCGCGAGATTGGACGCTATCGAAGTACTGACGAAAGTATAGGAGGAAGCAATGAATTGGCATCAAGAATCGCGCGGTATGTTCCGTACGGGAATTTTCGCCATCGTGTCACGTGCGCCCAACGGCAAGACGTTGGAAGTACTTCGCGGTCTCCCCGGCTGCGGAGACGCTTACGGCACACTGACCGACTTCCACGCTGAGTTGACCGCGATGGTTACAGAGGGTCTGATTTATTGTGACCCGTTGAACAACGTGTATCGTGCTCGCATCACGAGTGACCAGTATTGTCGGATGACCGGAGAGTCGCCACAGAATTTAGGTTAGTTTAAGGACTCGTAGGTAGAGCGTCGCAAGCAAGGAGAGCCGCCCCGATGTTTGGGGCGGTTTCCATTTAGCAACACAAATTCAACCCAATAGGGAGAAAGGATGATGGCAGACGAAGTAGTAGGCACCGCGTGGGTGCCGCAGGAAGGAGTGTCGCTAGAGCCTGCGCCGCAAGAAGACTTGGCAGCAATTGCTGCGCGCGAGGCCGAACTCATAGCCAGCGCAAGGAAGAAGCGTTACGCCAAGGACAGAACCGAAGCGGAGACCAAGACTTTCAAGAAGTACCAAACAGCCAAGCAACACCAGACCCGAGCCCGCAAAGCCGCGAGGAAAGAAACGTTCAATTCCGCCTACGACGGCGCAGCAGTTTCCAAGGCGGATGCTAAGCAGATTTTAAGTGAACGCCAGATACAGCACCCGCATGTGCTCGCTACGTGCGTAGCCTTAGCGGAAGCAGCGGCAAAGCATTTCAAGATTCCGTTCAACGCTCATTTGCTGCGCTGTGGTCTCCGCGACACGCTTCAAGCCATCGAAAAGAAGCAGGATGCGGAACCTGTAAACATTCCGCCCGAGGTAATCGACGCCGAGGTTATCCATCACACCGATGCATACGCCCTTTGGGATTACGGCTTCTGGCGTCAGCCGGACGTAACGTTTGAACAATGGCTCCAAGACCGCCGTAAATACAAGTCATCTGCATTCGAGACGTCGAAGTTGCTTGGCAAGGAAGACTTCGGTTCAAAGCATGAAGAATGGACTGCCTTTGCTCCACGCTGGAATCCCGAAGGTCTACGCCCTAATTACACACAGCGCGAGGCTTTAGCGTGGCTTGACGCGCAGCGTTCCGATACCGAGGGCGACACGAAGCGATATTTGCTGGTCGCGAGTCGTAACAGCATGAAATCGACCTTCGCGCGCATCCATGCGCTATGTCTCACGCTTATATGTCCTGATTCATCGATTCTGATTATCAGCGAAACAAACAAGTTGAGTAAGAAGGCGATAAAAGAATTCAAGGGTTACTTGGAGTTGTTGCCGGATAACCCCACACTCTTCCAGCAATATTTTCCAGAGTACGCCGTACCCGTTGGGGATTCCGCGCAGCAAATATACGAGAATCCGCTTGCTCATCTGGGTCTTCCGCAAAGTGCCTGTGAATCCAGTTCCATGGAGTCTGCGAATACCGGCTCGCGATTTTGGTACGCCATCTTTGACGACCCCATTTCTCGGGATAACGGAACATCGAACGAGGAGCAAAAGGCTGCAGCATTATCAAAATTTGGTTCGATTTCCCGTCTCCGTGAACCGGCGGGATACATTTTGAACATACAAACTCCGTGGGTCCCCGGTGATTTAGGGGACACGATGATTGAGCGTAATAAGCAGGATGCGGAACACCCGCTAGCGGTTCGCATAGACCCGGTGTTTGAGGTCAAGCCGGAAGCGCGTCGTAAGGCATTACTCGACTTGACCGAAGACGATGTTGTTTTGAACTTCCTGCCAAAGTTGAATTGGAGATTCGTCAGAGACGAGATGCGTAGTCCGGAAGGCATCACCTTCTTCAAGACGCAATATCTCTGCCAGTGGGTAGAAGAAGAGGATGGTCTGAAGTGCCAATTTGACCACGATGAATTATGGGCACGTGTTCGCCCGTCGGCATTTTTCGGCGACTCTTCGGTTGCCCAGACTTGGATGGTTCTCGACAGGGCATACGGAACGGGTAAGTATTGCGATTTGTCGGCTTTGATTGTCGGCAAGATACAGCCGGTTGAAGGACGTGACGCCCTCGTCATTTCCCATTGTTTCATGGAAAGGCTCAAGGAAAGTGACCTGGTAAAGAAGATTGTAGACCTTATCGCAGCGCATCATCCCCAACTGTTCATCGCGGAGCGTGATAAATCGTGGGAGGCACTATGGCAGGCGATTATTCGCGGGTGCGGTTTGAAAAGCATTCCGTGCCCGTCGTTCCGCTGGATAAATATAGATAACACCGAACGCGCGTTTGCCCGTCGTGCCAAGGCTATGGAACTTCCGATTTCGGACGGTCGTTTGTGGTTTGCAAATGCTTATCCGCAACTCGAGCAACTCTTGCTCCAACTGGAACGCTTCGACGGACGCAAGCGTTCCGGCTCGTCGCTTGGCTCAAAAGACGACGGAGTTGCCGCCCTCTCGCTTTTGTGGCAGGAGGCGCGAATGCTGCATCAAGTAACCGAGGTTGAAAGCCCGGAAGACGCGGAACGAAGAAGAATGTTGGAGGAAGACGAGGAGAGAGCCGCTCGCCGACGCTTCTTTTACAACCGTATGTTCAACGACTCGTACGTACCACCACCCACGCCCGAGGCGACGGAACCATCCAAGCCTGCTGACCCGCGTTTGCTCATCTTCGGGCGGAACGGGCGAATATTTCGAATGTAGGAGGATACATGATTTTATTTTGTGTTTTATGCGAAAACCTCGTGGATGTTTCGGCAATGCAACTTGTCAAGGATTTCCGAGGGCATGGTAAGGCAAGCAGGGCATGTTTCCTTGACCGAAAAAATGGATTGTCACACGTCGTGTTAAATGAAGAAGCCTCCAAGAAATTCCAGGAGTCGAAGGAGAGAGAATGAAAACAGCAGCAGATTTGAACCAAGATCGCGCTGCCGTCGCGCACGCGGCGCGCATCGAGCGCGGCATACGTGAAGTTTACGCCGCGTTCCCCGACCTTTGTGTCAACGACGCCAATTCGAACATGATTCGACACTGGTGTTCTCAGTTCAGCGGAGTGCAGGATGCCGTCCCGTCGGTTCCGTTATTCCGTGCCGCCAGGGATGCGAACCGGGAAGAGTGGCGCAAGACATTCGTGTTGAAGCCGATTGCCGACCAGATAAACGGACTGATTGACGAAATCGTCGGAATGCTTCGTACGCACGGAAGCCATTCGGAGAAGTCACTTGCCGCTAAAAAGCAGAATCAACTTTCGTGTTTCTCGCGACAACAACTGCTCGATTATCGCGACCAGTTACGACTGAAGCAGGAATTTAACCGGTTGCCCGCCTCAGACTTGAAGCAAAAATTGGCAAGGTTCCGCGAATCGGAGGCAAGGATGGCGTCGAATGCTTTGCCGGAGGAATGGTCCGCGTCGAGGTTAAAGGGCAATGTTGAACTTTTGAAGCATGCCTGCCGCAGGTTTGGCGTCGAAGCCGTAAACGCCCGACTTCGAGGGGAAAGTTAACAAAAGTTTTGAACAGCGGAGATTCGGCGACCTCGACAGTCGCTCGGTTCCATACTGTTTAACAGGTTGCATCGGGTTGGGTGCCAATATCTCGCACTCATGTCGAACCGGTGTATGCCCTGACAGTCGTATACGCTCCTGAAATGGAAATCGTGTGTGTACAGCGCGGTGGACCGAAGGACCAATGTATACGGCGGTGAAATCAAGCACCAGGAGAATCGCGGAGACCGCAAGTTTCCGAGAACGATGACCGACGCAGGTCAGCACTTTCTAATCCTTCGACAAGATTGGTAAGCATGCTGAGCGCGTTCTAGTCGCTATCGGAAGCGAGTAGTCTCCGCGCCCTGAATCTAAGGAGACTCAAATGACAGTGGAAACAGCAGTACAGCCAGACCTTCGCCCCGCGAATATGTTTGCCTCGCAGCGCGAATATATCGAGGCGGCTTTTGCGGAGTTGAACCGCAGGTTGGCACCGGCACGGCTCGCGAACCACAGCCTCAACGGTTCACTTCTATTCGCGAATCAGAACGTAGCGGGGAGCAACCCACAAAATGTTGGAGAACTCGCCGACCTGCTCGAACGCGCGATTAAGAGCGTCGTTTACGAAGGCAAGTTGATTTGGGACGTCAAGCCGAAGACGCTGGTCGGACCGAACAATCCTGCAAAACAAATATCAGCCGCCGAGTCCGAGGAGCAGTTCGGCAAATGGCAGAAAGACGCCGAGGCTAAGGCTAAGCACGACAAAGAACAAGCCGCAGCCGAGAAACGGGTTGCCGCGTTAATCGCAGCCTTCACGCCTACTAAAAACGGTCGGCTGGACTACCCACTGATTGAGAAGGTGAACGCGCGCCATCGTGGCTGGTTCGAAGATGCAAAGAAGGACGGCAAGGATTTGCTGAAAGTGGAAGAACAGATTCGCCGCGACCAGCAAGTCACCTATGACCGCGTTGAACGCGATTCGTGGAAGATGTAAGGAGACCGAATATGACACGCATGCGATTTTCTGACTTCAAGGCAATGTACCAGAGCCCCTTCAACGACCTCTATCACGCCCTGCTAGGAGCAGGCGCAAAAACCGAGCCCGGAAATGTCGTTATAGGTTTGAACGTAGACCGCTTGAAGGAGGCATTCCAGCGCAGATGGCAAGAATTTGTGCGCCTTAATCCCGATAAAATCCTCGGCGAGCCAGCATCTGACCCGGAACTGGATGCGGTGACAAATCCAGACCCGACACCAGTTGCACCGGTCAAGCCGGTCGTAACCAAGCAAACGCTCAACAAAATGGACCGGGACATTAAGGACTTGGAAGAAGCCCAAGTGCGGTTCCGATATTGGCAAAGTCAGGGGCTTCTCAATACGACTGAAAATTCGTTGCTAATCGAGTCGTGGCTGGCAACGCAAGAGGGCGACCATTATTCAGCGGCGGGGCTAGACCGTTGTATCACGGCTAATCGTGCGGCACTTATGTGGTACGTACCGCCGGTTATTGAACGTCTGAGGAACGGCGACGAGCGCATGCCATTGACCGCGCGCCCAAGTGCCCGTTGGACGAAAGCACAACTTCAAGATTGGGACGCCCGTAGATTGGCGGCAATAAGTGCCGAACGTCGAAAGAAAAATACGGAGTTAGCGAAATCCCTCGCTGTTTAATTTCATCAACAACAGTTTCTTTGGCGCGCTTGCGCGTCGAAGGATGAAGACCTGCTGCATGCTCATTTGGGTGATGGGAGTGTGGCGGGTCTTCTGTTTCAAAAGAGATGAAGATTGGAAAGGTTTCCCGACAACGTCGGGGAAGCGTCGAACTATAGCGGCGCAAGCAGTACCCCGCACAGCGGGGAAGGAAAACTCATGAGTCACAAAAGTAAGAACGGTCAGAATCCTACAAAGGATTCGATTCCGAAGAAGGGCGGTAATCCGCCACACGTTGTCAATCCCGAACAAGGTGCGCACGACATTCCTGTGCCAACCGTTGTTCGCGAAGGGGATGGATTCCACAGCGGGAGACCGACACCGAAGCCGACCCCGCACCGTGATTTGGATAGGTAAAACTTCACATCAACACTAACCTGGCGGCATGTGCATCCATGTGCCGCCAAATTTATTTCAGGAGACTAGAATGCCCAATTTTGAAGAGACATCCGACCTTGCAAAACAGGTCCGCAAAATGAGTATTCGCAATGCCATCAATCTTCTCGCCGATGTTTTGCAAGAGCGGCAAGAAATGGAGCGTGGTGAGCCCGGACCTCAAGGTGTCTCAGGAAAAGATTCAACCGTTCCCGGACCAGAAGGAAAATCTGGACGAGATTCCACTGTTCCAGGTCCACAAGGTGTTCCGGGGGAAAACGGAAGAGACGCGACAATTTCTATCGGCACTGTTACCTCAGGTCCCGCATCCGTAACGGTGCGTGTCGAAAATGGCGCGCATGTTTTGGACTTCGTCCTTCCACAAGGCAAGACTGGGGCATCCGGGGAAACGGTGGTTGGACCGAAAGGCGAGCCCGGAGCACCGGGTAAAGACGGGGTCACGCTCGCCGAAGTTGCCAAGTCCATCGACGACATTCTCGCCATTTTGTCTCGCGTAAGCGAGGTCCGCCAGTTACTGGGAGAGTCGGGCGCGGACGTGGTGCAACAATTGGTCGACGTAAAGAATCAGGTTTTTGTCATAGCATCCGACCCGCGTTATGCACGAACAGACGCGCACAGAACGGAAATCGTCCGAAGAATCACGCAGCACTACACCAAGCCAAGCAAGTACGACTAAAAGTGAGTAGGAGATTCAAATGAAAAGATTTTCACAGCAGGACGTAGCGGAGTCCGAGCACAAGTACACATACGCGGACTTCACGAGCGAGCCCACGGAGTTTCAATTGCCAGAAGGTGCCCCGTATAGAGACCGAGTCGCCGTGCTGGAGAAAAAAGTCGGTGAATTGGAGGCAACGGTTGCGTATCTTAAAGCCGACGCCAAGAGCGTTGATGACTTTTTTCGAGCGCGTATCGGTCACTTGGTAGGCGAGTTCGTCGAGCGTTGCAGGGAAGCGACGCCGCCTATCGTCGAGATTCAGCAAGCGGTTGAAGAGATGTTCCATCGGGAAGCGAACGGGTTGGCTCAAGCAATTTTCAAAACGCTAGTGGCGAAAATTCAGCCATACGCATTGAAAGCGCAATCGTAACGAAAAAGATTCTTCCCGGCGGGCTGCGGCCTATCGCAATAACCAAGGCATAAGATGGAAGAACTACGCCATCAACTCTCCCTCAAAGTCCGTAAGCAACTGAAGGTGATCGTCTGTTTGAAGTGGTGCTCTAGAAAAGTATTTATGCTGGTCTCTGTCAGTGTTTAGCTTTCTCTCAAAGTGAAAAGCTGCTACAGCCAAAGGAGGAAACGATTGTCTCGGCCAGAAACTGACACCGCCAAACTCAAAATCAAAAGGTCCGTTGCTGGAAGTAGCTTGTGCAATTTTAGTTGCAAACTTCTCGAAACCAGGGTTAGCAAAATGTTTCAAGGAAAAGACGTTTAACTCGCTGAGGTAAAGTCTTTTCCGAATCATTTCTGGTCTAAAATTGAGACTAAATTCCGCAGAAGCCGAGATTAGCACGTCTTCTAGGAAACGGTCGGTGTCCCGGGTCGAGGACTGAGTGTTTGCCATCAGTCCGTCGTTATAAATCTTGAGTTCAACATGCACGAAAATCTCTTCCTTTGCTTGGTATTGCCCATTTGAAAAGACGAAGGCTTTCGTATCATCTACATCTGTCAAAGAGGAAGGGACTTTCTGAAAATCATAAGCTTCCTTGAGCCATTCAAACAAGTCAGGGAATAGGGCCTTGCCACGGGGATTGAGCTCCGCAATGTCAAAGAGCCAGACTGACCTAGCCGTGATAACATTTAGAAGCTGCATGTCTTAGTCTGCCGCGTCTGCAAGAAGTGGACTCTCTTGCGCAATAGGGATGCGTCGCTGCTCTTGGCTTTGTGCTACTTGGTCCTGACTACGGGGTACGCTTCCGAAACTAGGTTCGACTGCTCCATACTCTTGCCTGAAACTCGGGACAGCGAGAGAGGTTGTAGAAAGCCCTGGGTCGGTTAAAGGCGTGCCGGTGGCCCATGCAATTATTTGGCTAAAAGGTACGAACCGAACTACTAACGCTACATCAAAAACAGCCGCAAGTTTTTTCAGTGTGGAAATTGTTGGTTTTGTTTTTGACGAGTTTTCCAATCGGTAGACTTGATTTTGAGTCGTGCCAATCTCCTCAGCCAACTTTGGCTGACTCCACCGATTGCGGTTCCTTAGAGCGCGAATTTGAAACGCAATTCCGTTGCTAATGTGCGATGCGACAAACTTAGCCCGTGACTCTGGACTTCTCGCCAGTCTCCTCAGAAGGGCCTTCTGGGTCCATATTGAATTGGTGGAGTTTGGCTTCTCCATTTTGGAGTTGGCGGAGGCGTCTTTTGGCGATTGCTTTTCCATCTTTGTCATTCCTCCGTTTTTTGTTTGTGGCATGTAGGAATTTGTACGATTCCTCTTCCTCTAATCCAAAGAACCCATAAATACGATAATAGAACTTGCCGCGAATGCACTTGATGGGATCGAACCGTATTTCTGAGATTTCTCCTCCCTCGCCAACCAAGGGATCAAAAAATGGCTCGTCCCAAAGGCTCCGAGGCGTCACTTGCAAAAAACCTAGCCGGTCCTTGACTTCGTCGCGGTGATCCTCAGGAAGACTGTTGAACCAAGATTGGACTGGTTGCCCTTCATCAGCCGATTCAAAGTCGAGAAACGTCCACTTGCAGTCCTGGTCTTCCGAATTCATAGGCTACCACAAAAAAGGTGTAGGTCAAAGGGCGAAATTGAATGCAGTGCTTGATAGTACACCAAAATAGGTGTGGAACAAGGGGCACCGTCACCGTAGCCCCGAATCCTACTTGGTCCCCAGTCATCTTAGCATTACAGAGTGAGGGTCGAGAAAGAGAAATTCGGCGCGCTACTCTGGAAACTACTGGACAGCCAAGCCCATGACAATCGCCTCGTAAAGATATTCCATCGCGCTTCTCCCGTGCTTTCGGTCACAGGCCTCTCGCGCCGCGAGGTTCAAACCGATGCCGCCAGGAAGACTGACGCACTGTATGGCACTCCGCGCACAAGGCCAAATTCTTGATTGATGTGCCCGATTTTGCGCTGCTCGAACAACGGCGTTATTTGCAGTGTGGCTCCTCACGCGGAGAGATTGTGTGGTTGAAGGAGGGCGTTGTCAATGCCGCCAGAAGCTGAACGCGAAGGGCTCCTAAGAAAGTGTGCGGTTGTTGCGTTCTCTTCTGGATCCTCGCGGTGCTCACCGTCGCGGCGGCGTGTGGGTTTGGCGTTCACGTTGAGAGGCATCGCGGCGCAAGTAGTCCGGGCGGGGAATCGCTTCCCACGCCCTTCTCATTGCTGTTACCTTTGGTGGCGTTCTCATCTCAGTCACCAAGCAGCTTCTCCAGCACCCCGGTAAGTTTCTTTCCCCATGAGAATTCCACGTCGGTAATGCCGAAAGATTCCGCCGACTCAAACAACTTCCGAATTTCCTCATCCGATGGTGCCGTCTTTCCATCCGCAACCTTTAATCGGCTTATGTATTTCGAATCTTCATCTCTTTGGAGTCCAAGTTGTTCCGCCGCCTTGAAGAACAGTTCCTCCCCGGTCTTCAATCTTTCCAATTCCTGCCGTAGATATCGCCGGGCGTCGGCCTGAGGTAACTTTTTGGAGATGATGAAGTACTTCAATCCGTAGAAAGCAAGTGGCTCCATCTTGTGCCACTCAACGTCCTTCTTAAGGTCTGCGATCTTTTCCTCAACATCGGTAATGTGAAAGCGGCTTTCAGCATCTCTTTTGCGGAGTTCCGATTCCATCACGACGCCATCATGAACATCTTGGTGCTTCGGAACGTCGATATCCTCGCCCTCATCTTCAATCAAACGGCACAGCACGTCCGTTCCTTCCAATCGGTATTCGTAAACGCTCTTCGACTGGCACGTGTCAAAGAGATAGTAGGTGCGGAAGTGATTCGGCATCGGTCGGTAGTTGAGACCGATATCAAGTTCAGTCGTGTGCCGCATTTCTTCTTTGTTCTCGAACACGAACTCGTTGCTCTTCCTCGATTTGTAATAGCCAACGAGGACAAAGGCGAATACGAGCACGAGAAAAACAAACGCCTGCCAATTCCGAAAATAGACAAGAGCAGCCCCGGCGACAAACGACAGAACATTATCGAAAGTGAACTTCATCCGCATGGGTTGAGTCTACCGTTTTTGCCCTACCTCTCACTGAATCATCTCCGTTTAGGAAGGATATGATTCAAGCACTTCGGAATCTCCTATCCGCCAAAAAGGTGATATCCATGCCGTCCTCCATTCGCAGTGATGGACGGAGTTTATCCCGTGGGACTTTGAAAAAGGAAGGGCCGAACGCGTTCGTTGCCGAAGTAGGGGTGGTATCGGAACGCGGCCGCGCGGAATTATGCGTTGATTTTCCTGCGTGTCCTAACGGCTAGGTAAAATTCGACCGGCTCCTCGCCCTCGAGGAGAACATGCACCCGCCGCAACACGCGACGCCCATCCCGTCGTTCCGGGAAAATGTAACAGCCCCGCACCTTGTGCCCATCAAAGGAAAGTTCTCGGATGCAGCCTCGGAGTTTTCGCCGAAACGTCAACCAACGGGCTTCGAAGGCGTTCTGCTGAGCCATCACCGTAGCCACCCCGAACGCCATTTTACTCTTCGCTTCCGTTGCCATCTACTCACCCCCACGCCGCGTGCCCCGTTTTTGCTTTTCCAACTCACGTACGAAGTCCTTCTCCACCATCTCCAACAACCTACGGAATTTCCTCGTAGAACGTTTGATGTAGCTCGCTTTGGTTACGTCGCTGCTCGAGTGCCGGAGCACGTCCTTGATGTCTTCCAGAGCGACGCCTTTATCGTCGAGCGTCGTCGCCAGGAATCGCCGGAAGGCGTGAAGCCCGTGCCAGCAAAAAACACCCGCTTTCTCCAAGGCGGGTTTGACTTGCTGGTTGGTGAAATTTTCAAAGCGCATCGGATTATTATTCGAGTCGTGGAAGATGTATCCATCGCCCGAGTTGCGCTTCAAATGTTCGTCGAGGGCCTTTTGAACGGTTTTGATGACGGGTACAGGTGCCCGGCTCGATTCCGTTTTTGTCGTGTCCACTTCGCCTTGGTACACCGAGCGGACGATATTCAGTTCTTGCTTCTTTCTGTCGTAATCCTCCCAGCGAAGACCGGCTAGCTCGCCCTTGCGCAAGGCCGTGAAAGCCGCCACGATTACAGCAGCCTTAGCGTCCGGATGTTCCTCCAAAGTTTTCACCATCACAGCCACTTCATGGACGCTGTAAGCGTAAGTATCAGGAGGCTTGCCCTTCGGAACTGCGGCATCACGCACCGGATTGAAAGGGATGAGACCTTGCCGAGCCGCTTGTCTGAAGGCACTGCTTAAAAAGTTCTTCATATTGTTGTAGGTGGTTTTGGCGAAGTCCGTGTCATCAGCCACGTTTTGAAGCAGTTGGTCAATATCCACAACTCGCACGGCACGCAATTCCATGTCTTTGAGGTAGGGTTGTAGGCTGTCGTAGGCGGCTTGATATCCGCCCTGCGTGGATTTCTTGAGCTTGTTGCCCCGGCCTCCTTCACCACGTTGAAGGAATTGCTGCAAGAAAGTATCCACGCTATCCGTGGATTCCGGCCGATGGGTACCGAGGTTCAGCGGGAGCAGATACTTTTGAGCCAAAGCCTCGACGCTTTTTTCGGTTTGATATTCCCGGCATCTGTCGGCCAGCTTTATGGATTTGCGCTTCTTGACGGGCTTGCCGTTCACCAATTCCGTGACCCAATAGCGCAGTTGCCAGTACGTTGGGTTTTTCTTCGGCCACGCCCGTATTTGACCACGTTGCACAAGAGCCTCCTTTCACCTATTCTCTCAATTCGAGGGCAGTTGAGTGGGTACATGCTGGGTACACACATCGTAAGAATCAACAAGCAGATGTGCGTTTCTAAGATGGTAACCGTAGTTTTCAAAACGGGATTTTCTGTCTAGTCTAGGCAGGCGCGAGGGGGTGCACATGGCCGATGTTGTGAATCCGCCGGCCGCCGGGCGCAGCTTCGGTCGAACCCAGCGGCACGATACCTGGTGGGTCGAGATTGTTCCGGTTGTTGTGCTGCTGGGGGGGTTCGGCTTTTACGCCACTCTGCGGGCCTTTGAGGGCCGTTTCTACGAATGGGGGCCATACCTCTCCCCTTTTTATTCTCCGCTGATCGACCCCCATCACCATTGGTGGCTGCTTTCTCCCGCGTTGCTGATTCTGGGCGGCCCGCTGGGATTCCGCGTGACCTGCTACTACTACCGGAAGGCCTATTATCGCGCGTTCTTTCTCGACCCCCCGGCCTGTATGGTCAGCGAGGGCCGCAGAACGTATCGCGGCGAGACGGCATTTCCCTTCATCCTGCAAAATCTGCATCGCTATTTTTTCTATATCGCGGTGATTTTCCTCGCTTTTCTCTGGCGTGACGCCGTTCGCGCCTTCTTCTTCGATGGCACCGTAGGAGTCGGTGTGGGCACGCTGGTTTTGCTCGTTAACGTGATTCTGCTAAGCCTTTACACGCTCTCCTGTCACTCTCTGCGCCACCTGGCCGGCGGAAAGCTCGACTGCTTCTACTGCGCCGCTTTCGGCCCGCCGCGCCACAAGACCTGGCAATGGCTGAGCGGTTTGAACCAACGCCACATGCTGTTCGCCTGGGCCAGTCTTGTTTCCGTCGGCTTGGCCGACTTGTATGTACGGCTGGTATCCTGTGGCGCCATTCGCGACGTGAGGCTGTTTTGAGCGACCGTTTCGAAACTCACGAGCACGACGTGCTGATCATCGGCGCGGGCGGCGCGGGCCTGCGCGCGGCGATCGAAGCGCTAGGCCAGGGCGCTTCGGTCGGCGTTGTGTCGAAATCGCTGCTCGGCAAAGCGCACACGGTGATGGCGGAAGGCGGCATCGCCGCGGCCATGGGCAACGTCGACGCCGCCGACGACTGGCGCACACACTTCGGCGACACGATGCGTGGCGGGAAAATGCTCAACAACTGGCGCATGGCGCAGATTCACGCACAAGAAGCCCCCGATCGCGTGCGCGAACTCGAGCTTTGGGGCGCGCTCTTCGATCGCACCGAGAAGGGTCAGATTCTGCAACGCGCTTTCGGCGGCCACACGCACAAGCGGCTGTGCCACGTAGGCGACCGCACCGGGCTCGAAATGATTCGCACGCTGCAAGACCGCGGCGTGCAAATGGGCTTCGACGTGTACATGGAATGCACCATCACGCGGCTGCTCAGAGATGGCGATCGCATTGCCGGCGCGTTCGGCTATTGGCGCGAACACGGCCGCTTTGTTGTTTTCAAAGCCAAGTCCGTGGTCATGGCCACAGGCGGCATTGGCAAAGCCTGGCCGATCACCTCGAACTCCTGGGAATACACCGGCGACGGCATGGCTCTTGCGTACGAGGCGGGAGCCGAGTTGATGGACATGGAGTTCGTGCAATTTCATCCCACCGGAATGGTGTGGCCTCCCGGGGTGCAAGGAATCCTCGTCACGGAAGCGGTTCGTGGCGAAGGAGGCATCCTCCGCAACAAGGTCGGCGAGCGCTTCATGGAGCGTTACGACAAGCAACGGATGGAACTGTCCACGCGCGATGTGGTCGCCCGCGCGATTTACACGGAAGTGCGGGAAGGTCGCGGCACCGAGCATGGTGGCGCTTACCTGGACATCTCGCACAAACCCGCCGAATACGTGAAGCGCAAACTGCCCAGCATGTACCATCAATTCCTCGAACTCGCGGACGTGGACATCACCAAAGGGCCCATGGAAGTTGGTCCAACGTGCCACTATATGATGGGTGGCATCCGCGTCGACGCCGAGACCGCTCAAAGCTCGCTCCCGGGTCTGTTCGCCGCCGGAGAAGCAGCCGCAGGTTTGCATGGCGCTAACCGTCTCGGCGGCAATTCCCTTTCCGACCTCCTGGTCTTCGGGCGCCGTGCGGGCCTAGCAGCGGCAAAGCACGCAAGCACCACACCGGCATCGGCAGTCGACGCTGCGCAAATCGATGAGGCCGAACATGAGGCTCTCGCACCTTTTCAGCAAAAACAAGGCGAGAGCCCCTACGCGATTCACCGCGACCTGCAGGACTCCATGCAGAAGCTCGTAGGCATCTTCCGCAACAAGGAAGACCTCGAACGTTCATTGGGCGAGATCGACAAGGCGAAGAAACGGCTGGGACGCGTGAGCGTTGAAGGTTCGCGGCTATATAATCCGGGATGGCACCTGGCGCTGGATTTGAAATCGATGCTGACCGTTTCCGAAGCGGTCGCCTTGAGCGCACTGGCTCGCGAAGAGAGCCGCGGCGCCCACAGCCGGATCGATTTTCAGAAGCTGGACCCATCCTGGGGAGCAAAGAACAACATTATCCAGCGCGATGGCGAAGCCATGAAGCTTCGTCAGGAAAATGTTCCGGAAATGCCCGACGAGTTGCGCTCGCTGCTCGCTGAAGAAAAGGGCGAGACGGCCCGCCGCGGGTGAAGGATTGGTCATGGATATGCCGTGGAAGAAAATCGCGCCAGTCAATCCGAACGCGGAATACCTCGCCCTGCTCACGTATTTGCCGCTCAAGAAGCACCGCGCCATTCCGCGTTTTCTCTGGTCTACGTTTGCGATTCAAAAGCAACTTGCCGGCTCCGCAGGCATCCTGGGCTATGCCCTGCGTGCGAAGCCCCTCGAGAGAAATTTCTGGACCATGTCGGCATGGCTGGACGAGAAGTCCTTGATGGATTTCACTGTTCGGATTCCGCATTCTCGGGTCATGAAAGCTCTCGCCCCGCTTATGGGTTCGACGAGATTCATCAGGTGGAAAGTTGCCGGGTCGGACGTCCCGTTGCGTTGGGACGTCGCAATCGAGCGTGCGAAACAAGAGGCGCGACCATGAGGGAAGCCACCCTGCGCGTTTTTCGCGGTGAAACTACCGGCGGGAAGACCGCCGATTACCGTGTGCCCGTTGCCCCGGGCATGGTCGTTCTGGATGCGCTGCACTACATCCAGGGCCACCTCGCTCCCGACCTGGCAGTGCGCTGGAACTGCAAAGCAGGAAAGTGCGGTTCGTGCTCGGCTGAAGTAAACGGACGTCCGCGGCTCACTTGCAAGACGCGCATGGACTCCCTGCCTCTGGACAAGCCCGTCACCGTCTTGCCGATGAAGGCGTTTCCGCTCATCAAGGATCTGGTCACCGACGTCTCCTGGAATTTCCGCATCAACAAGAGGATTCCCCCCTTCCAGCCGCGGCCGGACGCCGAATGGAAAATCGACCAGAGAGACGTGGACCGCGTCCAAGAGTTCCGCAAGTGCATCGAATGTTTTCTCTGCCAGAACGTTTGCCACGTTCTGCGCGAGCACGACAAGAAGGAAGAGTTCGCGGGGCCGCGCTTTTTTGTGCGCGTCGCGGGTCTGGAGATGCACCCCATGGACGGCGCATCGCGCGCTGGGCTGCTCCGCAAGGAATTGGGCATCGGCCTGTGCAACATCACAAAGTGCTGCACCGAGGTCTGCCCGGAAGAGATTCGCATCACGGACAATGCCATTATCCCGCTCAAAGAGCGCGTCGTGGATGAATTCTATGACCCGCTCCTCATGTTGGTCCGCAAGATCCGCGGTGCGAGGTAACAACCAGGCTAAAGGCAAGGAGGATTCATGCCACTCCATTTAAAACCCATCTCCAAGGCTGGCATTTCCGAAGCCATCGCCAAGGTGGATCTCTACCGCTCGCTGAACGAGCCGGAAGAGGCGGAGTCCATCTGCCGCGACATTCTGGCGGTCGACCCAACACACCAATTGGCGATCCGGCTCCTCGGTTTGGCGATCACCGACCAGTTCTGCGGTGAGATTTCGGATCGCTGGGGCGAAGCCCAGGAAAGTTTCAACAAACTCAGCGATCCCTACGAGCGCATCTACTACACAGGACTGCTGCACGAACGGCGAGCCAAAGCGCAGTTGCGTGCCGGCCGTCTGCCGCACACGCTGACCCCGCTTTTCGAGGAAGCCCTAAGCTGCTTCGCCGAAGCTGAGAAGATTCGCCCCTCGGGAAACGACGACGCGATCCTTCGCTGGAACCGCTGCGTGCGGCTGTTGCAAAGTCATCCCGAATTTCAGGAAGAGAACCAATCGGTGGGATTCGACGTCCAGGACAGCTCCCCGGTCTGAGCGGTTCAACTTAGGCCTGGCAGACGACAAAGCTCGGTCATCAGCGCGATCCCCAAAGAGTCTTGATCCGGCGCAAAGACGCTGCCAGGGTCGCAATCCTTGACCCGGTACAGTGAGCGCGCGACGGGCTAGGCTTTCTCGGCAAAGGAACACACGCGGGGTTCCGCCAAGTGCAAGAAATCCACGTTCCCCATGCGCACACAATCGGAATGGGTGCCCGCGCTCAGGATGATTTCCGGGTCTTCCGCCAGCGCCACCTCCAGATAAACGGGCACGCCATAAAGTTCACCGAACGGGGGAATCACCCCGCGCTCGCAATCGGGAAACAGCTCAGTGAAGGTGTCCTCGTCCATCAATTGCACCTTTGCGCCGACAATAGCCGAGAGTTTCTGAAAATTGATGCGGTAGGAGGCCGGCAGCACGGCAAGGAGCTTGCGGTCTCCGGCTTCGAGCGCGACCGCTTTCGCCACTTCTTTGCCGGGAAGGTGCATGGCTCGGGCCGCCATCTGGGCGCGGTTGGTGGGCGCGTGGAATATCATCGAGTAGGGCACATGTTTGACGTTCAAGTGGGATTCCAGGCGTCGTGGCATCAACATGGCGCTTTCTCCTGTCGACCGGGCCTAGCTTGGCAGGGCCCAGGTCTGTTTTTGTTGATACCGCTGACCGCGACAGGAGCACCGTGATTGCCCTCACCGGTCCGCGTGACCGCCGACACCCATCTGGCACGGTCCACCTCCACCTAACACCCTCACGCCTCAGCGACCAAGTCGCCTAGCTCCTAGGAAGAGGCGATCACTTCGATTTCGACCAGGGCGTCCTTCGGCAGCCGCGCCACTTCGACGGTGGAGCGTGCCGGCGGCGCCAGGGCAAAGAACTTGGCATAAACCTCATTCATCGCCGAGAAATCATTGATGTCCTTGAGGAAGACCGTGGTCTTCACCACGTGGTGCATGTTCGAGCCCGCCGCCTCCAGGATCCCTTTTACGTTCTCGAGCGTGCGTTCGGTCTGCTGCTGGATATCCGTGCCAACGAACTCTCCCGTCTTCGGATCGAGCGCCACCTGTCCTGACACGTAAAGGAATCCGTTCGCGCGGATGGCTTGCGAATAGGGTCCAATGGGTTTTGGGCCTTTGTCCGTCAGTACCACGTCTCTCATGGTGTCTTCTCCTTGTCCTTTACCGCATTCGCTGCGGCCGCTTCTTCATACCGCGCGCGAAACTCCTGCGGCACTCCCGGCCGCTTCATCCATATCCGCACAAATTCCGCCACGTTTTGGTGCGTTTCCTCTTCGAAGGCTGCAATCAAATCGTTCAGGTCGAAACCTCTCTCCCGCCGAGCATAGAGCATGTGCTGCGTAGCTTTCCGAAACGTCTCCCGGCCGTACTGGTCCTGCAACGCAAAGAAAAGAAGGAAACTTTTTACCCGCAGAACGCGCGCATCTTCCTTCCCTGGGAGCTTCTCACCGGAAGGAATCAGCCGCAGCGCGCGCCTGATCGTTTCTGTGCGCGCGTCTCCTCCTTCGGCGGCATCGCGTCCAATCGCCGCGGCGAACGCTGGCAGCATGATGAGCGGCAGGCTTTGCTCAAAAAAAGCCGGGCTTTGTCCGTACCCCAGCCAGCTCGCAGCCAGCGATGGAGCAGCCTGAGTCACCAGCGTGGGTGTGCCTTCGCTGAGTTCCACCACCATGGTGTCTTGCGAAATCATTTCCGCCATGTTCTGCTCGTTTTCGTCCTGCGCCAGAAGTTTTGCGCTCAGCGGGTTGAAGTTGGTAAAGCACCCCGCCACGACGGGACATTCTACGATCCAGGTTTGCGAAGGCGTTTTGCCGCGTTCCCCGAAAGCGGCGTCATACTCCGCCATGACACGCGCCAGCGAATCGCTCAAGTCCCGCAATTTGGCGGAATTCTGTTGCTTGCTCGTCCACAGACTCACGTTTTCCTTGCCGTTGCCGATTTCGGCGATGCAGTATCGACCGGCAACTACAAACGGATACGCGTCCTTGGTCCTCTGTTCCGCCAACACAACCGTCTCTTCGCCTTTTCGCACACTCTTCTTTTGCGTGCCGCTCGTGTGGATCTGAAATCCGTCCGGCAGGGCGACCAGCAGATCCCATTTGTTGGGCGGCGCCCCTCCGGCGGGGAAAAGCCCGGCAGGCGGGAGCAACTCGAAGCTCCAGCCGGACGCCGGCAGAAAAAACGCATTGCTCGAAAAACTCAGAGAAGTTTCCCCCCCCTGGGCCGGCAAAAACTCGGTCGTCAAACGCAACTTGTGCCGCGAGGATACTTTCCACGGTTCCGCCAGCTTCATGACCATGTCGCGCGGGGCGCCGGGGACCTGTGCCAGAGTGATCGGTTTTGCATCCCAGGTTGCGCGGAGTTCGCCCGAACGAAAGCGCCTTCCCGGCAAACGCAATTCCAGTTCCTCGAGGGGACGAATGCCGGTGTTCTTCAGATGGTAATCGGCCGCAACCTGAATGCGTGGTTCAGGCTCAGCCACAAACCGCACCCGGATTTCCTGCTTCTCAATTCTGTAACCGGGGCCGAGCGCCACGGCACATGATGCCGCCCAAAAAGAAACCGCGGTGGTAAGCACAGCCAGTGGAAGGCGTGAAAAGGTTCGGGATTTCATTAGCCCAACGATTGTAACGGGGAAAACTCCGAAGAAAAAGCGGTGCTTGAGAAACGTCCCGGTCAGAAGCTTCAGCGCCGGCGCCCGTGGACGCGCGTAAACCCGGTGTTGGCATGATTCCGCGTGGCTTCTCGGTACGCTGCTTCTTTGTCCGCTTCGGCGTCCGTCATGCCCCGGTTGATGCGCTCCATAATCTGACCTTCGGTGAGTCCGGTGTTTTTCAGCCGCCCGATTTCCGCGCTGGCGAGCGTGCGCTGGCCTTTCATCCTCTTGTGCAGAATCACATCCACCGCCGAATCCGACAGTCCAAGCAGGCGAAGCATGACTGCGTCACCGCTCAGGATGTCGAGCTGATCCGCTTTCGTCATTTCCAGGATGATCGGTTCGCCATACCCAGCATTCGTCAGATTCACGGCGGCATCCGCGTTCGAAAACGGATGCTGATGCTGGCGCGCATCGGCTATCACTTTGACGCAGGCATCATCGCTGATTCCCGCTTTCTTCATTTTCGTGAGCTGCATCACCTCCGTATCTGAGGTGTTAAGTTTCTTGAGCTCTTCGACGCTGCTGGACCACATGCCCAACTGATCGAGCGGACGGTAATCCGTGAACAAGTGCTGGTCGCACCCAAAGAATTGCGAAAATAAAGCGGCCCCAAGAATGAACTTGCACTTCATGATTCCATTTTATCGGGGACAAGAGGAGCAAAGCCGAGCTGTGCTGTGCCAGGCACCCGCCGAAAGTACAGGGAAGCAGCCCTCTCAATGGCTTGCTTGATAGATCCGTTCCACTCCGTAAACGCCCGGAATTCTCTTGATGTTCACCAGAATCGTTTCGAGCTGACGCCGGTCCGCGATCTCCAGTTTGGCGTCTATGCGTGCGTTGCTGCGGTCCGGACGGCTTTGCAGATTGTGAATGTTGGAGCCCGCGCCGCTAATCACCGCCGTAATGTCCGCGAGCAGTCCCGCGCGGTCGCGCGCGCGAATAGTGAGTTGCACGGGGAACGTCGCGCCGCTGGCGCCGCCCCATTCCACCGCGATGCGGCGCTCGGTTTGGTACAACAGATTCTGCACGTTGGGACACGCTCGTGTGTGAACCGCCACCCCGCGCCCTCGCGTGATGTAGCCTACAATCTCGTCGCCCGGAATCGGGTTGCAGCACTTCGCCCGGTACACCAACAAATCACCGTGGCCTTTGACGATCAGCGGCGCCTCGCCGAAACCCAGCATGCGCTTGACGGTCTTAACCAGCGTCGGCGCCGAGTCTGGCGCAGCAGGCTCCTCCGTCTTCGCGGGTTCGCCCAGCAAGCGCGTTAAGATCTGCCTCGCGGAATATTTCCCGAACCCCACCGCCGCGTAGAGGTCTTCGAATTTCGCCAGGCCGTAATCGCCCAGCAACTTGGTAATCTCAGCCTCGGGAATCTTCTTCAGGCTCTTGCCAAAGTGCCGCGCCTCGTTTTCGAGCAGGCGCTTGCCCATTTCTTTGGCTTCTTCGCGCTCCTGCTCGTTGATCCAGTGGCGGATCTTGCTTTTCGCCGACGACGACTTGACAAAGCTGAGCCAGTCGCGGCTGGGGTGGTGGCCCTTTTGCGTCAGAATCTCGACCACATCGCCGCTCTGGATTTCATGTCGCAGCGAAACCATTTGGCCATTCACTTTGGCGCCCACGCACTGGTGCCCCACTTCGGTGTGCACCATGTACGCAAAATCGAGCGGGGTGGCCCCGCGCGGCAATTCCAGCACGCGGCCTTTCGGCGTAAACGCGTAGACTTCTACCGGGGCGAGATCCACTTTCAGGGTGGAAAGAAACTCGCTTGGCTCCTGCATCTCCTGCGACCACTCGATGAGCTGGCGCATCCAGGAAATGCGCTGATCGTCATCCTGTGCGCCAGGCTTGCCGGCCTTGTATTTCCAGTGCGCCGCCACACCTTCTTCCGCGACGCGATGCATGTCCTGGGTGCGAATTTGCACTTCAAATGACTGCCCGCTGTGCAAAACAGTGGTGTGCAGCGACTGATACAGATTGGGCCGCGGAATCGCGATGTAATCCTTGAACCGGCCCGGCACGGGCCGCCAAATGTGATGGACCACGCCCAGTGCGGCGTAACAGTTGCGCTCCAAGTCCGTGATCACGCGCACCGCCAGCAAATCGTAAACCTGTTCGAGGCCCGACTCCTGCCGCAGCATCTTGCGGTGCAGCGAATACAGCGTCTTCACGCGGGCTTCCAACTCCGCAGGAATGCCTGCCTCCACGAGTTTCGAACGGATGGTTGCCTGCACTTCATCCAGAAATTCTTTGTGAAACGCCGCTTTGTCGCTGATTTCCTTTTGCAGCGCAAAGAATGCTTCCACCTCGAGATAGCGGAACGACAAATCCTCGAGCTCCCCGCGCACCACGCTCATTCCCAGGCGGTGCGCGATCGGGGCGTAAATGTCCAGAGTCTCCCGGGAGATGCGCCGCTGCTTGTCCGGCTCCAGGTATTGCAGCGTGCGCATGTTGTGCAGGCGGTCGGCAAGCTTGACCAACACGACGCGCACGTCCGTCACCATCGCCAGCAACATCTTGCGGACGTTCTCGGCCTGGCGCGCTTCCGGCGCCGTAATATTCAGCCGCCCGATTTTCGTGACGCCCGCAACCAAGTGGGCCACTTCCGGCCCAAAGCGCTCTTCAATCCGCGAGACGGGATACTCGGTATCTTCAATGGCGTCGTGGAGAATGGCCGCCGTCAGCGTGATGGCATCCAGCCGCATATCGGCAAGGATGTGCGCCACTTCGAGCAGGTGCGACACATAAGGCTCGCCTGAGCTGCGAAACTGGTCGTGATGCCGCTCCGAGGCAATCTCATAGGCACGGCGGACGATCCAGGGATCCTCCGAAGGGCGGTACTTTTTCAGTTTTTCAAGGAGCTCTTCGAGCCGCGCGTCGAGCTGCCGAACCGCGCGGTCGCGGTCGAAGCTCAGCGGCAAATTGCTCGGAGGCGGCATGTGTCAGTTTACCCCCAGAGACGGGCCAAGTGAAACAAGGCAAGGGGGAAATGGGGGAAATGGCGTCTCACGAAAGGTTCAGGACCTCTATCTGCGTCACGCAAGGAACGGCCCGGCGGCGGTCGAGACGACAAACTCAAAAAGGCTATTCCCAGCCGCGAATCGAAGAAGGTCTGATCAAAGTAGGCCGGTACCTTGCCTCGGGGTTGCTCATGGCGAGCAAATAGCCGTTTGCCAGATAGTCCGGGATGTCTCGGTCATCGGCCAAAGGGATATGCGGCCCCTTCCTCACGAGGCTGACGTGATAGCGGTCATCCTCTTTGTAGCGATGCGGGTACAAGTGGATTCCCGACTGCTTACCCCGGCGAACAACGGCAAACAACATGGGTTCTCCCTCGGAATACGAATAAGTGCAGCGAAATATGCGTGAGTTTGCGCGCCAGCGCAAGAGCCTCGCAAGAGGAAATCTGTGGAAAACGAAGGCGGCTCGAGATCTTACGGGAATATCGAAACCTGCCAGGACGGCCCGAATCGGCATCCCGAACGACGGGCCGCAAACGATTGATTTCGGGCCGCACGTTTGTGGGGGGAGCTGCACATGGGTTCTCCGGCCCCTCAAGCGGCAAACTTTGTAGGCGCGCCGGCACTTCCGGGAGACCAGGGTTCGAAGTCGTTGAAAACATCAGAGAACAAAGGAGAGATCCTCGATACCTCGAGCCCCCAGCTATAATACAGGACCGGTTCCTGCTCTTGCGGACGATGACCCTATCAAACCTTCCCGCTCTTTTCTCGCTGGCTGCGGCTCTCGAGTTGCCAACCGTTTCCGAGCTGCGCTGGCAGCTCGCGGGTTTTGCCGTGGGCATCGTGATTCTGTCTTTCGGCCTCGCCGGCTTGGCTCTGTTTTTTTTCGAGCGAAAGACCGCCGACCGGAGCCTGGTGTACTTCAGCCTGTTCGCGTTTCTCTATGCCCTTCGGTTGATCTTCCGGCAAAGCTTTCTGCATTCTCTGGTGGCGGCGCCGGAGGTTTTTTGGAAGTACCCCGAAGTGCTGATCAACAATTTCATCGACAATTTCATCATCGTTCCGCTGACGCTGTTTGTCATCGAAATGGTCGAAGCGCGCTGGAAAGGTTTTCTTCGCTGGGTGCTGGCGTTTCAAATCGCCTTCGCCACGTTGCGTTTTTTTTCGGAACTTTTCCGCGTTGGCCGGCACCCCGTGGAGATCACCTACCACATCGTGATCGTCGCTTACAGCGCGCTGCTGATTGCCTATCCCTGCTCCTTCCCGCGCGGACAGCGCATGCCGGGGGAGGTCAAGATCGTGTATGCAGGCCTTGCGGTTTTTGGCCTGTTCGTGGCGCGGAACAACCTTGCGGACCTGGGGAAATTCCGCGGGCGGGACATCGAGGCCTTTGGCTTCCTGATTCTGATTGGCTGCCTCGCCTACGTCGCAGCGTCGCGCAGCCACTTGAACGAACAACGCCTGCTTTCCCTCGAAAAGGAACTGGAGATCGCGCGGCAGATTCAGTCTTCCATCCTTCCACGCGAAGTACCGCGCATTGCCGGGCTGGATATCGCTGCGCAATACGTGCCCATGACCGCCGTTGCAGGAGACTTCTACGATTTCCTCGTAGTGGACGACCGGCGCGTCGGCATTCTGGTAGCCGACGTTACCGGCCACGGCGTGCCCGCCGCTTTAATCGCCTCCATGCTGAAGACGGCGCTGGCCGCGCAGTCCGCCTTCGCTTCCGACCCCGCGCAAGTCTTGGCGGGATTGAATCGTTCGCTCTGCGGCAAGTTCGAGGAGCATTTCGTGACCGCCGGCTATCTCTTTGTGGACGCAGACAAGCAAATTCTGCGCTACGCCGGAGCGGGCCACCCGCCGCTGGTGTTTGGAACTGTGAAAGGGAAGGGAACAACCTTTCGCGAAATCGACAGCAACGGCCTGTTGCTCGGTCTCTCGGAAGACGCGGCCTACACTTCGCTGGAGCTTCCCTTCCGGCCCGGGGATCGCTGCTTGCTCTACACGGACGGCATGCTCGAAGCAAAGAACGGCGCCGAGGAAGAGTTTGGCGGAATGCGCTTTCTCGAGTTCCTGGAAGCGCAGTCCCATCTCGCGGCCGCTCGGCTGCTCAGCGCGTCGCTGACCGAATTGACGCGTTGGTCCGGGAAAGGGGAAGCCGGGGCGCGGGAAGATGACATCACGCTGATTGCTGTGGATTTTGCGCGCGAGGCCACGGGCGAGGGCTAGCATCAGCAGCAGGCTCCCTGAGCCCGTATTTTGGAAGCTGAACAGGGATTTCTCCGAGCAAGAATCGCCCGGGGAAGAAGTACTCCTGCTGCGGCGGGGTGAGAGCCTCCTCAATTGGCGGGTTGCGGTTGCTCGGCGCGCTTCTGCTTGACTTCCTTGACCTTGTCGACCAGGGCATCCGCCTGCTTCAGCAGGTCATCGCGCTGGTCGGCCGACTCCACCATGTCGGCCTTGCGGCGATACATCAGGTTCAAATAGGCCATGGCATCGTCGTAATCGGGGCGCAGTTCGATAGCTTTCTTAAGAGCGGCGATGCCTTCATCGACAAGCGAGCCGTATTTGGCGGTGTATTGCGCGCGAACCGAGGACGGGAGCGGATCGGTGTCCTTGACCTGCTTTTTGATGTTGTTCTTGTTGTATTCGGCGCGCAGTTCGTTGTTGGCACGGAAGGCCAACGTCCAGTCGATGACGCCGACCCAGTAGTAGGGCTCGGGGTCGTTCGCCTTTAGTGCGATATGCTTCTCGTGGTAGCTCTTGGACTCCTCAAACTTCTTTGGGTCGTAGGGTGTGCCGGCCATCTGAAAAAGTATGGAGCCGATGCCGTCAATGGCGCTCAGGTTGTTGGGGTCGATGCCGAGCACTTCCTTGAATTCCGCGATGGCCTGATTGCCGAGACGAGTGTTGGCTTCGGAGGGAGCGCCCGGGATGTACTGGCTGGCGTACGCCGTAGCCAGGTACAGGCGAGCGTTCATGAGGGTTGGGTCGAGCTCCTTGGCTTGTTTGAAATCCTCGATGGCCTCGTCGTACTGGCCGTTCTTGAAGGCGTTGACACCCTTATTGAGGAGGTCGCGAGCCTTCAGCTTGTTGCATCCGGAAACTCCGACGACCACCAGCAGAGCAGCCGCGCATGCCAAGGCCTGGAGCGAGGCGCGGGCCGGCTGGGAGCGAAATGATTTGCGAAGCGTCGCCGATGAAGCTTGAGTCATCGAGGCATCCATCCCTGCTGAGCGCGAGGCCTGAAAAGGCCGGCCTGGCACCGGATTATTCACGTCCGCCCTGCGAAGGGCAAAAAACAAAATGCTCAGAAGTCGCTTCCCGGTGGTTGGGTCAATAAACCAATCGGAGCAATTCCCGCGGCGCGCATCACGTCGATGACCCGGGCCACCACCGCGAATTGGACCGATCGATCACCCCAGACAAACGCAGTGCGGTCGGCACGCACCTTGAAGACGCCCCGCAACCGAGTGCCAAGGTTCTCCCACTTCACGGGTACCTGGTTGACGCGCAGGGAACCGTCCGCGAGAACTTGTACCACAACTATGTGGGGTTTGTCTTGTCCACAATTACCGGGTTCCTGGACCCCACAGGCCTGCGGAATTTCCGCCGGCAGCCCCTGCGAACGGGGAATAAGCATAAAAATCACCAGGAGCACCAGCAGGATATCGATTAATGGAACTATGTTGGGGTCGGAGACAACACCACGCCTACCGCCTACCGCGATTCCCATGAGCCACCTCGTCTTAGGAGCGTTCTTCTGCGAGGAGGACTCTCACAACCCGCGAAACAACTACTGACCGGCTTCGAGCTTGGCCGTAATCAAGCCGATCTTGTCGATTCCCGCGCCGCGCATGATGTCAATGGCGCGGGCCACGTCCATAAACAGCACGTCGTTATCGCCCTTGACGAAAGCAATCTTCTCGGCGCGTTCCTTGAAAATCGTTTCCATGCGTGGGCCGAGGCCGTCCCAGGTGGTATCTTCCTGGTTGATCTTGAGCTTGCCGTTCATTTCGACCTGCACGACGACCGTCTTGTTTTCGAGCTCGACGTCCTGCTGCTTGTTCGGCGAGGGTTGCGGAACAATCGCATCCAAGCCATTCGGAGTGCGCGGTGTGATGACCATGAAGATGATGATCAGCACCAGCAAGATATCGATGAGCGGCACCACGTTCGGCGTCGACAACGCGCCGTGACCTTCTCCTACTTCCATTCCCATAGCGAGTCTCCTGTGGGCCCGGGTTAGAGCATCTCCGCGCGCCACGAGGCCGCGCCGGGTGGGATCCGGCGCGGCTTCCCAACATCAGCAAACAACTGGCAGCAGCAAACAAACTCCCGCCGCCCAACGGCGGCCGCCGCGGGCGAGCGGTCTCAATCCGCAGGCGGACGAGGGGGTTGCGCTGATTTTTCCAACAGCCTCTGGGTCAGCAGCCCCAGTTGATCAACGCCGGCAGACCGGATTTCGTCCACAACGGCGACGACATCGCCGTACTTGGCGCGAGCATCGCTGCGGACGTAAACGGTTTTATCAAGGCGGTTGGCGATGCGATCCTTGATCTGGCCGGTGAGGTCGTCCTTTTGCACGTTCGTGCTGCCCAGGTAGATCCGGCCATCTCGGGTAACGGCCACGACCAGGGCATCGTCTTTATCGGCATCCTGCATGTCGCGAGAATTCGCGGCCGAGGGCATGTCGACAGGGATGTCCTTGGTCAGCAACGGAGTGACCACCATAAAAATGATGAGCAGGACGAGCATGATGTCCGCCATGGGGATGACATTGGGGGACGCCATTTGCGCGCCGGCTTGTGGTTTGTAGGCCATGACCGCTTACTTTCTGGCGCCACGCCGCAGGATGAAGTAGTTGATCAGCTCCATCGAGGAGTTGTCCATCTCGACGTCGAAGGCCTCCACTTTATTGGTGAAGTAGTTGTAGGCCCACACGGCGGGAACGGCGACAAGAAGACCGAAAGCCGTAGTGACCAGGGCTTCGGCGATACCGCCCGCGACCGCCGACAGACCGGTGGCTTTCTGGCTCTCGATACCCTTAAACGCGTTCAAGATGCCGACCACGGTGCCAAACAAGCCCACGAACGGCGCAGTGGAACCAATGGTAGCGAGAGCGGAAAGGCCGCGCTTCATTTCGGCATGGACGATGGCGACGGAGCGCTCGAGCCCGCGCTTGGCGGCATCAATCACGTCGGAGTCCGAGACCTGCTGGGAGGCCGACTGGAATTCCGAGAGACCGGTAGCCACGACCTTGGCGATGTGGCTCTTCTTGTTGCGTTCGGCAATGGCGATGGCTTCATCGAGCTTGCCGTCCTTGAGGGCACCTGCAACCTGCTGCACAAAAATGCGCGACTGCTTACGAGCCGCGCTGTACATCAGGGCGCGGTCGATCATGACCCCGAAAGAATAAACGGAAAGAAGGAACAGGATCACGACCACGATCAGTGCCAATGTCCCCATATTTTTGAACAGACCGCGGATATCCCATTGTGCGCCCTGCAGGAGCAGGGCTGAGAAGAGATTTAAAGTGGCTGCCATTTTTGTTTGCTCCTTGAGTCTCAAGCGACCCTTGAGCGGTGGCTCGAGGTCCGCGAGAGTATTTGCTCCAATTTACTGCGCGGGCTAGCACGCACGCCCCACGACCAGCGCGCCAGACCGTACTACTGGTTAAGAGAAAAGATCACGTCGATCGTCGTGTCGACTTCGACCGGCTCGCCATTGAGAAGAGTCGGCTGATAGCGCCACTGACGGACGGCGTCGAGCGCCGCCTGCTGCAAGAGCGGGTGGCCGGAAATCACTTCCAATTGCTGAATCGTGCCATCCCTGCTGATGATGGCGTGCAAGCGCACCGTTCCGGAAATGCGAGTCTGGCGGGCCAGCGGCGGATAAACGGGCTGAACGCGATTGACGATGCGCGCGGCCTGTACGTTGCCGCCCACGCGGATGGGGCCGCTTGGTTTCGGCTTCGGAGGCGGCGGTGCCGTGCCGATTCCGCCGATTACGCCGCCAAGCACGCCGCCCATCGAACCACCGGCGACGCCGCCCGGAACTCCACCCACAGCGCCCACGGAAGCCATGTCCGGCTCCGGATCTTCCTTAATAATCTTGACCTCTTTCGGAATGACTTTGGGCTGCATGAGTTTGCCGGCGTCCATCAGGTGGACTTGCGGCTTCACGTGAACCACCTGAACAGCCGCTGGCGGCGGGGGCGGCGGCGGGGGCGGCGGCGGGGCCGTGAGCATGGTAGCCATCATGGTCTTAGGCAGCGCCTCGGTGTAGATCAGCGGGATGAGAATCAGGATTCCGAGGAAGACCAACTGAAACACGGCCGACAGCAAAACCGTGATCGGCTTCTTCGTCTTTGTCGGATGCGGACTTGAAACCACCATCTCTTCAAACATAAGGTATTTACCTCCTACCGGCGGGAGCGAGACGCCCGGTGACGTTTTCACTTCCACGGTTTTTGTTGCCGGCTGCGGTTCCGGTGCCTGCCATCACGCCATGGCCGCGCCAACGATTCCAGGCGACGACAATGGGAGCGGCAATACCAAAACTGGAGTATGTTCCTACCACAATCCCTACCACCAGGGCAAAGGAGAAAGCACGAAGCACCTGGCCGCCCATCAGGAACAGGACGAGCACGGTAAGGAAAGTCAAGCCACTTGTTAAGATGGTTCGCGAAAGAGTTTGGTTGATGGACTTGTTCACCACACTCGCAAAGAGTTCCCTGCGAAGCAGACGGTTGTTCTCCCGAATGCGATCAAAGATGACGATGGTGTCGTTCATGGAATAACCGACCAGCGTGAGGAGCGCCGCGATGACTGTCAGGGAGATCTCAAAACGCAGCAGCGAGAAAAATCCCAAGGTGATCAGCACATCGTGAAACACCGCCAGAACGGCGGCAGCCCCGTAAACCCATTCGAATCGCAAGGCAATATATACCAGCATGCCGCCCAACGCATAGAGGGTAACGTAAACCGCCTGCTTGCGGAGTTCTGCGCCCACCTTGGGGCCGACGATGGCGATATCGCGAATGGTGAAAGGACCGAGCGAAAAACTCGACTTGATGACATTGAGAACGGCGGGCGTGACACCAGGAACCTTGGACAGGTCGTCGAAATTGGTGAGGATGCCGTTCGCCTCCGAGTCGCGGTAATCGAGAATCTTCCTGGCGAGCTGCTGATAGCGGTCTCCCGCGTTGACGGAGAGGAATAGGGGATCTCTTATGGTGAGCACGGCCGCGAGTGAGGAGGGGGTGGTGGAATTGGAATTGAAATCGGGCTTGTCGGAAGTGGCCACCCCATAAGTGGCGCTCAAAGCGTTGAGCACCTTGTCCCTGCTGGATTGCATGAGGTCTTCATCCTGCCCCTTGCCTTCGACAAAGATGAGGACTTCGTTGCTGCTCTTGGCAGAGATGTCCCGGATGGGTTGGATCTCGGAAGTACCAATTCCCTGGGCGGTCAGCCCGGCGCGAATCTTGTCAATGCTCGGCGGTTGCGCGAAACGAACGTCCACGTTGGTGCCACCACTAAAATCGATTCCGTACTTAATGCCGCGCCCGAAAAAAATCGAAATCCATCCGGCGAGAAGAAGAATACCGCTCAAGGCGTAGAAATACTTGGCCTTGCCCATCCAGTCGAGATTGGGCTGCTTGAAGAGCTCGATCATACCTTCTTGACTACCCTCTCTTAGACACCGCCACTGGTGGAATGTTCCCGGCCTCGAGATCTCTACCCAGGGGCCACCCGGATAGAAGATCGCGGCAGGCGAACCGGCTGCCCGCTCGTTTTCAGGCAAGTAGGCCGCCCATTGGCAGTTCTAGTACGCATTTAAATGCTCAGTTCCGCCTGACGGTCCATCTTGGTCAGGTGATACTGGAAAATCGTCTTGGACACGTAGACCGCAGTAAAGATATTGGCAACCAGACCGACCACCAAAGTGATGGCAAAGCCGCGAATGGGACCGGTGCCGAAGAAACCCAAAAAGGCGGCGGAAACGACCGTGGTGACGTGGGTGTCAATGATCGTCCGGAAAGCATTGTCGAAGCCGGCCTCGACCGCCGCGGCAGACGATTTGCCGTTGCGGATTTCCTCGCGGATGCGCTCGAAGACCAGAACGTTGGAGTCCACGCCCATGCCGATGGTCAGGATGACGCCGGCGATGCCGGGGAGGGTAAGCACGGCGCCGGACATGGCGAGAAAAGCTAGAAGAATAACAAGGTTGAGGATCAAGGCAAGTACCGCATTACCGCCGGACAGGCGGTAGTAGATGAGCATGAAAAACATCACTACGAGCAGGCTCAATATGGAAGCCTGCACACCGTGACGGATCGAGTCGGCCCCAAGAGAGGGGCCAACGGTGCGCTCTTCGAGATATTTAATCGACGCCGGAAGGGCCCCAGCGCGAAGGACTACTGCCAATTCATGAGCGCTTTGCTGACTGAAATTCCCTTCAATCATTCCGGAATCGTCGATGCGAGCATTGATAACGGGATCCGATTTGACGCAATGATCGAGGACGACGGCCATGTTGCGGCCGATATTCTGCTGGGTGAAGGGCCCAAAGCGGCGCGCGGCCTCCGGTGAGAGGGTGAAGTTCACTTGCCAGGTGCCGGGATTGGTGGTGTTGCGAGTTTCCGTGGCACTGCGCAGGTCGCGACCGGTAACAATTGGTGCGCGATTCAGCATGTAAAAGAGATCCCCGGTGTTCGAGCCGCTCGCGCGATCGCGATTGTCGGCGCAGGCGGGTACGAGTTCGTCGCCCGCGGGAAGCACGGTGTGCTGCGCCATATAAGCAGCGACGGAGGGGTAGGTCTGCGGGTCGTTGACCAGCCGAAATTCCAACTGACCGCCAGCCTGAATCACGCGCCGGGCTTCCGCGGTATCAGCAACGCCTGGCAATTGCACCAAGATTTCATCGGCATTGCGTCCGCCGCGCGGCTGAACCGTAGGTTCGGTAAGTCCCAGGGCATTGATGCGCTGCTCGATGGTATCTTTCGCCTGCGTGACGGTTTGTTCCTCAATCGCGGCAACCGCGCCGGGGCGAAGGGTCAACGTGTAGCTGTTGGCTTCTCCCGCCGCGGGAGCTGTGTCCCAAACATTGTTGTACTGCGTGCCGACGATATCGCTCAGGACCGAATACTGCGACGGGTCGATATTGCGGACGAGAATGTGCGTATCGTCGACGCGGCGGACTTCGTCGTAGTGGACATTTTTGCCGCGCAGAGCGGTGGTGAGGCGGTCGACGGTGGTGTCCGTTTCCTGAGCGACGGCTTCCTGGACCTGGACCTGAAGAATCATGTGGCTGCCGCCCTGGAGGTCGAGGCCAAGCTTAATCTGCTTATTGAAGTTGTCCTTCACCTGCGCGAAGGACGTGGGGAACGTGGGATAGCCGAACAGGAAGTAGAAACAGAAAACAATCACCGCCGCAATGAACAACCCTTTCCATTTGAGATTGGGATTCATAGTTAAGAGATGAGTCGCGTTATCGGCCGAAGGGTGGGTTTATTTGGCATCTTGCGATGTCTCCACCTGAGCGATCGCCGCACGCGCGACGCGAATTTTAACTTGCGGCTCGGAAGAGATTTTCATAATGACCGAGTCTCCGTCGAGGCCGCTGATGGTGCCATAGATGCCGCTTCCCGTGATTACTTTGTCTCCGGTCTTTAGGGCCGAGAGCATCGCCTGGGTCTTCTTACGCTGGCGTTGCTGTGGCAGGATCACCATCAAATACATGATGCCAAACATGAGCGCCAGGGGAACGAGGAACGTACCGAAGCCGCCGGATGCCTGAAGGATCGCCGCTGTCATGATCTGCATTAGTTCTAAGCTATCAGTTTTTGGTTCTGAGTTAAAACCCTACCCCGGTTGTAAGCCGGGGCGCCATTTCTCTCGATCTTCAGGGCCCGAGCCGAGTGCCGGGCCTTTCGGCTCCGTTCCGCGCGCAGAGCAGGATAACAAACTAACCCCGCGGGCAAATGGCCCGCTTCCCTGCTCGACCGCCTTACCCTTCCTCTTTGTGAGCACCCTTTCGGGCAACCCGACTGAGCCTGAGTTGCTGCCCGCCGATGGCCCCGCGCGCTGGCTAAGACCTGCGGCCTGCGAGCTACAGGTTCTCAAGCTGGTCCACAGTGTAACGCGCGTGCATCTCAGATGAGAATTTCGCTAGGTTCCCAAACCCGATAGCCTCTCGGATTCGGCGCATGATGTCAAGGTAAAAGTGGACGTTGTGATAGGTGGCTAGGATGGCGGCCGTCATTTCCCCGGCGGCGAAAAGATGGCGGAGATACGCCCGCGAATAGCGGCGGCAGACGCTGCAGGAGCAATTCGAATCGATGGGCCGCTGGTCTTCGGCGTAACGCGAGTTCTTGATGAGCACGCGGCCTTCGCTGGTGTAGAGGCAGGCATGACGTGCGGCGCGAGTGGGCAGCACGCAATCCATCATGTCAATGCCAAGCGCGACGTAATCGGCGATCTGTTCGGGGCGGCCAACGCCCATGAGATAGCGCGGGCGGTCTTTCGGAAGGAGGGCGGTGACTTCGGCGGTCATGGCACAAGTGACTTCGTGCGGCTCGCCCACGGCGAGGCCGCCGACGGCGTAACCGGGGAAGTCGAGATCGAGAAGCTGGCGGGCGCTTTCACGGCGCAAGTCGGCGAAAGTTGCGCCCTGCACGATGCCAAACTGCCATTGCTCGACTGGCGTGCCGTTGCGGTGAGCGGATTCCTGAAAGTACGCGCGGGCGCGGCGAGCCCAAGCAGTGGTCCGCTGGAGCGCAGCCTCCGCCGTTTCGCGAGGCGCAGGAGTTTCGATGCATTCGTCGAGGACCATGGCGATGTCGGAACCCAGGGCGAGCTGAATTTCGGCGACTTTCTCGGGCGTGAGGAGATGTTCGGAGCCGTCAAGATGCGAACGGAAGCGCACGCCTTCGTCGGTAACTTTGCGAAGTTCGGAAAGGCTGAAGACCTGGTAGCCGCCGGAATCCGTCAGAATCGCGCGGGGCCAAGACATGAACCGATGCAAGCCGCCGAATCGGCGAACCAGTTCGTGACCGGGACGAAGATACAGATGATAAGTGTTAGCGAGAATGATTTCGACGCCGAGCTCTTCCAGCACCTCCTGAGTTAGCGCTTTGACGGAGGCTTGCGTGCCAACCGGCAGAAAAAACGGCGTCTCGACCACGCCGTGCGGCGTCGAGAGACGGCCGCAGCGCCCACCGTCGGCGTCGGTCTTGAGAACTTCGAAGAGAAAAGGCACCCGCTCAGTGTATCAGGAGAAGATGAAGGCCCAACCCACGCGGCAAACGACGTATACAGCCCAGACCGTAAGGGCGATCGTAAAGGACTTTGCGCCCTTTAGCTTTTTCGGGTTTACTGCCGCGAAGCCAATGGCCAACAGAATGAGTGTCCAGAACACAAAAATATCGAGCGATTTCGCGAGCGCGAGGAGCCATTTTGCCGAATCCTCAGGGAGGAGAGCGGCTAAGTTGGCGGCGAGGGGATTATCAAGGTCCGCGGTGCCGTATGGCTTCAGGTAGAGAATTAGGATGAAAAGAGGGCTGCTAACGAGACTGGTAAGAAAACCATGCGCGGTGACGCTGAAAGCGGTGCTGAAATTCGTACTGATCCCACCGAGCAAACTGTAGGCACCCCACATGATCAGAGAGACGAGCAGCGCGGCGATCAACGGGCCTAGCGTGCCGAATATATAGGTCGAAATGGGAGCGAACTTGGCGCCCGCCTCGACGCGTTGCTGCCGTTGCTCAGCGGATAGCTGCGCAGCCTGGGGGCTCTTGTCGATCTGCTGGTTCATGAAATCACGCCAGTTGACGCGCTGATTGATGGCGATGCTGACCAGCAGACCGAGGATTAGCGAAATGCCTACAGGCAGCAGCCAACCGGGTTTCCGGACGATGTCTTCAAAGGTAGCCTTCGGCGAAAAAAAGACGCCTATAACGCGACCAAGCGGGCTGATCGTTGCTGCCCGCGCTTCGGCCATAGGGGCAGGGGTTGTAGCCATCTGAGGACTCCTTCCACCACAAGATTCTCCGAAACGCCCGCTTGATAAGAATACGCACCGGAACAGGAGGAGATTTCAGCGCCGGGATTGTAGCCCAGATGGAGATCACACACCAGATCGGAGAGCAGGAGCAGGAGCAGCAGGAGCAGAGAGGCTCGGGTTGCTGAGTGATTGGAGCGGGAGAAAGCTGCGGTACCGGTCAGGCGCGAGGAAGTTCCGGTACGGCCGAGAGGAGTTCGCGGGTGTAGGGATTCTTTGGCCGGCGGCAGCGGCAAGACCATGCTTTCGCTCGCGCTGATGGGTTGCTTCCGCTGGGCGCTCGTCGAAACGCGCACCCAAACGGTTGAGCTGCCGACGCCTGCCGGCTGGGTGCGCCGGGGTGAACGAAGTGTCCGTGCGCATCAGCCCGGAGACAGGAAATAGGAAACTCGAAACACAAAACTCCGGCGAGTTGCCTGCCGTGCCGAGATTCGCGCGCTAGCGACGAGAAAGCGGAACGACAAACTTGAGTGCCGTGTGCGTGGGGGAGAAGCCCACGACTTTTACGTCTTTGAGGCCGGACTGGCGGCCGGCGAAGAGGACATCGTTTTCCGTGATGTGCTTCTGGCCCTTGGGATAAACGATCCAGAGAGCGGCCGCTCCGGAAAGGGATGGGGTGATCTTGCGGAGCGCCGAGAAATCTTCGTTTGACTCGGCGGCGAAGAACACCTGGTCTGAGCCTGGCGCGGACTTACCTTTGGTAACGGACTTGGTGAGAGCGCGAATTTCGCGGAGAAATTCCGCCTCAAATTCGCCCATCAACGAAACCTTTGCGCCGGATTTGACGCCAAGCTTTGCGATGCGGGATTTGGGATGAAGGATTTTCTCGAGCCATCTCCCGGCCTGCGAGCCCAATTGAAAGATGGCGGCGCCGTGGGCCGTCTCGAGGCAGAGTTCGCCACCCGCGGCTTTCGCCGATTTGACCGTGGAAAGAGGAATTTTGAGGCGAAAGTCGCCGCGGAAGAGAATTTCGCTTGTTTCGAGCAGCGCTTTTCCCTCCGACTCCTGCTTGCCAACGCGCACTTTGCAGAAGGCTTCGTTGCCCATGGCTCAATTCCCCGCCTGCGCCTGTTCGCCAAATTTTTTTTCGAGGGATCTGAGGTAAGTATCCATCGTGCCGGAATAGCCAAACACGAATCGCGACAGGAAGCGAAACACGGGATTGTAGATTTCGCCGTCTTCGCGGATTCGCAGGCTGCAGCCGGCGGCGGCCGGAGTGATTTCATAGGTCCAGGTGCCGCCGAACGGCAGCTTGGAGTCGGCGATGCGGACTATCAACCTCGAAGGAGGTTGTGAAACCACGGTTTCAAACGGAATCGTTCCCGAGGCGGAAGTTTCGACCCAGGAAGGCAATCCATTCTTGTCGGGAAGCGGTTTGACGCTTTGCAAACCCTGGCGCCACATAGGCATCGCGTCAATGTCCGTGACGGCCTTCCAAATTGCTTCCGGCAGCTGGTGAAACTCGGCCTCCCGGGTGACATGATGGGTTTTCGGCAGCAGCCATCCGATCAGCGTGATGAGAATCAAGATCCCGGCAAGAACGATGAAAATCCACAGAATCCATTTCATGGCACACCCCACAAAGATCGCCCACGCAAATCCGGCTAAACCGCAAGCCGCCCGCGACCCTTGGTTTTTCGTTTGCTATAGGCTTCCATCTGTTCACTTCCCGCACGCGCCAGAAGCGCCAGGCCGCGGATCCCTGCTTCGCGCTCATCGGGCGTGAGTCGCGCAACCAAAGCGCGCACGCGGTCAGGATCAAGAACGGATTTCGCTTCTCTGACGCGAACGCCAGCCGGCGTGAGCAGCAATCTGAGCCGCCGGCCGTCTTCGTTGGCCCGCAGCCGCGAAACGTACCCGCGGCGGACCAATCTTTCGACGTGTAAAGACATCGTTGACGGTGTTACGCCCATATGCCTCGCCAGATCGACCAGCGTGAGCGGCTCGCGCTCGTCCAAATGGTCGAGGATGCTGGCCTGGTGGGCACTCAACAGCCGGCGTGTCCGGGGATCACGGACATGCCGCGCGTGACAGGCAAAGTAGATGCGGGGATAAAGCTCCATCAGCTGTCTCGCGGCATCGCTCGTCATGCTCAGAGGAAGGTAAGGCCAAATAGTTTGATTTGTCAAATCAAATTAAATCAAATTATTACGGCGAAACCAGCCGATCGGAGCTTCCCGCTTTTGCTCCGCAAGCCGCTAAAATAGAGTTTTTACTTTGCAGCCATGGCCACGACGACAAGCGCACATCGAGTCGACTGGAACCTGATCTGGGCGCAGCGCGGGTTCCGTTATTTTTTTGTGGCCATGTTTGTGTCGCTCTTCGGCAGCGGCATGAATCTTGCCGGCGTGAGCTGGTACATCCTCGCGGCCACGCACTCGACGGTCAAAGTCAGCTGGCAAGTCATTGTGATGACCCTGCCGGGACTCTTCGTGCCCTTCCTTGGCGGCGTGCTGATCGACCGCATCGACCGGCGCTATCTCGGCGTCATGCTGGACCTGGTGCGGGGGTTTTTCGTCCTGCTGACCGCGTATATCGCCTGGCGTGGGCGGTTGCAACTCTGGCACCTCTACGGCATGACGCTGATCACCGGGACGGGTTCGGCAATGTATTGGGCCGCCGTGAACGCGCTCGTGCAGGAAGTGATTCCGCCGAGCCAGTTCACCGGCGCGAATGCGGCCGTGCTGATTGGTGTACAAAGCGGGATGCTCATTGCCGGCGCCTTCGTAGGATTCCTCTACAACACCGCAGGGATCGCGGGAATTTTGGCTATCGACGGCGCGACCTATTTTGTTTCGGCTTATTGCCTGCATAGCTTGCGGAGCGGATACGTCTCGCCGCGTGACCGCCAAAAATATCCGCGGGAGTTCAATGAGGCGACCGAGGCGACGGCCGAAGCGCTGGAAAGCGGCGAGAATCCGGAGATCGCCGAAGCCGGCCTCTCGCTAGCGGTGTACGCCGACATGCGCGAAGGATTCGGGTATTTGCGGCGGCAGCCGCTGGTGCGAGCGCTGGGCATCACGCACTCCATCATGATGGCCGGAGTGGTGAGCGCCAACGTGGTCCTGGTGGCGCTGGCGAATGACATCTTGCACGCTGGAGCACGGGGACTGGGGTTTTTGGAAGCGGGCTGGGCCACGGGCGCGATTTGCGGTGGTTTGCTCGCGAGCCAGCTTCCCGGTGCCAAGCGCATGCCGCTGTATGTTGCGGCCTGTGCGGTTTTGGCAGCGGGGCATATGGCGACTCCCTTCGTGGCTTTTCTTGTAGGCGCGGTGGTGATACAGATGATTTTCGGATTCTGCCGCGCGCTGGGGGGAGTGGTGGCGCAATCCTCCCTGATGTCGATTGTCCCAAGGCATTTTATGGGGCGGACGCAGTCGGCCATGGCGATTCTGACCACGGGCGTGCAACTGGCGATGAGTTTCGCGCTCGGGTGGGTAGCGCAAGGCGCGGGCCTGGTTGCGGGGTACGCGTTGCTGGCGCTGCTATACACCGGCTCGACTGTTTCGGCGGTTCGCGCCCGGCAGCTCATGCGGTGAGTCTTCGCGGCCTCGAACTTCTTCGCAAAGCAAGGCCCGGCATTCTCCCGGTCAGGAGATTCAAGATTCAATCCGCTGAGGCCGGGATTCTCTTGCCCCCAAGCATTTCCACGGCAAATTGATACAGCTCGGCACGCAACCGATAGCGCTCGTTGGCCTTGGTGACGTAACGCACGGCCACTTCCACGCCTCCGACAACGGGCTTGACGCTGACCGCGGGATCCACCGAGAAGGAGCTCATCTCGCGCGAGCCGGTTGCGCGCCGCCATTCCTGTTCGGCTTGTCTCGCGCCTTCTTTGGTGGCCTCGCAAACCTTCTTCTGAATCTCCCGCACCACCGGATAGGGGTCTTGCCCGGCGGGGAGAACCAATTGCAATTCATCCCAAAGCCACTGGCCGGACGTGGAGAAATTGAAGTAGTGGCCTTCAATGGCGAAACTGTTGGTGAAGGTAACGCGCCGTCCGGTGGGATGCCCGGAATCGGTCCAGTTGCCGGTTTCGAGCAAAACGGTGTGGAACGGGCCGATCTCGACGACCTCGCCGGTGACACCATTGATTTCCACCCAATCTCCCAGGCGAATGCCGTTCTTCCCCATCAACACGAACCAACCGATGAAGCCAACGATGAAATCCTTGAGTGCGACCGTCAGCCCGGCGCCGGCCAGGCCCAGAAAGGTCCCGAGTTGCCCGGGCGGACCGATGATCACCAACAAAATCAAGAGAAATGCCACCAAGCGCACGGTTACATGAGTTACGGTGTGCAGGCTCTGGATCTGCCGGCGGTCCATGTTGAGCCGGCCAACGACCTTATCCATTAACGTGGCAAAGTAAATGCCAAACAACGCAATCGAGAGGATGATCGTGAGGCCAATCAACATACGTCGGAGGACCGTGCGTTGCCGGGCGGCAACCACGACGATCCATTTCGAGTAGTTGTCGGCGAGTTGCTTTTGATCGTCGATTCTCTTGTCCAGGGTCGAAAGGGTCTTCTTGAGCGACGCGCGCTGCCGGGCGGCTTTCACCAAGCCCGCAGATCTCTCGTGCCCCGCGTTTAGAGGCGCGCTTGCGGTCGACGTTGCCTGGCCGGCGGCTGCAGGCGCCGCAGCGGAAGCGGCCACCGTCCCCGGCTCGCCCTCGGACTGCGCTTCTAGCGCCTTGTGGCTTGCCGAAAAAGCCGCCGCCGCGGAGTCCGCCTGTTGTTTTGCCTGCCAGAGGAGCAGTTGCTTTTGATGGAGAGCCCACCACGCGGAGAAGTGGTGAATCAGGCCGCCTTGCTCGGCCGCGTCTCCCGCGGTTTTCAAACTGACCTTCAAACTATCAATCACCTTCGAAGAAGACTCGTGCTCCTGCGTCATCGCCTCGATGCGGCTGCTCGAATCGCCTCCGGCCCGGGCCAAATCTTCCTTCGCATCGTCGACTTCGTCTTGGTGGTCTTGCTGATTGGCTTGCGCCAGGACGAGTTGATTGTGCAGATCGTCTTTTCTGGCTCCGTTGGCCTTAGCCTCTTCCGCGGTCAGCCGCTCAACCAGTTCCCCGTCCGCGGCCAGCGCATCCTCGGCTTGTTTCAGGCGTGCCTGGATCTGTTTAGCCTCCGCGCTGAGCGGGGCCGGGTGCTCTTCCAGCTCGCGCTTCGCCGCGGCATAAGCCACATCCATGTCGCGATCTGCAGTCTCCAGGGCCTGTTCGGCGAACGGCTGCTCATCTTCGCTCCTGGGCATCTTCGCCAATTTCAGAGCGGTGAGAATGGGGGTTTGGTCGACGGCGGTCGTTCCCGAAGCGTTGCGGGTGCCGGGGGCGTGGAGAGGCTGGGCCGTTTGCACCAGTCCGTAGACGGTCGCAGCCAAAAGCAACACGAGCGCGAGCGCGAAGATTTTCTGCATCGGTCTCATATTGAGAGCCCTGGCCTCCTCATTCTAATGAGGGGAAGGGCGGGGTACAACGAAGACGAAGAAGCTTCTTTGTCTCGCCCAACGGTTCGCGACGTTCTCCAGGTCCGGACGGCAGCTGCGCTCTTCTCGCACTCCCGGGCTTCCCTTGGATTCGCGAATGGCGGGCAGGCCAGCCAGGCGTTTCGATGGAGTTCTGGTAAGCGAATGCACCGTGGCCGCGGCGACGGGATTCGCGATGCCAAGCATGATTGCGGTTCTGCCGGCGCGACTGATGAATCTGCCAAAGAAAAGCTATAGGCTTCGAACCGAGCAGGTTTCCTGCTCTTCGCCTTGATATGGACCATGCGACTGCTGGCTCAGTTCCTGCGCCCGGCAAAAGAAAATTAATTCGCTCGCAAACGAGAACGCCTCGACCGACCGGAGGCGTTCGATTTTCCAATTCTCGATTTTCGAATTGCCATCTTTCTACAGGTAGTCGCGCGAGGGACCTTCGAGGAAGGCGCGGAGCTTGCGCGAACGCGAAGGATGGCGCAACTTGCGCAACGCCTTGGCCTCGATCTGGCGGATGCGTTCGCGGGTGACGGCGAACGATTGCCCGACTTCTTCGAGAGTGTGCTCGCTGCCGTCATCCAGACCAAAGCGCATCTTGATGACCTTCTCTTCACGCGGCGTCAAGGTTTTCAACACGGAAGAGGTCTGTTCCTTCAAATTCAGGTTGATGACCGCATCGGAAGGCGAAACTACGGCCTTGTCTTCGATGAAGTCCCCGAGATGTGAATCTTCCTCTTCGCCAATGGGCGTTTCGAGCGAGATGGGCTCCTGCGCGATTTTCAAAATCTTTCGCACCTTGGACACTGGGATGTCCATGCGCTTGGCGATTTCTTCGCTCGTGGGCTCGCGGCCAAGTTCCTGGACGAGCTGGCGGCTGGTGCGCACAAGCTTGTTGATGGTCTCGATCATGTGCACCGGGATGCGGATGGTGCGGGCCTGATCGGCAATCGCGCGGGTGATCGCCTGGCGGATCCACCACGTGGCGTAAGTGGAGAACTTATAGCCGCGACGCCACTCGAATTTGTCCACGGCCTTCATCAGGCCGATGTTGCCTTCTTGAATCAGGTCGAGGAACTGCAGGCCGCGGTTGGTGTACTTCTTGGCGATGGATACGACCAAGCGGAGGTTGGCTTCGATCAATTCCTTTTTGGCCTGCTCGGCTTCCGCTTCGCCGCGGTGAATCAGCGTGAGCGTACGCTTCAATTCGGTGAGGCCGACTTCGCTGGCTTCCTCAATATCCTTCAGTTCGGTGCGGCGTGTACGCAGCTCTTTGCGGGCTTCCGCGGCGACTTCACCCTTGGCAACATCCGCGCGACGCTCGAGCCGGCCCGCCTCGCGCTCAAGCGACTGCAGGCGCTCGACGGTGCCGCGCATTTTGTCGACCAAGCGCTTCTTCTCAAAGGGATTGAAGTCGATGTCGCGAATAGCGAGGGAAATTTCGACACGCGTGCGCGCCACCGCCCACTTCGCGCGAATGTAGGTGCGCTTCTTGGATTTCGGGGTCTTCTCGAGTTTCACCGCCTGCTTCAAAGCCGTTTCGTAGAGCTTGGCAATCTTGTCAATCGATTTCAGCGTCTGCTTGGTTTTGTTGGCGATTTTTTCTTCGGTGAGCTCCTCGTCGTCGAACTGAACGATTTCCTTGATGGAGCGCACACCCTTGCGCAAGTCGTCGCCGACGGCAATCAATTCCTTGATGACAATCGGCGAGCGCGTGATGGAGCGCATGACCACGAGTTGGCCGCGCTCAATGCGCTTCGCGATCGTGACCTCGCCTTCGCGCGTCAGCAGCGGAACTGTGCCCATCTCGCGCAGATACATGCGCACGGGATCGTTGGTTTTCTCGAGCGAGCCGGGGGTAAGGTCCAGATCGGTTTCGCCTTCGTGCCCGTCTTCCTTGCCTTCGCGGTCTCCGCTGTCGACCGACACTTCCACCGCACGCGCGGCCTTGGCCGACGCCTGGTCTTCGTAAATCTCGATACCATTGCGCTCGAACGTCGTGAGGAGATCGTCGATTTCTTCCGAGGAATGCACTTCCGCGGGTAGCGAATCGTTCACTTCGTCATACAGCAGGTAGCCGCGCTCTTTGCCGATAGCAATGAGCTGGCGTACCGCATCATATTTTTCTTCAAGGCCTACTGCCGCCACAAAATCCTCCCGCAATCAGACCGCGAGCCATATACAGCGCACCGCAGTCTCCGCCCGGTAGCACAGGCACAGACGGGCTGGCGCAACGGCGCAAACCACGGGGAAATCCCCACAAGATCGCTCGCTTTTTTGTTTGAATCCTTCTGTGTCGTGACGCCCATTCGCTGCCCGCCCCGTGCGTCGCTCATATCCCGCACGTTTGGGGGCCCGGCTCCTGCCGCTAAGTACATAGATATAGATGCATTTAACGGCAGAACCGTTACTCGCGAAACCTTATTAAGTTACAGGGTTCACAGGCCTTCCGTCAATCTCATATTTCGTGGAAATGTGTGGAAGAATACCGGCCAAGCGTTGGCCCTCTTCCCGTCGTCGTTTCCCCAAGAATCGATCGGGAGTCAGGCTTGGCATCGGGATTATCGCATGCAGCCGCTGCCCTGAGCATGGGGACTTGGCTTTATCGCCCCGGCATGCCAAAACGGGCATGGATGGCCGGGGCCGTCTGCTCCGTGCTGCCCGATCTTGACGTGGTCGGATTTCGCTTTGGCATTCGCTATGGTGATTTCTCGCGCCATCGTGGATTTCTCCCATCCCTGCTGTTCGCCGCGCTGTTGGCGGCTTTTGTCACCCTGGTGAGCCTCCGCCACAGCTCACCGGGCAATGCCCGCTACTTTCTCCCGCGGCGGCCAATCCGAGTTTCACCGATGGGAGTCTCTCGGTTCTTCACCGGACGCGGCTTGGCCGTTCTCTCGCGTGAGCTTCTCTGGATTGGGCTTCCCGCAGCGCTCGTCGCGGCAGCGGCTTGGGTGTGGCGGCGACGCGCGAGAGAGAAACTATCTAGCCGCGGCCAGGCGGCGCATGAGTTCCTGTTTGCGGGCCAGCAGGTCGCGCAGCCCCGGGCCGGTGGGGTTGGCCTCGATGCTGCGTTGCACTTCGGCAAGTTCTTGCTCGGCTTGACGCTGTTGGAGCGTTTCGATGCAGCTTAAGGCTTCTTCCCAGGTCGGCTCGCTGGCCTCCTCGAAAAGAATCTCAAACAGCAACCGGCGATCGCGTTCCTCAAGTATCGCCGCCACTTCCGTGGCTTGCGCCGGTTGCCCGGAGAGACTGGCAACGACCAGCGCGGCGAAGATCTTTTCGGTCTCCAGTCCGTGATAGAGGCGCGCGTTCTCGAGGCGTTCGGCAAGCTCCCGGCGGAATCCCTCCGCTTCGACGAGCATGCGAATCAGCCGCCGCTCAACCGGCTTGCCCGCTCTGGCAACTAATTCCGGCTGCAGCTTCAGTGCGCCGCGGCGCTCCGCGGCGGCTTTGCTCAGGGCCGCGCGCAGGACCGGCTCTTCCAAGCGTAATTGCTGAGCTATCCTTGTGGCCCATTCGGAACGCAAAATGCGATTGGGGATTTTCTGGACATAGGGAAGCAGGAAATTCACCGCGCGGCTTTTGGCCTCGCCGGTGCTCAAATCCATTTGGCGGGCGCGCGCGATCAGATAGTCCACGTACGAGGGCGCCTCCTTCAGTCGTTTTTGATATTCTTCCGCACCTTTTTCCCGAATGTAGAGGTCGGGGTCGGCTTTCTTATCGCCCACGGGCGGAAGAACGAGAACGCGAACTTCGAAATCCTGCTCTAGCAGAAGCGACAAGGAGCGCTCGGTGGCCGACTGTCCCGCGGCGTCGGGGTCGTAATTCACCACGACGCGCTTGGTAAAGCGGCTGAGCAACTTGATTTGTTGCTCGGCGAGGCTCGTTCCGCAACTTGCCACCACGTTGCTGATCCCGACGCGCGCCACCGCAATCGCGTCCATGTAGCCCTCAACCAGAATCGCGAAGTCCTGCCGGCGAATCCCCTCTTTTGCGCGGTCCAGGTGATAGAGCAGGTTGCTTTTCGAATAGATCGGCGATTCCGGAGAATTCAGGTACTTGGGCTGGTCGTCACCAAGAGCGCGGCAACCGAAGGCCACGATCTTGCCCGACTCGTTTGCAATGGGAAACGTGATGCGGCGGCGGAAACGGTCGAAGAGTTTTCCGCCCTGGTCGCGCGAAGAGAGACCTGATTCCACGAGCAGCTTTTCGGGATATTTCGCTTTCAGGTGGCGAAGAAGCGCATCGCCGCCACTCGGCGCATAGCCGATGCCAAAGCGCGAGATAGCATCTTGATCCAAGCCGCGGTCTTCGAGATAGGCGCGGGCTGCTTTGCCCTCGAGCGTGCCTTCCAACTGTTTGACGAAGAAGGTCTGGGCCTCGCGGTGCATTTCCACCAGCACTCCGCGCTCGAGACTTTCTTTGCGCCCTTCGGCCGAGCGTTCTTTTGGGCGTGGAATGGAAATCCCGCATTTCTCCGCGACGAGTTTCACGGCCTCCGGAAACTCGCACTTCTCCATGTCCATCACGAAGTTGTAGACGTCGCCGCCCTTGCCGCAGCCGAAGCAGTAGAAGATTTGTTTGATCGGAGAAACCGTGAACGAGGGGGTTTTTTCCTGATGAAACGGACAAAGGCCGCTGTAGTTTTTACCGGTCTTCTTCAGTCGGACGTATTCGCCAACGACCCGCACAATGTCGGCTTGTTGTTTTACTCGCTCGGCGACGGATCCTGCTTCTGCCATGTGTCGAGGCTCACCGCTTACTGTAGTCGTTTTTATAGACTACGCCGCCTTTCATCACGAACCTCACATGTTCGAGGGTCGTGACGTCTTTTGTGGGATCGCCGTCGACGGCGATCAAGTCGGCAAATTTGCCGGGCTCCAGCGTGCCGACCTGCTTGGTCCAACCAAGCAGATCCGCGGCGTTGATGGTGGCGGTCTGGATCGCCGCCACAGGCGTCATTCCCAGCTTCACGTAGACGTGAAATTCACCGGCGTTCAGACCGTGCGGATAGACGGCGGCATCCGTGCCGAAGGCCACTTTTACTCCCGCGGCGAAGGCCTTTTTCACGTTTTGCTGCGCGGCACCAGCGATCCAGCGCATCTTTTGTTTGGAGAACTCCGGAACATCGCTGCGTTCCATGTTTTGTTGCATGTATTCGGCGAGAAAAAGCGTGGGCACCAGGTAGGTTCCATTTTTCTTGAGCGTGGCAATGGCCGCATCATCCATCAAGTGACCGTGTTCGACGGAGTCCACGCCGGCTTCGGAGGCCCAGCGCACGCCTTCCGCACCGTGGGCGTGGGCGGCCACGCGGCGACCAAGGCGGTGGGCATCGGCAGCGATCGCTTTGAGTTCTTCGAGCGTGAATTGTGAGGCGTTCGGATCGTCGCCCTTGGAAAGCACCCCGCCGGTCGCGCAAATTTTGATGACGTCCGCGCCATATTTAATGACTTCGCGGACTTTGTGTTGGACCGCCTCGACACCATCGGCGACTCCGCCTCCCTGAAGGTGAAACGCCGGAGGCAGCAGATTCTCGTCGCAGTGCCCGCCGGTGATGCCGAGCGCCGGACCGGACGCAACGATGCGCGGCCCAATCACATCGCCATCATTAATAGCATCCCGCAGCGCGATGTCCGCGTAGTCGTTGGCACCCAGGTTACGCACGGTGGTGAAGCCCGCTTCCAGTGTGCGCCGTGCGTTCCTCGCGCCGTGCAACGCTTCGCGCGCCGTCGAAATCCCGAGTCCTGAATATCCCAGCGAGCCGAGATCCATGGTCAGGTGGGTGTGCATGTCAATCAAGCCAGGAAGCAGCGTGGCTTCCGGCAAATCGACCGTGGCATCGCCGGCGGCCGCTTTCACTTCGCCGGCGGAGGCAATCTCGGCAATCCTTTCGTTTTCGATAACGATAGCCTGATTGGAGCGTAACTCTCCGGTGCGCACATCCAGTACGCGGCCTGGACGAAGGATGGTCCGTTTCGCGGCCGGAGCCTGTGCGTGCGCCGGCTGCGTTACGCTCCAGAATGCCAGGCACAACAAAGCTGCCAAAGCTCCCGGTATGCTGATGCCCCGCCTATTTCTAGAGAAGGCCGCTGCCGGTTTGGGGATTCTCATCGGGGCACCTCGTTGGGAATTGACGGAGTATAGCAAAGGGCGCGGTTTTCATCTCTGGTGCAAAGCACGCTCGGCTCTATGATATTTCCGCGCTTACGATTTTTTACTTCTGGAGCTCAACGATCGTAATCGCTTTCCCTCCGTGCTCTTCCGATTCGAAGCTATGTTTCTCGACCAGAGGATGCCCATCCAAGAACGCGCCAATCCCTTTGCGAAGCGCTCCGGTGCCGTGGCCATGGATGATGCGGACGCGCGGCTTGTGACGCAAAGCCGCGTCATCCAAAAACTTGTCGAGGCGATCGGTGGCCTCCTCCACGGTCATTCCAATCACATTGATTTCGTCTGCGGCGGGAGACTCGCGGGAATGCGCATGCACCGTGACGCCGGAGAGGCGCGGCACAGCTCCTGCGGCTGTTTTCGAGACGGCTTTCGCGTCCGGACTTTCCACGCCGGTAATTTCATCCACGGCCACTTTCATGCGCAGCGGCCCGGCTTCGATTTCCGCGGAAGAACCGTCCAGCCGTCGAAAAACCACCGGCTTGCTGAATCCCCGCACGCGAATCTTCGCACCAGCCTGCAAACGGTCCGCGCTTACCGCTTGTAAGGAGGGGGAATGCGTGCCCAGGTCCGCCTGCGATTCCGAAATGGTCTGCACTGCTGCCGCATTTAGTTCTTCGCGCGCCGTGCTGCGAACGTCCTGCATCTTTCGCCGCGTGCTTTTTTCAAGTTGCGCGCGAAGCTCGCGTTCTTTCACTCCCTCAACCACGCGTGCGACGTTTTCATCGAAGCGCTTCTGCATTTCGTCAAATTGTGCTTCCAGTTCCCGGATACGTTTCTGCTGGCGCTCGACCCACTCCGTGCGCAATTCCTTGCGCTCTTTTTCGAGCGCATGCCGCTCGGCGGTCATGTGTTGTTGCATGCGGTCCAGTTCGTCTCGGCTGCGATGCAAATAGGCGATGAGGTCCGCGGCTTCGCGCGACTCCGGCGTCAACAATGTGCGCGCGTGTTCGATAATGTCTTTGGCAATTCCCAGGCGCTCGGCGATGGCGATGCCGCTCGAGCCGCCCGGCACGCCCACCATCAAACGGTACGTGGGCCGCAGGTTCACGTCGTCGAATTCCACGGCGGCGTTGACCACGCCAGGCGCGGTCGCGGCATAAGTTTTCAGGCGGTCGTGGTGCGTGGTCGCCAGCACAAAGCAGTTCTTGGCGCGAAATTCATCCAGCAAAGCAACCGCCAGCGCTGCTCCTTCCTCGGGGGCGGTTCCCGTTCCCATCTCGTCCACCAGCACCAGCGATTGCGGGGTTAATCGATCGAGCATGCTCTTCAGGTTCAGCATATGCGCAGAAAAGGTGGAAAGGTCCGCGGCAATTGATTGTTCGTCGCCGATATCCACGAGCACGCGGTCGAAAATCGGCAGGATGGCGCGTTGTGCCGCAACAGGAATTCCCGCTTGTGCCGCCAGCGCCGCCACGCCAACGGTTTTGAGCGCAACCGTTTTGCCACCGGTGTTCGGCCCGCTGATCACCAGCACGCGCTCTTCTCCGCCGAGCGAGAGCGACATGGGAACAATCACGCGATTCTCTCTCTTGAGCTTGTCTTCGAGCACGGGATGTCGCGCATCCTCGAGGTGCAAGCGATCGGCGTTTGAGAATTCCGGGACGGCCGCGTCAAAATCGCGCGCAAAGCGCGCGCGCGCAAAAACGCTATCCAATTCCGCAATCGTCGCCGCCGCGCTTTCGAGCGGCCCGCGAAACGCCTGCAGTCTCTCGGTGAGCTCGCGCAAAATGCGGGCTATCTCCGCGGCTTCGTCTTCAGCCAATTGGACGAGCTGGTTGTTCGCTTCGACCGTTTCGAGAGGCTCCAGGAAAACCGTTTGACCGGTCGCACTCGCTCCGTGTACCACGCCGTGCACGCTGCGCCGGTTTTCCGTGCGCACCGGAATCACGAATCGTTCATTGCGCAAGGTGACGTAGTCTTCCCCGGCTTCCGCATGCCGCGCGCGCAGGATTTGTTTCAGTGTTTTCTGGATGGCTTCCCGGGTCTCGGCGATGCTCGAGCGGATGCGACGAAGCGCCGTCGATGCATCATCGCTAATCTCGCCGTTCGGCAACAGACATCGGCGAATGGCCGCATGGACGTCGCGGAAGTCAGCAAGCGAAGCGGCGCGCCGGGCCAGCAACGGAGCCTTCGCGGCTTCCTCTCGAAATTGCTGCCGCAGCCAGCTCGCCGTTTCCAGCAGAGACGCCGCGTCGAGCAATTCACCCGGCTCCAGCACCGTGCCCGGGCCGGCGATGCGGTCGAGCCAACCTTGCGGGTCGGCCAACGCGCCGAAGCCCAGTTCGTGCCCGCCGCGCAGCCATTCCCGCGCTTCGCGAATCAGGGCGAACGCGGATTCGAGCCGAACGCGATTCGTTTCCGGCTCAAGCACATCCACGGCTCGCCGTCCCGGCGCACAGGTCGTGCGCAGCCGGAGCAATTCCCGCAGCTTGTCAAACTCGAGCACTTCTTGCGCGGCGCGTGCCATTTTTTCTATCTGAGATGATGCTGGAGATGCTGCGCTGCTTCTCCGGGAGAGTCCGCAACGTACACGAGCCGCCCGTTTGCTTCTCCCCAGGGCGCGTGTTGGCCGAGTTCCACTTCTCTCACACGATCGAGTACCGGGGCCCAGAAACCTCCGAGCACGGCAAGTGGTTTGCTGGACATCACCGACTTGTTCAACATTTCCCAGACCACGGCCAGCTCGACCAGCGTTCCCGTGCCCCCTTTGCAAGCCACAAAACCGTCCGCGATGCGGATCAACTCGAACAGTCTTTCTTCCCAGGTTTGTTTGCGGACTTCGACGTCAATCCAGCGATTCAACTTGGCCGATTTGAAAAACTCCGCGGTGACGCCATAAGTCTTCCCCCCGACTTGTTTCGCTCCACGGGACACGGCTTCCATCACCCCGCCGTAGCCCCCGCTGCAAACGGCAAAACCGTGCTTCGCCAGAGCCCGCCCGAGCACGCACGCTTCTTCATAGTCGGGACTGCCTTCGCCCGGCCGCGAGCTTCCAAAGACCGTGACAATGATTTCCTGCGGCATTTTCGCTTTGCGTCTTCAATGCGCGCGCTTGTGTTCCCGGACAGGCTTCTTCGGCGCAACATTGAACTCCTCGAGCGTGGCCACGCACAAGCCGGCCAGCGCATCCGCAGCCTCGTGATTTCTCCCTCCCTGATTGTTGCCCAGGAAAGAAAAAATGAGCCGCCGCCCGCTGGGAGTCTCGGCGAAACCGGAAAGCGTGCGCACGTGCTCGACCGAACCCGTTTTCGCGTGAATGTGCCCGGCCGCCGGAGTGTTTTTCATGCGGTCTTCGAGCGTGCCGTCCACACCCGCCACAGGAAGCGAATCGTAATAGGTCGCAAACCAGGGCTGACTTTGGGCATATGTCAGCAGGGCGACGACGGCCCGCGGCGTCACCAGATCGTGCCGCGACAATCCCGAAGCATCCGATTGAATCACGTCATCCGGGTCGATTCCGGCCGAAGCATAAAAATCCTGCGGTACTTTCATTAAATCGTCCGGGGTAGCCCAGACCCCGCCCTGCCGTGCCACCGTCCGTAGCAACATTTCCGCGTGCAGGTTTTGGCTGATCTTGTTGATCAGTTTGACGGCTTCACCCAAGGGTACGGAAACATGTTCCGCCAAAACCGCGGGATCTGCTGCGGTCCTTAGAGCTTCGTGTCGGGCCCGGGCGACGCCGTCAACCCGGATGCCGCGGTCTTCAAGCAAGTGCTTCAGCACGGCTGCGGCGTGCTCGGCGGGTTGTTCCACGGCGAGGACCAGCTTCCTTGGCGCACCCTGGGCGGGCATGATGCCTTTGACCACGACCAGGCTGGCGCCCGGATCGCGCGTCAACGCCAGGTCGGATTTCGCACCCGCCGCCGAGGTGGTGACGTCATTTTCAACGTGAAAATCCGGTGTCGCGGGGCTTTCGCTGGTCTCGACCGGGCTGCCGGACTGCCCACCGGGGGTGAGCGTCATCGTCACGGTGTTGTCGTCCACGACGATGGCGGAAATCGCCGCCCCATATTCCCAAACCATATCGTCGATTTCCCACCCGCTCGGATAGCGCTCCCGCGGGAAATAACTGTCATCGCCAATCACGTCTCCGGAAATTTCCTTGATACCTTTCCTAGCCACGCCATCCGCCAACTCGGCCAGCACCTTTTCCGGCGGTCCGTCAAACTCTTCTTTCAGCACGTAGGGGAATTTGCGATTCGAAAGGTTGGGATCGCCGCGCCCCACGAGCGCGAGATCGCCTGTCAAAACCCCGTTCGATATGCTTGCGCACGTTTCGAGCGTGGTATGAAAGCGGTAGTCGGGCCCTAGCTTCGCCAGCGCCAGCGCGGTCGTGAAAAGCTTCATGTTCGAAGCCGGCAAGAAGTAACGGTCTGCATTTTGCTGATAAAGGGTCTCGCCGGTCTTCGCGTCGGCAATCAGCAATCCCCACTCACCCTTCCCGGTAGGGCCGGTTCCGAGCAGCGCCTCCGCCCGCGACGCAAATTTCGCGGCCTGCTTTTTCGTTAGCGCACTCTGGCTTTCGAGACCGCAGCAGGCTTGGCTATTTGCCGCTTTGCGCGCCTCCGTTTTCTGCGCCGTGCTCAAGCACGCACCCATCGCGGTTGTGAAAACCGCTGCCACGCACCGCTTGATCGTTTTTTTCTTATTCATCTTGGTCTCGGCCGTATTCCGCCTGCGAAATTATAGTCGAAGGCAACCCATTCCGCGCGGGCGGCTTCCAATGAAAAGCTAAGCCCACTCTCAACCCCGCCATTTTCCAAGGTTGCACGAAGCGTTGATGCGCTCTATGATGCTCGTGCTCAGAAAACTACGACGAGGTGAACCTTGTTGAAGCGAATGCTCACTTTTCTGATGGCGTTCTCGCTGGTGGCGTTACCCCTCACCGCGGATCCAAAAAAGGAAGTCGACCGCTTGGACAACTGTGGAATGGTGCTCAAGGAAATCATGGACATCCCTGACGACATTCCGTCCGACTTGATTGACAAGGCCGAGTGCGTGATCGTGATTCCCTCGGTGCTTAAGGTTGCGTTTGCGTTCAGTGGAAGCTATGGAAGGGGCGCCATGACCTGCCGTACCGGCGAACACTTCACCGGTCCCTGGAGCGCGCCCGCAATGATGCGCCTGGAAGGCGGCGGTTTCGGCCTTCAGCTTGGCGGACAGGCGACCGACTTCGTTATTCTTGTAATGAATCCGCGCGGCGCCAAAGCCCTTCTAAAAAGCAAAGTGAAATTGGGAGCTGACGCGGCGGCCGCCGCCGGCCCCAAGGGACGCGACGCTGCTGCGGCCAGCGACGTCACCATGCGCGCCGAGATGCTTACCTATTCCCGCTCGCGCGGCTTGTTTGCCGGCGTCTCGCTCGAAGGCTCGACGCTCCGCCCGGACAACGGTAGCAACGAAACCCTCTATGGCAAGAAAGTTTCAGCAGAAAATATCATACGCAAGGGCGCCGTGGCCGTGCCGCCCGCGGGGCAGGAGTTGGTGGCACTTCTCAACAAGAAGTCACCCAAGAACCTCTCAGACCCCACCTCTCTGAAAGAATAGTCGCCGTACACCGCCGCTGCGCCTTTCCCCGGGTTGCCCGGGGCAGTGAACGCTTGCTTGTCAACCGCCGCTCCGCGTTTCTCTCCGGCGTTGAACTTTCATTCCCTCTCGCCGCTTGACTTTGGCCCAAAAATGACCTACAGTCATTTCTGAGTAACGGTCATTTACGCATGACGCTCACTTCCAAGCTCGCGCCTCCTTCCGACCGCCGCCAGCGCCGCAGCGCCGAGATCCGCGAGCGCCTCTTCCGCTCCGCGCTTGCCCTGTTCGCCGAGAAAGGCTTTGCGGAAACCACAGTCGAGGACATCACGAAAGCTGCCGACGTCGGCAAGGGCACTTTTTTCAACTACTTCCCGAGCAAAGACCACATCTTGCTGGCCTTTGGCGAAATGCAGCTCGGGAAGCTCGAAGCTGCTGTCGATGAGGCGCGCCGGACGAACGAGCCCATGCCGCAGTTCTTGGGCGCCCTCGGTGTCCGTATGACCCAGGAGCCAACGCGCAACCCGGAAATCATTCGTGCGGTTCTTCAAGCTTATCTCTCGAGCACTCCGGTGCGCGAGGCCATGCTTGATTTGCAAAAGCGAGTGCAAGGGCTCCATACCCAGATGATCCGGCTCGGGCAAGAACAAGGCGAGATTCGGAACGACCTTCCCGCCGAGGAGATTGCCTGCGTCTTCCGGCAAACCATCTTCGGCACGCTTCTGATTTGGTCGCTCTACGGGGACGCCACCCTGCATACCCGTATTGAATCCGCTTTCAACCTGTTATGGACCGGCATGGCGCCGCGCCCCGGCCTCACCCTCCCAGCGGCAGGATCGTTCCCTGTTCAAGGAGATTAGCCCGATGAACCGGAAAGTCCTCTTGGTCCTTCTGGGCGCGGCGGCGGCGGTGGCGGCCACGGCGGTCTACGCAGGCTGGTTTCACCGAGATACGGCGTTATATGGCTCGGGCACGGTAGAGGCGCGGGACGTGCGCGTCGGCTCGATCGTAGGCGGACGAATCGACAAAGTGCTCGTTCGCGAAGGAGACCCGGTACAGCCGGGCCAACTTCTTCTCACCTTCGATGACAAAGAACTCGCGGCTGCTCTCGAACAATCCCACGCCGACGCGCAAAAGGCGGAGCGCGGCTACCGTCCGGAGGAAATTGCCGAGGCGCGCGCCGCCGCAGGACAAGCCAAAGCGGACTATGAGCTGAGGAAGAACGGTTACCGCAAAGAGGAAATTAATGTCGCGCAGGACGATTTGGAACGCGCCAAAGCCGATGAAATCCGCACGCGGCTCGACTTTGACCGTTACAACGGTCTCGCCAAAAAGGATCTGGTCTCCAGGCAGCAGCGGGACACCGCAGAAGCAAATTGGAAAATGGCCCTCGCACAAAGGGAGATGGCCCAGCACAAGTTCGATGAAATGCAGCGCGGGTACCGTCGCGAAGAGATTGCCTCCGCCGAAGCGCGCTATCTTCAGGCGCAAGCCAACCTCGAGAAAATGGAACGCGGCAATCGCCGCGAAGACATCGAACACGCCAAAGCCGTCTACGCTTACGACCTTGCCCGCTTCCGCGAGCGTCAGGTCGTGGCGCCCTCCGGCGCCATCGTGGAAGTCCTCGATGTCCGGCCGGGAGATATCATCCCCCCGAATACTCCGGTCGCCACGCTTCTCGAGAAGGACCAGATCTACGTCCGTATTTACATTCCCGAGACGGAGTTCGGACGCATCCGGCTCGGGCAAAAGGCGGAAGTTCGCGTCGATTCCTTTCCCAACACCGTTTTTGACGGAGAAGTGGAGCAAGTCAATCAGCAGGCCGAATTCCTTCCCCGCAACGTACAAACCCGCGAGGAACGCGTCCATCAAGTCTTCGGGGTAAAAATCCGCATCAACGACCCGGCGGGCCGCGTGCTCCCCGGGATGGCCGCGGACGTGAAACTTAAAGCGACGAGCTGAGACGATGGCTACCGAACCGCAATCGCCCGTCCGAGCGGCCATCTCCGCCGAGCATCTCGTGCGGAGGTTCGGCGGTTTCACCGCCGTTAACGACGTCACCTTCCGCGTGGAGAAAGGCGAAATTTTCGGCTTTCTCGGACCGAACGGCAGCGGAAAAACCACCGTCATCAAGATGCTTACCGGCCTGTTGCCTCTGAGCGGCGGTTCGGCCCACGTGGAAGGCCTCGACGTGCGAACCGATTCCGAAGCGGTGCGCGAGCGCATCGGTTACATGTCGCAAAATTTCAGCCTCTACTACGACCTCACCGTCGAGGAAAACCTGAAGTTCTATGGCCGTATTTACAGCCTTGAGCCGGCGCGTCTGAAGCGCCGCATGGAGGAAATCATTCAGCTCAACGGCCTGGGCCCTTATCTAAAGCGGCTCGCGGCCCAGCTTTCCGGCGGATGGAAGCAGCGCCTGGCGCTCGGCTGCGCCATGCTGCACGAACCCCAGCTGCTTTTTCTCGACGAGCCTACCGCGGGCATCGATCCGGTCGCGCGGCGCCAGCTTTGGGACCTGTTGTTCGAGCTCTCCGGGCACGGCATCACTTTCTTTGTTACCACGCACTACATGGACGAAGCCGAGCGCTGCAGCCACGTCGCTTATATCTATTACGGCAAGCTCATCGCCGACGGCACCCCCGATTCGCTTCGCCAGCTTCCTGAGGTGCAGCCCGATGGCACGCGGCGCGTCGAATTCACCGCCCCGGAAGTGACACGCGCACTGCGCCTGGCCCGCGGGATTCCCGGGATACGGAGTGCCACCATCTTTGGGCAGTCCGTCCATGCGCTCGTCGATGAAAATCTCAGCCTGGACGGTCTTCGCCGCGAGCTTGCGGAAAACGGCATTGCCGTCGACGAGATTCGCCCCCTGGCGCCCAGCCTTGAGGACGTTTTCGTCGAACTCACCTACAAGCAGGAATCCCTTTTGGAGGCCGCCAGTGACTAACGTCTTTCGCGGTTGCGGCGCTGTGTTCTACAAGGAAGTCCTGCACGTGCGACGGGACTTTGCCACACTCTTCTTTTCCCTGATTATTCCCATCCTGCAGATGACGCTGCTCGGGTACGGAATCGACACCAACATCCGGCAGATCAACACCGTGGTGTTCAACGCCGACGGACGCCGCGAAAGCCGCGAACTTATCGACCGCCTGAAGAATTCGGACACCTTTCATGTGATGCGCCACGTGCAAAACGACCGGGACCTCAACGACATGATCGTTTCCGGCCGCGCTCGCGTGGGCATCAAGATCCCCGTCGACTACTCCGACCGCCTTCTTCACCAAATGAGCGCCCAGGTCCTGGTGCTCATCGACGGCTCGGATTCCTCCGTCGCCGGTCCGGCCATCAACGTCACCACGGCCATCGGCCTGGACGAATCTCTCCGGCGCGTTCTTCCGAGCGGCGCGAGTTTTGCCGTGGACATGCGCCCCAAGCTCATGTTCAACCCCGATTCCCGTTCGCCAAATTTTTTTCTGCCCGGACTCACGGCCATCCTGCTGCTCAACGTGACCACTTTTCTAACCTCTTTCTCCATTGTTCGCGAAAAAGAGCGCGGTACCCTGGAACAGCTTTTCGTCACCCCCGTGCGGCCCATGGGTTTGCTGCTCGGCAAGCTGCTTCCCTATCTCGGCATCGGTTTCTTTGAGCTCTCGATGATTCTGGGCTTCATGCGTTTCGTTTTCCGCGTGCCCATTCACGGCAACGTTCTTCTGCTGGCTTTTCTCTCGCTGCCGTATCTGTTTGTATCTCTTTCTCTCGGCATTCTCATCTCCAGCAAGGCCAATACCCAGGCCGAGGCCATGCAGCTTGCTTTCCTCACCATTCTTCCGAGCGTTTTCTTTTCCGGCTACATTTTTCCGCGCGAAACCATACCCGCGGTCTTGTATCCCATCAGCTATTTCATCCCGGCGACGTACTTCATCAATATCGCGCGCGGGATCATTCTCCGCGGCGCCGGCCTGGTTCATCTTTGGGCTGACGGCCTCGCTCTGTTCGTGCTGGGCACCGTGCTTTTGATCCTGGCGGCGCGGCGCTTCCACAACAAAGTCATCATGGCCTGAGCCAACCCGTCGTCAGGACAAACGCAAGAAGGAAAAGGCCCCCACCAGAATGAACTGCTGGAGGACCTTTGCGGTGCGTGTTTTCGGCTTTGCATGATGCGTGCGGTATGCGCGAGCGCCTAAAAGGTTCCCCAAGAACATTTTCGGGCAAAATGCTTGCTGGGCTGGCTCTTTTGTGTTTTGCCCCTCCTCGGCGTATTCTGCGGAACTGTCTTTGCCCGTTAAGGAGCCGCTCGTGTCTGGGTCCTGCGCAATCTGTCAAAAGCGCAAAGCTTCCCGATTCTGTCCCGCCAAGGCGGAGAAGATTTGCGCCGTCTGCTGCGGCACCGAACGCGAGGTTACCATCGACTGCCCGGCCGACTGTGCTTATCTGATTGCCGCGCACCGGTACGAGAGCAAGCATCCGCGCAGCCTGCCTGCCGGTACTGCCCTCCTTGATGAAACCATCCCGAAGGACATCCTTCATGCCCATCAACAACCTATGGCCGCCCTGGCATTTTCCATCGCAAAATTCTGCGCCGCGCGGCCCGCGACAGTGGATAACGACATTCTCTCTGCACTCGAGGCTCTCGCGCAAACCTACAAAACGCTGAGTTCTGGTGTCATCTATGAACTGCCGCCCGAAGCGCCTCTGCAGCGAGAGCTTTACGCCGCGCTTCGCGATTTTCTCGACGGGATCAAGAAACAGCAGGCGGAGCGGGCCGGTTCGGCTGCTTTCAAAGACATCGAAGTTTTCTATTTGTTGGTGTTTCTGTACCGCATGGGTTTGCTGCGCACCAATGGCCGTCCACGCTCGCGCTTATTCATCGAATTCCTGCGCCGTCAGTTCCCCCAAGCCCCCGAACTTCAGCGCGAACAATCCCGCATCATCATGCCGTAAGGCAGACTCCCTGTCATTCCGAGGAAAACGACAATCCACAGAGGCGCCATCTTGATGTGCTAGTCTCTCTATTCACCGGTCAAAGATGCTGTTCTTTCGGTGTCTTTGGCCACGACCGCCCCATCCCACTCGAGCGACATTTGCCTGCATGGCATGGTGTGTTTCTTCTCGACCCAAGGCCGCGCCCGTAGACCATACATCTGCCGAATGCGCGCCACGCGTTCCGCCGTTTTGCGCCGGTACGGTTCGGGAGCGTATCCGCTCTTAGCGAACCACTTCTCATACTGCTCGACCAGTCTTGGAAATTTCGCCCGCAAGAACGGGAAAAACTGTTTTGCCGACGACGGCATCAGAAACAGCACGCCGGAGAAGAACCATTGCGCGCCAGCCTCTTTCCCCGCTGCCGCCACCGCCTCCAAATCTCCCTCGCGATCGGTAATCCCCGGTATCAATGGCGATGCGGAAACGCCCACCGCCAGCCCCGCTTCGGTCAATTGTTTCAGCGCCGTCAGCCGCAAATCCGGCCGAGGCGCGCGCGGTTCGAGCATTCGCGCCAGCCGCGTGCGTAGCGTCGTAATGGTGATGTCGATCGCCAAATCCGACCGGTCCGCGATGCGCTGCAGCACGTCAATATCGCGCACGATCTGGTCCGACTTGGTGATAATCGAAATGCTCAGCCCTTCCCTCTTCGCCAATTCTTCCAGGCACGCGCGCGTCACGCGGTATTCGCGTTCCGCCGGCTGGTATGGGTCCGTGGCGGTCCCGATCGCGATGTGCTCCGCTTGGGTTCCCCCGGAAGCCTCCGACTGATAGGAATACTTGTGCGCCACGTCCCAGGCGAGCAGCGGGCCAGCATCCTTTTTCACGTAAATCTTTTTCTCGAACTCGCCTCCGTCAAGCTCCATGTATTCGTGCGTGTACCGCGCGTAGCAATACTTGCAGGCAAACTCGCACCCGCGGAAGGGATTGATGGTCCATTCAAACGGTACGCGCTCGGAATCACACCGGTTTAAAATCGATTTCACCGGCAAAACGAAGTATTCCGGGCGCTCGGCGGATCTCCTTGTCGTTTCCGCGGGAGGCGAAGCTGCGGCAAGGCGGGCAATGCCGACCAGCCGCGCGTGGGCGCGGTTGCTGGGGTCCGCGGCAGAATTTCGGACCGGACTACTCGAGTGGTTTGGGGGCCGGTCGGTAGCCACTGGCGCCGGGGGGCAATCCGGCGTCGCGCGATCCGCATTGCTGCCGTGTTGGCCGGCAAGCGGGACAAGGCTGCCGGCCACTTGCTGTGGGCTCAGGTCGTCAGGGCACTCGGGAAAGAGTGTTTCTGGAGTCGGTGAAACGTGGTGGTGCCGGATCGAGAGATCCGGCGCCGCGATGGAGTGAACTGGGGACATGGCCCGCCTCGAAGCAGGTCTCGAGTATTTCGCCTTTTGTTCGCTTTGTCAACCATTATTTTCGCTTGGTATTCGCCAAAGGTGCTGCCCCTGGGCTTTCCTGTCCCTGGGTCCCTGTGGAAATGCCTAAAGGTTCTCGGTCAGAATAATTGCCTCCTTCTGCTCAGGGCGGTATCCTCTTACCTTCCGGAGGAAATCTTGAGCATTACCCGGCGGGTGCAAACCCTTCTTTGTTCCCTGGCGCTATCGAGCGCTTGTTTCTTGCCGTCCTCATTGGCACGGCAGGCGAAACCAACGGCAACCCCTCCCCAGCAGCCGCAGCAGAAAAGCCTCCCCACGGGCCCACTCGCAGCCCCCCACTCCACGCACTACCCGATCCTGCTTCTTGGCTTTGGCAACCAGCCCAATTGGAACCTCCGGATCGGGCTGAAGGGCCCGGAACGCCTGGACCGCGACGGTTACCCGCCTATTCCGCTCGAACCGGGCGAGGTCGCCCAGGACGCCGCGCCGGAGTCCTGGACCTACCACGCCAAGGATTCCGCCACCGGCGCCCCCGCGGCTGTCCATCTTTCCCGTGAAGCCTGCACGGACGCCGCCAACGACACCCTGTCGGCCACCCCTCCGCTTGGCGGAAAATATTCCTTCAAGGTTTCGATCGATCATGCCCAGCTCGGATCTCTGAAGGGCTGCGCGCGTATCGCCACCGAGCTTTTCCCCAAGATTAACAACCAGCCCGACCAGAATGACGACGACACCAAGAAGAAGCCGCCCGTGCCCGTCTCGAGTGTCACGAAGTTCCAATCTCCCGTCGTGGTTTCCTACTTCAACGCGAGCCAGCAGCTCGCTTTCAAGCGAGGCTCGATTGTTCGCGACATTCCTGGAGGGACCGACTCTGATTTGCGAGTCTCCCATGACGGCAAAAAGTTGCTCTTCACCCGCGAAGCAGGTGCCGTGCGCACCATCAACGAATACAATTACGATTCGAACAGCGTGAAGGAATTGCTTCGCGGCGAGGTTCGCAACCCGGTCTGGTCTCCTGAAGATTCCCGCGCGGCCTATCTCAATCACCAAGGCGGGAAGTGGCAGCTCTGGACATTCCCGTCAAACGATCCAACAAAGGCAGCGGCGCTTAGCGCGGATGCTTTCGAAAGCATTCAGGGCTGGAGTGATCCTCACACTCTCCTTACGGTCACGGCCAATCAGGCCGACTTAGCCTGGATTGCGGAAGACGGCAAGCCTACCCAAGCTCTTCCCATCAGAGATTTGTGCGGGCCCGATTTTGTTCCTGGCGCCAAGCTCGCCGTTCGGCTGCATCCTAGCAACCCCGACCTGGTGCTGGTTTCCGCCTTATTTGCCCATCCGCCGGCTGGGATTCCGACAGTGGAGAACGGTCAGGCCGGCGCGCTCTTCCTCTATGAATTCCGCTCGAAGCGCCGAACGCTTATCCCCCTACCCGGTTTGTCGGCAAGCGAGGCGGAATGGTCCCGCGATGGATTCCAAATCTTTTTCACGGGTACGGATTCTGCAAAGCGCAGGGCCACCTACCGCATTTTTTGGGATGGCCTCGGCTTGCAGAGGTACATTGCGGGAACGTCCCTGGTAGTTGGACTTTAGAGTCTAAGGGAAAAAAAGCTCTCCCGGAGCCCCTGTCCCGGAGATCAGTATTTTATAGGCTTCAAGAACTGGACGGCTCGGCCGGCGGTGCTCCTTCTCCCCTATACTGAAACTTATGGATAGCAGTCCTACGGTCGCTTCCCGTCAGGTGGGGGTTCTTGTGCTCGACAACGATCCCCACGGGGCCAGCGCGGTGAAGCAGGTTTTGGACTCCGAAGGTTGGCGCGTGCGCGTCGTTCCTGACGCGAAAATGCTGCTTTCCGAACTAAACAGCGCGGATTGGTCTCTCGTTGTGGCCAACGCCGCTGCGATGGATCTCGAGAGTCCCGCGTTTTTCACCCTGCGCGAGATCGCCACGGTCCCTCAGGAGGCCGGCGGTCGCATTCGGGCGCTTTTTGTCATTCCCGAAACGGGCGAGCGGCAGTTCACCCCACAAATCGAGGCGGCACGCCTGCCGTATGTAGTTCGCCCCTACCACCTTCATGACTTCCTCGAGAAAGTCAGCGATCTGCTGGTCGAAATCAAGGTCATTGAGGCGCCCATCCGCCTGGTGCGCCGCGAATTTGGCGCCCTTCGCAAGAAGAAGCAAGCCTTGAATTCCATGTTCGCTGCGCGCGACGCGTTTTCTTACACCGAGGAGGAAATTGCCGAATACGAGCGGGAGGAAGCGCAAGCCCTCAAGAACAAGCGGAAGACGCGCAGCAATCTCGGCGATCCCTACAGTTAGTCGGTGCTTCCCGCAACTTTTGGACAACGGCAGAATGCGAATCGTAAAACGACGGCATAACTCCCGGGCGGACGTGCCGTCAAACGGGCCAGCACTCCCGCCCCCGGGTCTGGCATCCAGCCCAAATTCGCCCTTAGCTTTGCTTTGGAGAATTCATCCGTCCTGCCGCCCCAAAAAGTTCTTTGCAAGAATCTGGGCGCTCCCCGTTCTAACCCTGAGCCGTCCTTGCGGCGGCGCCGTGCGACACGGTCCAAGTTCAGGCACAGGAGTGATTTATGGAGCGCTCGATTTTTGCCGCCATCTTTGGCGGATTTCTGGGAATCCTTGCTCTCGGTGGTCTGGCTTTCCCCCCTTATGGGCCAGAATTCGATTCGAATCCGCAACCTTTTGCCGGGCACACCTCAACGCCCTCGCTACTGCCAAAGCCGGAAGGGGACTGGCGAATCCTCGATCCGGTGACTTACGAAAACATTTCGGTGTTTCCGGTGGTCGCTCCTTACGGACAGGACGCCGGCGCTTTTTTGACTTTGGAAGAGGGTTTGGCCACCGGGGAAGTCCTCATCCGGGAGCGTGGCTCCGAAGAAATGGTCCGTGGCCGTGACGGCCGGCCAGTTTTGATTCCCCAAACGACCGGCGCTTCGGTGAACCAGCTTGTCTTGGTCAACCGCAGCAAACGCCCGCTTCTGCTCCTTGCCGGCGAACTGGTGAGCGGTGGCAAACAGGACCGCGTCATCGGCAAAGACCGCATCGTACCGGTCGGCGCGCCGCCGCTTCCCTTGGATGTCTTCTGCGTCGAGCATGGACGCTGGACGGGCAGTTCACAATTTGCCGCGGCAGGAACGATCGTTCATCCGAGCGTGCGCGAGAGGGCCGCCGTGGACCAGAAGCAAAACGAAGTCTGGAACGCTGTGCGCAGCGGCACCACTGTGCAGGCAGACGCCGCCGCTCCTGCGCCCATGATCTCTGAAAGTCGTTTGCAATCCGCTATCGCCGGTAATGCACACACCGAGGCCTACGAGAAGATTTATCAGTCGGGCGCGGTGGGCGTCTCCATCGATGATTTCGTTGCCGAAGTCCAGCGCCGCTTCAGCGGCGCGACTTCCGGTCTCAAGGGTGAGCGCGTTGTCGGCGTGGTTGTCGGGTACGGCGGCGAAGTCGCTTGGAGCGACATCTTTGCCTCCGGCGACCTGTTCGATCACTACTGGCACAAACTTTTGCGCAGCTACGCGGTCGAAGCCCTTGCTCGTCCCACGGTGCGTGCGGTGGCTTCGCGGGAAAATGCCAGTGAGTTTCTGCGCCGCCTGAATGGCCGGGAGACCACGGAGACCGAGCCCGGCGTCTACCGCTGGAGCGAAATCACCGAGGGCCGTCTTGCCGAAATCGAGCTCGAAGCCTTGCAGCCAAAGCCAATGAAGCTTCATCGCCTCGTGCTTCACCGTACGACTTAAGGCGCGTCCGTGACTCCCAAACGGAAGGGGCACCCTTGCTGGCGCCCCTACAAAGAGGGAGCAAATTTCCGCACCACGCTCGAGTCACCGGCTCTGCTCAGCAGTTCTGCGGCCGTTTCTGCCCATGAGGGGTGCTTTAGGTTCGGCGCGATCTCCGCCAGCGGGACGAGCACGAATTTGCGCTGAAGCATGCGCGGATGCGGCACCTGCAATGCCCGCGTGTCGATCGTGTCATCGCCGTAAAGCAAAATATCCAAGTCGATCAGGCGCGGACCTTTCGGAACGAGTTTCTCGCTTCCCATCTGCGACTCGATTCCCCGCAGCGCGCGCAACAGATCCGGAGCCGGAGCTTCTGTCTCGCCTTGCACCACGCAATTCAGAAACCACGGCTGCTCGCGCAAGTCCACCGGCTCGGTCTCATAGAACGACGAGACCCGCGTCACCCGCACTTTGGCTTCGCCCAACGCCGTAATTGCCGTGCGCAGATTTTTCTCGCGGTCTCCGAGGTTCGACCCGAGCGAAAGATAAACCGCCGTTTCCGCCACTTCTCACCGTGACGAGCTTTCGCGATACCGATTCTGAAATCCCGACCGCGCCCTGCGCTTCGTTGGAGGGTTTCCTCGCCGCTATTTCGGCTCGGCGATCTCCGGCTTCGGGTAAGCCTTCGCTAAGGCCGTTTGATATTCGCCAAAAAGCCCCTGGATGCGCGTGAACTCGGTCTTCACCGCGTCACGCAGTTCGGAATGCGTGGCATAGTCATAGAGGATCGCCGCCATCGTCCCCGCATCGATCAAAAAGCCTTCGTGGCCGACATCCTTGAGCGCGTCCGCCTCCATGCCGTAGGTGTGATTCGAGAAATTCGAGGACTTCGCCGACACGCCGATGCCGGGGATCTGGCTCGATACGCTGCCGGTCTCCTCGAAGCCTTTGGGCTTGCCGGGCTCCGGCTCTCCGCCGGTCGCGCCCAATTGCTTCATATAGGCCAAGGACAGTTCCTCGAGGCTCGAAAGTGAGATGCCATCGCGATCCTTTCCGTAATGATCGATTTTCACTTTTGTTCCGGTGGCCAGAGCAGCCGCGCGCGCCGCATCGTCCACCCACTCGGAGACTTGTTCCAGGTATACTCCGTCGGGATAGCGAATATAAAAATCCGCCGAAGTCTGGTCCGGCACGACATTCGGCGCCGCGCCACCCTCCGTGATCACACCTTGAATCCGAGCTTCAGGCCGAATGTTGCTGCGCACGCTGTCAATATTGTTGAAGAGCTTGATCACCGCCTCCAAGGCGTTTCGGCCGTTCCATGCCGTCAGTTGGTGTGCCGGTGCTCCATAGAAGGTGTACTTCACGCCGTCAATATTCATGCAGCACGTGCCGAAGCCTGCGGCGGACCTGGAGGTTACGGCTGAGGAATGGCTGCGCACAATCATATCCGCCTTAAAAACGCCTGCTTCCATCATGACGGTTTTGGCTTCCGGCGGCATCATCTCTTCGCCAGGACAGCCGTACACGGTGACCGTTCCGGGAGTGTGCGTGCGCGTGAGGAACTCCGCGATGGCTACGGCGGCAGCCATCCCCACGGGACCTTGCGCGCTGTGCTGGTCGCCGTGAAATGCGCCCTTGGTACCCCGCAGGGCGTCGTATTCCAGAATGACGCCGAGGTTCGGGCCGGGAGTGCCTCGCTTGTATTTAGCGACGAAGGCGGTCGAGAGTCCGGCCACGGGCATGGTCAGTTCAAAATCATGCGCTTCGAGATACGCCGTGAGTTTTCTGACCGCCTGGGTCTCTTGAAAGCCGATCTCGGGATGCTCGGTAATCCAGTCGCTCATGGGCAGAAGCTCGGAGTGCATCAACTGCTTCACGCGCGCGAGGACCTCCTCCCGCCCCTTGTCCGGCGCGGAGAGCTTTGCCACCATCGCCGGAACGCCGAGCGATTGGCTTAGGCCAGCGATTTGCTTGACCACATCGCGGGCTGCTTCGCGTTCCGTTGGGGTTTCCTGCGCAACGCAAGGCCCGGCCAAAACCAGGGCAATCAATACACCGGCAGACTTCTTCTGCATGAGACTACCTCCGCATGGCAAGCGATGCGCGACGCCACTTACTTTATGGCGTCGGCGCCGGCCTTGGCGCACTGGCCGTCCTGCGCGCTCGAGCCGCCTGAAACCCCGATGGCACCGACAATCTTTCCTTCGATGACCAGCGGAATGCCACCTTCGACCGGCACGGCGCCCTGAATTTTGAGAAGGCGCAGGCCCTCGCCGCCTGCCGCAAGCGTGTCCTGAAACACTTTGGTAGGCCGCTTGAACAAAGCCGCGGAGCGGGCCTTATCAATCGCTACCTTGGCGCTGCCGAGTTGCGTATCGTCCATCTTCTCGTAATAAACGAGATTGCCCGAAGGATCGACAACGGCCACGGCCATGTTCCAGTGGTTTTTCACCGCCTCGGCAAGCGCCGGTGCAGCAGCTTTTTTGGCATTTTCAAGGCTGATTGGTGCGCCATAGGGCGCTGGCGCTTGCGCGTTAAGCATCTGCGCGGTGGCCAGCAGGCTCGCGAGCGACATTCCGCCGATGGCCGATTTCACTGCGGTCTTTTTCGACATGGGTGTTCCTCCTCGGTTTGGATGGCGATGGCGTTCTCGAAGGGTGGCAAGTTAGACCATGGAGGCTCTCTTCTGCAATTCTTTTTGTGCGCCACGCGGTGAGGCGTGACCCTCCTTCCTGGTAAGAGCACAGGCTAGCGGGAGGAACGACCGAGGGCCCAGAGGTCGAGAGACTCTCGCCCGCCTATCTCTTTGCAATGATCCAGAAGGACTTAAGGGAACCCTCAAGTCGACGGGGAGGGAGGTAGGACCGAGCCGAGCGTCTCAATCGCTCCCATACCTTTAGGGAAAGGAAAGGAGTTTGCTGGTCACCGGTCGGCGGAACTGGCTGGACTTTGCGAGGCCGGTGGGCCAGACTTGCCCGGGAAACGCGGCTATCCCTGTTGCGAAGGGAGAACGCGAGGCGCCGCCAGAGGCACAGCATGGAGAATCCGGAAGAACTGAATCAGCTGGCAGAGGAACTGAGTGCGGGCGGCGGCGACGGCGCTCGGGACTCGGCGGCGACGGCGAGGCTGGACCAGTGGCTGAAGATGCTGGTGGAGCAAGGCGGAAGCGACCTTTTACTGGTCGAGAACGCGCCTCCCTGCGCGCGAGTCGAAGGCGAAGTCCGCAAATTGGAGCCGGCATCTTTGGATGGGGCCGAGATCGAGGCGGCGCTACTGCCCGCGCTCTCGCAGCACGCATTACGGCTGTACCGGCAAGCGCTGATCGCCGACTCTTCCTATCGGATAGAGGGCTTGGGACGCTTCCGAATTAACCTTCATCGCGAACGCGGGCGGGCAGCGGCGGCGATCCGCGCCCTGCCCGCGAAGGTACCGGCGCTCGCGGAGCTGCACCTGCCGCCGACCGTCTCGAACCTTGCACATTTGCCGCGCGGACTGGTGCTGATCGGCGGCCCGGCAGGCTCAGGCAAGTCCACTACTCTTTCCGCGCTCATCCATGAAATCAATCTGCGGGAGGCGCGGCACATCGTAACCATCGAAGATCCCATCGAGTACGAGCACCTGCACCTGCGGAGCGTAATTGAACAGGTGGAGATCGGCACCGATGCTCCGGATTTCCCGACGGCTCTGCGCGCCGCGCTGCGGCAGGCGCCGGATGTCATCGTTGTGGGGGAGATGCGGGATGCGGAAACCATGCGCATCGCCGTGGTGGCCGCGGAAACGGGCCATCTGGTTTTCTCGACGCTGCACACCACCGATGTGGCATCGACGGTCGCGCGGATTAGCGATTCCTTCCCGGTGGAACGGCAAAACGCCATCCGGCAGGAACTGGCGATGGCGCTTGCCGCCGTGCTGACTCAAATTTTGCTGCCGACGAAAAACGGCGGGCGCATGCCCGCGGCGGAGCTCCTGATGGTGGGATACGGAGCGCGGCATCACATCCGCAAAAACAATTTGCAGTACCTCCACCAGGAGATACCGCTCTCGAAAAAACGCGGCTCGTTCGCCCTGGAGGAATCTTTGGTGACGCTCATCCGCAAAGGGGACATCGAACGCGAAGACGCTCAGCTTTGCGCGATTCATCCCGACGATTTGAATATCCTTCTGAAATCCTCCGCAACCTACCGCATGGAGCCGTAGAAGCCCCGTGCCTTCGGGCACGAGGGATATAGAGGGATCTGGCTAAAAGGGGCTGAAAGGGCTAAAAAGAAACCTTTTCTTCGGGCAAAAGACGTGATAGAGTCTAGACGTGATGATGACCATCGCCACGAAGCGAATTAAGTCTATGTCGACTACCTCGACTAAGACTAACAAGACTATTTCCGCTTCGGGCGACGGGAGAAACAGCTAGCAAGCTAAAAAAAGTTTCCAACCCACCGCCGGAAGCGAACCGGGCGGTGGGTTTCTTCTTTTAAGCCCCCCCCCCGAGAGACGCTCCCGCCGCCGGACTTGAGAATGGAAACCAGGAGCGCAGGACATGAATCGGGAACATGGATTGGAAGAGGCCTCGGAACCTAGCCCCGCCGCGCACCAAAGCGAAGACCTTTGCTGCGGCGGGGTCGATAAGCGCAACAAGGTCGTAGCGTTCAAGTTTGGTGGAAGCTCGCTGCTCGGGGCCGAGCGCATGCTCCACGCGGCGAGGCTCGTGCGGCAAGCGGCAAAGGTATCGAAGGTAGCGGTAGTGGTTTCCGCCATGAAAGGCGTGACCGACCACCTGCTATCGATTGAAAAGGCGCTGCTTGCCGGCAAGCTCGTCCACGCGCGACGGGAAGCGGAAGTTGCCCTGGGCTTGCATCTGGAGGTGCTCGAGGATTTGCGGCTTGACGAAGAAACGGATCGCCGCATGCGCCACGAACTCGAACTGCTCGGCCACGACCTGCTGCACGAAGTTCTCAGTTGGAAGGATGGTGCGGCCAGCGGCGAGTCTTCTGACCGCTTGGCATCCTTTGGGGAACGGTTGAGCGCCCGGCTCTTCGCCGCCGCGCTGCAACAGCTCGGCCTCGCCGCGGTGCCGGTGACTTCATCGGAATTTGTGCTCACCTGCGACACTTTTCGCCATGCGCAACCGCACCTCCAACAAAGCAGACAGCGCGGGCGCAAAATTCTCCTCCCACTGTTGGAGGAACGGGCCGTGCCGGTCGTTACTGGGTTCATCGGGGCCACCCCCGACGGGCGCATCACGACGCTGGGCCGCAACAGCTCGGATTTTTCCGGCGCCATTGTCGCCTACGTGTTGGAGGCCGATGAGCTGGTGATCTGGACCGACGTAGACGGCATTTACACAGCGAATCCGCAGGAATCGGCGGAAGCTCAGCTTCTCCATGAATTGAGCTATGACGAAGCACACGCGCTGGCCCGCGGGGGCGCAAAAGTGCTGCACCCCAAAGTGCTGCCGCTGGCCGCGGAAAGCGAAATGGTGGTGTGGGTGCGCAATACCTTCAATCCGCAGGCACGCGGCACACGGATTGGGCCGCCCGGCGACCTTTCCGACGCGCTTCTGTCGGGAGGTGCGGCATGAACCCGCAAGCTCGGGACGGGAGGAATGGCCAAACGCCGCGAAGCGAGCAAGAAAACCAGCGGGTCAAGAACATGGGAAGAAAATGGCACGCCGGAGTTCTCGGTGCGACCGGCATCGTCGGGCAACGACTGGTGAAGCTGCTCGCCGAACACCCGTGGTTCGAACTGACGGAGGTTGCCGCTTCGGAACGATCGTCGGGAAGGACGTACTCCGAAGCCGTTCGCTGGCACCTCGAGACACCCATTCCCGAAGCAGCGCGCCACCTGGTTGTAAAAGGGGTCGCGCCGACACTCGATTGCGATTTTGTTTTTTCCGCGCTGGACTCGTCCGTCGCCGGGCCGGTCGAGGAAGATTTTGCGCGCGCGGGCTACCCGGTCGTCAGCAATTCGAGAAACCACCGCATGGATGTGGATGTGCCTCTGCTGATTCCCGAAGTGAATGCAGCGCATCTCGCCGCGATCCCCGTGCAACAGAAGAGCCGCGGTTACGACACCGGCTTTATCGTGACGAACCCGAATTGCTCGACCGCAGGTCTCGTGCTGGTGCTCAAGCCGCTGGCGGACGCGTTTGGCCTCGAGCGAATTTTTGTGGTCACGCTGCAAGCCATTTCCGGCGCAGGATATCCCGGGGTCGCATCGATGGATATTCAGGGCAATGTGGTGCCGTTCATCAGCGGCGAAGAGGAAAAGATGGAATCGGAACCGCAAAAGTTGCTGGGCAAGTGGGACGGCACGAGGTTTGTCGAGGCGGGACTGGGCATCAGCGCGCACTGCAATCGCGTGCCGGTGCTGGATGGTCACCTGGAATGCGTGTCCTTGGGACTAAAAAAAATCGCGTCTTTGGCGGAGGTTCGCGAAGCGCTGCGGACGTTTGAAGTGGACCACGAGTTAGCTGCATTGCCGACGGCGTTGCGCCATCCGGTGATTGTGATGGATGAAGAAAACCGCCCGCAGCCCCGGCGCGACGTGGAAGCGGGTGAAGGAATGGCGGCGGTGGTCGGGCGCATCCGCGAATGCCCGCTTCACGACGTGAAGCTCACGCTGCTCTCACACAATCTTCTCCGCGGCGCCGCAGGCGCGGCGCTGTTGAACGCGGAATTGCTCGCCGCCCGCGGATTCATCAAGGACCGCTCGCCAAGAAGGGCGGTGAAACTCGCAGAGCCGGCGGCCCGTTAGCGCAATCGTCGACGCTCCGGCCGAATCGTTCACCGTCTCCGTTTGCTAGCGGGAGTTTCCTCGCACTAGACACAAAAAGGGCGGCGCAGCGAGCCGCGCCGCCCTTTGTTCTTGCTTGTGATGCGAAATTAGAGGGGCTGTACGTTCGTGGCCTGGAGACCCTTGGGGCCCTTGGTCACTTCGAATTCAACCGCTTGGCCATCGTTCAGTGTCTTGTAGCCATCAGCCACAATGGCGGAGAAGTGGACGAAAACGTCCTCGCCGCTCTGGCGCTGGATGAACCCAAAGCCCTTGCTGGCATTGAACCACTTCACGGTACCCTGTTCTTTATTCACTGCTTTTACTCGTTTCTGTCAGCCGGGTTACGGCTGAGCACTACTTTAAGCTATCTGATGCCCCAAGTCCCGCGCCCCTCACAGAGCCACGGCCGTCTTCAAGCTTGTCCGGTGGGCCGCAAAGCGGTCTACCGCACAAAAAAAAGCCGCAAGTGTGACCTTGCGACCGCTTTCTTACCCAAAGGCGATACAAGAGCAACAAACGCAAAAAAATAGTAACACGGACTAAGGTAAACTACCAATAGTTTCTTTTCTCTTGACTTTGCTCTTGCACATCACGCCACTTCGAGGGGAGCAGCCGCCCGCGTAGTCCGCAAAATTCTCAGGAGAGTTTCCTCCTTCTCTGGTTTTTGGATCGCGACTTTTTGACAGATCGCCGATAGGGACCGAGGAGCGCTTCGAGGTCGCGACGGAGCCAAGCAGCGAGCGAACCTTCGCGGAAGACGGCCCAATGGAGCATGGAGCCGCCATTGACCTGCTGGACGAGCCGGGCAAGCTCGGCCGTGTCGCAGCTCACTAATTCGCGGACGGCGACGGCTTCATCGAGAAGCTTGCGAGTCTCCGATTGAAGCGCCCTGAACTGCGCGAGCGTGATGGCTCGAAACTCCGGATCGGTCAAGTCGTTCTGTAGGTAGGCCAGGCCGTTGGCCAGGGACTGGGGCGTCGAAGCAAAGTCGCTGCAGGCCACATAGAGTTCGACCAGGGTCTTGAGCGGCGACTGGTATTTTGCCCGCGCGGCGGCGAATTGCTGCGGGACGCTCGCAGGAGCGGTGCTCGACACTGCCAACAACAAGCCACGTTTTGTGCCGAAGCGCTGGATCAGCGTGGCGGGGACGACCCCCGCTTCCCGCGCCACATGAGCCAGCGTGAGCTGCGTCGGGCCGTAGCGTTGCATGGCGCGCGCCGCCGCAGCCACAATTTCTTCATCCGAGGTTTCGCGAGGACGGGGCGACATGGCCTTCGAGGAGTTGCCGCCGAGGAAGGCCTGCGGTGACAAATCCCGGCTGCCAGAGTAACTGAATGACCGTTTATTTTCCACTTGACATTAATAAATGAGCGTTTATTATTGAGCATCTCCCTCGGGGGGTGGGCCATGACCTCGCAGGACTCTTCCTACCGGCCGCCAGATCTGAAGGGCCGCGTCGCGCTCGTGGCGGGCGCAACACGCGGCGTGGGACGCGGCACCGCGCTGGCGCTCGGCGAAGCGGGCGCAACGGTCTACTGCACAGGCCGCAGCACGCGCACAAAGAAGACCATGCGCTTGGAAACCCCGCGGCGCGGCTCGGCGGAAGCAAGGAAAGCCCTGCCTGCCGACTATTACAAAAACCGCCCGGAGACGATCGAAGAGACGGCGGAAATGGTAAGCGCGCGCGGCGGACAAGGAATCCCGGTGGTGGTCGACCATCTGGAACCGGAGAAGGTCGAGAAACTGATCTCGAGGATCCGGCGCGAGCAGGGTGAATTGCACGTGCTCGTCAATGATATATCGGAAAGCGCGGAGCACGAATTCGGGAAACCGTTCTGGCAGGCGGACCTAACCCGCGGCTTCGCGATGTTTCGCAACGCCGTCGACACCCACATCATCACCAGTCATTTTGCGGCCCCCCTGCTCATCGAAACGGCGGCCAAAGAGCAAGCACAAAGCGGGCTGATCGTCGAAATCGGAGATGGCGATTCCTTCGTCTACCGCGGAAACCTCTTTTTCGACATGATCAAGACGACCGTGATCCGGCAGGCGTTTACCATGGCACGCGAACTGCGGAGAAAAAACGTGGCAGCCATCGCCTTAACGCCCGGCTTCCTGCGCTCGGAGATCATGCTCGAACACTTCGGGGTCAGCGAGGCGAACTGGCGGGACGCCATCGGGAAAAATCCGGACTATATCACTTCCGAGACGCCGCTCTTCTCCGGCCGGGCGATTGCGGCTCTCGCGGCCGATCCGAAGATCATGCAGAAATCGGGCCGCGTCTTCAGCTCTTGGGGATTGTCCGAGGAATACGACTTTTGCGATCGAGACGGGAGTCATCCACACTGGGGCCGCTACTTCAGAGAAAAATACGGCGATTGCTTGAAGCCGTGCGACGGGACCTTCTACGAGTACTGGTCCGGAGGCCCGATGGACACGATCTACGCGAACTGGCCGTAGTTCGAGGTGGGCGGCCCTATGGCGTGTTCTCCGGCACATCCAAGGCGGTGCGCAGGATTGCGATGGCAAGCTGGTCCACATCCACGCCATCCAGATTGCACAGCACCACCACGCCGGCGTTGCGGGCAGGAACGAGCGCGAAGGCCGTGCTGGTTCCCTGCTGGCCCCCGGTGTGCGCCAGAATGTGCAGGCCGAACTTGTCCATGATTCCCCAGCCGAGGCCGTAGCCGGTTTCTTTTCCATCCGCAGTCTTTTGGGAAGTCCACATGAGGTCGCGCGTGGCTCGCTTGAGGAGCTTGTCGGCAAGCATGGCCGCCTCAAAGTTCGCCATGTCGTCCGCGGAAGAGATCATTCCGCCGCCCGGGATTTTGTAGCTCGAGTCGAGAACGCCGGCGTTGCGCACCACACCGCCTTTATCCTTGTGATACCAGCGCGAGCGGTGAGCAACCACGGTGAAGAAATCATCGTCGCGCGTCTGTTCCATCCCCGCAGGCTCAAAGACATTCTTGCGCAGGAAGTCGATGAATTTTTCCGAGGCCACGCCCTCAAGAACGCAACCCACCAAGGTATAGCCGTAGGTCGAATAGTGGAACTTCGTACCAGGCTTCGCGACCAGCGGATCGCTGGCAACGAGCTCGAGCGACTCTTGCATGCCGGCGAAATGCCGGGCGCTATCTTCGGGAACGTCGCCCTTCCCGTCCGGGTTGTAATGGCGGATACCGCCGAGGTGTCCGAGTAATTCCCGCGTGGTGACGGGCCATTCCTTCGGCGGGAACGCCGGACAATATTTTTGCACCGGAGCGTCTAGGTCCAGCTCGCCGCGCTCCCGAAGTTCGAGCACCGCCGTCGCGGAGATGGGCTTGGAAATGGACCCTAGACGAAACAGCGTCGAGGAAGTGGCCGGGGAGTAATTCTCCAAGTCGGCCATGCCAAACCCCTCGGACCAGCAGGGTTTGCCGTCGAGGACCAAAGCGGCGGAAAGGCCCGGAATGCTGTTCGCGGACATAAAGCTGGCCACCGCTCGTTCGATGGCGTGACGCTTCTCAACCGAAAGGCCTTTTTGCGGCGCGGAAAGGGCAGGGCCGCAAAGAAAAACCGCGAGGAAAACCGGGATGAAGCGGATCCAAACGATGCTTTTCCCTGATCGACGGCGACGCTGCATGAAATCACCTCGGACGCGAGTGTATCGCAGGGATAGGCCGGTGAGGAACGATGGCTTCAGGGACTCTACGGGTAGTAAGACCCACAACACCGCCCCGCGAAGAAGCGTTGACCGGGGTGCGACCTGCTCTTTACCATAGTAGAGATGAAGCGAAGGGTGCTCCTGGCGGCAAGCACAATCTTGGTGACAATGGTCGGCCCAGGCTGCGAGGACGCAGCGAAGAAGCCGGCGCAAGCCCACGTTCCGGGAACCCCTGCGGCCGCCGCTCACGTGGCCGCCCCATCGCCCACCTGGCAATCCCAGACGGCGCAGCAACCTGCTCCTCCGCTTGCGCCTTTGCCGCTGACCGATCCTAAGCGCCAGCCGCCGAAGTCTCTGCTGGCTCCGCTCCCCGACGGAAAAAACTACCTGATGCAAAAGGTGCAGGAGAAGTTCGCTTCCGGCGAGCAGAATTTCAAGGCCGGCCGCTTGGAAGCGGCGCGCAAGGATTTTGACGACGCGGTGGACTGGATGCTCGAGAGCGGCTACGACCCGGACGGCGATGCGGTGCTCAGTGCGCTCTTTCATCATGTCGTCGATTCGGTCTATGCCTACGAACTGCAGGCGTTTCGCGGCGGGGAAGGCTTCACTCAGGCGGCTGCGGTTCCCGCGCCGATCGACGAAGTGGCGGCGGTGACGCTCCCGGCCGACCCCCGTCTGAAAGAGCGTGCGGAAGAGGCAGCCAAGAGCGTGTCCCACGATCTGCCGCTGACGGTAAACGACGAAGTCCTCTCGTTCGTCAATTTCTTTCAGACGCCCAAAGGACGTGACATCGTGGAAAACGGCTTGCGGCGCGGCGGCCGGTACCGCGACATGATTTTGCGCGTACTTAAAGAAGAAGGCGTGCCGCAGGATTTGATTTATCTGGCGCAAGCGGAAAGCGCTTTTCAGCCGCTGGCGCTTTCGCGCGCCGGCGCGAGGGGCATCTGGCAATTCGTGGCTTATCGCGGGCAGCAGTACGGGCTGCGCCGTACTTGGTGGATCGATGAGCGGCAGGATCCGGAAAAAGCCACGCGGGCGGCGGCGCAGCACTTGCGCGACCTTTATGGACTGTTCGGCGACTGGTATCTGGCCATGGCGGCGTACAACTGCGGCCCCGGCAACGTGCAGAAGGCCATCGAGCGCACCGGCTATGCGGATTTTTGGGAGCTGTACAAGCGCAAGGTCCTGCCCCGCGAAACAAAAAACTATGTGCCCATCATTGTCGCGCTAACGCTGATTGCCAAGGATGCGGCGCACTACAACATCCTGGCCGATCCGGAAGCACCGGTTCCTAGCGACGTCGTTAAACCGGGCCGCCCCATCGATCTGCGGCTGGTGGCGGAGACCATTGATGTGGATGTGGAGACGCTCCGGGCTCTGAATCCCGCCTTGCTGCGCATGGCTACGCCCGACGATCCGTCGTTCGAGTTGCACCTTCCGCGTGGCACCGGCGAAAAATTCACCGCGGAGATCGCCGCGATTCCTCCCGACAAGTGGATCAGCTGGCGGCGCCACCGCGTGGAAGCGGGCGAGACACTGGCCTCCATGGCAAAGAAATACCGCGTGACGGTCGCAGCCATCGCCGAGGCCAACAATATCGAGCGCACCGCGGCGCTCGAGCCAGGCATGAAGCTAACCATTCCGGCGACGCAGTCCGCAACGGAGACCAAGCGGCTTCTCCTGAGCTACCGCGTGCGCCGGGGCGACACCCTCGCGGGGATTGCCGACCGTTTCAGCGTGGATTCCGAAGACGTGCGCCGGTGGAACCGGTTGCGGTCCAACCGGGTAAGCCGCGGAATGGTGTTGCGCATTTACACGCTCGGCGGCGCCCCGCAAACCGACCGCAAACCGGCGCATTCTCGCGCAAAACGGAAAACTGCGGGTCCCTCGCCGGCGAAGGCCGGCGGCACAGCAGCTCGAGGCAATTCACCTTAAGCCTATTATTTCCATACATTTAAAGATTCGGTAAGAGATTCGCTCCGTTCCCCGCCCGGTGCGGTGATGCGGCCAGCGCGGCTTGCGAAAAGATCTTTTTGTCCCCACCTCGCAGACTACTTGACAACTTCGAACGAGTGCGATAACAAACAACGGCGCAGGGACGGGGTGTTCTGCGAGAACTCCGGCCACCACAGCACCAGTGCTAGCCCGTGTAGCCGCAGGGCTATGAGATTCCCCCAGGGGAGGACGGAATGGATTTCGAGAAAGAGAATTTCGAAGACGACAACGAGCTGTCACCGCTGGAAGACGAAGAAGAGCTGGGCGGCGAGTCCCAGGAGATCGTCGAAACTGAGGAAGAGGAGCTCGCCATCGTAGGCGAGGAACCGGAAGAAGAGGTTCCGGCGCCGAGACCCGCGCCGGCGGCCCGCCCGGCGCCGAAGAAACCGGCGGCGAAAAAGAAGGCCGCGCCCAAGAAAAAACCCAAAGCGAAACCGAAAAAAAAGGCCAAGAAGCCTGCTCGCAAAGCGGCGAAGAAGAAGAGGCGCTAGGCTTTTCTGACACCGGGAGAATGTTTTTTCGGGAGAGTCGGGAATCGTCCCGGCTCTTTCTTTTTCTCGCCGGCATTTCCCGTCCGACGATGCGGCGCGGATTCCCTGCCGGGCGCCAAGGGGGCTTTCTTCGACGAAGAATCCGAGTCTAGGGCCTATTCGCCAACGGCCAGAACCAGAAGTGTCGCATCGTCGGTTCGATGGCCGCCGCTGAATTCGGAAATCGCGCCGATTATTTTCTCTTGTATCGCGCCCGCGGGCAGCGCGCGGCTCCGTTCAAGCAACGACAACAACCGCGCCTCTCCAAATTCCTCGCCACTCGCGTCCGAGGCTTCCGTCACGCCGTCCGTGAAAAGGACCACACGATCGCCAGGCGAAAGCCGCACGCTACCGAGCTCATAGCTTTGCTCTCCAAAAACGCCGAGAACTCCGCCGCCGTCCCGCAAGCGCTCGTGTGTGCCGTCCGGGTGCACGACAAAGGGTGCATTGTGGCCGGCGTTGGCGTAGCGCAGAAGCCGGGCGGGACCATCCAGTTGCGCATAGAAGAGCGTGACGAACCGGTCGGTGTGCGTGTTCTTCCACACCAGAGAATTCAGGCGGGCGCAAAGAACCTCAGGCGTCAAGGACGGCGAAGAAAGCCCGCGAACAGCCGCCTGCAAGTTGGACATCAAAAGCGCCGCGGGGATGCCCTTCCCGGCAACGTCCGCGATGCACAGACCCAGAGTATCTTCGCCGAGAGGGAGGACGTCGAAGTAATCCCCGCCGACCGCGCCTGCCGACTGCCAGGAACTCGCGATTTCATACCCCGCCAGTTGAGGGGTTTCGCGGGGAAGGAGCTTTTCCTGAATGGCCTTGGCCTCGGCGATCTCGCGTTCCTGTTCCTGAAGATGATGGATGGCCTCTTCCCGGGCCTGCCTCTCCTGATTCGCCCGCCGCCGCGATTCACGGCGCTCCCGGCCCAAGGCGATCTGTTTTTCCAGGATTTCCACCAGCCGCGAGTTGCTCCAGGGCTTCTCCACGAAATCGCTTACGCCGTACTGCATGGCCGCGACCGCCAGACCTACGGTGGCCCATCCGGTCATGGCTACCACCGGGGGAGCATCAGGCATCTCCTTCAAGTGACCGAGCACATCCAGACCTTCCCGGCCGGACGTAGTATCGCGCGCGTAATTCAAGTCCATGAGGAGAAGATCGAACTGGCGTTCCGCCAGGGCCGCGAGCAAGTCCGCTGGGGTGCTCACGGTTTCAAGGACATATCCGTGCGCCTTGAGAAGCAACTGCAAAGCATCCAGCACGTCCTTCTGATCGTCGGCAATGAGAATTCGGCGTTCGGCCGTCTCAGAATCGGTGGCTGTCTCGGTTGCGATCATTAGCCCTTACCTCACAGTCGCTATCGAGCGGTTTCCCTCGGGATAGCTTGCCCCTTAGACGCAGGCGGTGCGCCAGCCGGTAGATCGCGCTAACCTGTTCACATTTAGCTATTTGCTTCGAGATTTGCTTTCTTGAACGGGAGTTGGCTGCCCGTTTGCGGGAACGCCCGTCCCAATTCCGGACAGCACGCCATCGGTGGGGCAACGAGCTAAGCCCGCTGGCAGACGCGCTCTCCTGGCAAGTCTCGAAAGCGGGGACACCGCAAGACCCGCTTGCCCGCTCAAGTGAGGCGCCTCGCATTTCGCTCGGTTCTCTTGTCACGACTGACCCGTGACCACGGTTCGCTTAGAGCAGAGGCTCCGACCAGTTCTCAAGCGTCTCTTTGACCTTGTGCAGGAACTGGTGGGCGATGGCGCCATCGACCACGCGGTGGTCGTAGCTTAGCGTGACGTAACACATCGAGCGGATGGCAATGGCGTCATCGACCACCACCGGCCGCTTCTCGATGGCTCCGAGGCCCAAGATGCCCACATTCGGCTGGCTGATCACCGGCAGACCGAACAGTCCCCCGAAAACTCCCGGGTTGGTGATGGAGAACGTGCCCTCCTGGACTTCCTCGGGCTTCAGCTTCTTCGAGCGCGCGCGCTCGGCCAGGTCGTTCATCGTGCGCTGGATGCCGAGAAGGTTTTTTTCGTCCGCGTTTTTCACCACCGGAACGATCAGGCCCCAATCGAGGGCTACGGCGATGCCGATGTTGATGTCCTTGTGTAGGACGATGTTGGTGCCGTCGAGCGAAGCATTCAATGTCGGAAACGCACGCAGACCCGCCACCGCCGCCTTCACAAAAAACGGCATAAAGGTCAGCTTGGTCTCGTAGCGCTTTTCGAATTCCTCCTTCGACTTGGCGCGCAGCACCGCTATTTTGGTCATGTCAATTTCATCGACGGAATAAACGTGCGCGGAAACGCGTTTCGACGCCACCATGTGCTCGGCGATTCTTTGCCGCATGGTGCTCATCGACTGGACTTCGTAATTCCCGAAGTAAATCCTCTCACGCGGCACTGCGGTTTCGAGCGCCACATGAGCTTGCACGCCGGGCGTTCCGGGAGCAGCCACGGTGACCGGAGCGGGCGCCGCGGGCACTAGAACCGGCCGCGCCGCGGGAATCGAAACGACCGAGGGGACGGCTGCTGGCGCGCCTCCCGATGCCGCAATGACTGCTTCGATGTCTTGTTTGCTGATGCGCCCTCCTGCAGCGGTTCCTTGCACGGTCGAAAGATCAATGCCATGTTCTTTGGCCATACGGCGGACGAGCGGCGAACTATGAATGCGCCCTCCATCGTGCGGCGCCGACGGGGCGGAGGCTGGTACCGGTCGCGCAGCGACGGGCGCGGGCCTTGGCGCAGGAGCTGCCGCCGGAACGGCGGCAGGGGCCTTTGCCGGAGCGGGTGCTTTTGCAGGAGCCGGGGTACTAGCGGAGGCGACCGCCGAGCCCGCCGCGTCAATCACCCCGACCACCGTCTGAATCGGCACGGTCTGCCCTTCCCCGACTTTGATTTCCTTGAGTATGCCGGCGGAGGGCGAAGGAATTTCCGCGTCCACCTTGTCGGTTGAAATTTCAAACAGCGGCTCATCGCGCTCGACCTTGTCGCCGGGCTTCTTGAGCCACCTGGTGATGGTTCCTTCGAAAATGCTTTCACCCATCTGGGGCATCACGATGTCAACTGCCATGATCGTTCTCCTCTTCTCCCTAGCATCCTAATACCGCGCCAGTTCCTTCGCAGCGGCAAAAACCTTTTTCGCGTTGGGCAGAAAATATTCCTCCAGCGTTGGTGCATAAGGCACCGGCGTGTCCAATGCCGTCACGCGCACGAGCGGGCCATCCAAGTCGCTAAACGCCTTTTCGCAAAGAAGCGCCGCAATTTCACCCGCGATGCCACCAGTCTTCGTGTCCTCGTGGACGACCAGGCATTTGTTGGTTTTCTTCACCGAACTCAGAATCGACTCTTCATCGAGCGGCAACAAGGTGCGCAGATCGATCACTTCCGCTTCGATCCCTTCCTTCGCTAGGGCGTCCGCGGCTTCCAGTGACGCGTGCATCATCGCGGCGTAGGAAAGGATGGTCAGGTGCCGGCCTTCGCGGCGAACCACGGACTTGCCAATGGGAACCGTGTAGTCCTCCGCGGGCACTTCTCCCTTGATGCGCCGGTAGAGAAACTTATGCTCGAAAAACAGCACCGGGTTATTATCGCGCACGGCGGCCTTCAGCAGTCCCTTGGCATCGTACGGCGTCGACGGATAAATCACCTTGAGTCCCGGGGTGTGCACGAAATACATCTCCGGGTTCGCCGAATGGAACGGTCCGCCGTGCACCCCTCCGCCGGACGGCCCGCGAATCACTATGGGCGCCGGCGCATTCCACAGATAATGCCCCTTGGCCAGGAAATTGGTGATCTGGTTGAACGCGCAAACGATGAAATCGATGAATTGCATCTCGCAGATCGGACGCAGCCCCACGTAGCTCATGCCGCATGCCGCGCCGATGATGGCGCTCTCGCTGATGGGCGTGTCAATCACACGCTCCCAGCCAAACCGTTCGAGCAAGCCCTCGCTGGTCTTGAACGCGCCGCCGTAGACGCCGACGTCTTCGCCCATCAGCAGGACCGTGGGATCGCGCTCCATCTCCTCAAACATGGCCTGCCGAATGGCCTCAAGAAAAGTGACTTGCCTACCGCCCGATGCGAATCCATTGGTTGCGGCCCCGTTTCCGCCAGCCATGCCTACCTCCGCGCCTTTCGCGAAGCGCCCGCAGCCGCGGCTTTAGCTTTCTTCGGTGCGGTCTTGGCCGCGGGCTTCGCCGCCGCTTTGGCAGACCGGCCGTTGTTTGCCGGCTTGTCCATGACCGCCGGCGCATCGCCAAAGTGAATCGCAGCATCCACACCGCCTGAACCTTTGCCCGAGCCGAAGCCTGGAACGGTCCATACCGCCTTGACACTGGATTTCGGCGGTGTCACTTCGGCAATGGGCCGTTCCCACCTGGCCTGAATCTTGTGGCAATCGTCGCCGGTGCAGTAGACACCGCCCTCGGCAAATTCGGGGGGAGGCATGGGAGAGTTTTCCGCAAATTCGCGCTCGGCCTCGAGCAAGGTTTCCAGTCTTTCGTCGATCTCTTTTTTGACGGGGGCGTCGAGAAGTTTTTCGCCGGTTAGGAATTTTTCGTAGAGAGCAATGGGATCCCGCGCTTCCCAGTAGGCGCGCATCTCTTTCGGAACGTATTCCGCGGGGTCATGCTGGGCATGGCCGAGCCGACGAAACGTCTTGGCTTCGATCAGGATGGGCCCTTCGCCGGCGCGCGCCCGCTCGACGGCCTCCCGGGCCGTCTTGTAGACCGCCACAACATTGTTTCCGTCCACGATGTAACTATCCATTCCATAACCCGTCGCGCGATCGGCCAGGTTCTCGAGCGGGACCTGCCGGCCGACCGGCGTCGAGTACGCCCAAAGATTGTTTTCAAGAATCAAGACGAAAGCCGCCTTTTGCGCGGCCGCGAAGTTCAGCCCTTCGTGAAACACGCCGGTCGAGCTGCCGCCGTCTCCAATCCAGGTCATGGCTACAATCTTTTGTCCGAGGTAGCGCCCCCCGATAGCCACGCCGGCCATCACCGGAATCAAATCGCCGAGCATGGAAATGGGCGAAACGATGTGCAGGTTGTCCAGGTCGCCGAAATGGCTTGTGCCGTCCCTGCCCTTGGTCGGCGAATCGTATTTCGCCATGTGCTGCATGAAAATGTCGCGCGGCGGCACGCCCTTGACCAGAAGCGCTCCGATATTGCGAATCATCGGAGCGATCCAATCTTTTTTCTCGAGCGCGTAACAGGTTCCAACGGAAATCGCTTCCTGGCCGAGGCTTGAGTAAAGCCCGCCGACAATTTTGTTTTGCCGGAAGAGCTTCACCATCGTCTCTTCGACGGCGCGGTTCAGCCGCATGTAGTAATACAGGTCCAGGTACTGCTGGCGCGTCAATTCCCGGGGCATTGACTTTTTCATCGCTGCTCCCATTTCCTAGGCCTCAGCCGCGACGGCCTGTTCGGCGTGCTCGAGTCTCTCGAGAAATGCTTTTGGGGAAGTTTCTCTCAACACCAGGCCGAACAGCTCTCCCAGATGCTCGCCAAGGCGCGGCGCGACCTCTGACTCCTCCACCGCACGCCCCAACAATTTCTCGAGAGATGTGGCTTTGCGATCCGCAATCCCGCACGGCACGATCAGGTCGAAAAACTGCAAATCGGTTGAGACGTTATACGCGAATCCATGCGATGTGACCCAGCGGCTGAGGTGCACGCCGATCGCGCCTAGCTTTTCTTCCGTACTTCCGCTGTCCACCCAGATTCCGGTTTTCCCTAGGACGCGCTTGGCCGCAATCCCGAACTCGGCTGTCGTGCGAATCATGGTTTCCTCCAGCATGCGCACGTACCAGACCACGTCTCGCCGGATGGCGCCCAGGTTGAAGATAGGATAGCCAACGATTTGGCCCGGTCCATGATAAGTGATGTCCCCGCCGCGGCTGGACTCATGAAACTCCACGCCTTTTTGCCGCAGGACATGCTCGCTCACAAGCAAGTGTTCTCGCCTTCCGTTTCGGCCTTGGGTGAGGACGTGGGGATGTTCGCAGAGAAGAAAAACATCTTCGATGGCGTCGGCTTTTCGCGCGGCGACGATACGCCTCTGCAGCGCGTACGCTTCGGCGTAAGCAACAAGCCCCAAATCCACTTGTAATCCTTGCTTCATGGCAACTTCGCACGACTCAGTTCTCAGTTTAAAGATCAGACCTCACGGGGATGTGCATACTGGCGATCGAAGACCGATGCGAACGCCGGTTGACCGGCAGGTATTCCCCGGTCGCTACCCAGCAGAGCCGTAGAGCACCTGCCCTTGAGGCATGGGGATATAAGGCTCCGTTGACAAGGCAAAAGCGCGCGTCGTACACTTTGCCCTGGCCGAGGGACGCTCGGCATCTGCCTGTGGAGGCACGATAAGACCTAAGCGCAAGCTTAGGGGCGCGCCCGTGAAGTTGGAACCATCGTTGGAGACGAGCAAGCAATTGCTTGTAACTCCAAAGAATCCCCCGCCGTTTAGGCGTGGGGAGTCTCAAACGTTAATCTGTAACCCACGCACGCTCGCAAACGCATCCCCCATCCCTTCCCAGACCGTAGGATGCGCGTGAATCATATTCATCATGTCGTCGATGGTACCCTCGAGATTCAGTACTGCGGCGGCCTCCGACAGAATCTCGGTGGCCAGCGGCCCGATAATGTGAATCCCCAGCACCTCGCCATAAGCTCCATCGGAAACCACTTTGATGAACCCGTTGTGGCTCCCGAGAATGGTAGCTTTGCTGTTGCCCACGAACGGAAACTTGCCGATCTTCACCGTGTATCCTGCGTCGCGCGCCTGCTTTTCGGTCAGCCCAATCGAGCCGATCTGCGGCTCGCAATAAGTGGCATTGGGAATGCGCGTCTTTACAATTTGCTGCACCGGATTGCCCGCGATGTGCGTTACCGCGATGATCCCCTCCATCATGGCAGCGTGCGCCAGTTGCGGCAGTCCCAGGACGATGTCGCCGATGGCATATAGTCCCTTCTCCGCGGTTTCCATATAGTCGCCAACCTGCACAAACCCGCGCTCCAGCTTGGCTTGTGACTTTTCCAGGCCGCAGCCGTCGGTCATCGGCTTCCGCCCCACGGCAAGAAGCAGCTTTTCCGCCGGCAGCGTTTGCGACTTCCCATCCTTATCTTTAAACGCCACGGTCACGCCTTTGGCGTCTTTCTTCGCGGCCTCGACGCTCGATCCGGTGAAAATCTGGATCCCTTTTTTTTGGAAAGCCTTGGTCAGTTCCGCGGAAATCTCCTCGTCTTCGAGCGGCACCGTGCGCGGCAGTGCTTCCAGAATGGTGACCTGGGTCCCAAACGAATTGTAAGCCGAGGCAAACTCGACGCCCACCGCACCGGCACCCACAACGATCATGGATTTCGGGATTTCCGGAAGTTCCAATATCGAGCGATTCGTGAGAATGGTCTTGTGATCGGGCTCGATTCCGGGAAGCGACTTGGCTTCCGAGCCGCTTACCAGAAGGACGTTTGCCGCTTCGATCGTGGTTTTCTTGCCGTCCTTCTCGACGCTGATTTTTCCCGGGCCCTCGTAGCGGCCCCAGCCCTGCACCCACTCGACCTTGTTCTTCTTGAACAGGAACTCGATGCCTTTGGCGTGCTTGTTGACGATTTTTTCTTTGCGCGCCAGCACGTTGGCCCAGTTGATCTTCACCCCGCTGATTTCAAAACCCAATTCAGCGCCATTTTTGATGTGGTCGTAGATATCCGCGTGATGCAACAACACTTTGGTGGGAATGCAGCCGACGTGCAGGCAGGTGCCGCCCAGGAACGGGTCCTTCTCGACGACAATCGTCTTCAGGCCAAGTTCGCCCGCGCGAATCGCAGCAACGTAACCGCCCGGACCGCTCCCGATGATCGCCACATCGTACTTAGCCACTCGTAGTCTCCTTCCGTGGGGGGCCAGGTCGGTGAGGGGAGTGTGCTCTCACCGCGTTAGGCTCGAACGAATCTCGAGGGAATCAGGCCGCTAAGATCGGGTGCCGAAGGTCCGTGCCCCCGCGGACGCCTTCTGGAACGCAGGAAAAGGCGCACAAAAAGCCGTCCGCACTTCCAGCGCAGACGGCTACCTTCCAACAAACATCAAAGTTTAACAGTCACTTGCCGCCGTCGCAACCAGCCTGGTCATTGTGTCATTGTCATTGCAGTCATTGCATCTTCTGTATTTGTAACGCGCTTAACCGTTCACTTGAGCTCGCCATCGGTGTGGAAAAAGCCGGCGTTCGGTGTCGAGAAATCCTACAGCCGGTAAATGCCGAGGTCCACAGCAGTTCGGGGCGGCAGCGAATGGCGTGACCATTTAGCTGCTGACGTCGCCAGGGCGCACATCGAGCGCATCCTCAAAGAGTCAGGATGGAACCTAACCCATGCGGCGGAAACTTTGGGTATCGATCGCAGCACGCTTTATAGCAAGATCAATTCGCCCGGTTTGAAGCGTCATGTCGTGCCTCCTTGCAGAGCCCGGCCCCGCGCGTGTCCAACCCTTTTTTGACAAACGCGCCTCTCCCGCGCCGGCTGGAAACTGCTTTTGCGAATGTCCCCAGCCAATCATGCGCAACGAACCTGCCAGCGAGCTTCTAGGGCCGCTCTCGCATCCGACGCTGATTGCCCGTTCGGAATTTCAAGCGCGGGGAATCGCCGGGAAGTACTGCTCTTCCAAAACCATGCGGTGGTGAATTTGATGTCCGGCGGTGATGAAGCCCAGCGCCCGCACCGTCACTTCCTTCTGGCTGGCCACGCCGCGTCTCGACCATGCCGCGTCGTTGAACGAACGAAACAGCGCGACGCTGGCTCCGCGCACCGCGTTAAACTCCTCCGCAAGGTCCGCGAGCGCCCTCGCGGCAAACCCCCCGTTGTTCACGAAGTCGTCCTGCTCGAAACTGGCGAGCGGCGTCTGATCGCACCTGGCGATACGCAGCGTCCGGTACGTGAAAATTCGCTCGGTATCCGAGATGTGCCCGAGAACTTCCTTGATCGTCCATTTGCCGGGCGCGTAGCGGAAATTCCCGTCGCGCTCGGAGCGTCCGGTGAACAAGCGCGACATCTGCAGCCGCTCGGATTCTAAAATGCTCAAGACATCCGTACCGGGTACCTTCGCAATGTACTTCGCGTAATATTCCGCGAATTCTCCGGTCTCGGGCCTCTTCATGGGGACACCTCTCTCTGGGTATGGTGCGATTATAGCCTTGCCCGCTTTTCCCTGCGCACGGGATTCACCGTGAGATCCTCGGCAAAACTCCAAATTCGTGAAGCACTTCTGCGCCGCAAGGAGCCTGGCGAATGCGCTGCTTGAGCTGCGGGCGCCTCGGCTTTCAGTTTTCGGCGGCCTATTGCAAGATATCGCATAGCCATGATCACAACCGATCGCAAAACCATTCGCGTCGCTTTCCAAGGAGAGCCCGGCGCCTTCAGTGAAGCCGCTGCGATTCAACTTCTCGGCGAGTCTATAACCACGGTGCCCCGCGCCACCTTCGAGGCCATCTTTCGCTCGATCGCAGAAGGAGCTGCGGACGCCATTCTCGCCCCGGTCGAGAACTCACTCGCAGGTTCCGTGGTGCGCGTGTTCGATCTGCTCCTGGAAAGCCAGCTCGCCATCGTTGCGGAAACCATTTTGCCGATCGAAATGCAGCTCATCGCTCTCCCGGGCGCTTCCCTGGACGACATCCGTTCGGTGGCCTCCCATCCCATGGCGCTGGCGCAGTGCGAGCGTTTTTTTGCCGCCCATGCGAAGTGGAAGCGCGTTCCAGCCGAGGACACCGCCGGCAGCGTCCGCGAGATGATTTCTTCCGGAGATAAATCTCGCGCTGCCATTGCCGGGCGCCGCGCCGCGGAACATTATCACGGTGTGATTCTTGCCGAACGCATCCAGGACAACCCCGAGAATTTCACGCGTTTCGTTCTTCTGGTGCCGGACAGAGAGGCTCGGGGGTGGCCATCCGCCGAAGCCCGCAAAACTTCCCTGGCCATGCGCCTCGCGCATCGTCCCGGCGCCCTGCTTGCTTCTCTCGGGCCTTTTGCCAAGCACGGAGTAAACTTGCTCAAAATCGAGAGCCGCCCTATTCACGGCCGCCCCTGGGAATACCAATTCTTCATTGACCTGGAAGCCGAAGAGGCCGCCAGCCTCGACCACGCTCTCGCCGAAGTGCGCAAAGCCACCAGCGAACTGCGCGTGCTCGGACGCTACGCCGCGGCTTCTCGCTGAAAAAGAGCCGAGGGAGTCGAGGTTTCCACAAAATAAGAAAGGCCGACGCATGGCCGGCCCTCCTCGCTCACATCCTTGGTGTCCTTTACCGCACGCTCAGCAGTAGCTGCATTCCGCATCGCCCATGCCGCCGCCGGTTATGTCATCGCGCATTCGCCGCAAGCGCCGCCCGAGCCGCTCGGCAAGCTGATGACGCGCGCGCCACAACCGCGCCTTCAACGTGTTTTCGGTGACGCCGAGCTTCTTTGCGGCTTCGCCCGTCGAGTAGCCCTGCACTTCGCGCAGCACGAACGCCGTGCGCAGCAGCGGCGACAGCTGGTCGAGATTCTCGCTGAGCATCTCGCGAATTTCGGTGTTCGCGAAAACCTGCTCGGGAGTCAAGCCGTCGTCGGCAAAGCGCTCGGTTGCCGGCAATTCATCCTCGCGCGGCGGTTCGTCGAGGGAAACCGCCGGCCGCGCCTTCGCGCTACGCCGCCGCATGAGCGCCGCGTTGATCACGATGCGCGTGAGCCAGGTCGAAAACTGCGAGCGCCCTTCGAAACGCTTCAGGTTGCGATACGCCGACAGCAGCCCATCTTGCAATGCGTCTTCCGCGTCTTCGGCATTGCCGAGCACGCGCAGGGCCGTCTGGAACAGCGGACGCTGGTAGCGGCGGAAGAGCGTTTCCACCGCTTGAGGATCGCCGCGCTGTCCCGCGCGAATCAGCTTCTCTTCACTGCCTTGTATTCCCACAACTGCTTGTGTCGCCATGGTCGTCCCCCCGTCCCGTGAAATCACTTTGACGTTTCACCTTGAAAAAACTCTTTTCCTCAATGCACCGGCACTCCGCCGCCGCGCATTCTTGGCTTCTTCAACAGCAGCAGAATTGGAATCACCGCGAAAAACACGATGCCCAGCATTTTGAAATCGTCGAGAAACGCCAGCATCGCCGCCTGCCGCTCGATGGTGCCGTAAACCATCGCTTGCGCCTGCGCGCTGGCATGCGCCGCCGTCGAGCCCACGGAAACGAGCCTCGACTCGATACCGTGCAGCGCCTGGTGATAGGCCCCGCTCAATTCGTTGGCGCGTTCGGTCAGCCGCGCGATGTGAAATTGTGCGCGCCGGTCCAGCATGGTCGTCACAAACGCAATTCCCACGCTGGCGCCGACGTTGCGCGCCAGGTTGATGATCCCCGTGCCCATGTTGGTCTTTTCCTTGGGCACGAACGCGAAGGCGGCCACATTAATCGGAATGAACAGAAACGCCAGCCCAAACCCCTGCAGCATGCGCGCCTGGACCGCGTGCCGGAAATCCAGCCCGAGGTCCCAGCCCGCCATCACGAACAACGCCAAAGAGGAAACCAGGCAGCCAAAAGTAATCAGGATCCTCGTATCCACTTTGGAGACCAGAATCCCGACGATGGGCATCATGCACATGATCACCGCTCCGCCAGGAGACAGCGCCATGCCCGCCAGTTGCGCGGTGTAACCCAGCAACTGCTGCAGAAGCTGCGGGATCAGCACCGTGCTGGCATACAGCACGAAGCCCAGGAAAAACATCGCCAGTGTGGCAATCGCGAAATTGCGGTCCTTGAGCATCTTCAAATCCACCACCGGCTCCTTCTCGCGCCACTCCCAGACGATTCCCGCGATAATCCCCACCAGCATCAAGGCGAAGAAACCGATAATGAAGTCGGAAGCAAACCAATCATCCCGCTGTCCTTTGTCCAGGATGATCTGCATACTGCCAAGCCCGAGGCTGATCAGCCCGATGCCGATATAGTCGATGCGAAATCCCGCCCTCAGATTTGCCTTCTTCATGTACGGCGGATCGCTGACCAAAAGGCTCGTCAGCAGCAGGGAAACGATTCCCACCGGCACGTTGATATAAAACACCCATCTCCAGGAGAAATTGTCCGTGATCCAGCCGCCCAGCCAGGGGCCGATCGTCGGCGCCACCACCACGGCTATGCCATATACGGCAAAGGCCATGCCGCGCTTCTCGAGCGGGAAGGTGTCGTTCAGAATGGCCTGCTCGCTCGGCTGCAAGCCACCTCCACCCGCGCCTTGCAGAATCCGGAACAGCACCAGCACACTCAGGCTCGGTGCAAGCCCGCACAAAAATGAACTCACCGTGAACAGCGCCACGCACAGCATGTAGAACCGCTTCCTCCCCAACAGCCCCGAAAACCAGCCCGACAGCGGCAGAATAATCGCGTTCGAAACCAGGTAGGACGTCAACACCCAGGTTGACTGATCTTCGCCGGCCGACAGATTGCCGGCGATGTGCGGCAGCGACACGTTTGCGATCGAGGTGTCCAGCACCTCCATGAACGTAGCCAGGGTCACCGTCAGCGCGATCACCCAGGGGTTGATCGTCCCGTCCGGCATCCTCAGCTTGGATAGAATCTTGTCTCTCATCTCGTTCTGTTCGAGCTCTGGCTCTTTCTGCGCTTTTATTCAACCTACGACCGTTTTGCTCCCCTGCTTTATTCCCGCTTACTGCGTGATCACCGTCGCGTCCACGTTCATTCCAGGTCGCAGCACGGCCTGCTCGGACGGAATCCGATCGAGAACAATCTTCACCGGAATGCGCTGGACCACTTTCACGAAGTTGCCAGTCGCATTTTCCGGCGGCAGCAGGCTCAACACCGACCCCGTCGCTCCGGCGATGGAGTCCACATGCCCGCTGAACGTTTTTCCATAGGTATCCACTTTCACTTCCGCCTTTTGTCCCGGCTTCATGTCCTTCAATTGCGTTTCCCGGAAGTTCGCCGTCACCCACACGCTCTCGAGCGGCACGACCACCAGCAGCCCTTGCCCGGCCTGCACGATCTGTCCCGGCTCGACCTGCTTGTGGGTCGCCACGCCATCCACCGGTGCGGTGATTTCCGTGTAGCTTAAGTTCAGTTGCGCTGCCTCCAACGCTGCGCGCGCTTGCTCCACTTTGGCGATCTTCGCCTGAGCATCCGCGGCCTTCATGCTCACTTGCTTCACATTCGCATGCGCGGAAACCACTTCCGCCTTCGCTTGCTCAACCCGCGCCTTGGCGGCTTCGCGTTGCGCCTTGGCCACGTCCACATTGCGCTGTGCCTGCGCCAGCTTCTCGCGATCCGCCCTGAGCGCGCTCGCGGTGGCGTCGGCGTTGGCTTTCGCCGCGTCGTACTGCTGCTTCGAGATTTCGCCTTTTTCCATCAGCGGCAGATACCGCGCCAGGTCCGCTTTCGCCAATTCGGCGTTGGCCAGGCTCTTCTCCACATTTGCCTGCGCCCACGCCAGATCTGCGGTTTGTGCCTGTTCATAAGTGGTTTGCGCGCGTGCCAAATCGGCCTGTGCTTCCAGAAGTTGCGCATCTGCGCTCGTTGTTCCGCTCAAGACGTTCTCCCGCGTCCGCGGCACGTCCACTCTCGCGGACCTGGCTTCACTTTCTGCGAGCAGCAGGGATGCCTTCGCCTCGTCCGCCGCCGTTTGGTAGTCGCGCGGATCGATCTTCACCAGCACTTGGCCGGCTTTCACGTGCTGGTTGTCGTCGACCAGCACTTCCGCCACCCGCCCGTACACCTTCGAGGCCATCGGGGTGATATGTCCATCCACTTGCGCGTCGTCGGTCGACTCGCGGTTGTGGTAATAGAGGAACAATCCCACGGCGGCGGCCAGCAACACCGCTCCTGCGCCAAAAAGCAGCCGTTTTGTTCTCGGATTGGCCAGGCCCTTCGGAGCTTCTTCTAAAGGCAGCTCTTCGGTTATCTTCGGCGCCCTCGCTGCATTCTCCAGTCCGACTTCTATCTCGACGCTCATCGCCCCCCCTGTGTCACTTGGCGTAAACTTTTTCCATCTGCCCGATCGATCGGGCCAGATCCGCTCGCGCCTGATTGAACCGGTAAAGCGCCGCGATCTGATTGTCGTTCGCGCGGGACAGTGAATCCTGCGCCTGGATCACCTCAATGTTGTTCGCCACGCCCGCTTTGAAGCGGTCGCGTGCCTGATCGACCTCCTCTTTGGAAAGTTGCACACCCAGGTTTGCCACCTGCACTTCGCTGCGCGCCGAATCCAGATTCAGCAGCGCGGTCTTCACATCCAGCGCGATCTGGTTGCGCAAATCCGCGCGCTGTTCCTGGAGTTTCCGGATTTCCAGCTCCGCGCTCGCCACTTCTGCGTGGATCCTCCCCCCGGTGAACAGCGGTAAATTCACGCTTCCTTCGTAGGTATAGGTCGGCAGCGTGGTGCTCCCTGAATTCCCCACGTAAGTGAACTCGCCGTCGAACCGGACGCTCGGCAGCCGCAAATACTGGGCGGCTTTTTTCTGGTCCGCCGCGGCTTTGATTTGCGAAGCCAGCGCTTTCCACTCCGGCCGGGTTTCGAGAGCCTCTTCAATGCTGGCCTCGACATCGGGCTGTGGCGTCTCAAAGAAACGCAGCGAGTCGGCCAACTCGATCTTCTGCCGGGGATCCAAATTGAGCAGCCGGCTCAAGCCATAAAGAGAAGTCTCCCGATCGTTTTCCGCTTCAAGCAGCCTCTGCTTTTCGTTTTGCAGTTCCACATTGGCGCGCAGAGTATCGATTCCCGTTCCCACGCCTTCTTTCTGCAGGTCCGCCGCCTGGTCATAGAGCGCCTGCGCCAGTTCCACCCGCGATTGCGACGCCTGGACGTTCGCCACCGCCCGCAGCGTCCCGATGTACTGCGAGACCACCAGCAGAATCACCTGCTCGCGGGTCGATAGGCTGTTGGCCCTGCTCGCGCTCGCCGTATTCCGCGCTGCCTGATACCTTTCCCACAAGGTCAAATCAAACACCGGTGCGCTTACGCTCGGACCTGCCGAGAACAATTGAAAAGGTCCGAGTGTCTTGGGAAGTCCGGGGAAAGCAGGCACGCCGCCAAACTCCGCCCGCAAGTTGATCTTTTGCGCCTCGTCGGAAATGCGCGCGTTTAGTTGCGGCAACAAGTCCGCTCGCGCAATGTTTTTGTCCTGCTCGCTCTCGGCCGCCGTCAAGATGGCAATTTGCGCCGTCGGGTTCTGCTTGATCCCGAGCGCCACCGCCTGGTCAAGCGTCAGCCGCAGCACCTCGCTTGGCCGAGCGGCTGGAGCGGTTTGCGCTTTCGGGCTTGACTGGGCGCGAACGGTTGCGGGGTTCACGAGTAGGGCAAACAGGACCACGTAAAAAACGATGTGCGACCCCTTCGGACGCTCTTTGCGGCCGTGACTCTTGGTTTGCTTCTCGCTCTTCACAATGTCATCGACAATGGCCTGATTCAGGCAGCCCTCTGCAATCAATTCCCCGCCCTGGCGGTGGATTTCTTTGAGCAGCATCTTTCCGGCGGCGTCAATGAAGCTCACCCCGCACAAATTTAAGTGCAGCTTCTCGCCAGGTGCCGCGGCCCGCAGCTCCCTCCAGCATTGTTCGAGCGTGCCAACCAGCGGTCCCGCCAATCGGCCCTCTATGCTTAGCAGCGTTTTGCCGCGCTTCTTCTGAGTCGTAATTCGCAACATGAGTTTCTTCCCGTTGGACGTGGTTAGATGCATGAGCGTCTCCATTTGGGGTAAACTTTATGAGAACGAATATGCTACAGAAAATAAGAGGCTTAGCAAAAATAGGCCGCTTTTCTGGGTATCTCGCAGTGATTATATATGGGCATATGCTCTAAAAGTGGCACATAATACGTGATCATATATGGTCATCTAGGTCGCCAGCGAATCTCTTTTCCTTTGTCTTTCTTGGGAAATCCCACCTTGCTGGCACGCCCGGTCCGCGCGCCATCGGCCGAAGCAGCTGCACGGGAGGAAATCTGGGAATGTTCTGACGGCTCATCGCTGCTCAGGATTGCGCTACTCCTCCTCGCCCTGATCGCGGACACTTGCGGTCGAGCGCATCCCAGAGAAACCGCATTTCCGTGCTTCAGCTCCGCTGCGGCTTCCTGTTCCGTGGCTCGCCCCAGCTCGCTGCTATCCTCAAGACGCTCGGCGCTCGCAAAAAGTAACACCGCTCGTTACCTGAACACTGTTAACCCAGATGCCAAAAAATTTTCCCGCGCTACACCGCCAGCCCTGCCACCAGTGTGTCCACAGTTGCCTGAATCACCTTCTCGCGCCCGGCCCAGGGAAAGCTATGGTGCGTGATCAATAGCGAGGTAACCCCGTGGATTCCCGCCCAAAGCGTCTGCGCCGCCAGGTCCACGTCCACTTCTCGCATCTTCCCTGCCCTGATGCAGTCGGTCAGCCCGCGCGTCAGGAAAGAAAAAGCCTGCATCCCTACCGAGTCCATGCGGTGATGCTTTTCGCGGTCGAATGCCTCCGGAATCGGCACCATAAAAGTGGCCCTGTATTGATGCGGGTTTTCCAGTCCAAACTCAATATACGCAACAAGCCCGTTTTTCAGGTGTTCGACAGGATCCCCGGGCTGCTCCATAATCTTGCCGAGCCTTTGCACCAGCTTTGAGAACGTTTCCTTGCACACCTGCTCGAGCAGCTCGGCCTTGTCCTTGAAATAGATATAAATCGTTGTTGGGGAATACTCGATTTTGTCCGCGATGCGCCGCATGGACACGTTTTCGTAGCCGTCGCGTACAAACAGCTCGCTAGCAGCGTCCAGGATCTCCTGCCGCAAGTACTTCTTCTGCCGCGCCCTGCGTTCCCTCACTCCCACTTTATGGGAACTACCTCTCACTTACTTAACGCCGTTAATTATACTCCGCCCCTTCCTCCTGTCAAGCCCTTGGCTTGCGGAGCCTTGCGGAGGCGGGGATCGAGGTGCCTTTTAGGGATTTGCCGGCTGGGGGGTCCCGCTATCGCTTCACTGCAATAGCCATCAATTCGAAGTGCCCCCCGAGTAGCAGCGAGCCCGCTCCGATGAATTCCCGGGCCGGGTAGTCTTTGGTTGTGAAGTAGCTCGCGTAAATGGGATTGAATTTCTGAAACAGCGACAAGTCCGAACACGCAATCTGCACGTACACCAAGTCGTCCATGGTCATCCCCGCTTGTGCCAGCACTTCCTTTTCTCCGTCAAGCAACAGTTTAATCTCATCTTCTACTTTTTCCGGCACTTTGCCGGTCTTCGGATCAATTCCGATGCGCCCCGCCAAATAGAGCGTGTTCCCGGACAGAATCGCGTCGCTAAAGGGCGCCGAAACGGGCCCTCCGGCCAGTTTGATGACCTTCCGTGTCGGCTGCATGGTCACCTGCGAAGATATTCCGCGGGCCGTCAAAATTCCTCCCGCGAGCAACGCCACCGCAACAAACCCCATTCGACGATTCATAGTTTCCTCCTCGACACAAATCCTGATGGATTGCGTAAAGTCTCCCACTGCCAGGCCGCGCGAGTGTAATACCCAATGCTTCCTTCGGCAAGCAAGGCCGCGATCCTCGTGTCGCTCGACAACAAAGAATATTCTTCTAGATGTGATTTTTCGGCTGCGCGGCTTTTCGGGCGGAAAGGTCTTCAGGACCGGGAGGCCGTGGGCGTGCTCGGCTTTTCCGGAGCGGGGGGTTTTACCGGCGACGAAGACGCCGGGGCAGGCTCGGCGGAGGCAGGCGGAGTTGCGCGCGGCGCGGGCTTCTCATGCGAAAGTGGATCGGCGGAGCGCTGGGCAGGCGCCAGCAGCTCGTCAATAATTTGTCCCGTGGCCGTTTTGCTGACGGCGCAATTGCGGTCCCAGATCCGGCACTGCGCGAGCGTGTACTGGCACCCGCAGGTGCACGACTCGGCGTTGAATTTGTGAAGCGCGACGGTTCGCTGCTCCGCCGTCAGCTTGGACAGATCGACACCGGGAAGCTGCATGGCGCGGTCAGCGTGCTTCAAGAAAATCTGTCCGGTATCGTCGAACGTTTCCACTTTCACATTGCCAATCGGCAAACCGAGCAGCGAGCGAATCTCCACTTCGTAAAGAACCGGATCGTGCAAGCCTTCGTGCTTTTGCACCACGCGGCCTTGCGCATCGAGCAAGAATGAAGTAGGCAGCGCCGGGATTCCGCCGTACTCCATGCGCAATTCATCGGTGGCAATCGCGACGGGATAGTTGATTCCAAATTGCTCGACAAATTTCTTGATGGCCTGCGGATCGTCGTCATCCACAACCAGGCCGATGATCTGGAGCTGGTCCCTATATTTGTTCTGCAGCTCGACCAGATCGGGGATTTCGGCGCGGCACGGTCCGCACCACGTGGCCCAGAAATTCAGGAGAGTCACTTTGCTTTTGTATTCTGCCAGGCTCACTGGCTTGCCCTCGAGGGTGTCGAGCTTGAAGTCCGGAGCGGGGTCGGGATTCCGCACAAGACGGATCGTGGGTTGCTGGGCAAACACCGGCGCGGCCAGAACGCAGCCAAGCAACCAAGCGACGAAGTGTGGTTTCTTTAGGCCCATGGCATCCCTTTTAGGAAAACACAATGATTCGAAGAAACCAAGTGCGATGCGCAAGCACTGTGCTTTCCCACTTGCGTCGGCGAGCCGAGCCATAGCGGAACGCCATTTCCCCGCTTGCCACTTGGTACTCACAGTACTGCATATTTTCACCGGGATTGAAAGAATATCACCCATATTCCCGTGCGGCGAAAGCATCCCATTCCTTTCCAAGCACTTATGAGTGCGGCTTCAGGCGCGCCCGGTGCCTCTAAATAAAGATGGGAGGGTACTATGGTTTGGACCAAACTGGGCTTGACCAAGCAACGGATGCGCAAGTTGCAGCCGAAAAAGCTACACGGGCTGCACTTGAGCAAGCGGCACTACCTCATCGCGGGAGGGGCGGTTCTGCTGACAGCGGCACTGGCAAGTAGCGCCGTTGCCAAGTGGGGGCACAGCACCGACCCCGTCACCGTCCCGGAACACACGCGAATTCACGTGGTTCTGGATCAGGCCGTGTCCACCGGCACGAAACCGGGGCACCACTTCCGGGCCACGGTCTCAAAGCCGGTGGTGATCGAGGGCAAAACGGTCATCCCCAAAGGCGCTCATGCCGAGGGAGTTGTGGTCGAGGCCAAGGAAGCGGGACGATTCAAGGGTCGTCCACAATTGCTGCTCGCGCTGCAATCGGTGGACGTGGACGGGCAGAACTATCCCGTTCGCAGCTACTCTTCCCGTGAACTTGGCCGTGGCCACCTGAAGCACCACCTGCTGTGGATCGGCGGCGGGGCCGGCGGAGGCGTCTTGATTGGCGCTTTGGCCGGAGGCGGAATGGGCGCGGCCATCGGTGGACCTGTCGGCGCAGCCGCGGGAACCACCGTGGCGCTCGTTACGGCGAAACGCGACGTCAAACTTCGTCCGGAGACGCCGCTCACGTTCCGGCTGTCTAAGCCGGCAACCATCAACGTGAAGAGCTGACGCGCTCTCGCTCGACTCTCGCGATCCGCGAGGGATGCCGAGCAGCCGGCAGTGACCACACCAAACAACCCGAACTGCAACCTGAACGGCGGCGCGTCACGGAGCCCTCGCTCCGTGGCCGCCCGCCCTGATGGTCCCCCGCCTTTGAGGTTTTGTTTCCTGCTCGCACTCTTTCTGTGCGTCTCGCGTCAAATCCGTTTCTTTGCTGGGCACGGGCTGGTCGCTTTCCGAAGCGGGTTCTTTGCGAGGCGGCTCGTGTCCTCTCCGTCCCCGGCGAGTTTTACGCCCCACTTCTGGGTGCAATTGAAAGTGCGAGTCAATTCTGTGCAACGGAGGCTGAACGGGGGTTGAACGGGGGTACCTTTGCAGATTCTCCCCGAGGGTTTAGGCTGGACAAATCCTTCAGAATTGTTTAAGTCAATATGGGTAAATCCATCTCAAGGAGAACCCATGGCAGAACGCTTTTCGGAAATGGAGAACAGTTCTGTTCCCAGCAAAGTGACCTTGGAGGAAAGACTGAAGGAATACCCCGAGCTGAAGGCCAAGATTGAGACGCTGCTCGGCATTATCGAGAACGCCGGCGGGGATATCGAGAAAGCCGCCGAAGCCGAGAGACGGATCATCGAAGAATTGCGACAAATGGGGAAAGAACAGGAATACAACGCTAAGCCAGGGGTGAACCGGAAGGAAAAAAAAACCTCTACTGGCACACGCGACTAGGGAAAATCGAAATCGCAGAGGAAGTCTTCACCCAAGGCCGTGGCGGGCCGGAGATACGACCCTTTTGCGCATCGGCGGAAGTGCAGTGCCGTGGCTATTCGGAAGGCCTACAGCGAGCCATGACCGATTTTGGTGCCGAGAATGCCTTTGCCGGGGCGGCGGCGAAGCTGAAAGAGCATTACGGAATTGAAGTTCCGGTGAGCGCCGTGCGCGTGGTGACAGAGGAACACGGGGCGGCGATGCTGGCGCAAGAAAAGCAGAAAAGCGATTGGCCCGAGAGTGGGGGTGTGGCGGGCGTGCCGGTGCTGATTGCGGAAATCGACGGCAGCATGCTGCCGGTGGTAGAAACGGCGGAGCCGGGAGCCGGAGAAGCCCCGCAGGATCGTAGAAAGACTCGCCAAGTGAGCTGGAAGGAAGCCCGTCTGGCTCTGGCGCATCAACCGGGTTCGGTGACTCCCATTTTTGGCGCCACACTGGGAAGCGCGGAGGAAGCGGGAGAGCGATTGGCGGTCTGCGCCCTGCAGGCGGGAGCGGGCCGCCAGACCAAGATCCATGGGGTGGGGGATGGGGCGGTGTGGATTACCGAGCAGAGGGAAGCCCAGTTTGGAGCGCAAGCCAACTATTTGGTCGATTTCCCTCATTTATGCGAGTACCTGTCGGCGGCCGCAGAGGTGATCGCCGCAAAGGATAAGTCGGCCTGGATGACGGAAAAGAAAAAC